>DXBM01000063.1 GCA_019116525.1 Candidatus Olsenella pullistercoris | reverse complement strand
GACAGGGGGGACGGGGGGATCTGTCAAGTCTTGACTTGACAGATCCCCCCGTCCCCCCTGTCAGCCCGTTAGGCCTTGTCGCGCTGCCTGCGCGGGTGGCGCTGCGGCACCCGCAGCGTAAAGGTGGTTCCGCGACCGAGCTCGGACTCAACGAGGATCGTGCCGTTGTGGCGGTCGATGATCTCCTTGGTAATGGCCAGGCCCACGCCCAGACCGCCCGAGACGCGCTCGCGGCTCACGTCGGAGCGCCAGAAGCGCGCAAAGGTCTGGGGGATGTCCTCCTTGGCGATGCCGATACCGGTGTCCTGCACGGCAACGAGCACGTCGGAGCGGTCCTGCCTGAGCGACACCTTCACCCAGCCGTCAGCGTTGGTGTAGCGCATGGCGTTGCTCATGAGGTTGACGATCGCCTCTCGCAGGAGGTCGGGGTCAACGTCGGCATAGAGCTCGCCATGGGGCGTCTCGTCAACGAAGCGCAGGTGGATGCCCCGCTCGTGGAAGAGCTGGTGCTGTGAGGAGACGAGGCTCCTCACCAGGTAGACGAGGTCGGTGCGCTCGATCTTGAGCTCCGTCGTGCCGTTCTCGAGGCGCGAGAGCTTGAGCATGGCGTCAATCAGGCGGGAGAGCCGGCGCACCTCGGTAGCGACCACCTCGAAGTGCTCGTCGTCCGCGGGCAGGACGCCGTCCTGCATGGCCTCGACCGTGGCCTGCATTGCCATGAGGGGCGTGCGCAGCTCGTGGGCGACGTCGCCCGTGAGGCGGTGCTCGAGCTTGAGGTCTCGCTCGATCGTGCCGGCCATGTCATCGAACGTCTCGCCGAGCTGGCCGACCTCGTCGGGCCCCGTGACCCCGGAGCGCGCGGTGAGGTCGCCGTTCCTGATCTGCTTGGCCGTCGAGGTGATCCGCTGAATCGGCCGCGCGATCGAGCGCGAGACAAAGTAGCCGATCACGCAGGCGAGCACGGAGGCGATGGCGGCCGCGGTGACGATGGCGCCGTAGGAGTTGGAGCGGAACGTGGCGTCGCTCTTGGTGAGCAGGGCGTCCGAGCCGAGCGCCCAAAGGCGGACCGTGCCCACGACGTTGCCCTCGGGGTCGCAGATGTCCGCGCTCACCGTGGCGTCCTCGGTGGCGGGCACCGCCGCGGGGACGCGGGGCGCCTCGGTGCGGCCCATGCCGGAAGTGGAGGACGTTGCCCAGGTGTCGTCGTAGAGGACCGTGCCGTCGGCAGACGTGACCTGCACCACGATGTCCGATGAGAGCGCCGACGCCGCCTCGGCCGCGCTCGCCACGCCCTCGTCGAGCTCTCCCTTCGCCGCGTAGGCGTCAGAGATCGTGGCGGCCGTGGAGTCGGCGATGTCCTGCATGTTCTTGCGCGTGTACGAGCGGAACTGACCCTCCCAGACCACGGCGAGAACCACGGCGAGCACGAGCGCCGTCATCACGGCCGTGAGGGCAAAGGCGAACGTCAGGCTCGTCGCATAGGGGCGGCCGCCCTTGGGGTGCGGCCGTATGGTGTTCCAGGAGTTTGTGGACGACGCGGACCGCGATGAGCCCGTGTCGTCGAGACGGTCCTTGTCGCCGAGCACGAAGCGGGCAGACATGGGCAGCGCCGCCTACTTGCCGGAGGCGTCGGTCGCCTTCTCGGGCGCCTCGAAGCGGTAGCCAACCCCGTGCACGGTGTAGAGCCAGCGCGGGTTGCGCGGATCGTCGCCGAGCTTGGCACGCAGGTTCTTGACGTGGGAGTCGATGGTGCGCTCGTAGCCCTCGAAGTCGTAGCCCAGGACCTTCTCGACAAGCTCCATGCGCGTGTAGACGCGACCGGGGTAGCGCGCGAGCGTGGTCAGCAGCTTGAACTCAGAGGCAGTGAGGTCGACCTCCTTGCCCTCAACGAGGACCTTGTGGCCGGAGATGTCGATCACGAGGTCGCCGAAGTCGAGGGTCTCGAGAGCGGGCTCGGACTCGGTGTGGGCGCGGCGGAGCAGCGCGCGAACGCGGGCCACCAGCTCGCGCGGGGAGAAGGGCTTGATGAGGTAGTCATCGGCGCCGAGCTCAAGGCCAATGATGCGATCCTCGACCTCGCCCTTGGCGGTCAGCATGATGATCGGCACGTTCGACGTCTCGCGGATGGCGCGGCAGACGCGCTCGCCCGAGAGCTTGGGGAGCATGAGGTCAAGGATTACGAGGTCAAAGGAGTGCTTCTCGAACTCCTCGACCGCGCTCTGGCCGTCGCCGACGCCGCGGACGATGTAGCTCTCGCGCTCGAGGTATGCCGCGACGGCGTCGCGGATTGCCTTGTCGTCCTCGACCAGCAGGATCTTCTTGTCGTCTGAAGCCATCTTTGGCCTCCCTGTGGCTCTTTGCGTTGTCGGAAAACCCGACCCGTAGGTGTCACTAGTGTACCCCACACGCCGTTCGACGATTCGTTCTCACAGGCGGAAGGTGCGTACGGAGACGGAAGCGGGGTAGCCGGAGTCGGCGTCCTTGACGGTGGAGAAGGAGACGAAGAGGTCGCAGTTGCCCGCGCGGGCGGGATACTCGCCGTAGTCAACGGAGCGGTCCGTCGCGAGCAGCGTCGAGTACTGACGGTTTGCGAGGTCAATCACAAAGTACGAGGCTGTGCCCTTAATCACGATAACGTCACCGTTGCCGCAGCCGCCCTCCGAGGGCTCCCGGTTGAGGCGGAAGAAGCCGGAGTCCGCCGTGCCGATGTAGGTTCCCATCTGGCCGAGAAGACCTCCCGAGCCGTAGCTCGCCTCAACCGAGACGAGAAAGCGGTCCCCGACGCGCGTTGCCCGGAACGGACGGACGCTCTGCGGCATGACGAGCTGGTCGAGCCTGGTCGCGAGGTCATCGGAGAGCGAGTAGGCGGTCACGCCGTAGTAGACGCCCTCGTCGGCGCGGACGCGGGGGGTGAGGACCACGGCGTCCCCCGAGATCGTGGGCGACGTGGCAAAGCGCCCCGAGGACTCGACCACGGCCTGCGCCTCGGAGTCCTCAGAGTGCCAGAGGTAGCAGCGCGAGCTCTCGGTGGTCTTTGAGCCTGAGGTTGAGGGCTGGACCTGCCAGATGACTGACCGCTCGCTCACCGCGAAGGGGGCCGGGTCGTAGTTGGCGTCGGCCTCCCAGAGGGTGCGCACGTCGCCCGAGAGGGCCCCCGCCGAGAAGGGCGCGGCGTAGAGGGCCCAGTCGCGGGTGGCGAGATCGAGCTCGACCCAGGCGTACACGTAGTCCGAGCAGCGCGCGTCATAGATGACCTTGGTCGCGCCCTCCTGAAACGGCGCCGAGACGACCTCTGCGAGCTGGCCTGACGCGAGCGAGAGCACTGAGGCCTTGACCATGGGGGTCGCAGAGGAGCCGGCGGTCGTCACCGGGATCCAGGTGCCGTCGGCAGGATGGAGCACGTTGCCCAGGGGCAGCTCCCATGCGTTCTCGACCACGAGCGGGCACTCGACCTCCTCGAAGGTCGAGAGGATGTCCTCGGCGGAGTCCTCGTCCACCACAACGGGATCGGAGGCCTCCTCGTCGCTTGCGTGAGAGCAGCCCGAGAGCACGCTCACGGCCGCCGCGGCAGCAGAGCCGAGCGCAGCCGTCTTGATGAACCCCCGTCTGGTGAGTCGCGGAAAGCGCATGGGGCTACGCCCTGGCCGTCGCCGACGCCTCGGTGAGGGCGCGGGCGAGCTGGTCCGCGCACGAGGTCTGACGGGGGCCGCACGTGTTGCCCGAGAGTATGCCCACGATCTCGTCAACCTGGTGACCGGCAACGAGCTTGCCCACTGCCTTGAGGTTGCCGTTGCAGCCGCCCTCAAAGGAGACCTGCTCGATGGTCTGGCCGTCGTCAGTGAGGTCAATGTGGATGGCTCGCGAGCAGACGCCCCGCGGCGTGTAGTCAAAGTGCATCGTTCTTCTCCTTTCATGATACGAAGGGACTGTCCCTTCGTATCATTTCGCGCTACTCGAAGCTCAGGGTCTCCAGGCGGTCGAAGACCACGCCCGCGCGCGTGAGGAAGGCGCGGGGGTCAAAGATGGCGTCAAGCTCCTCGGAGCTCACGGTGCAGCGCGGGTCGGCCTCGAGCTTCTCGCGGAAGGTGGTGCCGCCGGCGCACTGCTGGACCTCGCGCCACGTGGCCATGGCGTTCTCCTGCACGATGGCGTAGGCCTCCTCGCGCGTGATTCCCGTCTCAACGAGGGCGAGCAGCACCTTGGACGAGAAGATCAGGCCGCGCGTCTTGTTGAGGTTGGCGAGCATCTGCGCCGGATAGAGGATGAGCCCGTCCACGATGCGGGTGAGGCACTGGAACATGTGGTCGAGCGCGATGAAGCTGTCGGCCTGGGCCACGCGCTCGGCGGAGCTGTGCGAGATGTCGCGCTCGTGCCACAGCGCAACGTTGTCAAAGGCAACCTGCGCGTTGGCCTTCACCACGCGCGCGAGGCCGCACACCTTCTCCACCGTGATGGGGTTGCGCTTGTGCGGCATGGCCGAGCTGCCCTTCTGGCCCTTGCGGAACGGCTCCTCCGCCTCGAGGGTGTCGGTCTTTTGGAGGTTGCGGATCTCGGTGGCGATGCGCTCGCAGGTGGCGGCAGTGGTCGCGAGAACGCCAGCGAGGTAGGCGTGGTGGTCGCGCGAGATGACCTGCGTGGAGAGCGGGTCATGAACAAGGCCCAGGTGCTCGCAGACGTACTCCTCCACGAAGGGGTCGATGCTCGAGTAGGTTCCCACCGCGCCGGAGATGGCACCAAAGGCCACGTTGGCGCGGGCGTCCTTGAGGCGGTCGTAGTCACGCTTGAGCTCCCACGCCCAGCTGCCGAACTTCATGCCAAAGGTCATGGGCTCCGCGTGAATGCCGTGCGTGCGGCCAACGCAGAGCGTGTCACGCTCCTCGAAGGCGCGGCGCTTGCAGATCTCGCCGAGCTTGCGGCAGTCCTCGATGAGCAGGTCGGTTGCCTGAACGAGCTGGTAGCAGAGGGCGGTGTCCCCAAGGTCGGAGCTCGTCATGCCAAAGTGGACCCAGCGGGACGGCTTGGGCTCGCCCTCCGGCACGTCGCGGTCGATGTACTCACCCATGTTGGTGAGAAACGCGATGACGTCGTGGTTGGTGACGGCCTCAATGGCGTCAACCTCGTCCTTGTTGAAGTCGGCGTGCTCGCGGATCCAAGCCGCCTCCTCGCGCGTTATGCCGATCTTGCCCATCTCGGCGTGCGCCTCGCAGGCGAGGACCTCAATCTCCTGCCAGATGCGGTACTTGTTCTCCAGAGAGAAGATGTGGCCCATCTCGGGACGGGTGTAGCGATCGATCATGCGGCCTCCTCGTACGGCGCTCTCTGTGCTGCTCTCGGGGCCAATTCTACCCCAGCGCGGCCGCCGAGAACCCCCTGCGCCCCGAGGGCCACAACAAGATGGGGCGGCCCGGAACCCCGGACCGCCCCAAGGGACTCGCGTTAGCGAGAAGCGCTACTTGCTGCGACGTCGCAGGGCAACCGCGGTGCCAAGCGCGGAGGCGCCGGTCGCGATGCTCGCGAGCACCGGAACGAACGCAGCCGCGTCACCGGTGTCGGCGAGCCCTTCCTCCGCGGGCGTCGGCTCTGGCTCTGGCTCGCCCTCAGACCCCGACGTCGGCTCGTCCGACGACCCGGCCCCCTGCTGCGGCCCCCGCTCCGGGGCCTTCACATCGGGGGCAACCGTCTCTCCGTGCCCAATCTGGCCGGTCGTCCCATCTTGGTAGGTGATCGTCCCGCCGTTAGGAAGCGCAACGGAGCCATCCTGTCCCACCGTAGCTGAGCCAGCGCTCACCACAGCCCCTCCCGGCAGCCTCACAGAGAGGCCGTCGCCATCCGGCGTGACCTCGACGCCGGAGGGCGTCGCGGCGACCTGCGCCTCCGGGTCGACGGTCGACCCGCCGGGCAGAACCACCGTGGCACCATTGGGGAACGTGACCATGCCCTCGCCGTCGGGTAGGGTCGCCAGGCCGTCACCGGAATCTGTCGTCCCGGCAGGATACGTAATGCCGCCATGCGTGGACGAGAAGTCCTTGATGGTGACCCTCGCCGATTCAGAGGCGGCGTGCGTCTCGCTCTCCGGGAGACGAACCTCGTAGTCCCCGGCCGGAAGCCCGCTCACCACGCCGCCCGCAGGCACGGGACGCCAGGCACCCTCGCCCGCCGGGCGCCACTCGCCTCCCGCGGGGAGCCCCGAGAGCTGTCCTCCGTCGCCGACCGTAAGCTCGTTGGTCGGAGCCACGCCCTCGGGCGCGGCCTGAGGCGCCTTGGCGACCGACACCTCAACGGCCACCTCAAACCCGCTCACGTTCTCTGAGCCAACCAGCCGCGCAACGAGCGTCTCAAACTCAGCCCCTGCCGGAACGATGCCCTCACTCGTGTCGTACGTCATGGTGTACGAGCCGTCCGAGGCAGCACTCACCGGGTCGGAGATCTGCGTGTCCCCGTAGTACAGCGCCATCTGCTCAGGAGCGGGTTCCGCGAGCCCGCGGGTGAGTACTCCCTGCTCAGAGCTCGCAAGGGCCGGTACTACCCGAACGACGATCTTCTCGCCGAACACGAAGGACGTCTGGGCAACGCCGGCGTCGTCGAGCGACGAGGCCTGCGTTCCGTCGGGCGTGACAACAGCGGGTGCCACCGTGTACGCAACGCTCTGCAGCGCGCCCTCGGCAAGGATGTAGTTCGCCGCGTCAGAGCCAGCGAGCGCTGCGGTCGCAGTGTAGGTCCCCGCCTCGTGCTGCCCCCCGTTGTTTACTTGTGCAAAAACGTCGTCTCCCTCAACCGCACCCTTCACAAGCGCCGTCACGTCCCTGCCGTCGCCAAAGAAGCGACCAGTGACGCCTTGCCACTCCAGCTCCACGGGACGCGGGGTAATAGACGCGGTCACACCACTCTCAAGCTGCACCTCGTTGCTCGAGAGGGCGTAGTTTGAGGAGCTGAGGCTCGGGTTGTCGAGAAGGACGGCGACGCTCTTCTCGGTGCCCACGCCGGCATCGGCAAACTCACCGTGAACGCCATCGAGGCTGAGCCAGACCCAGCCCTGGTCTCTATCGAGCACCCCGTCGAGCTGGAATGCCGCACCGGAGGAGATGTCGGACAGCTCGGCAGTCAAGGTGCCGTCGTAGACCTTCTCCTGCGCGGTGACAGAACCGTCAAAGCGCACAGTCACAGGTCTGGCAGCCACGTTCACTGTCACCGTCTCGGCGAGCGTCTCATACGCGACGTCGTCCGTCGAGGAGCCGTACAGCGTTGCCGTGACCCGATAGGTTCCCGCGTCCCTCGGAAGACCGGACTCAAGGCGACCGAGCGAGCCGTCGGAGTTCACCCGCTGCCAGCAGAACACCACCTCGCCTGAGCAGTCCGCGCCGTCGCACGTTGCCGTGACGCCTGCATCGGCTGCGGTCAGACTCTCGCCGTCGTACACGAGACCCTCTGCCGGGCTCAGCGAGAGTTCCGCCGATCCTCGTCGCAACCCGCATGACGCGCACGCCTCGGCGCCTCCCGTCGTGGCGGTCCAGGAGTGAACGCGATTGACGTTGATCTCTCCCTCAAAGCTCAGACGCTCATCCTGCGCCAGCGCGCACGGAATGGTCACGCTTCCTCTATACCCGCCGATTGTGACCGAGATCGTATTGTCTGAGAGGCTCGTTCCCTCTCCAAACATCAAGGATGAGGCGCTCCCACCCACATAGATGTTCAGACTGCCGTCCCAAGAGCCTGCGGCAGACAGGGTCACGTACTCAAGCGTGAGCTGGAGGTTTTGAACGCTCAGCCCATACGTGGCCGTTAGCGTCCCGTTGCGCACACACAGCCGGCTCACTTCCTCTGCATAGGCTGAGTCAAAGCGGCTGCCGCTCATCGTGCGGCCGTTCAGATCGACCGCCGCACCAGCAGGGAGGTCGCTGGGCAACGACAGGTAGTCGCTCACGCCTTCCGCCGTCTCATCGGAAGCGGTGAGCCGGAAGGTGCTGTTGGGATAGTTCTGCCAGCCGGAATCCCGAATCGACGCGTAAAGAGCGTTCGGATTCTCGCCCGTGACGGAAATCTCCTCGCCCGTCTCCGTCACGATCGTGCCGAACAGGTACTCGTAGGTGGCACGGATGGTGACGCAGCTCCCCGAGGGCATCGAGAAGGTAGTCTCAGCAGCGGCAGGGTCAGCGAGCTCGACCCCGTGGCCCATGGTGACCTCCCATCCAGTGAACACCATGCCGACGACCTCGTTCGCATGGAGCGCCACTGTTGACCCCGCGCTGACGGTCTGCGGGTCGGCACTGCCGTTTGCGGTCCCGCCCTCGATGGTCACGAGCTGCTCGGTCACGTCGCCCTCGACAACACCGTCCGCAATCGTGCCGTTGTTGTAGAACGTGCCGGTGCTCTCCAAGGCTCCCTCGCCGGCCAGCGTTCCGTTATTGATCACCGTTTTGCTCACCGTCATGCGTGCGCTTTCAGGGATGGTGAGCGTGGCCCCCTGCTCTATGGTCAGGCGCTCTGCACTGAGGGGGCTCTGTGACTCCGGAAGCCGGCAATCTCCCCACGCGGTGAAGCTCTTGCCGCCATCGGTGCTTACGAGACCGCCTGTGGGCGTGCTGCCCCGATACGAGCTCGTGACCACGTACCCGCCGGTAATCTCAAAGTTGCTGACCCCGTTGGGCGTGTTCGCGCCCAGCCCATCGCCTCCGGCCGCGGTCACGACGCCGCCCGAGATAACGAGGCCCCACGTCGAGCCGCCCCCCGTCGAGCCAATCGAGGCTCCGCTCGTTGCGGAGACGTCCACGGTGCCGCCAGCGATGGTGATGTTGGCAACATCGCCGTGATAGTCTTCGCCGGCCCCGATGCCCGCTGAGTGCTCGCCGGTGGACCGCGCAGTCAGTGAGCCGGCAGCGCTTCCGTCTCCGTCCGCGCTCGTGATCGTGAGCGTGCTGACATCGCTTCCGCCCGTCTGCCCGCGGCTCTTTCGCAGCGCCGGCGTGCCGGCGGCGCTCGAGACAAGCGTGTTCTCGCCTTGCAGGCGAATGGTGACATCAGTCCGTGCGTGGTCATCAACTTCCACGGGCGATCCGGACGTGGATCGCCCGATGTTCACACCAGCAAGGGTCACGTCAACATGACCGGAAATGACTATGCGCTCGTTGGTGGGCGTGCTCGGATCCGTGTTGCTCACGGTAAGGGTTCCGCCTGTGATCGTGAGCACGCCGTTCGCGTAGGAGTACTCTGCCGAGCCTCCTTCGGCGACCGTGACGACAAATTCCCCGCAGGTTTCACTCTGGTACGCGAGGGCAAGCGTCGGCGCCGCGACAATGCCGACAATCAGCGAGAGGCCAAGCGCAAGAAGCGCTACCCCCCCCCCTCGCGCTCTTTTTGGCTCCCAGAACAAATCGAGAGAATATGCTCACAACCATCCCCTTTGCATCGAAACTCGGTTCACGCGTCCTGATACTAAATCATAAATGTACCCCCGGCGACATGTCAGCCGATAGGGCGGACACGCAAAAAGGGGGCGTCCCGAATCATTTCGGGCCGCCCCCCTAGTTTTAGGCTCGTCAGATCGCTGGCGCTACTTCACCGCGTACCAAGCGATGCCCTCGTCGTTCCAGCCGATGCTCACAAGGTAGTCGTGCTCGAACTGGCTGACGGTGTAGTTGTGGGTGCCGGTCGCGGCGTTCGGGTTGTACTCGCGCAGCAGCGGCACACCGTTCTCCTTGTCGGCGGAGTACCAGCCGATGCCCTCGTAGTCCCAGCCAGCGCGCACGAGGCTGTCGCGCTCGAAGGCACTCGTGGTGTAGTGGTGGTCGCCGGCGTTGGGGTTATACAGGCGATAGACCGGGTCGCCCTCATCAGGGGCAATCCAGCCAACGCCCTCGTAGTCCCAGCCAGCCTTGACGACGGAGTCGCGCTCGTACTCGCTCGCGGTGTAGAAGTGCTCGCCGCTGTTGGGGTTGTACAGACGGAACATCACAATCTCGCCGGGCTGGAGCCTGGGGATGACCTCGCCCTCAATCATGACCTTGTCGCAGATCGAGCAAACGACGTCTCCAGAGTAGCCCTCTGACTTGGTTGTGGGGGCAATATAGCCCACGATCTTGTCAGAGTTGTGAGAGTGGACTCCCTCCTCGACGCCAACGTTCTGGCTGTCAGAGGTAAAGGTCGCATCAGCATCGACGGCGGGGTTAATGTCCGTGTAGCCGAAGGGGAGGTCCTTGTTGCTGGCGTCCGTATACGTCAGGCTGGAGTTCTCGGCAAAGTTGAAGCTGGTATCGCCGTACTTGTTGTCGAGGTTGACGCCACCCCAAGAGTTGGAGCCAACGATGACCTCAAGTGATCCCTCGGCCGTTACCGCGCAGTGAGCCACGACCATGGCAGCGCCCGTGGAGGAGCCGCTGTGGTTGAGCGAGACGTCCTTGACAGTGAAGTCGTGAACCTTGTCCGAAGCACTCGAGTAAAGGTTAATGAGGTGCGAGGTGCTCGCATTGCCAACCATCTTGACGTTCTCGACCGCGCAGCCGTTGCCAGTGACGGTGAGAAGGGCCCTGTTGCCGGCACCACCATTGGCGTCGTTGGTGACAAACCCCTCAGTAACGGCAGTGACGGTGTGACCGTTGCCCTTGATAGTGACATTGTTAGCCGCGAGCGTCATGCTCTCGCCGACAGTGGCGTCGGCAACCAGCTCAATGACATCACCGTCGGTAGCGGCTGCGACGGCTGCCTCGAGAGACTTGTACGAGGTGTCGCCAATCTTGGCGATATCGGGAAGCTCAGTGACAGTGCCGTCCTCGTTCAGCTCATAGTCCTCAGGGACGTACTCGGACACGTCATCGGTAAAGGTGCCGCCTGTAATCTCAGGAAGGTTGGGGTAGTTCTCCTGCTCGCCATCAATCACAAGCTTGCCCTCAAAAGAGCCGCCGGAAATGACAATCGCACCGCCCTCAGATGCGCCTTCGGGATAGGTAAAGAGCGCGCCGTGCTCGTTTGCAACGAAGGTGCCTCCCGTGATGGTCAGCTTACCGGCATCCGCCCTCTCGCTCAGATACCCGTTAGCAAGCAAATTAGGTGCACTCGACGTGAAGGTTCCGCCAGAGATGTCTGCCTTGTTCCAGTTGAGCATGACAGGGCCAACAGTGTTGGAGAACGATCCGCCGCTAATCGACAGGATTCCGAAATCGTCGTTCTTGACCGTGTTCATACCGCCTGAGAAAGATCCGCCCGTAATGGTCAGGCTGACGTGAGCGCCCTCTGGACCAGGATACGCAACTCCACAATCATTGCCCGGGTTCCCGTAGTATCCATTATCAATAGCGCTGGAGCCAGCATCTTCCTGCTGTAGGGAAACGCCTTCGGAGATAATCATAGCTCCCAAGTTCTTGATAACATACCATTTGCTGCCGGTATAGGCACCACCGTTCAAGGTCGTGGTTGCTCCGGGCGCAGTGTAGACCGCCCCACAACCACTCTTGTCCCCTCCGTCAACGGTGCCCGATCCAACAATCGTCAGGACGCCGTTGTTGGAAATTGCGTGACCGTCCACAGCGGAAACCGTATGACCGCCTAGGTCAATGGTAGCTGTTGTCTCTTCAAGAACCACCACATCGGAGACATCGGCAAGCAGGTAAATCGTGCCCTCGTCAGCGTGCTTAAGCGCTTCATCGACCGTTGCATAATCCTTGTCACCAACCCGAGCGACATTCCTTTCCGCAGCCATCGCTACGCCAGGCGTCAGCCCGAGCATGGCAACGAAGGCGGTGAGCGCCAGGGCAAGCGCAGCCCACCTTCCGCGTACCGTTCTCATGCCGTCTCCTTTCCCTTTGCCTACACGAATCGTCCCCGTCGCAAGATCACGGGCCGATACGGTAGATAGTGACCCCCCTCCTCCATTTTTTCAAGGCTCCCCACAGCTTCCTGTCACAAACGTTACGCATTAACAGGCGAGTGGAGCACCGTGAGGGCACTCCACCCGAACCAATAGTTCTTATTAGTTGTGCCCCGGCCCCTACACCAGCGCTGCCTCGTCCGAGGCGAGCGTCTCACGCGCCTCGTCGAGCTGCACCACCACCGCCTCGTGACCGGTTCCTCCGTAGGTCACGCGGGCGTTGGCAATACCGGCCGGATCAAGGTCGCGAGCAATGTCGGGCCCAAACAGAGGACTCGCCGCGGCAAACTCCTCTGCCGTAAGGTCCTCGAGGCCCTTGCCGTTCTTCTCGCAGTAGAGCACGAGCTCGCCCACCACGCGGTGCGCCTCGCGGAAGGGCATGCCCTTCTTGGCCAGGTAGTCGGCCACGTCCGTTGCAGCTGAGAAGCCCGTGCCCGCCTGCGCGAGCATGACGTCGGCGTTCACCGTCATGGTCTCGATCATGCCCGCGGCGATCTCCATGCAGTCAGAGAGCGTACGCGCGGCGTCGAGCGGGCCCTCCTTGCACTCTTGGAGATCCTTGTTGTACGCGAGCGGCAGGGACTTCATCGTGGTGAGCAGCGCCATGAGGTCGCCGTAGACGCGGCCGGTCTTGCCGCGCGTGAGCTCCGCGAAGTCGGGGTTCTTCTTCTGCGGCATGATCGAGGAGCCCGTTGAGTACGCGTCGGAGAGCGTGATGAAGCCAAACTCCGTGGAGCTCCACAGGACGATCTCCTCGCACAGTCGCGAGAGATGCATCATGCTCACGGCGCAGGCGTACTCGAGGTCGAGCAGGTAGTCGCGGTCGGAGACGGCGTCGAGCGAGTTGGGAATCGTGCGCGAGAAGCCCAGGAGCGCCGTGGTGCGCTGGCGGTCGAGCGGGTAGGTGGTGCCGGCGAGCGCCGCCGCGCCGAGCGGGTTGGCGTCGGCCGCCGTGCGGGCGGCGCTGAGGCGCGTGAAGTCGCGAGTGAACATCCAATAGTAGGCAAGCAGGTGGTGAGAGAGCAGCACTGGCTGGGCGTGCTGGAGGTGGGTGTAGCCGGGCATCACCACGTCCAGGTGCTCGGCGGCGGCATCAACGAGAACTCGGCGCAGGGCAACGTTTCCGGCGAGCAGCTTGTCGCAGAGGTCCTTGGCGAGCAGGCGGATGTCCGTGGCAACCTGATCGTTGCGGGAGCGGCCCGTGTGCAGGCGGCCGCCGGGCGTCCCAATCGCACGGGTGAGCGCGCCCTCCACCGCCATGTGAACGTCCTCGTCGTTGACGTCCCAGACAAAGGTGCCGTCCTCGATCTGGCGCGCGATGTCGGCGAGGCCCGCGTCAATCGCCGCCTGATCGTCGGCGGAAATGATGCCCTGCTCGGCGAGCATGCGAGCGTGGGCGCGGCTCCCAGCGATGTCCTGGGCCGCCATGTTCTTGTCGACCTCCAGGCTCGCGCCAAACTCCTGCGTGAACTGGTCAACGCCCTTCTCAAACCTGCCGCCCCACAGCGCCATCGTGGCCCCCTCCTCGCGTTTTGTCTCAAAACCAGCTTATCAGAGCGCTCGCGCGCCCCAGCATTGTCTCCCACTTCATTTGTTGGGTGGTTTCTAGGGAACCCTCCGAGTAGGCCCCAGCCGGGACACCACGTCTACCTGCGGTTCTATGCAAGTCTCATGTGGGATCTACTCAAGGTGGCGCCCAGAAACCACCCAACAAATGAACGGCGGTCGGTCAGGGCTCCCCAACCGACCGCCGCGGTCATGCGTTTTCCCAGCTTACCCTTAGTGCACGGGCTGGAGGCCGGAGCCAGGCCCCTGCACCTTGGACCACGTCTTGGACTGGAGACCGTGAAGCACGATGAAGCCCTCGGCGGCGGTGTGGTCGAAGGTGTCGCCCTCGTCGTAGGTGGCGAGGTTGTAGTCGTAGAGACTGTACTCCGAGCGCACGCCGTCAACGAACAGGCCGCCCTTGCACAGGATGATGCGCACGTCACCGGTGACGTACTTCTGCGTGTAGGCGTTGTACGCGTCGATGGCGTTGCGGTTCTGCGAGAACCACAGGCCGCGATAGACCGTGGACGCCCACTCAACGTCCATCTTGGCCTTCTGCTTGAGGGTCTCGGCGTCGAGGCAGAGCTGCTCGAGGGTCTGGTGCGCCTGGATGAGCAGCAGGGCGGCGGGGCACTCGTAGCACTCGCGGCTCTTGATGCCCACCACGCGGTCCTCGATCATGTCGATGCGACCGAACCCGTTGCGGCCGGCGATCTCATTGGCCTTGATAATGAGGCTGAGCAGGTCCATCTTCTCGCCGTTGATGGCGGTGGGGATGCCCTCCTCAAAGGAGATCACGACCTCCTCCGGCTCGGCCGGGCAGTCCTCGAGGTTGGCCGTCATCGTCCAGATGTCCGCGGGCGGCTTGTTCCAGGTGTCCTCGAGCACGCCGCACTCAATCGCGCGCCCCCAGAGGTTGTCGTCGATGGAGTAGGGCTTCTTCTTGGTGGTGGGCACCGGCACGCCGTTGGCCTCGGCCCACTCCATCTCGGAGTCGCGCGTGGTGAGGTCCCACTCGCGCACGGGCGCGATAATCTCAAGCTCGGGGTCGAGCGCGCGAATGCATGTCTCAAAGCGCACCTGGTCGTTGCCCTTCCCGGTGCAGCCGTGCGCGATGTACTTGGCGCCGTACTGGTGCGCGACGTCAACGAGGTGCTTGGAGATAAGCGGGCGGGAGAGCGCGGAGAGCAGCGGGTAGACGCCCTCGTACTTGCCGTTGGCCCAGATGGCCTTGGAGAGGATCTTCTCGGCGTACTCGGCGCGCATGTCGATGGCCTCGGAGGCGATGGCGCCCATGTCGAGGGCCTTCTGCTTGATCCAGGAGAGGTCCTTCTCGTCCTGGCCCACGTTGCCGCAGATGGCAATCACGTCGAGGTTCCGCTCGACCTGCAGCCACTTGACGATGACGGACGTGTCCAGACCGCCGGAGTATGCGAGTACGACCTTTTCCTTCTCTGCCATGATGTTCCCTTTCATTGGGTGGGTTGCCGTTTCACAGAAAAGCCCCGACGTCGCGGGGCGCTGGAGCCTGGGCCGGCGATAAGAACCGGCATGCTGAAGCGACACGCGACATCTAGGGCGTGATTCGTCGGTTCTGGCGTCGGGCTGCAAGGAGGGCGGCATACGCGGATGCGCTGTGAACGTTCATCAACGTTGGCCTCCTCAGATGTTGAGCGGGCGCGGGCTATTGGCTCGCGGCTGTCTGACGAGGCTGACTATAGAACGGTCACCCAGCGAGCGCGGGTTTTGATTCTGTATGGAAACATTCCCGCCGACAAGAAAGGGCCGGACGCCGAGAAGGACGTCCGGCCCGTGCCGTCAGATGGTGCGCCCTTAGGGGTTCGAACCCTAGACCTTGGGATTAAAAGTCCCCTGCTCTACCAGCTGAGCTAAGGGCGCGCGGTGTCGATTCTACCACGCCGCGCGGCTACTCCCAGGCCCACTGCCCGTTCACGAAGACGGGGGTCTCGGACCCGTCGGCGGCAACGCCATAGATGTTGAGGTCGTCGGTTCCGATCATGAAGTCTACGTGCGTCGCGCTCTGGTTGACGCCGCGGGCGAGAAGCTCGTCCTTGCTCATGGAGACGCCGTCGGCCACGCACTCCGGGAACCCCATGCCGAGCGCGAGATGGCAGCTCGCGTTCTCGTCGTAGAGCGTGTCGTAGAAGAGCGTCTCGCTCTGGCGGATCGGAGTGTTCTTGGAGACGAGCGCGCACTCGCCGAGGCGACAGGCGCCCTCGTCGGTCTCAAGGATGTGGCGCAGAACCTCGCGACCCTGCTCGGCGCCGAAGTCCACGACCTTGCCGCCCTCAAAGCGCAGCCAGAAGTCGCGGACCGTCTGGCCGGCACGGACGAGCGGCATGGCCGAGTAGACGATGCCGTCCGCGCGCAGGCGGTCGGGGGAGGTGAAGACCTCCTCGGTGGGGATGTTGGGGAAGAACGTGACGCCTCCCTGCGTGCGCCCGGCGCCACCGTCCCAGAGATGCCCCTCCGGAAGGCCGATTGTGAGGTCGGTGCCGTTTCCGGCCTCGTAGCGCAGGGCGGTGAAGCGGTGGCCGTTCAGGAAGCGCTTGGTCTTCTCGAACGAGGCGTTGTGCGTCTCCCACGCGCTCTCCGGGTCCTCCCCGTCGGCGCGCGAGACCGCGAGGATGAGCACCCAGAGACGATAGAGCGCCTCTGCGGGCGAGAGGTCGGGGAAGACCTCGCGCGCCCACGACTGCACGGGCACGCCCGCGATGCACCAGGCGTTGTGACCAAAGTCCATGCCGTCGCGGAAGGAGCGGCACTCGGTGTTGCGGGCGCGGCTCGCCGCGGCGGGCTTTGCGGGGTCAATGCCCTTGAGCGCGGCGGGGTCCTGGCCCTCGAGGAACAGGAAGGCCGCGCCGGCCTCGGCGAGCGAGTTGAGCTGCTCGACCTGCCAGGATGGCGTGTGCTCAAAGAAGGAGAGCTCGCAGCTCTCATAGGTGAGGCGCGACACCACGTCGTCGCGCCAGATGACGGTCACGTGACCGGCCCCCGCGCGGTAGGCGGCGCTCACGACGCGGCGGGCAAAGTCCGCGCGCTCGACGGGCGCCTCGAGGACGAGCTCCTGGCCGCGCTCGAGGGCCACTCCCTTGCGGACCAGGAGCGTTGCGTAGAGGTCAAGCTGCTCGGAGAGGGCCTCGGTGGCGAGGCGGCACTCCTCGTCGGTCATGGGGATGGGGGCCATGCTGGCTCCTTTCGACACAAAAAAGGCCCCGGCGGGGCCTGGGAGATCATGGAGCGGGCAACGGGACTCGAACCCGCGAGTGTCAGCTTGGGAAGCTGATGCCTTACCACTTGGCGATGCCCGCGTGCGAGAGGATTCTACCACAGCTTCCACCGCGCGGGCGCGCTCTCTCTTCACTCGTGAAGGCACGGCGAGAAGGGCGTGCGCGTTTTGTGGAGACAGAACGTGTTGCAAAACCGGAGACGCGGCCACGACGCACGGGAGACGGGCCGCCGTAGAGCGGAAAGGGGGCCTGTGGAAGTCAGGGGGCTCCTGAGCGCAGTCAGTGGAAACGCTCGTGGAAGCTCCGTGACAGCAGCGGGGCGTACCGTCGTGTGCCCAGGGATTGGAGGGCACGATGAGAGCACGGGAGAACCACAAGGACGCACGGAGGCCGAGAAGCCCAAGGAGGCTGGCGAACGCGCCGCGGGCGCGACCAAAAGGGGGCGACCCCCTGCTCGGGGGCCGCCCACCAGCGGTCGGTCATGCGGGGAGGCGCTCCCTTTCCGGGGCTACGAGCGCCTGATCATCTCGGTGACCATGGCGGCAACGGTGGCGGCCTGGTCGCCGCTCACGTTGTCGGCCACGTCATCGGGGGTCTTGGAGAGCGCGGGAAGGCCGTTGGCATCGAGGCCCATGAGGGTGAGGCCGCGCAGCGAGGAGCGCATCGCGGGGGTCGCGTCGGTGTCGGCCCAGTCGTGCGGCGCGAGCGCGAGCTCGGAGTGAAGGTCGGCAGCAACGCCGGAGAGGAGGCGGTAGATCCTGCGATCGCCACGGCGCGTGAGCTCAAGGCCCTCGCTCTTGAGCGCGGTGAGCGCGCCGGCGCCCACGCAGTCGAGGTTGACGACGAAGCACCCACGCACCTCAGAGCGGTGGCGCGCAAGGAAGGAGCGCATGCCGGCGTGCCCGAGCGAGGAACCTCCGAGCGCCACGAACCAGATGTCGTGCGCGATGAGGGCGTCGTCGCCGAGCTTGAGGACGGCGTCGCGCAGCTCGTCCTCGGCGGGCGCATCTTCGCCGTCAACGAGGCGGAGCCCACTGCGCGTTGCGGCACCGCCGCGCCAGGCGTCGTCGTCTGCCGAATCGGCGTCGCTGGAGCCCTTTCGGCGGGCGAGGCCGCGGAGACGGTCAAGGATGCCGGCCTTCTTGGGCCGTGCCTCCTCAAGGTCGGCAGCGGAGATCGTGGAGATGGGCTCGGGCGCGTCCTGGGCAGGGGCAGGGGCGAGCGGGTCTTCGTCCGTGCGCTCAGCCGGCGCCTGCGCGGTCGGCGCCCCGGCGCCGGTGTCGAAGGGGTCGTTCTCGCTCTCGGAGGGATCGGGCAGGTCAAAGAGGGAGGCGCGGCGGGCAACGCTGGAGAGCTGCGGACGGAAGCTCGTCTTCCCCCACTCCGGGTCGCTCGGGGCATCGGGGCGCTGGACGGGGACCTCCTGGGTGGCGTCGGGATCGTCCCCGGCCACGATGGTGAGGCCTGCCTCGTCCTGCGGGCCAACGCCCTCGCCCCCGTCCTCCATGACGATGGAGAACCTGTCGGTCGGAAGGTCGGCGGCGGTAACGGGCGCCTCGGCGGCGGGGGCATCCGCGCGGCCGAGGGCGGCGGCGTCGAGCTCGATCGTGGAGGTCGCTCCCGCCGCAGGCTCCTCGACGGAGCGCGGGGCGGGCTCAACGTAGACGAGCTCGCAGTCCTCGGGGAGGATCGCGAGCGCTCTCAGGACCTCCTCGCCGTGGCGCACGCCCATGGGCAGCTCGGGCTGAGGAGCGGGCTGATCGGCCTCCTGTGCCTCGGGAGCGGCCTCGGCGGGAACCTCGCCCTCCTGAGCGGCCTCAGCATCAGCGGGAGCCTCCTCGGCGGGGCGCTCGAACTCGCGTGCCTTCGGCTCGGCGCCGCTCGGACGGACGTTCTCGAGCACGCCGAGGAGCGCGGCGACGGCGGCCTTGTTGTCGTTGGCGCCCTCGGTGCAGGGCGACGTGCGCTCCATGACGGAGCCCACGGCAAGGGTCACGGACGGGACGCTCGCAAGGATGCCAACGATCAGCACCACGATGCGGAAGGGAAGGGGAAGGAACCCCATGAGCTGCAGGAACGCGCACACGGCAGCAACAAAGGAGCACGGGTGGGACACCTTAGCGAGCGTGGCGAGGTAGGGCGCGAGCGGCGAGGTGCGCAGGGGGCTCTCGCGCGGCGTATCGTAGTGGGCAACGAGCACGATGGTCCGGCTCCCCTTGGTGACGAGCGGCCCCTCGGCGCGATGGACGGCCACGACGTTCTGGCTCTGCGCGGTGGGACCAAAGGAGAAGCTCACCTCGCGCCCAAAGAGGCGCAGCACGGAGAGGACAGCGGGAACGGCGGCGAGAAGGAACCCGATGAAGTTCACCGGGAACGGCGTGACGCCCGCGAGCACGAGGCCAACGAGCATGAGGATCGCGAGCACGGACGGCGCGAGGGTGGGGGCGATCGGCGTCTCGAAGTCCTCGATCGAGGGCTCGACGTTGTGCTGGGACATCAGGTCCGAGATGACCTGAGCGGCCTGGAGCTCCTCCTCACTGTTGGCGGGAGCGATGTCAATCCTCTCGTTGAGGAAGTCCAGATAGTCGTGTGTCATGGCCATGCGCAGCATCCTTTTTACGAGTGTCGCGGTCCTTCTCACGCGCCGTGCATACAATCAAAAGAGTATACGTCTTGCTCTCGTCCTTCGTGGAAAAGACGCAGACGACTCAAACGATGGTGCGAAAGGGGGCTCCTTGCGGCTCACCAGGGACGACGAGCGGGCGAGAAGGATCTGCTCGCTGGCGCTCGAGTTCATGAACGCCAGTGCGCCGCTGGCCTCCTCCGAGGTCGCCCGCTCCTTCTACCCAGACCTCTCGCCGGACAGCTTCCGGCGCGCCTTCTCTCGCGACCGTGCGGCCCTTGCGGCCTGCGGCGTCATGGTCCGCGAGCTGCCCGCGAGCGGCGGGGAGTCATCGTGGGCTGTCGACGAGGAAGGCTCCTACGCGCAGGGCGCCGAGCTCGAGCCGCTCGAGGCCGCTGCGCTCGACGTTGCCTGCCAGCCGCTGCTCGAGAGCTCCTCATTCCCGCTCGCGGGGGACCTTCGACTCGCCCTCGCAAAGCTCACGCGCGCCTTTGCCGAGGCCTCGGCGGTCTCAGCGACTCCGAGACCCGAGGGCAGGGCGTTCCGGGAGCTGCGCTCCTGCCTCGTGGGCGGGCACGCAGCGCAGGCCACCTACACCGATGCCCAGGGTGCCACCACGGAGCGGACGATCGCGCCCTATGGGCTCTTCGAGCTTCGCGGCGTGCGCTACCTCGTCGCCGGGAGGCTGGACGAGCAGGGCCTTCCCGTCGAGGGGGGCGAGCGAACCTATCGCGTCGACCGCTTCGCGAGCGTGAGGCCGCTGCCCACCGTCCCCGCGCCCGTTCCCCCGGACTTCTGCGTAGAGGACTGGAGGAGGCTCCCGTTTCAGATCGGGCCCTCGCGTGCCCTTGCGCGCTTCGAGGTCCCCGCAGGTCGCGAGGAGGACCTCGAGCAGGCCGCGGGCAGCCAGGGAACCGTTGGGCAAGAGGAGGGCCGGACCGTCTGGTCGGTGAGCGTGAGCGACATGGACGCCGCGGCGAGCTGGGCAGTGGCGATGGGCCTGCGTCCGGTCTCTCCTGACGAGCTCGTAGGTTCGTGGCGGAGGCTTCTCGAGGGGGTGGCGGACAGTGTCGGCTAGGCCAAGGGAGGCCGGGAGGCCGGGCGCGCTCGACGAGGCGCGCGAGCTCGTCGCGCTTGTCGCCAGCCTCTCAGAGGCCGGTGACGCCCTTACCCTGGACGCCGTCTCCTCGCGCCTCGGCGTCTCGCCCGAGCGCGCCGCGACCCTCATCGAGCTCGTTCTCACTGCCGCCGGGGCGGAAGGGGCGCGCCTGCCCCTCGTGGAGGACCCTGACGGCGTGACACTCGCGTTCTCGCAGGGCATGCGCGGGCGACGGCTGCGCCTCACCCGTGCCGAGACGATCGCGCTCGCCGCGGCGCTCGAGAGCCTCGGCGTTCCTGACGACGACCCCCTCAGGCGCCGCCTCGAGGACTGCACCTCCGAGGAGCCCGTGAGCGAGAACCTCGTCGAGCGCCTGCTCGGAAGCGCGGACGCGCCGCGCGCCTCCGCCATCGAGGCCTGCGCGGACGCGCTCGCGCGCCGGTGCGACCTCGCGTTCTCCTACCGAAAGCCCTCCCTGGGCGGCGAGAGCGAGGAGCGGCTCGTCTCTCCTCGGCGCCTTCACCTCGAGGACGGGACCTGGTACCTAGACGCCCTTGACCTCCGTCGCCAGGAGGAGCGCACGTTCCGCCTCGATCGCATGGACCATCCCGAGCCACGGCCTCGCGCGACGGCGGACGAGGGCAGCGCGGGGCCGCGCGAGCAGAGACTCGTCCGCCTCGCGTTCTCCGACGAGCGCTACCTCAGCCTTCTCCCCTGGCACGACCTGCGTCCCGCGGGACGGGACGAGCGAACGGGCGCTGCCCTGTTCGACACCCCTCACTTTGGAGGCACCTGGCTCGCACGGATGGTGGCCGCGTGCGGCGGCTCCTGCACGACGACCGACCCAGAGCTCGCGCGTCAGGTTCGCGACTACGCCCGGTCGGAGCTCGAGGACCTCCCTCGAGACTGCTCGTGACTGGCGCGCCAGAGGCTGATGTAGCGCCCCACGTTGGCACTCTCGAGGCGCGAGACGCTCTTGGAGGGGAGCGATCCCACGAAGAGGCGCCCGTATCCCTTTGAGACCACTCGAGAGTCCGCGAGCACGAGAACCCCCGAGTCGCTCGAGGAGCGAATGAGGCGGCCCGCTGCCTGCTTGACCGAGATGACCGCCTCAGGCAGCGAGTGTCGCCACCACGCGCGCTCCTCGCGCAGGTCGCGCTCGCGCACGAGCGGGTCGTTGGGGCTTGCGAAGGGGAGCTTCGGGATGACCACGCAGCGCAGCGTGTCTCCGGCCGCGTCAAAGCCCTCCCAGAACGAGCGCAGCGCCATGAGCGAGAGGGTCCTCTCGGCGGTGAAGCGCGTGCACAGGCGGCGCGCGGAGGTTCCGCGCTCCTGGCAGACGACCTCCAGCCCGGCGGCAGCAAGCCGCGGGGCGAGCGCCTCGTGGACGCGCTCCATGTCACGACGGTTCGTGAAGAGCGTGAGCACCGACCCGCCCATCGCAACGTGCACGTCAAACAGCAGGTCCTCGAGCGCCCCAAGATAGGCCCGGTCATTCGGCGCGGGAAGGTCGGACGCCACCACAACGGACATGTTGGCGTCGAAGTCAAAGCTCGAGTCGAGCCGGACGTCGCGGTGCGCGCCCTCGCCGAGGGCGGAGAGGCCAACCGCCTGGTCGAAGTGCGAGAAGTCGTCCCCCACGGCGATCGTCGCCGAGGTGAGCACCACGCTTCTCGTCTCGGGGAGCCAGCGCTGGGCGATCTCCGCGCCCACGTCGATCTTCTCGGCAACGAGCCGCTCTGCCGAGATGCGGCGCTTCGAGCGCGAGAGGTGCGCCGAGTAGACGTAGCTCTCGTCGGTCCCCTCGCAGATGAGTCGAATGCCGGCGAGAAGATCCCGAGCAAAGCGCCCGGAGTCCGAGATGTCAGCAGCAAGCTGCGGGGCCTCTGCGGAGAGCGCGGAGACAGCGGAGGCGAGCGCGCGGACAACCTCGTCGAGGGCATCAGTGGCCGCGCCGGCCGCCTCGAGGACGGCCACCCACTCCGAGGACGAGCGAACGCGCTCGTCTATCCACAGGGTCACGAGGTCGTAGCCCCCGTCCCCTCGAGCGAGCGAGCCAAGCTCGTGCACCGCGAGGAAGAGGTCGGCAACGGCCACGGACGCCCTCGAGGCGCAGGCTGCGGCCTTGGCGAGAAGCCCCACGGCGAGCGTGGACCCCTCGAGGGGCATGGCCCTCGTCATGGCCGTGTGAATCGCGCCCGTGCGGGCACCCCCGAGCTGCTCGAACGCTGCTCGAGCGTCCTCGCCGGAGACCTCAACCGCCCACTGCCGGCGCGCCTCGGCCTCAAATCCGTGGGCCTCGTCCACGACCCAGTGGCGCACGGGAGGGAGGATCCTGCCCTCAGCGGCCACGTCCCGCAGGAGCAGCGAGTGGTTCGTCACCACCACGTCCGCGGACGCGGCGCGACGGCGCGCGCCGTGGAGCAGGCACTCACTGGGGAAGTACGGGCAGCGACCGCGCAGGCACTCGCTCGAGGTGGTGGTGAGCATCTGCCGCGGGACGTAGCGCCAGCGGATGCCGAGCGCGTCGAGGTCCCCCTCGGGCGACTGGCACGCAAACGCGTAGGTCACCGCGATCGCGGTCAGCATGTCGGCGGCAACCGCGTTGTCCGAGCGCCCGTCGTGCGGGACCAGGGAGAGCGGGAGCTCGTCGACGAAAGCGCGGTCAAGGCGTCGGAGGCAGGGGTAGTGGTCGTAGCCCTTGAGGCTCGCAAAGGATAGGCCCTCGGGCAGCGCTGCGGCGAGCGCCGGCAGCTCGTGGGCAACGAGCTGATCGGTGAGGGCGTTCGTCTTTGTCGCCACGCCCACCGTGACGTGATTGCGCTGAGCGAAGAGGACCTCGGGGAGAAGGTACGCCACGGACTTGCCCACGCCCGTCCCCGCCTCGATGGCGCGGTGCGTTGAGGTGGCGAGCGCGTCACGGACCTCAAGGGCCATCGAGACCTGCTCGGGACGGCGCTCAAGGTGCTCGTACATGCGTGACACGGCGCCGCCCGGCTCGAAGGCCCCGCGGATCTCCTCGGCCGTGGGGGCCTCGAGGCGGTCAAGATCGGCCGCGTCTGGACGCGGCTCGGCGGAGGACTCGCGCACGAGCGAGGCACGGTGCGCCTTGAGCGAGAAGGGCGACGTGCCCACCTCCGCTGCCGTGTGGGCGAGGTAGGAGAGAACGGGCCTGAACGGCCAGCGAACCTCCTCGTGCATGGAGGAGAGCTGGGAGAGGAGCCCCTCGGGCAGGTCAGCGAGGGCGCAGAGCAGAATTCGCCACATCCCGCAGAGCGCCTCCACGTCGTCCGAGGCACGGTGCGTGACCGATGCACAGCCAAACGCCGCTGCCATGTCGGCGAGGCGATGGGTCGAGATGCGGGGCAGGGCGATGCGCGAGAGGGCGAGCGTGTCGATCCACGTGTCGCTCACCGCTGCTCCCCCGGGCACGGACTCCACGAAGGTTCTGTCGAAGGTGGCGTTGTGCGCCAGCACAGGGCTCCCGCCCACGAACTCCGCGAGCTCTCGGACTGCGGAGACGGGGTCCGGGGCATCGGCGACGTCGGCGTTCGTGATCCCCGTCAGGCGCTCTATCTCGGGCGGGATGAGCGAGTCGGGGTGCACGAAGGTCTCAAAGCGGTCAACCACCTCACGCCCCGAGAGGCGCGCGGCAGATATCTCTATGAGGCTGCAGTCCTTGAACGAGAGGCCCGTAGTCTCCGTATCGAGAACGACGACGTCCTCCTCGAGGGGCCCAAAGTCGCGGCCTGCCGCCCGCTCGGCAAGCGAGAGGTACGCGCGGCGGACGCTCTCCGGGGTCCCGGGGAGCAGAAGCTCCTCGAGGGGCGCGCCAGCGCTCACGGCCACCTAGCTGCGCCTCTCGAGCGCGAGCTCAACGAGGCGGGCGCAGAGCTCCGGGAACTCGAGCCCGTCGTGCCGGGCGGAGTCGGGCAGGAGGCTCGAGGAGGTCATGCCGGGAATCGTGTTCGTCTCGAGAATCACGGGCACGCCCTGCTCGGTGACGATGAAGTCGCTGCGCGAGCAGCCGCGGCAGCCGAGAGCGCGGTGGGCGCGGACGGCAAGCTCCTGGGCGCGGGCATAAACCTCCTCGTCGAGGCGCGCCGGGATGACGTGGTGAAGCTCGGACGGCTCGTACTTGACCTTGAGGTCGTAGAACTGCGCACCGGTCACGATCTCCACGACGGGCAGGGCGTGGGCGTCCTCGTTGCCCAGTACGGGCACGGTGATCTCGGTGCCAGAGACGCAGCTCTCCACGAGCACCCGCCCGCCGGCGGATCCCGCGGCCGAGATGGCATCGTTGATCTGATCCCGATCAGTCACGCGGGTCACGCCAAAGCTCGACCCGTTGGCCGCTGGCTTCACGAAGATGGGCAGGCCCAACCTCTCCACAAGCTCGTCCAGCTGCTCCTCGGACAGCACGGTTCCCGCCGGCACGTCAACGCCCTCCGGGACGGGTATGCCCGCCTCGCGAAAGACCGCCTTCGCTACCTGCTTCTCGGACGCGGCAGCAGAGGCAGCGACGCCAGAGAACGTGTAGGGGATGCGCAGGACCTCGAGAAGGCCCTGGATGCAGCCGTCCTCGCCGTAGGTCCCGTGGAGCGCGACGAACGCCACGTCGTAGCCCTCCTGCCTGATGCGGTCAATGAAGTCATCCGCAGCAAGGTCGAGCAGGTCAACGCGCTCGAATCCAGCCTCCTCGAGCGCCCGGCGGCACTCGCCCGCGGACTGGAGCGAGATCTCTCGCTCGTCCGACCAGCCGCCGCCGATGACAACGACGCTCAGCCTCTTAAGCTCTTCACGTACCATCAAAGCTCCTTTGCCCGCGGCTTCTTGCGCTAGACTCGCTCTCTAAGGTCGTCAGGACGAGGATACCCCAAGCCAGGCTCTTGGGTGAGAGGTGGTCTCATGTCGCCAGAGAAGAAGGTTTCCGCCGAGAAGGACGCGCACCGGGACGTGCACTCGCTCACGCGCGGCGAGCTCACGGAGCTTCTCGCCTCCCTGGGCCAGCCTGCCTTCAGGGCAAAGCAGGTCGAGGAGTGGGTGTGGTCCAAGAACGCTCGCTCCTTTGACGAGATGACCAACCTCCCCAAGGCGCTGCGGGAGGAGCTGGCGTCGCGCCTCTCCATGGGTGCAGCCGTGGAGGTGGCGCGGCAGGCGTCCGAGGACGGGAGCCGCAAGTACCTCCTGCGCCTTTCTGATGGGGTCACCGTCGAGTGCGTGGGCATGCCATCGCGCAACAAGCTCTCCGTCTGCGCGTCCACCCAGGCCGGATGCGCCATGGGCTGTGCCTTCTGCGCCACGGGAGCCGCGGGGCTTACGCGCTCCCTGACCGCGGCAGAGATCTACGAGCAGGTCATGCACGTCCGTGACGACTTCGGCGAGCGCGTCACCAGCGTCGTTCTCATGGGACAGGGTGAGCCCTTCATGAACTACGACGCAACGCTCGCTGCGCTCCGCCGCCTCAACTCCCCCGATGGTGCTGGCATTGGCGCGCGTCACCTCACGGTTTCGACCTGCGGCGTCATTCCCCAGATCATGCGCTTTGCCAACGAGCCCGAGCAGTTCACGCTGGCCGTCTCGCTGCACTCCGCCGTCCAGCGCACGCGCAACGCGCTCATGCCCGGCGTCAAGAAGTACTCGCTCGTCAACCTCTACAACGTCATGGGAGAGTACGTCTCCAAGACGGGCCGCCGGCCCACCTACGAGTATGCGCTCATCGGTGGCGTCAACGACACCGACTCCGAGCTCCAGGCGCTCTGCGACTTCTGCGAGGGCACCCTCGCTCACGTCAATCTCATCCAGCTCAACGAGGTCGAGGGGTCAAAGTTCCAGCCCTCCACTCCCGCTCGTGCGGAGGACTTCGTGCGGCGCCTTGCCAGCGTGGGCGTGGAGGCCACCGTGAGAAACTCGCGCGGCGCGGACATCGACGCTGCGTGCGGCCAGCTCAGGCAACGTGTTGAGCGCAGGAGCCGCTAGGCGCCCGCGCTCAACACGAACATGTGTTCTGTTTTAGTAGCCTAGCGCCTCCCAGTCACGCTCGGTCTCTTCTCTGTTGTGAAGAGGTCCCTCGTCAACTACGATCCCGGCCATGTCCTCGATCTTCTCGACGACGCTCTCCACAGCATCGCTTACGCTCCGTGCCCCCTCTCGGAGACTTTCACGCGCGCGCTCGGACAGCCCAAATCGATAGACAAGCACCGTTGCCCCAGCAAGGACAACAGAGATTCTCAACGCGTTTCTCACCTTCATGCTAGGACCACGCATCCGGTCCGGCGAGAAGGTCAACGATGTGAGCGAGCTGTTCCTCATCAGAGAACTCAATCTCAATCTTGTTCTTGCCTCGCACGTTCTTCACGCGAACGTTGGTATCCAAGGCAAGGCGCATCTGGCGAGCAGCACGCTTGAACGACTGTGGCACTGGGACACGAACCGCACGCTCTGTTGTCTCCGTGACAGAAAACAACGGGGCGAGACTTTCTGTCTGACGCACCGACAGACGCTCATCCACGACCTTCCTCGCCAGCTTGATGCGACCCTCCTCGCTTGGCACAGAAAGGATGGCCCTTGCGTGCCCAGCGCTGAGGCTCCCCTCGTCCACAAGCTCCTGGACCTCCTTTGGAAGGTCAAGAAGACGAAGCGTGTTCGTTATCGCTGACCGAGACTTCGAGAGCGCCTTGGCAAGCTCCTCCTGTGTAAGTCCCTTGTCCTTGATGAGCTGTCGATAGCCGCGCGCCTCTTCAAGGGGAGTGAGGTCAGAACGCTGCAGGTTCTCGATGAGCGCAAGCTTGAACACCTCGTCATCAGAGATCTCGCGTATAACAACAGGCACTTCCTTGAGCCCTGCTGCGCGCGCCGCCTGATAGCGACGCTCTCCTGCAACGATCTCGTACTCTGCGCCCACCTTGCGAACCAGGAGAGGCTGGAGTATGCCGTTCTGCTTGATAGAGTCAGTCAGCTCAGCAAGCTCCTCAGCCTTAAAGCTCTTTCGAGGCTGCCCTTTATTAGGCTTGACCTTCTCAATTGGCAGCGTTGAGTCCGGTCGCATGCCCGCGGTCTCTGCGTCTGCTTCACCAACGAGCAGTCCAAGACCCTTTCCAAGACCTGTTTTCTTAGCCACGAGCAACCACCTCTTTCGCAAGCTTTGAATAGGCGAGGGCGCCCTTGCTAACACGTGCATACTGAATTACCGGCAGACCATGGCTTGGCGCCTCAGAGACCTTTACGTTTCGAGGAATCACCGTCTTGAACATCTTCTTGCCAAAGTAGGACTGTACCTCATCCACAACCTGCTTTGAAAGCGTTGTTCTGCTGTCAAACATTGTCATGACAACGCCAAAGATCTCAAGCTCAGGATTCATTCTGCGCTGAACCATCTGCATGGACTCAAGGAGCTTTGCAACGCCCTCAAGTGCGTAGTACTCACATTGAATTGGAATTAGAAGAGACGTTGCCGCTGTCAGTGCATTGATAGTCAATAGGCCCAGAGAGGGAGGACAGTCAATGAACACGTAGTCAAACTCGTCCTTAACTGACTTTATCGCATCTTTGAGCACCGACTCTCGTGCCATTGCTGTTACGAGCTCAATTTCAGCAGTGGCAAGCTGTATTGTTGCCGGCGCAATGAACACGGTCGGCACACAGGTTTCTTGTATAACGTCCTCTATAGGCGTGTCATGTAGAATGACATCATAGATGTCGTGCTCGAGCTCTTCCTTCTCGATGCCATATCCGCTTGTTGAGTTACCCTGAGGGTCAAAGTCAATGACAAGGACTTTCTTCTTCCCCTCACCAAGACAGGCAGAGAGGTTGATTACCGTTGTGGATTTACCAACCCCACCTTTCTGGTTGATGACAGCAATGACCTTTGTATCACGCTGTGGAAGACCTCGTTTTACGTCTTTGTAGTCCATATGGCCTCCGATTTGTTTAGTTAAGGGCGTCCTTGCCTACATGCATCATACGGGATTGTTTCACGTGAAACATCTTGATTTTTTCTCTTTATGAAATGGGCTATGTTTCACGTGAAACATAGCCCTCTTTTCACATCACTTGTTTCAAATCCCAAGTGGTTCCCGTTTTGCTGTCCCAGGTTTTCTTGGAAGACGAATTGTCGATTTCCCAACTCTCTTATAGATGAGAATCTCTCTATGACCAAGTGAGTGTGGAAGCTCGAATGTTTCACGTGAAACAAGGGACAAGCCACAGATTTTGGCTGCCAGCTGAGCTTCCTTAAGTTCATCCTCATCCGGCCTTGCCTTAGCAACTAACAAGGAACCACCCATCTTGAGGAATGGAGCAGCATACTCAATCAGGATGTTGGTTCGGGCAAGCGCACGAGCAACAACATAGTCCTGAGTCCCACGCATCCTCAGAGCAAGATCCTCAACACGAGAATGTTCCGCAACAAGGTTCTTGAGTCCAAGTTCCTTGATGAACTCATTTACTGCAGTGACCTTTTTTCCAACAGAGTCAACGAGAACACCTTGTGCCCCAGTAAGGACACCAAGTGGAATACCAGGGAAGCCAGCACCTGTTCCCATGTCAACAAAACAAGTGAAGGGATCCATCGTGACACCGCTGCAGGCAAGCAACAGAAGAGAATCAAGCACGTGGAGCACCAGCGCCTCGTCAACGTCAACGATACGAGTGAGGTTCAACACCTTGTTCTTCTCGATGACAAGAGCAAGGTGGTGAGCAAGCAGCAGGCTCTGTTCCTCAGTGCAGTCTATCCCATAGTCTTTGAGAAGCTCTTGGATCATCTCAGCTTGCGTCTGTTCACTCAAAGCCATGTATGACTCCTTGTCATGACAAAAAACCACGAGTCAAAAGATTCTGTCATAGAAAAAGGGGAGGGTACCGAAGCACCCTCCCCTGTCAGTCTATCAGGAACAGTCTCAGCGAACTGCGGTGATGACCACGCGACGCTCAGGCTCCTCGCCCTCAGAGTGCGTCACAACACTCTCATCGTTCACAAGAGCAAGGTGGATGATGCGACGCTCATAGGCGTTCATCGGGGAGAGCGTCACCTTGCCTCCGCGCTCCTTGGCACGCGCAGCAGAGCTGCGAGCCATGTCAACAAGCTTCTTCTTGCGACGGCTCTTGTAGCTCTCAATGTCAACGACGATGGGATAGTAGAACTTGATGCGGCTGCTCATGAGAGAGGTCAGCACCATCTGGAGGGCGTCGAGCGTGCGACCATGACGGCCGATGAGCACAGCAAGGTCACCACCGATGACGTCCAGAATCAGCTCGCCGTTCTCGCCGTCATACTCATCGATGGAGGAGTTAGTCTCGCCAAAGAGAGCAAGGATGCCCTTGAGGTACCCGACGGCCACATCGGCGATCCTATCCGTCTCTTCCTCGGTCAGCTCGCCCGTGGTCTCGTAGTGCTCGCGAACGGAGGCAAAGTCATCCTGAGCAGCAGCCTCTGGGACCAGGTTCTCCTCGGTCTCCATAGTAACTTCCTCACTCATCAGACCCTCCCGAACAAATAATTATCTTAATTGGTAACGATGTAGATGCGCAGAACAGGGATACTGTCCTAGTTCTTCTTGTGCGGACGGGGCTTCTTCTCGCGACGCACCACGTCAACCTCGATCGGGCTGTTGGCGGCAGCCTCCTCAGCCTCGGCCTTGGCCTTCTCCATCACGCGCTTAGTGATGACGCGCTGTTGCACGACACCCCACAGGGAGGACGTGACGTAGTAAAGAAGGACCGCGGCGGGGCACGACCAACCGAACCACACCATCATGAGCGCCATGATGCCGCCCATCCAGAGGGACTGCTTGCGGGCGGCGGCATCCTGACTCGCCGTGTTCATGGCGAGCGGAAGGAAGGTGAGCACACCAAAGAGCAGGTCAAAGATGATGTAAGGAAGAGCGGCCACAACGCCGGAGGACGCCAGCACGGCGCTCACCGAGGTGGAGATGGACGGAAGGATGCCATAGAAGCAGGCGTCAGCAGGCACGTCTCGCACAACAGAGAAGAGTGCAAAGAACACGGGCATCTGCAGGATGACCGGCAGGCAGCCCCCGAGGGGGTTGAACTTCATCTCGGCGTAGATCTTGCGCAGCTCCTCCGACTGACGAACGGGGTCGTCAGCGTAGCGCTCCTGAATCTCCATGATCTTGGGCTGCATGACCTGCATGCGCGCGGTGGAGCGCGTCGAGTGGTTCATGAGCGGGGTGAGCAGGAGACGAATGATGAACGTCAGGATGATGACCGCAAGGCCCCAGTCTCCGACGAACCCCTCGATGCCCGCGAGCACCGAGGTCAGAAAGCTAATAAACCATTCCCACATGGTCCCTCCGTGGTCCGCTCCCTAGGGAACGGGATCATATCCTCCGGCATGGAGGGGATGGCACCTCAGGATCCGTCGGACCGAGAGAAGGCACCCCCTCGCGAACCCGTACTTCTCGACGGCCTGGTACGCATACTCGGAGCACGTGGGAACGTAGATGCAGCGCGGACCAAAGAGCGGAGAGATCCTGCGCTGGTAGAAGCGGATGAGGGACTGTGCCCCCCGCGCCGCGACGCTCACCTCTCGACCACCTTGCCGAGCAGTCTTCTCACAGCACACGAGACGCGCTCGGGGGAGCTGTCATGCGTCTGGTTCGTGGCAAGGAGAATGACGTCGTAGCCGTCCATCGGAAGGAGCGCCGCGCGAGCGGCCTCTCTCAGCACCCGCTTGCACCTGTTCCGGTAGACGGCATTCCCAAGCCGCTTGGCCGCGACGAAGGCCACCCTTCCCGGGAGGCCGTCGTCGCGCGCCACGACTCGCATGCGCAGGAGCTTGTCGCTCAGGCGGCGCCCCTGCGTGAAGACCCTCTCAAAATCGGACCTCGACTTGATGGTCTTCTGCATGGCGAGCCTAGACCGTGAGGCGCTTGCGACCCTTTGCGCGACGACGGGCGAGAACGGCACGGCCGCCCTTGGTGGCCATGCGGGCACGGAAGCCGTGCGTGGTGGCGCGCTTGCGCTTGTTGGGCTGGTACGTACGCTTCATAGCTATTCCTCCCGATTGGGTATGAACGTCCTTTAGAGCAATAAGCTCAGAGATTGTAAAGGTCATCGACCGCGCATGTCAATTTACGCCACCAAAGAATCTCCACGTTTTGGCCGCTCAGAGAGTTGAAAAGGGCAAGGGGCGCAGAGCCCTCTTCTTTTCACGCACCCATGAAAAGGTGGATGCTTCCTTTCATAGATAAGAAAAATGCGCTCGTCGTGCTATGCTTTCCACACCAATTTCGCTATGGTTCGGTGAGTTTTTTACTGCTTTTCACAACGTGTTGAAAAGTTTCTTCCAAATCGAATCCTTAGCGAAATCTTTTCGACAGTCGACGAACAAATGTTGAAAGGTGGGCCATGCCTCGGGACTTCTACCCCTTCGTGGAGGAGGGGAACGGCGAGAGCGGTGAGGGCCACCTCGACGTGGTCACGCATCCCGCACGCGTGGCCGTCTACGATGACGCCGCGGCGGCGCCTCGCGTGGTGGTGATCGAGCCCAAGGACGTGCGCTCGTACCTCGAGGAGATAACCGCAACGGTGAGCAGGCTGGCGCGCGAGCAGGGCGGCAGCGTCCCGTTCATGGTCATCAGGGAGATCGTCGAGAACTTCATCCACGCCTACTTCCAGGCGCCCACCATCACCATCCTCGACGGGGGCAACACCATTCGCTTCTCTGACCGCGGGCCCGGCATCCGCGAGAAGGCCCTCGCCCTCGAGTTTGGGACCTCGTCGGCAACCGAGGAGATGAAGCGCTACATCCGTGGCGTGGGGAGCGGCCTGCCCTACGTGCAGCAGTACATGGCCGACAAGGGCGGAAGCCTGGACATAGAGGACAACATATCGGGCGGCACCGTCGTCACCATCTCGACGCGTCCCGTTCCCGAGGCCCGAGCCGTCTCGAACGCCCCCACTGCCCCACTTGTACCAGGTACAAGTGGGTCAACACCTGTCGCCCCACTTGTACCTGGTACAAGTGGGGCAGTCGCGGGGACGGGGATGCCGCAGGTGGAGCTCGACGAGCGGGGAGAGGCCGTGATGTCCTACCTCGCAGAGCACGAGAGCGTGGGTCCGAGCGACCTCGTCCGCGCGGAGGGTCGCTCCGCAGCGTCGTGGTCACGGACGCTCGCGGCGCTCGCGGCACAGGGGCTTGTGATGAAGGTGGGACAAAAGTACCAGCCCACCGCCATCGGCCGAACGCTCACCTAGGTTCTCAACCGAGAGTTATCAACAATCGCTATACTAGGCTCCGCTCTTTTTCAACAATACGATTGCGGTGCCCATGGAAATCTCTCTCGAATCAGACGCTGAGGCCCTCTGGCAGGATGCCCTCGACCTTCTCGCACGGCGTGACCTCCCCGAGTCGACGCTCGCCATGCTCAGGGGCTGCGAGCCCAAGAGCATGGAGGGCGGCACCATCACCGTTGAGACGCACATGCGCATGGTGGTGAAGAACATCTCCAAGAACGCGGCGGTCATCGAGGAGTGCCTCTCGGAGGCTGCGTTCGAGCCCATGCGCCTCGAGGTCTCCTTCACGCCCGCCGGCGAGCGCCCCGCCGCCCCAAGCCCCTCAACGATGTCCGCCGAGGAGGCACGGAACTGGGCGAGCGCCGTGGAGCAGCCCCGAGCGTGGCAGGGCGACGCAACGCGCAGGATCGCTGAGGACACCTGGGACGAGAGCGCTGACGAGCGGGCGCGGGCCGAGGAGGCGCGCCGGCGCCGGGAGCGGAACCCTCTCGTCGAGGACATCTCGCAGACGACCTCAAAGCTCACCTTCGACCGCTACGTGCGCGGCGAGGAGAACGACATCGCCTACACCGCGGCGCTCCAGGTTGCCAACGGCATGAACGACACGTACAACCCACTGTTCATCTACGGCAAGAGCGGCCTGGGCAAGACGCACCTGCTTCGCGCGATCCAGAACTACATCGCGAGCAACGACCCGTCACGCCTGTGCGTCTACCGCGACGCATCGACCTTCATCACCGACTACACCGAGGCAATGCGCCACTCGGAGCGCTCCGCGGCGGCCGTCCTCAGGCAGAACTACGCCGACATTGACGTCCTCATCATCGACGACGTCCAGAAGCTCGCCGGCAAGGCCGGGACCGTGGGCTTCTTCTTCGACACCTTCAACGAGCTCATCTCCAACGGCAAGCAGATCGTGCTCGCCTCCGACCGCACGCCCGCGCAGCTCGGCATGGGCAAGGACGCCTTCGACGAGCGCGTCACGAGCCGCTTGGGGTCGGGCTTCACCGCGCCCATCCAGGTCCCGAGCTACGAGCTCAAGCTGCGGCTCATCGAGACCTTCTGCGAGCGGATGCGCGACGACGCCGCGCGCGAGAACGTGGCCGGGCTCACGGGCAGGGTCCCGCGCGAGGCCTGCGACTACATGGCCGAGCGCGCCGGGAACAACATCCGCCTCATCGAGGGCTTCTGCCAGCGGTGCCTCTTCGCCGCCACGTCCGCCGAGGCGCGCGGCGAGAGCCTCACCCACGAGGAGATAGACGCGCTCGCCAAGGAGTGCTGGCCGAGCGCGCGGCGCGCCATCTCAATAGAGGACGTCCAGAGCGCCGTGGAGCGCTTCTATGACATCGACCACACGAGCCTCGTCGGCAACAAGCGCCACAAGGCCCTCATGGAGCCGAGGCACGTGGCCATCTGGCTCGCGCGCGAGCTCTGCGACCGGACCCTGGCCGACATCGGCGAGCACTTCGGGGGGCGCACCCACGCAACGGTCATGCACTCCATCTCAGTCGTCGACAACGCGAGCCGCGATGACAAGGCCTTCTACGACCGCGTCACGCAGATCCGCGACGCCATCCTGGGAAACTCGTGAGACCATGTTGAGAGCTTCTCGCTCGCCTGTTGAAAGACGTAGAAAAGAGGGGGTCAGTTGTTGAGAAACTCGAATGCCTCTCAGGCCGTGTTGAGTGCCGTCGAGGCAAGGACACCTTCCAAGGAGCGGGCGCGGCGTGTTTGACCTCGCACTCTCCCGACTTTTCCACTTTTCTACAGACCCTATTACTACTACTGCTCTTTTATTGTTCATTAAGTACTAGAAGAAGGGACCACCATGAAGTTCACCGTCAGCCAGGCCTCCCTCACCAAGGCGCTCGCAGTGGTCTCAAAGGGCATGGGGACCAACTCCACGCTCCCCATCCTCTCCGGCATCTACGTCCGCGCCTCTGAGGGCCAGCTCGAGTTCCAGACCAACAACCTCACGATCTCCATCCGCCACCTTGTTCCCGCCAACGTTGAGGAGAGCGGCGAGACGGTCGTCTCGGGCAAGGTCCTCACGAGCATCGTGAAGACGCTCCCTGATGCCGCCGTCACGTTCGAGGGCATCGGGCGCGAGGTCACGATCTCCTGCGAGAAGTCGACGTTCCGCCTGAACGCCCTCAACCCGGCCGACTGGTCGAGCTTCCCCGAGCTCTCCTGCGACCGCACGATCGAGCTCCCGAGCGACCTTCTCGGCCGTATGGTCGACAAGGTCTACCGCGTCACCTCCAAGGAGAGCTCTCGCCCCATCCTCCAGGGCATTCTCCTGACCGTCGAGGAGAACACGATTCGCCTCGTTGCCACGGACTCCTTCCGCCTTGCGGTCTGCGACTCCAACGCCTCGACTCCCGCTGGCGAGGCGTTCCGCGCCATCGTGGCGGGAACCGTCTTCCACGACGTGCTGTCGATGCCCACCCTCACCGACACCATCTCCATCGGCACCACGGAGAGCCAGGTCGTCTTCTCGTTTGGGAACACGACCTTCGTCACGCGGCGCATCGAGGGCAACTTCCCCGACTACAAGCAGCTCCTTCCCCCCACGTGTGCCACGGCGGTGACGCTCAACGTGCCCGAGTTCTCTGCCGCCCTGAAGCGCGTCTCGGCGATCGCCCAGCAGAACGCCTCCGTGCGGCTCGACGTCGACGTTGACGGCGGCTTTGTGAAGCTCTCCTCGAGCTCCCCCGAGCTCGGCGAGTCCTCCGAGTACGTCTCCTGCAACGTGGAGGGCCAGAGCGTGGCCATCGCGCTCAACTACCACTACGTGTTCGACTGCGTGAACGCGGTCTCCGAGGCGGGCGAGATGCTCCTCGAGCTCCAGGGCTCCATGCAGCCGGGCATCTTCAAGTGCAACGGGAAGGTGAACTACCTCTACCTGCTCATGCCGGTGCGCCTCTAGCCTCATGGGGCTTCTCGTCACAGAGCTCTCCCTGGCGGACTTCAGGAGCTTCGAGCGGCTCGAGCTGGAGCTTGCCCCGGGGGTCACGGTGCTCGCCGGCCCAAACGCCACGGGAAAGACCAACACGGTCGAGGCGATCCAGCTCCTCACCGCGGGCTTCTCCTTTCGCAGGCCCCAGCCTCGCCAGCTCATCCGCGAGGGAGCGTCCTCGGCTCGTGTTGACCTGCGACTCGTTGGTGACGGGCGCGTGGTGGACCACCGGTGCGACGTGACGGACGGGGCCCGTCGGTTCTCGAGGAACGGCAAGAGGGTCCAGGCCGCCGACCTGCCCGAGAGCCTGATGTCGGTCCTGTTCACCCCCGACGACCTGGCCCTCGTGAAGCGGGGCGCCCACGAGCGGCGAGACGAGATAGACTCGTTCGCCCGTCAGGCAAACCGCGGCTACGCGCGCGTGCTCGCCGAGTACCAGCGCGCCGTGGAGCAGCGCAACCGCCTGCTCAAGGAGGATGTCCTCGACGTCTCCCTGCTCGAGGCGTGGGACGCGTCAGTTGCCGTGGGGGGCGCCGCGGTCCTCTCCGCCCGCCTCAGGCTCTTCGACCGCCTGGCGAGAAGGACGTGCGAGGTCTATGCCGAGCTCTCGGGGGGCGAGGGGCTTGAGTGCCGGTACGTGTGCTCGGCCGGCGAGCAGGCGCTCGGCCTCGAGCGCGACGCCCTTGCCGAGCTTCTGCTCGAGCGCCTCTCCGAGGGCCGAGCGGAGGACCTGCGGCGCCGGCAGACCTGCGTGGGCCCGCACCGCGACGACGTCCTCTTCCTCGTCTCCGGTCGCGACGCCCGCTCCTTTGCCTCGCAGGGGCAGCAGCGCACGGTCGCGCTCGCGCTCAAGATGGCGGAGGTCACGCTCGCGGGAGAGATCCTCGGGTCCCGCCCGGTCCTCCTGCTCGACGACGTCATGAGCGAGCTCGACGAGAGACGCAGGAGCGCCGTGGTGAGCTTCGTCGACGGTGGCATTCAGACCGTGGTGACGACCACCAACCTCGGGTACTTCTCGCCCGACCTCCTCGACCTTGCGAAGGTGGTGAGCTTTGGTGAGCGATGAGGCGCAGGAGCACGTGGTCGTGAGCGAGCTCGAGGCGGAGGCGGCGCGCCGCGAGCGAGCCCCGGAGAGCCTCTCCGCGCTCATCGACGAGCGGGTCCTCGGCGAGAGGACCGGCGAGGTCGGGACGTCGTGGAGGACCCTCAGGACGTGGCTCGCCGTGAATGGGAGCACGGAGCGCGCCCACACCACGGGCGTCTTCGTGGAGCCCCCGCGCGTCCCGGGAGCTCCCCCGGCCCTTGTCGTCTACGTGGACACGAAGGCGTGTGAGGTCGACTTCCGAGCCAACGCAGAGGTGTACCTCGCAAGGCTCGACGCCGCCGGCGCCCGCTTCTCTCGAGTCACCTTCCGGCAGGACCGTCGCGGTCGCTCTGCTGTGGGGGCGGCCCGCCCGGCAGCCTCCCGCCCGCCCGCCCGAGCGCTCCCCGAGCTCTCCGAGGAAGAGGAGACAAAGGTCGCCGACCTTGTCGCCAACCTTCCCAAAGGACTCAGGGAGAGCGTTTCTCGGGCGATGAGAATGTCGCTCAGACGAGAAAAGCTATCTGACAGCTAAATTCGTGAATATCGTCCTAGAATTCCTCTGGTGGCCTCAGAAGGGCTATCATGGCTCAGTCTGGGCATTTTTTGCCTTGGGCCTGAACACAGAGCACGCACGAAGGGAGTCGCGTGGCAAAGAAGAGGGAAAACGAGTACGGAGCCAGCGAGATCAAGATCCTCGAGGGTCTCGAGGCGGTCCGCAAGCGCCCCGGTATGTACATCGGCACCACGTCCGCGTCCGGCCTGCACCACCTCGTCTGGGAGATCGTTGACAACTCCGTTGACGAGGCCATGGCCGGCTTCTGCTCCAAGATCAAGGTGACGGTGCACCCCGACAACTCGATCTCGGTCGAGGACAACGGCCGTGGCATCCCCGTGGAGAAGCACCCCGTGAAGAAGATCCCGACGCTCGAGGTCGTCCTCACGATCCTGCACGCCGGCGGCAAGTTCGACAACAACGCCTACAAGGTCTCCGGCGGCCTGCACGGCGTTGGCGTCTCCGTCGTCAACGCCCTCTCCAAGAGGCTCGTGGCGCAGGTCAAGCGCGACGGCAAGATCTTTGAGATGGTCTTCGAGCGCGGCAAGACCGTGCAGAAGATGAAGGAGATCGGCACCTCCAAGGCCACCGGCACCACGATTACCTTCTGGCCGGACGAGGAGATCTTCGAGACCACGACCTACGACTTCGACACCCTGCACAACCACCTGCAGGAGACCGCCTTCCTCAACAAGAACCTCAAGATCGTGCTCGTGGACGAGCGAGAGCTCACCCCGCGCACCGAGGAGTTCTGCTACGCGGGTGGCATCATCGACTTCGTCAAGTTCCTCAACAGCGAGAAGGACATCCTCCCCGGTCTCTCCCGGCCCATCTACATCGAGGGCAAGTCGGCGCCCGACGCCCCCGAGACCCAGATGGGCGAGGTCGAGGTGTCCATGCAGTGGAACACCGGCTACTCCGAGCACACGCTCTCCTTTGCCAACGACATCTACACCGAGGAGGGCGGCATGCACCTCGAGGGCTTCCGCACAGCCCTCACCAAGGTGATCAACGACTACGGTCGCAGCCACAACATCATCAAGGAGAAGGACGCCAACCTCACGGGTGACGACATCCGCGAGGGACTCACGGCGGTCATCTCCGTCAAGCTGCCCGACCCGCAGTTCGAGGGACAGACCAAGGCCAAGCTCGGCAGCTCCTACATGCGCACGCTCACCAACCGAATCGTCTCCGCGGGGCTCGCGGAGTACCTCGAGGAGCACCCCAACCAGGCAAAGGAGATCCTCAAGAAGGCGAGCCAGGCCGCGAAGGGGCGCCTCGCCGCTCAGAAGGCGCGCCAGGCCACGCGCCGCAAGAGCCTGCTCGAGAGCGCGGCGCTCCCGGGCAAGCTGGCCGACTGCTCCGTGCGCGACCCCGAGATGACCGAGCTCTTCATCGTGGAGGGCGACTCCGCAGGCGGCTCGGCCAAGGACGGCCGCCGGCGCGACATCCAGGCGATCCTGCCCCTGCGCGGCAAGATCCTGAACGTCGAGCGCGTTCAGGACCACCGCGCCTTCTCGTCCGACACGATCCAGTCGCTCATCACGGCGATCGGCACGGGCGTCACCACCGGCTCCGGGGAGGGCGGCGACTTTGACCTCTCCAAGGCGCGCTACCACAAGATCATCATCATGACGGACGCCGACGTCGACGGCGCGCACATCCGCATCCTGCTGATGACGTTCTTCTACAAGTACATGCGCCCGCTGATCGACGCCGGCTTCGTCTACATCGCCACGCCGCCGATCTTTGGCGTGAAGGTGCGCAACAAGATCCACTACGTCTACCCTGACGGCAAGACGCCCGAGGACGAGCTGCTGCGCCAGACCATCCGCGACCTCGGCCTCGACCCGGACGAGGAGGACGAAAACGACAAGTCCCAGGCGGCCATCAAGGGCTCGGGCCGCAAGCGCAAGGGCTACTCGGTCCAGCGCTACAAGGGCCTGGGCGAGATGGACCCCAAGCAGCTGGCGTCCACGACGATGGACCCCAAGACGCGCATCCTGCAGCGCGTGACCATCGAGGACGCGGCTACGGCTGACCGCGCCGTTCGCGAGCTCATGGGCAACCAGGTCGAGTACCGCCGTGACTACATCGAGAAGCACGCGCACGACGCCCGCTTCCTCGACGCCTAACCAACTGACGGAATGATACGAGGGGACAGTCCCTTCGTATCATTTAGACCATGATACGAAGGGACTGTCCCCTCGTATCATTCAGAGAAAGGCCACACGTGGCAGACGAGAACAACACCAACGAGGGCATGCCCGAGGACCTGAGGCGCCTTCTCGCCCGTGCCGAGGCGGGCGAGGGCGAGGACGTCTACGTCGAGGGCGACTCTGATGAGGACGAGGCGGACGACGAGGAGCTCGAGGAGAGCTTCGGCGCCAACGCCCGCGGCGAGGACGCCGGCGAGACCGACATCAACGGCGGGTCGCTCCAGCTCTCCGAGTTTGGCTCCGAGATGAAGCAGAGCTTCATCGAGTACTCCATGTCCGTCATCACGGCCCGCGCCCTGCCCGACGTGCGCGACGGCCTGAAGCCCGTTCACCGCCGCATCCTCTACGCGATGAACGAGTCCGGCATCTTCCCCAACCGTCCGCACAAGAAGAGCGCCTGGACGGTCGGCGAGGTCATCGGCAAGTACCACCCGCACGGAGACTACGCCGTCTACGACACCATGGTTCGTCTCGCCCAGTGGTTCTCCATGCGCACGCCGCTGATCGACGGCCACGGCAACTTCGGCAACATCGACGGCGACGGCGCTGCGGCCATGCGTTACACCGAGAGCCGCCTGGCCAAGCCCGCCATGGAGCTCCTGCGCGACCTGCAGAAGGACACTGTCGACTGGCAGCCCAACTACGACGAGTCGCTCGCCGAGCCGGCGGTGCTGCCCGCGCGCTTCCCCAACCTGCTGGTCAACGGCTCGTCGGGCATCGCCGTTGGCATGGCCACCAACATCCCGCCGCACAACCTCGCCGAGGCCGTGGAGGCCACCTGCGCCTTCATCGACAACCCCGACATCACGGTTGACGAGCTCATGAAGGTCATGCCCGGCCCTGACTTCCCGACGGGCGCGGTCATCATGGGCACCGACGGCATCCGCCAGGCCTACGAGACCGGCCGCGGATCGATCACCATCCGTGCCAAGGCGCACGTCGAGTCCACCAAGACCGGGCGCAACCGCCTCGTGTTCACCGAGATTCCCTACCAGGTGAGCAAGGGCACGCTCCAGGAGAAGATCGCGCAGCTGGTGAACGAGAAGCGCATCGAGGGCATCTCGGACATGCGCGACGAGTCCACGAGCAAGGGCATCCGCCTCGTGATCGAGCTCAAGAAGGGCATGGTGCCGGAGGTCGTCCTCAACAACCTCTACAAGTTCACCTCGCTGCAGACCACCTTTGGCGTGAACAACCTCGCGCTCGTGGGCGGCGTGCCCAAGTGCCTCTCGCTGCCCGAGATCCTGCGCCACTACGTTGACCACCAGGTCGACGTCGTCACGAGGCGCACGCGCTACGACCTCAAGAAGGCCCAGGCCCGCGCGCACATCCTCGAGGGCTACCTCCTGGCGCTCGACCACATCGACGAGGTCATCCGCATCATCCGCTCCTCTCAGACCGACACCGAGGCATCGCAGCGCCTCATCGAGCGCTTTGGGTTCACCCCCGAGCAGACCCAGGCCATCCTCGAGATGCGCCTGCGCCGCCTCACCGGCCTCGAGCGCGACAAGATCGAGGAGGAGCTGGAGGGCCTGCGCCGCGCGATCGCCTACTACGAGGACCTTCTCGCCCACGAGGAGAAGATCCTTGGCGTGATCAAGGAGGAGATGCGCCAGATCGCCGAGAAGTTCGGCGACAAGCGCCGCACGACGATCTCCTCCCACGAGGCGCAGGACCTCGACGTCGAGGACCTCATCGCCGAGGAGGACATGGTCGTCACCGTGACGCACACCGGCTACATCAAGCGCATCCCGGTTGCCACCTACCGCTCGCAGAAGCGCGGTGGCAAGGGCGTCCAGGGGCTCTCCCTCAAGGACAACGACTTCGTAGAGGACCTCTTTGTGGCGAGCACCCACGACTACGTCCTCTTCTTCACGAACCTCGGCAAGGTCTACCGCCTCAAGGTCCACGAGCTGCCGATCGGCAGCCGCCAGGCGCGCGGCTCGGCAATCGTGAACGTGCTCGCGCTCGCGGAGGGCGAGAAGCCGACGGCCGTCATCACGACGCGCGACTTCCCCTCCGACGCCTACCTCATGTTCGCGACCTCGTCGGGCATGGTGAAGAAGACCGCCATGAGCGAGTACGACCGCTCGCGGCGCGACGGCATCATCGCCATCAACCTGCGCGACGGCGACGAGCTCGTGAACGTCCGGCGCGTGCGCCCCGGCGAGAAGGTCGTGCTCGTCTCCACTGACGGCAAGGCGATCCTGTTCGACGAGTCCGAGGTCCGCGCGATGGGCCGCAACACGTCCGGCGTGCGCGGCATCACCCTCAAGGGCGACGCACGCATGCTCGGCATGGAGATCACCAACGGCAACGGGGACCTGTTCGTCATCACTGAGAACGGCTACGGCAAGCGCACGCCCGTCTCTGAGTACCCCGAGCACAAGCGCGGCGGTCAGGGCGTCTACACGATCGCGATGACCGCCAAGAAGGGCAACCTCGTGGCCTGCCGTGTTGTGGGGCCGCAGCACGAGCTCATGATCGTGTCCGTGGAGGGCGTGGTCATTCGCGTCCGCGTGAACGACATCAGCCGACTCGGGCGCTCCACGCAGGGCGTGAAGGTCATGAACATGGTCGAGGGAGACCACGTTGGTGCGGTAGCGCGCATGGTGGCGCACAAGAAGCGCGCGCCCAAGCACGACGAGAGCCAGGGGATGCTTGACCTCGTGGCAGCAGGCGCACGAGATGCGGACGAGCTCGAGGCCGTTGACATCGGCGGCGAGGAGGAGCTCGACGACGCGCTTCTCGACGACGAGGAGTAGAAAACGGGAGCCCGGCAGAACCTGCCGGGCTCTTTTTTGTCCCTGTTCATTTGTTGGGTGGTTTTTGGAGGGGGCGGTGAGTAGCAAGGACCTGAGGACACGCTAAGTCGCAGGTAGAGCCCTTGTCTCTGCTGGGTCTACTCGCAAGGAGTGCAAGAAATCACCCAACAAATGAGCCCGGGCTACTCGCCGTCCTTCTCGCCGTGGGCAACGTTGAAGTCCTCGGGTGAGAGGCTCTCCACAAAGTCGTGGAACTCGCTGAGCTCGCGGCGCTCCTCTTCCCTCTCGACACCGCGGAAGTCGGGCATGGATGCCGTCTCGAGCACGGAGTCATCGGCGTAGATGGGCACATCCTCGCGAACGGCGACAGCGATGGCGTCCGAGGGTCGCGCGTCGACGAACGTGCGCTCACCTGTTGCGCAGACGAGCTCGAGCTGCGCGAAGAAGGTCGTGCCCTGGACGGCCATGACCCGCGCGCTCGCCGTCTTGGCGCCGAGGGCGGAGATGGTCGCGCACAGGAGGTCGTGGGTCATGGGACGACCGCCGCGTGGCCGGTTCACCCCCATCGTGATGGACGTTGCCTCGACGGACCCAATCCGGATGGGAAGCAGCCGCGCGCCGCCTGAGCCCTCGCCCTCGCGGGTCTTGAGAACGACAAGAGAGGCCACGGGGCCTCCGCCGACAACCACGCTCTCTATGTCCATCCGCCTCAGTGGCACGTTGCTCCCTTCCGGTTTCCTCGTTCGCATATCCTACCCAATACGGCGGCCTGTGCAACGCGCGTGCCGAGGTGGAAAGGAAATCGCAAAGGAATTGGAAAAAAGCGTTGACCAAGGCGGGGGTGCTGTGTAATATATCTCCTTGCGTTGGGCCTGTAGCTCAGTTGGTCAGAGCGTCCGGCTGATAACCGGGAGGTCACAAGTTCGAACCTTGTCAGGCCCACCACTTCCTGACAATAGTCGCCCCAGCG
>DXBM01000062.1 GCA_019116525.1 Candidatus Olsenella pullistercoris | reverse complement strand
TTGACGGCCATGACCTGCTCGTACTTCTCGTCCGTGGCATCGCCCACCGGGGACATGTCGTCCATGATGCCGGCGTTGTTGACGAGGACGTCAAAGCCGCCGAAGGTCTTCTGGGCAAAGTCGATCATGCCCTCGTTGACCTCGCGCAGAGAGACGTCGCCGGGGTAGACCGCGACCTCGCCCGGGGCGTCGGCCAGGCTCGCCGCCAGCTCCTCCAGGCGCTCCCTGCGCCGCGCGACGGCCACCACCTTGGCACCCTCACGGGCGAAGAGCTCCACGATGGCGTGCCCCATGCCCGAAGACGCGCCGGTGACCACCGCAACCTTGTTCTCGAGCTGCATCTCTTTGTCCTCTCTGCCATCGCGCGCCGGATGCGCGCTGCCGCTGTTTACTTACCGCGCGGGAGAGCCGGCGACAAGGACGCCGCGGCAGGCGGGAGCACGTCTTTCGGCGGATGGGCGAGAAGGACACGGGGGTGATGGGCAAATCAATCGCAACCTGTCCGCAGCATACACGGGGCAACTGAAAACCCAGCCTACAAGCCCGCGACACATACCACCCGGACAGCGAATAGCGTGTGCTGAGATAGCAAGCAACGTATAGACTGAAGTAATGAAAGGCCGTAGCTTTTGGAAGACGGGGCTCTTGTGGAGACAAAAGGTACATTTGAAACCGAGAACGATTCGGGTAAACTGACACATGACAGTACCCCGCACGCCTCTCTCGGAAACGATGACGCGCACCAGGCGGGGTCATTTTCTATGAAACCGCCGCTCCCCATTGACGAGCAAATTGATCACCTCGCCGAACAAGGCATTTCGATTGGCAGCCGCGCTTTCGCCAAACGCTGCCTTCTCGGTGCGAATTATTATCGCCTTCGAGGCTATTGGATGACCTTCGAGCAGAACGGCACCGTCCGCAAAGGAACACGCCTCGAGGACATCTGGGCAATTCATGAGTTCGACAGGGAGCTGCGACTCTGGCTCTGGAGGCTCATCGAACGCGTGGAAGTGAAGGCCAGGACTCAGTTCGCCTACGTGCTTTCACTTGGATTTGGACCGGACGCCCTATCAAAGCCGGAGCTGTTCTCCAACAAAAAGAGCTACAAAAAGTCTATGGAGTCAGTCGGGCGCGAAATCAACCACGCAAAGAAGCAGGGCATGCCCTGCGTGCGGCACAATCTCGACAAATACGGGAAGCTGCCGCTCTGGGCCGCCGTTGAGGTCATGTCGATGGGCACCGCCTCGTCATTATACGGAAACCTCCGCGAAGACCTCGTCATTGAGGGGCATGCCGATACGGTTGCCGAAGAGATTGCTGCGGCATTCGGCGTCTCAGCCCCCTACCTAAAAAGTTGGCTGCGCCACCTGACCATGGTAAGAAATATTTGCGCTCACCATAACCGTTTCTACAACCGATTGCTCAAGACCAGACCTCGAATGATGCGACGTGACAAGAGGTGGTCCGGCAACCGAGAGTTCCCGACCTTCATTACACTCGAGAGAATCTACGAAATCTCGTGGCCCAACGAGTGGAAGGAAGAGCTGAGAGCGCTCGACAATCTCATCTCCTCATATCCCAGCGTCTCCCTGCGCCCCATGGGCTTTCCAGACAATTGGCGAGAAGTCCTTGGGATTGACAACCTTGACATCAATAAGCCTCTGCCGCGAGAGCGCAAACGCAGTATGAGTCAGAACCCGACAATAGATTGATTACATTCCAGGGAGAGCAACATGGCGTCCAACGTTTGGGGAATTCACTGCAAGGATGCAAAAATCATGCTTCATGGCAATGTCATGGCATTAGGGTGGGAGGAGCTTGGCAACCTCTCCCCCATCCCCGCCACGCGCGACGCGTTCAAGGAGCGTTATAGCCAGGTCTACCCCTCCGCGAGCAAGGGCAACGTCGCCACATCTGCGGGGGAGCTCTATCGCTTTGTTCACGAGGTCAAGGTTGGCGACTACGTCATCTTCCCCTCGAAGGAAGACCGGATGATCAACATCGGCACGGTCGAAGGAGACTACGAGTATGCCGGAGACGGCGCGACCTACCCCCAGCGTCACAAGGTCAAGTGGCTCAAGCACGTCCCAAGAATGTCGTTCTCCCAAGGAGCGCTCTACGAGGTCGGATCGGCTCTGAGCTTCTTCCTCGTCAAGAACTATGCAGACGAATTTCTCTCTGCCTTGGAGAAGGGGTTCAGCGCAAAGAGCAGCGCGTCCGAGGATGACGAGAGCGTTGGAGCCACCGCGGAGGACATCGTAGAGTCCACGCGCGACTTCATCCTCAAGGAGCTGAGCAAGAACCTCAAGGGCTACGAGCTTGAGAACTTCATCGCAAACCTACTCGACGCCATGGGATATCGCACAACCGTCTCACCTCACGGCGGAGACAGCGGCATTGACATCACGGCATACAAAGACGAGCTTCCTCCCAGAATCCTCGTCCAGGTAAAGAGCGGTGACGGAGACATCCGCGAGACCACAATCCAGTCGCTCAAGGGAGCCATGCGCGAGGGCGACTACGGGCTCTTTGTCACCCTTGCCAACTACACCAAGAACGCGCGAAAGTACCTCGACAGCACGCCCATCATCCGGGGAATCAACGGGGACGAGCTCGTCGATCTCATTCTCAAGTACTACGAGCTTTTGGACGAGAAGTACCGCCGCATGATTCCGCTCAAGAAGGTGTACATTCCAGTCCCAAAGGATGTCGAGGAAACCTCGTAGGCTGGTTTCGCCATAACGCTATAGGAAGAGATACATGAACGAGAAAAACCTAGGCGCATTCGCGCGGGAATTCAGAGGGATGTTGGAAGACCAGGGCGTTCACGCGCTCGAGGGTCGCTTCGACTGGGCACAGCGGTTCTGGGACCTTGGGTTTGAGATGGACTGCGGGCACTCCTTCGAACAGCGCTACGGACTGCCCCTCGGAGACACCCGCGCGCTTATTCGTGGGCTGGACCGCATTGACAATGTTCGAGTGCTCGGCAACGCTATCTTCTCGCAATGCCGCTACATCACCCACTGGTCACTCTCGTCCGAGGACGAAAACGTGGATTGGCTTATAACTGCGCTTGAGCACCTTGAGGAGCTTGCCGCGGGCATAGCGGAATAGCCCCGTTCGCATCTTGCGGTACGCCTCTTTGCGGCTCACCCCTACCGCAGCCACCCCGCAATCTTGCGGATGCCCAGCAACCTGTCAGCGATCCACGGATAGAGCTCATCCCAGTGGTCGGGTGCCAAGTCGGCCCGCAGCTTCACAAGCAGCTCTCGGGACTTCTCGTTTGCGTCGTTCCAGACAACCTCTCCCCCGTCGCGGCCAAGGAGCTCGTCAATCTCAGCTCTTCGCGCCAGAAGCCGCTCGTACAGCGAGAAGTCCGCAATCCAGAAACTCGCGCCAACCCAAGCGTCCCGACGCGAGTAATACGCGAGGGCGTTGGCGCCTCGAATGCCCAGGCTGAACGAGATATTCCAGCCGGAGTTCTCATACCGATTCGACTGATCCCCGTACGCTTCCACAAAGTCCGGACAGTCGGAGCAGTGGTTGAAGAGCCCGTCCCAGAACGCCGTACGAAAGATCTTGGAGGTCAATTCCCTCAGCTCGCTCAGCATCCATCAGGTATTGCACGCGCACGTCGACGAGAAGCAGGCCCGCCTCTCTCACGAGCCGGGAGCGGAAGACCTCGGGCTCCGGCGCGTCGATGTCCTCGCGGCCGACCTCAAGGTCGATGGGACAGCCTAGCCTGTCGGCTATCTGCCAACATGTGCGACTGATGCGCGGCACGAGCGGGTAAGGTACGAACCGATGGGCCCGGGAATGAACTCTGATTCAAGTCACCGGGCCTCAATCATGCCTATAGGAGGTGCTCGATGGCAGGGACGCCCGAACAGCCCCCTCACCAAACGGACAGGCGAATCACAGCTACGCGACAAGGGCATGGGTGGAGCGCTGGCTCTCGGCCGAGCTGCTCGCCCCCTGTCTGGCCGACTGCAACGGCAACGTCGACTGTGCCCTCGAACTGCACGAGTGGAACGTGCACCTCGGCCAGGTGCTCATGCGCGACATCTCCCATTTCGAGGTGGCGCTGCGCAACGCGTACGACCGCGTGATGAATGAGGCATGGGAGAGGTGCTGGCTTCTGGACGACGCCTCCCCGGCTCGCACGCCGGTCATGAGGAAGTCGAAGCGAGGGACGCTCGACGCGAATCGCATCACCGCAAGACGATCGACGACGTGGTCGATCGGCTGCCTCCCGACGCGAGCACGGGCGCGATTGCGGCGAACCTGACGCTTGGCTTCTGGGTGCACCTCTCCGGCCGCTCTCGCGAGGCAGCGATATGGAGGACGGCGCTTTACCACGCCTGGCCGAAGGGCACCGACCGCCAAAAGCTGCAGCCGCGGCTCGAGGGCATCCTGCGCGTCCGGAACCGCGTGGCTCATGCCGAGCGCCTGTTTGACCCAAGCAATAGCAAACTCTCTCCCCGCTCCGAGCCGACGCGGATGCGGTGGAGCCGCTACGGGACCTGTGCTCCGAGACGGCGGAGCACCTATACGGGAACGGCGAGCCCACTCCCGTCGAGATGTTTTGCAAGGAGAACCCTGCGCCGGCGGGCGTGAGGCTGTAGGAGCGAGCATCGACACGGCGCGCTACGCGATTCTGGACCACGTAATGAGGGGTTAGCCCATCTTTGCGAGCGTTCTTCCCGCCATATCCTTTATCTCTGCGGTGCCGAGACCGATAGTATTCCTCGAGAGGCCGGCGGGGCGCATGTCGAGAACCTCACGGAGCCACTCAACGTGATGCTCGGTGGTGGATGCGTAGAAGCTCTTACGCATGGCCACCGTATTGGTCCTCTGCCAGTTGTCATGGCTTTTATCAACATGATTGTAATAGGCGTATGAGACGAACCAGGCGACGCCCATCGAGCGCAGCTTCTTCTCTTCCGGAAGTCCTGACATCGTATTCCCTCCTCGATACGTTATCCCGACGAAACCAAAGCTAGCACGCAGCCTGCAACAGGTGAAGCATGGCTAAGGGTTAGATGCAATTGCAGCGAGGGGCGGCGTTTCCCTCACCTGCGCAGTCGCGGCGCTTGTAACGGCGCGCACCTTTCGGCGTGATGGGCGGATCGACACGGGAGGTGCGCCGCGCAGGGGCTGGATGACGAGTACTGGGTGCCGGAGCATGTGAGGGAGTGGCTGCGGGGATTAGGGTTCTCGCCGCCGCGCAGGAGTGCGTGGTGAGGTCGTTCGGCCACGGGATGGGGACGTTCGTCCCGTGGCGGACGCGGGGTCCGCGAGGTGCGCGTGAGGCGCTACGACGCGCGCAAGGTCGCCCCGCTCACCTGGGACGAGAAGGGGATGACGGAGTGCGCGCTTGTGATGCGGGCGTTCTGGCGCGCGCATGTGGACGACCAGGCGCAGCTGCAGTTAACATAGGGATTCTCCTTCTCGCCCATGGGAAGGCCATGAGAACGTAGTTGCGCACGAGGTCCGCCGTAGAGAGGTCCTTGCCCGTGGAGTTCATCGACTCAAAGATGAGCTGCGGGTTGTCCTGCCCCTGAGCAAGCGAGATGGTGACGACCTCAAGGCGGCCGATGCCGTCCCAAACCACGTTGGGGTCATCAATCTTCTTGAGGCAGGAGCGGAAGAAGTCCAGGTTCTCGACGATGCGATGCGCCTCGGAAACAACGTCAACGTCAGGGTTCTCCAGATGATCAATAGCGGAGCGCAGCGTAGTCTGGTCGCCCTGAGAGAGCGTTAGGCGATAGTAGTTGTCGCCCTTCTTGTACGGCGAGACCATGTAGCCACTTCCCATGATCTCCTCAAGCGACATCGATGAGTCCGTACGAGTGCATGACGGGGATTTGATTTTCTCTTGGTCCGGAACGTTGCTTCTAGATTTCTGGGCCGGTGGCAACGCCGGCCTGAATCAGCATCTATTCAAGGTTTCGTCGGAGATGTATGAATCTTGGTTTTGCTATCTTTGGACTAAATATCAAATGCGCAAATTCAGTGCCCTTGCAAAGGATTGCGCTACGACAATGGGGCATATTAAGCGTTCAGCATTGGCGGAGTCTGAAGTGTACATTCCGAATGAGAGTAGAATGTCTGAGCTAGGAAGATTGTTCAATCCCCTGGTTGAAGAATTGGTTTCTTCTAAGATTGAATCGAGAAAGCTATCAGAACTTCGAGACGCATTGCTCCCCAAGTTGATGTCAGGCGAGTTGGACGTAGGAATGGTTGAGGTGTTTGGGTGACCGATCTAACCGGCATAGATTTACATCACGGCACGTTGCCGTCTCATATGAAAATCGATATCTGGGAAGAGTACGCTCGGGTTGTCTTGAATTGGCTGGAACCAGCCGACTATTCTGGACTGACCACGGCTGACAAGCCTGATTTGGTGGATGAAGCCAACGATTTAGGTGTTGAGGTTACCTGGTCCTTACCAGAAGGAAGCCAAGAAATCGATGCTTTATATCTGAGACTCTGTACCGAAAAGGATTCCAAGAGGCGAAGCTACATCGAAGAGAGACTCTCTCAACTCGGTGCAAAGGTAAACAAGTATGTTTGCCTGCATCCAACAGGACATGATGATTTTCTGCTGATTCATAAAAGTCATGAAGCAAAGCTTGAACTGCTCAATAAGGGCGGATACAGGCCTTTCAGGCATAATCATCTATTCGTTATGTCCGATATCCTTGCAGATGAAACGATGTTACAAGCAGCTCTGATTGGATTTAGGCGAGCATCGACCAACTACAAGCATTCATTCGAGCGTATTATCGTTGCCGTACCAGGATACGTTTATAAGTTTAATCTTGTTAATTTTAGCTATCATGTCACTACATTACCTAGCAGCAAGCAATACGACCTGGCGATGACCGCGCGAAGCAACGTACTTAATGCCGAGATGACCTAAGCAGCAAAATAATCATTTGCTCACCCTCCCCGAATACTACTTTGCAGCATCGAACAGCTACGTCATCCGACTCACCGCAAACAGGTGTGCGCTGGATAAATCGTTAACACTGTCACAGGATGCGGATGCTCTCATCCGCATGATCGACAAGACAGGGCCCACCCTACCTCCCCCGGTTATACGACTCGTCCGCGTCAAGTGCTGTAATCAGCGACGCCTCAAGCTCGTCCAGCTTGTCCTTCTCGCAGGGATAGAGCAGGACGTAGACGTGCTGCCTGTACTTCACGTCTGCATAGACGTCGGCGTTGCCAAGGCCGCTGAAGTCCGCGTGGATGCTCGCGCCCATGTTCTCCGACTTACCCACGTAGAGCTCACGGTACTTGCTGTAGTCATCCTTGTGGACGGCACCGTCGCAGGTGATTACCACATAGCAGCCCGAGTACGCCAGATAGCCCTCCCCTGCCTGCACGTCCACGAGCTTCTGCTGCGTCTCCCAGTTCTCGGCGAACTTCTCGGCAGACATGCGGATGCCCGCACCGTCAAGGAGGGTCTTTCTCGCAAGCATCCGAGCCTTCTCCTGAGCGCGAAGGTCAATGGCCTCCTTGACCTTGTCGCGTGCCCCGGCAGCCGCGCCACCCACGGCACCTCCCACCGCGCCAGCGGCGCCCTTTACGGCGCCGGCAACCTTGCCAACGCCGTCGTCGACCGCGGCGGGAAGCTTCTCGGCCGCAGCGTCGGCAACCTTCTTGGCAGCGGGAGCCACGACCGGGGCGATCTTGGGCAGCTGCTCTGCCGCTGCCTGTGCAAACGGAGCGGCCTTCATGACCACACCCGCAGCCGCAGCGACCTTACCGCCCGTGGGCAGGAAGGGCACAGCCATGCCCGCGAGGGCAATCACGGCGTTGACAGCCTCGGCGTACTTCTCGGCAGAACGGCCCTCGACGGAGCTTCCTGCAACCTTCTCATCCATGTATCGTCTCCCAAGAACGTAATCCACAAACCATGCGTAGCCGAACGAGACGCCTACTTCCCAAACGGGAACTTGAATGGCAGATTCTCGGCAACCTTGCCCAGGTCGACGTTCTCCAACCTCTTGCCAACCTCCCGTGCTCTCCCGGCTACGGCAGCGCCAAGATCGGCAGCACCCTTACCGGCAGCCTCGCCAAGCACAGCCGCCCCACCTGCGATGACCCCGCCTACGTGCTGAGCACCGTCGGCCGCACCCGCAGCGACGTCTCCCACGAACTCCCCCGCAACCTCTCTCCACTCGGGTGCGCGTTCGATGGTCTTCTCGTCCATCTCTATCCCAAGGGCCTGCGAGAACGAGCCGGTCTGCGCCATAAGATTGTTGAGGGCAGAAAGAGCCTTATCCACGGCAAACGGGTGCAGGAGCTTATCGCCGCGCACCCTATCCGCGGCATGCCCAAGGGCGGCCCTGAACATCTCGACGCAGCCGTGGACCTTGCCCAGGCGATCTCGCCGCGCCTCGACGATGGCCTCGCGATGCTCCTCGAGGGATTCAGGCGTCTCGGCAAAAGCGCGCTCTAGCTCAACCACGGACAGGCGGTCTCGCGTCTTGACGGCATAGGCAATGACCGCAAACCAGGCAGGCACGTCATCCCGCGCGAACTCCACAAGACGGGAGAGGTCCTCAACAGGGCCGGGCTTCGTCAGCTTCTCCGCGATGCCCTGCAGCTTTGCAAGCGCATAGGCGAGGGCGGTCGCCGTCGTCTGGGCACAGGGGGCAAGCTTCGTCCACGCGGTATCGCTGAGGAACCCCGTCTTGCTCCTTATCGCCGCCGCCTCATCGACCTCGAAGGAGGCGCCCATGAGATCTGCGATGACACGGTCCTTCTGGTCACGCAGCAGGTCGTTGACCTTGTCGTCGATGCGGACGAGGTAGTCCGTAATCTCCTGGATTGCCTGCTCCATGGCCATCTGAGTCATCATGCCGGCAACACCCGTGGCCATGGCAGGGGTAAAGAGCTGGCTCGGGTTCTCGAACTTGAGCCACTTGACGATTTGCCCGTTCGACTTCTGGACCACGCCAGGCTGGAGTCCCCCGGCCTTACCGTACTTCTTCACGAGCTCCGCGGACTCCTTGGTCAGCTTGACCCATCGGCCAGACGCGTTCGCGGCAGTCTCGGTCGCCTTGGCAACGCCCCACGCCACGCCCGCTGCCTTTGCCGTGAACTCATACGAGGTCAGACCGCGCTCGTCGAGCCAGCCCTTTACCTGCGTGGGGTCGCCGAGGAAAAGGAGGCCCTGCTCGTCCTCGACTACGCTGATCGCAAGCTCATCGTGGTTGTTCCCGCACATGGTCGCTCCTTGACGTGCCGAGCTGTTGGTTACGTTCCACGATAGCGGTTTGAATGCGTCTGAAGCCTCAGAGAATCCGGCTATATCCGGCAGCGCTACGGAGGAATACACTCTTCCTGCCCGTAACGCAAAAGGAGGAGGAAGTACATGAGACACAACGAGCAGAGAGACATTGAGCCCGCCGTCGAAGAGGGACAATATGAGCTCGATGAGCTGGCGGCACTGGAGACCGACCCCGTGGTTTCCCTACTCGAGCGGTTTCGCTAAGTTATCGTGGCGCTTCTCGCCGTGCTGGCACTCGTTTCATTCTTCCCGCTCAAGGATACGTTCTCGTCTCCAGAAACCTACACGGCAACCATCGCAACGCTAGATGAGAAGAAGGCGAACGTCACTGCGCTTGTTGCGTCCTCGACGGCGCTTTCTGCCGGAATCTCGGTCCTGCCGGATGACACGGGAAGCGCCATTGCCGACAAGCTCATGGACGTAAGCGTTGACCTGGGGATCGTTCTGACGGTCATCTACCTTGAGAAGTATCTGCTCACCATTTTTGGGTTTCTGTCCTTCGGGATTCTTGTTCCCATTGGCCTCGCCTGCCTTGCCGCGGCGCTGATATTGCTAGGTCGCTCTGCCATATCTCGAACGTTCACCCATGTAGCCGTGCGACTGCTGTTGCTTGGCGCCATTCTAGTTGCGGTTGTTCCTGCAAGCGTTTGGGTGACTGATCGCATTGACGAAACCTATGAGACCTCCGTTGCCACCGCATCGGCAGAGCAGACCCAGACCGAGGAGCAGGGACAAACGCAGGAAGAGTCCGAAGAGGGCGGCTTCCTTGACTTCCTCGCAGGAATCCCCCAGGCAGTCATGGACCTTCCCCAGACCATCGCCGACGGCGTCACGAGCGTCACCCAAGACATCCTCGACCAGGTGAACGCGCTTGTCGAGGCATTTGCGGTCATGATCGTCACCTCATGCGCGGTGCCGATTCTTGTGCTCGTACTCTTCCTATGGGCAGCGCACATGCTGCTGGGCATCAAGGTTGAGGTCCCGGTTGCCGCACTCCAGCAGAGGGCTCGCGGGGCAAGGCGCGGAGCCAGAAGCGCCGTTAGCTCCGTCCGCGACGGGATTCAGAAGAGGGGCTAGGCAGGAGCTCGGCGAGGGAAGCCCTCTCAAATCCGGAGTCGATTCCGGATTTGAGAGGGCTTTCACTTGGCGCATGGGACACGCTGTCCCTACCCCACCCGTACGATGTCGCGATAGATTAGCCGATGTCGCTCGTCGAGCTGGGCGTCGGCGTGGTAGTGGCCGAAGTACCACTGTCGGAAGCCCAGCCGGTCCTCGAGCGCGTCAAACCACTCGTTGAGTCGATCACGGCCCTCGCGGCCGCCTCCAACGCCCGCCGCGCCGAGCGCTCCGGGCAGCATGCGGCTCGAGCAGCAGTGGGAGACCACCAGATCAACGTCCCAGCCCGCTGCGTCCAGGTTCTTCTCGCCACTCTCGAGCTCCTCGAAGCTGGGCAGCTCCTCGGGAAACCAGCTCCAGCCCTCCACGCGCCACTCCTTGTCGTGACTTGAGGCTCCGCCCATGGCAAAGACGCGCAGGTCACCCAGCTGGTAGACCTCTCCGCGCATGAGGTGGACGATGCTCGGCCACTCGGGGTAGACCTGCACATGCCCGCCCCAGCGCTCGGTCACAGGCAGGTCAGCCAGGTACGGGAAGCACTCGTGGTTGCCGTCGACGAAGAGCGTGGTCCACGGACGCTCGGCGAGCCAGTCCAGCCAGTAGCGCTCCCTGTTGGAGCCGTCCCACGGCATGCCGAAGTCTCCGCACACGATGAGCAGATCGTCGCGCGTGAGGCCCCTGCCCTCGGGCCAGCTGCGGCCGGAGAGCTTGCCGATGTCAATGCTGCCGTGCACGTCTCCGGTTACCCAGACGGACATGTGACCCCCTCACCTGCGGAGCTGTCTTATTTTCTCATGACGGCGGGATGGAGGGAACCGCGAGGGCACGGCAGGACGTCCCGGGGCTGCGGCCGCTTCGGCAGCCGCCGCCTGCCCGCCCATGCCGCCCGGCTACCGACAAAAGCTGCAACCAGATGTCCTTCTCGCCCCGCCTAGCTGCGGACGCAGATTCGTGGAAGCCATCGGGAAGACAAGTGAAAGCTCGCCCGTGTTAGGTTCGCCCGCATCAAAGCAAGGTTTCCTTCATCCTTCCGTCAGATAGAAAATATTAATATGGTTAAGAGAAAAGAGGTCATCGATCTACTCAGAAAAGCTGGACTCCATCCCACGGGCGGGACAAGGCACGAGCACTGGACGGATGGGACCCACTTCACGCAAGCCCGGCGCCACCGCGAAATAAGCAACCAGCTATTCGAGAAGATCAAGCGACAGGCGGGGGTCAAATGACGGGAGCGGGACTGCCATGTTTGTTCTAGCTGAGTTCGAGCTGTTTGAGGATGAGGACATGGTCCTCGCCCTTCCCTTTGAGCTCGAGGGAGGGACCGAGGGCTACGACTTCCAGGACGCCGCAGCCATGGCGGCGGACTGGCTTCGCGCAGAGGCGGAGCACTGGCTCATGAGCGGCACGGAGCCACCCAAGCTGGGGCTAAGCCACGCCTCTCGGCACGGGGGGCAGGTCGTCATCATCGGCGTGAGCGTCTCCCTGGAGGCGATCGACACCGTCACCGCAAGCGAGGCGGCGGAGCTCCTTGGCGTGAGCAGGCCTCGCATCACGCAGATGATCAAGGCGGGTAGGCTCGAGGGCTACACGAAGGGGCACGCCACCTTCGTCACACGGGCAAGCGTCGAGGCTCGACTCGTCGAGCGCCCGCGCCCCGGCAGGCCACGCAGGCGGCAGGCGGCAACGGAAGGCTAGCCCTACCGCACCTCGGCGCCGAAGGGCCACAGGGTGAGCTTGGCCATCTTGAAGAGCTGCAGGCCAAACGGGATCCCGACGATGGTCACGCAGTAGAGCACGCCCTCTGCCAGGTAGCACAGGGCCGACCACCAGCCGCCCAGTATCAGCCAGACAACGTTCGCTGCCACCGACGGGGCGCCGCCGCCGTAGACGATCTCCTTGCCAAATGGCGCCAGGGTCAGGCTCGCCATCTTGAACGCCTGCCGCCCTATGGGGATCCCAATGATCGTGACGTAGCAGAGCACGCCCACGATAAGAAACCCGAGCGCCGTCAGCCAGCCGCCAGTGAGAATCCAGATCAGGTTGAACAGCACGCTCAGACAGCCCATGGCCACCTCCCGCCGGACGATTCGGACGCAAGAAGTGTACCCACACAAACGGCGAGAAGAACCCGCGGGCCGCAGGTTCTTCTCGCCGGCGCTACCTGGCGGCCCTGGCCTTGCGCGCCTACCGCCTCCGCTCGCGCACGTCTGCGTCGAGCGCCGCGCGCCACGCGTCGCCCATCGCCACGCTGGGCGGGCACGCGCGCACCTCGGCCACCGCGGACGCCACGGCCTCGTAGAGCATCCCGGTCCCGCGGCCGTCCGCCACGTAGTCGGCCGCGCGCTCGGGCACGATGCCCAGGTTCGCCGCCTCCGCCGCCGAGTCTATGTTGGCCCCGATGAACAGGAACTCCCAGCCCCTCTTCCGGTGCTCCTCGATCATGCGCTTGACCTGCGGGTACGTGTAGCGACGGCTCGCGTTCTCCTGCCCGTCGGTAGTGATGACGAAGAGCACCCGGTCCGCCTCGTATCCCCTAGGCTGCACGCCCTGGACCAGGTCAACGTACCTGATGGCACCGCCCACGGCGTCGAGAAGCGCCGTGCACCCGCAGCACTCGTAGTCGCGCCTTGTGAGCCGGGGCACCTCGCGGATGTCGAGCCGGTCGTGTAGGACGCGCGAGCCGTCGGAGAAGAGCACCGTGGACACCACGGCCTCCCCCGGCTCCTCCCGGTTCTTCTCGATGAGGCTGTTAAAGCCGCCGACCGTGTCTGTCTCAAGCCCTGCCATCGATCCGCTCGCATCCAGGATGAAGACGATCTCCGTGCGCATTGCTGCCTCCCTTGTCGCAGCCAACCTGACGACATGAAGGCTACGCGGAGACGCCGGCGCGGAGGTAAACCGTCGGGCGACATCTGGCGCGCGGGGCGCCGGTGCCTACTGCGAACCCAGAAGCGGCTGGTCAAAGGCGAAGAGCGCCTCGTTCACGGTCATGACGTCGTGGACGCCGCGCGCGAGGTAGAACTCGACGATCACGTCGAACTTGCTGCTGCGCGAGAGCGTGAGCCCGGCGTGGGCGAGAAGCTCCTGCGTCTGCGGCAGCGTGAGGCCGAGCGCGAGCGCCAGCGCCACCGCCGTGGGCTTGCTCGGCCGGTAGTCCGGCTTGGAGCGGATCTTGGAGAAGAGCTGGCGGCTGAGGTTTGCCCGGCGATAGACCTGGGCGTCAGTGAGGCCGCGCTCGTCGATCAGCGCGAGCAGCGCCTCCGAGAAGGACGCGTCCAGGTGCGCCAGGCGCTCGGCGAGCTCGTCGGGCGGCACCAGGTCGCCGGCGATGGGGGCGGGCGCGGCGGGCGGTTCCGCAGCGAGGGGCCACGCGTCGGGGACGCAGAGCTCCCGGAGCTCGGCGGAGCGGTCGTACAGGTGCGGGCTGTTGTCCACGTACGCGTCGTCCACGTACTCGCGCAGCTCGCCCAGGAGTGCCACGCCCTGCGCCACCACGTCGCGCGTAAAGACGACGAGCGTCACCTCCATGTCCGGATGGTCGTCGAGAAACGCCGACGCCTCCGCACGCGCCACGTCGAGCGCCTCGCGCACGGGGTAGCCGAAGATGCCGGCGGATATGAGCGGGAAAGCTACCGAAGCCGCGCCGAGGCGCGCCACCTCGGCGAACACGCTGCGGTAGCAGCTCCGCAGGAGCTCCCTCTCGCCGTGTGACCCACCGCGCCAGATGGGGCCCACCGCGTGGATCACCCAGCGGCACGGCAGGTCAAAGCCCGGCGTGACCACCGCCGAGCCCGTGGGGCAGCGCCCGATCTGCGCGCACGCGGCCGTCATCTTGCTCGCGCCCGCACCGGCAAAGATCGCCCCGCAGACCCCTCCCCCGGCGGCGAGCCGCTCGTTGGCGGCGTTGACGAGCACGTCGGCGTTCACGCGCGCGATGTCGTTGCGAACGATGGAGAACGGCATGGTGACCTCCCGCTTTGACCCTGAGGCGATGGTAGCAGGACGGGTGGACAGATGCGCAGCTAGAAGGACGGTGCTTGTCGTACAGAGCCCAATTCACTCAGCTTTTTTAGCTCAACTTTTTTGACTAAAACGAGGTGAGTAAAAACGGAGCAACGGCAGCCGCAGAGCCCGAGCGCCGTCACCCGGCCGCTCGCGAGACAAGCTTGACCCCTCCTCCAGCCCCGCCGCCGTGAGGCTCTTGGCGTCCTTTGCGACCGACTACTCCCCATCAACGTAAGGAAGTCGTCGACCGAAAGCGACGCCACGAGAGCGTAGTGGTCCACCGCGAACCGCCAGAGCCCACGCACCGCCGACGAAGGCGTATAGCCAAGACCCGCAATCATCGCGTCACCGGCTTCTTTATGCCCAGCGTCAATACGCATGTTCATCTGCGAATGACGTGCTGGTGACGTCGAGGCAGTTTCCGGCATTCCGGCGCCACGTCGGCTAATCGCTACAGACGGGGCGGCATATTCCGAACGATGCGGGGCGGTCAGCGCGCAACCGGAAAGCGCGCGAGGTCCTTGTCGAGCATGGTGCGGACGATATTCAGCGTGCGCTCCCATTCGGCGACGACGAGCGTCTCCTCGGGATGGTGCTCGTTGTAGTAGCCGACGCTCAGGTTCACCCCGCAGACGTCGCGGCACAGCGTACCGATGTCCGTCTTCCCCGTGCCTTCGGTGCGCACATAGCCTGTCTCCCGTTCTATGAAGGAGAGGAAATCCGCGGTGACAGGAATGCCGTAGGTTTTGTAATCGCTCGCTCCCCTGCGATCGAGCTGCAGCATGAACGTATGCCGATTAATCTCGTCGAAGAGCCGGGGATTCGACGCCTCCAGGAAATGCGCGCCGATCTGCCCATGCTCCTCGCCGTCGAGAACCAGCAGGGAATGGCCGCTGTTCCGCAGGAGCCACAGCATCGCGCAGCCTGCGCGGTCATCGGCGCCGATGCCGCAGGCGTTTGTTCCGCTGCGATACACGCCGCCATCGCGAACCACGCAGGCTTCGAGCGCGGCATCGCCCGAATCCTCCCGATACGCCTGGTCGAAGTACGTGTCGGCGTGTGCCACAAGCAAGCAGCGGTCCGGTCTCGTTCCCGGGACGTAGAGGTATCCCTGCTTGCCCTCGCCGTGCGATTCGATTGCCCCTCTGAGGTGCCTGAAGCGCGCGAAGACCGGCTCGCTTGTCGAGACGGGAAGATGGAGGAAATGATGCAGGATGTGGTGCTCCTCGGAGACATGCTCCGGAGCCCGCCACTCAACCCCGCGCAGGTCATGGAGCTCCTTCATCATGTTCTCGAATTCGATATAAATCGCGTTGACGTCGGAAATCGCCCCATCGATTCGATAGTTCAGCCGCCGCTCAGTGATGTAATCTCGGAAGTAACGCTGATAATGCCTGATGAGCTGGCCTCCGCTCATTCGGCTCACGACCTCGAGGTCATAGGCGCCCATGTTGCAGCCGACCGCGAAGCGCTCGAGGTTGGAAAGGTATTCTTTTAAGTCGCGCTGCTCCATCGATCCGCTTGCAGGGAGCTTTCTTCCGAAATACTGGTGTTCCCGACGTAAAGTCGCAAAGTCGGTAAGCGTCGCGCGCACGCGCTCCTTGTTCGTTTGATCGATCGTCGCTTGCTCATCGCTTTTCGCCGTGATGATGAACGTGACGATCGCTGCAGCGAAGCCCAGGATATCGATGGCCAGGCTTACGTAGTCGACAGGGAACCCGAACACGGAGCCCCTCCTTTCGAATGGCCAGAGTGCCTCGGCGATGCGAGCGTGCCGACTCCGGCCTCCGTGCACGACGGCGGGGATGCACCTGTCTGTCATGATAACCCCTGGGCGCGCATATGCGCGAGCCCGCGGGACATCGAAACGAGCGTCGCTCTCCGGAGCGGACAGCCTTGCTTCCGAGGGCTTCGGGTTGTAGGCGGTGAGCGTGAGGTTGCCGAGCGTTGTGAACAGGTAGATCCCCCTCATCACCAGACGAGACGGTACGATGGTCGGAATGGCAACGTACAATCGCCTACCTCTCAAGCCCCGCCAACATACCTGATTGGATTCTGGCCTCGGGACAGGCTCGCAACGAGCTGTCCATTGTATCGCTCGCGCAGTTCGTTGCTGGCAAGATGCCCGACAAACTGGTACCTGCCACCTTCAGGCTCCGCTACCTCGCCCTGTCCCACTGGAAGCCACTCATCGATGCAGTAGACCTCAACAATGCGACCATCAAAGACGCCGAAGGCAAGCTTAGCGTTGCGCGCCCTCATGAAACTGACCCGCCAATTGCCGCGCACCCTGTCATACAGCTCTTGGGCACTCATTTCCGAAAGGCTGACGTTTGAGATCTTGATAAGGATGCCAGGCTCATCAAAGTCGGACTCTCCAAGCTGCTTTGCAGGCTCGCGATTACCCGTCTCGCTGCTCTCGTGAAGCTTATCGTTGTCCGATTGGTCGCCGTCAGCAGCGTCATCGCTCTCGACCCTCAGCATCTTCGCCGCCGCACGCATTCGTAGCAGCCCCTTTACAAGCCAGGCAAACAGCTCGTCCCAGTGCTCGGAGCTCACATCCGCATCCAACCTCACCTGCAGCTCGCGCGTCTTCTCGCCCGGCTCACGCCAGGAAATCTTCCCGCCAAGGTCGGCGAACAGCGCCTCGACCTCCCTGCGGAGCACTACAAGCCTTTCGTACAGCGACACGTCGGTGAACCACAGGTCCACGCCTATCCAGCTGTCGCGAGGCACAAAGTACGCCGTCGCGTGGGCGCCCCGCCGCCCAAGGCCAAACGTAGCGTACCAGCCCTTGTTCTCTACCCTGTCCGAGGGATCCGTGTACGCGCCCACATAGTCCGGCCGCTCTGCGCAATAGTCATAGAAGCCAGCCCAGAAGGCTGCCTTGAGATCGAGGCTCTCCGTCCTCAAGAGGCAACCCGCACGAACGTCGGAAAGCAGCGGGCCGTCCTCGCCCACGTGCCAAAACTTCCACCCGTTCACGGCATAGCGCTTTCCCGTTGCGAGCTCCTTCACCCGCGTCGCCGCCCGTGACGGACTCTCGAGAACCTCTCCGTTGGAGAGGCGAATTCCGTACCCGTCAGTGACCTCAGCGACAATGGCGCGTCCGGCATCGCTGGCAAACAGGACGGTCCCCGGGACAATTGATGCCGCAGAGCAAACCTCTCTGAAGGTCATGGGTCGCATTGCGGGGACAGTCTTCTTCGCCGGCTTGTACGACGCCACGACCTCCGCGCTCAGCTCGGGACGTGGCCAAACCTCCAGCGCCCGAGCCGCCAGGCGCGCGGCTCGCTTGCGAATGGCCCCCTCGCCCCACGCTTCCACCTCGTGCAGCTCCTTGGATATCACAAGATAATCCTTGTCGAAGCCGCCCTTGAGGTGAGCCTTCTTCTCGGCAAAGGACGCATCCGAGAGCTCCGGGTTGTAGGCGGTAAGCGTGAGGTTGCCGAGCGTGTTTACAAGCTCCTCGTGGATGCTCTCGCAGTCGGGACCGAGCGTCTCGCGCCACTCCGCACTGGCGAGCGCATTCTGCGGCATGATGTGCTCGATGGTGAAGGTGCCGCCCGTAAAGTCCAGCGGGTCCTTCGTGTGATAACTGTTCTCGAGCGTGGTGAGCAGGTAGAACCCCCGCTTGAACGCGTAGCAGTCGCGCGTCCTGAGGGCTCTCTCGAACTCGGCATCGCTCGGCATGCGCCGGGCAGTCCCCTCCTCACCCAGGAGAATGGCCTCGAAGGCCTCGCGGATGTCCCCGCCGTCCTCCCGCACCGTCGCAAGTCGCGCGATCACGGACGAGAAGAACTTGTTCAGGCTGTTCGTGGCGACGTCACATGCCGCGCGACGGAAGAGATAGCTCTCTGTGGTCCTCAGGATGGAAGAGAAATCCTCGTGCGAGAGCGCGCCGTCACGATAGTCCTCGAAAAGGGACATGAGCAGCGGGTTCACAACGGTCACGTCAAGTGCCCTGATGCGAGCGAGAAGAACGCGGAGCTCCTCGTCCTCGCAGGCGCCGGAGGCAATGCAGGCATAGTGCTCCGCATACCGGCGAATCTCCTTGAGGAGGTTTGCCATCTGTCCGGGCTTGTCGTAACCATTGTCGGTCACGTGGCGCTTGAACAGGCGGTACACGTCGCGCGTGGCAATGCTGGCCGGGGCATTGATTACCGTAAGCCAGTTGCGGAGGAATTCGTCGAAGACCTCGTCATAGCTGTCGGCACCAAGTGTCTCTTCAATTGTGCGCCAGTAGTTGGCGTAGAGGTTCTCCTGCTCGTCCATGGGAAGTCCCATGAGCACGAAGTTGCGCACAAGGTCCGCCGTGGAGAGGTCCTTTCCCGTGGAGTTCATCGACTCAAAGATGAGCTGCGGGTTGTCCTGCCCCTGCGAAAGGGTGATAGCCACGATCTCAAGGCGCTGGATGCCATCCCAGACCACGTTGGAGTCGTCAATGTTGTTCAGCCACGTGCGGAAGAGAGCGAGGTTGTCGACAATGCGATGAGACTCGCTCGCAACCTTGACATCCGGGTTCTCCAGGTGGTCAAGGACCGAGCGAAGCGTCCTCTCATCTCCCTGCGAAAGCGTGAGCCGATAGTGGTCCTCACCCTTCTTGTACTTGAGGACAAGGTATCCACTGTCGATGATCTCCTCATAGGAGACGTGGGTCAGCTTCTCGGGCTGCTCGCGCGCATACTCCGCCATTGCCGCAATGAGAAGGCTGAGCGTGGTGATGCGCTGCTGGCCGTCGATGATGAGGAGCTTGTTCACGCCCGAGGCGCTGAACTCTCCACCGAGCACCATGACCACAGAGCCGGTGAAGTGGGTGCCCGAGCTTCGTCGCCCAACGGCAACAATGTCATCCCAGAGCTGGCGGCACTGTTCCTCGTCCCAAGAGTAGGCTCGCTGATAGACGGGAATGACCATCCGCTGGTTTGCGGACGTGAGCAGGCTGACGATTGACTGTGGTCCGGCGTTCATGATGGGCTCCGAGGGACGAGATGGGTGACGAGCCCATTCTAGACAATGCCCACGGTGAGGGAGCCTTAGCCAGGAAGCCACCCATTAGTCTCCTTCACGTCCTTTGTGTCGGCCAGGAGCTTGATGCCTCAACCATAGTTGAAAGTCTTGGTCTCGACCTCGTAGATAACGCTGCCCGTCTTGTAGCCGACGTTGCGAGTGTAGTCCTCGAGCCTCATCACCTCAATCTTAGGGACCATGATCTCCTTGGCGTTGCTCCCCGCGCCATGCGGCACGGCGAGTTCAAGCACATCGAGCACGCTGTACGCTTGTAGACCTCGTCCAGGACGCTCGTGTAGTGCCTTACGTATGCGATGCTGTTTGCCATGGTTCGTTACTCCTTGTTCTCGGGAAGGCCGGCGATGCCGCGCCAGCGCCTCATGGTCGCGCCCTCGTCCGTTGCCGCGCCCGCGTTCGGCAGCCCCGTCGCGCCCGTCGGCGCGGGGGCTCCGGTTCCGGCGCCGAACAGCCACGGCTCCGCCGCCCTCAGTTTCTCCACGTCACCCTCGTAGTCGGCGAGAAGAGCCCTCGCGGCCTTCACGTTTCTGGCTCCCGCCATCTGGAGCTCGAATCCAACGCGCTGCTCCTTGCCCTGGCGACGCAGCTCGTCCATCTCGGCGCGCAGCGCCTCCGCGCTCTCGGCGGTCTTGGACGCCTCCGCGATCTCGCCCTCAAGTTCCGCGATCCTCTCGTCGCGCTCCTTGAGCGCCGCCCGTAGTCCGCGCGCCTTGGCGGTAGCGTTGTTACCCTCGGTGTCAGCTATCTGCCCCGTCTGCGTCGTCTGGTCGTTCGACCCCTGCGGCTCCTGCTGCTTTTGCGTCGTGTCCTCGTCGGCCTTCGTCCCATTCTGCAAGCCATCCATAACCCGTCCTTTCCATAAGGCAGGCAAAGAAAGAGCCCGCACCCACCAGATATGCACAGGCTATTGGTGCGTCACAAGGTGAAATACCAAAGCAAGGAGATAAAATAATGACGAGCTATCGGCAGTCGGCCTAAGGAACAGATATGCAAGGGCAGGACGTTGCAAAGTTGATCGATGACTGGCTCAAAGAAAGGCCTGCCTGGTACTCGCTCGCGTTGCACGCTGCTCTGCAGGGAGAATGCTCCTCCGATGATATTGACGCATTGGCGAAGGCCGCATGCGAAGGCCATGGCATCAACGGCATAATAGCGAGCGACAAGCACACAGCGCCTTATTCGCGGGGGGATCTCGACATCGTCGGCATGTCCGAGCGTGAGGTTGTGCTGAAGTCGGTCACGGCAACAAGCGGCGTCAACGCGCTCGCACCGAGATCAAAGCTCGATTTAGCGACAAGCGGTCTCACGATTGTATATGGGAGAAACGGGTCCGGGAAGTCGGGCTTCTGCCGAATCATACGTAATGCCTGCACGTCGCGGTCGGGGGCGGAGGATATTCTATCGAACGTGTTCGAAGAAGGTGCCGAGACGTCCGTGTCAATCGAGGCGGTCATAGACGGGGTCGCGGAGACTCTCTCCTGGTCGGAGGGAGAAGGGAAAGAATATCCCTTCCTCCCCGAGGTCGCGTTCTTCGACTCGGCGTGCGCCGCGCGGGAAGTGGAGAACAGAGACAACGAAATCCTGTATAACCCCAGAATCATCGAGGCCCTAACACGCTTCTCCGGGCTTGTATCATCCGTGGGCGACCGGATTAGGGACGAGGAAGAAGCTCGGGATGAAGTGCTGGACGAGCGGTCGGTCCCCAACGAACTGAGATCCTCCGTCCTGATTCAGAAGGCCCTTTGTCTCGACGACTCTGAGGAGGCGGAGGGGTTCGTTCGGCAAGCAGAGATGACAGCAAAGGATGCCAAGCGCCTGTCAGAACTGCCCTCGCTGATTAAGTCGGATCCCAACTCCGAAATCCCAATGCTGGAGAGAAGGCTTGACCAGTTAAGAAAGATGCGCGCTAATCTCGCCGCACTGTATACATGCTGCCAAAGCCCTTTCATCGAGACCTACGAGAAGGCGACTGACGAGCTGGAGAAAGCGGAGGGCGCCGCGTGTGCCGCAAGGAAGCTGCTGAACCAAAACTCGAAACTGGACGGCATCGGAGGGGAAGAGTGGCGGGAGCTCTGGGAGGCGGCTCGCAGGTACTCGGATGATGTCGCTTATCTAGAAGAGCGCTACCCATACGGCGGCTCAGGCGCGCTGTGCCCGCTCTGCCAGCAGCCATTGTCCGAAGAGGCCTCCGAGCGTATGAATGTCTTTGAGCAATATGTTACGGGGGCAGCCGAGAAGAACCTCTCCGACAAAAAGAACAAGGCCAAGAAGCTAGTAGATCGGTTCGTCGCTACGGTTACGGCAGTCTTAGGGGATGAGAGGGTCGTCAGCATCCTGTCGTCGGAGGACGCCAGAAATCAGTTTGACCTGCTAGTCGAGCAAATCCAGGGTATGGATACCGTGCCGGCCAAGGAGACACTGGAAAGAGTCTCGAAGGCGACAGAGGACATGGGGAAGTCGGTTCGCTCCGAGATAGAGGAGGCAGACAGAAAGCTCGAGACCGCCAAGGAGAGTGCGAAGCCCGGGGCTGTCGAAAGGATGAACGAGGAGCTCCTAGCGCTTAGAAGTCGGGGATGGGTCGCCGAGAGGGCGGCCACCATCGTTTCGGATGCGGGCACGAGGGCAACCAAAAGGGAGCTGCAGTCCATTAGGAGCGAGTGCGGCACAAGAGGCATATCCTCCCTCATCTCGAACGTATCGAGAGTCGAGATAGTCGAGCGGATGCAGCAGTGCTTCCGGGACGAGCTCCGGAAGCTCAGGGCAACCGACCAGCGAGTCTCGATGTCCGCGCACGTCCGGTCCGGTCAGGAGCGGCAAAAAATCACCCTTAAGGGCACGTCGGAGAGGGCGAGCCGCGTCCTCAGCGAAGGCGAGCAGAAGGTGGTGGCCCTCGCCGGCTTCTTCGCCCTGCTCGACGTCATGCCCACCTCGTCAACGGTGGTGCTGGACGACCCGATAACGTCTCTCGATCACATCTGGAGACGCACGGTAGCTGAGCGCATTGTGAAGGAATCGGGCTGTCGGCCCGTTGTCATTTTCACCCACGAGCCCCTCTTTTGCGTTGACCTGTCCGACGTTGCCCGCGAAGCTCAGATACCCGTTGAGTACCGGACCGTACACAAGAGGGGCAGCATCACGGGCATTGTTGTTGATGAGCTGGACTGGGACGCCTGCAGGGTAAAGGAGCGCATCAGCAAGCTCAAAGACATGGCTACAGATATCAAGGGGAGAGAGAAGGCGGGAGCGTTTGAGACGGACGGCGATCGCGATGCAGCAGTCACGAGCTGCTACAACAAACTAAGATCAACATGGGAGCGTGCGGTCGAAGAAGTTCTCTTGAACGAAGTGGTCCAGAGGGCGCAGAGAGCGATTCATACCCAGCAGCTGAGATGCCTTGATGACATCACGAAAGAGGATATAGAGACTGTTGATCTCGCTATGTCAAAGTGCTCCCGAATTACCGATGCCCACGACGACCCGCTCGCGCCTCTTGAGCAGGTTCCGACTGTGGAGGAGCTTAGCGAGGATATAGAGGAACTCTTCAAGTGGACCAAAGAAATACGGAGACGAAGGCAGCGTGCATAATGCGAGTAACTAGGCTGTCCTTTTTTGTCTTTTTGAGGAAGAGCTATGCCGAAGATTCTATTGAAGAATTCAAGAGAGGTGACCTACCTTTCAGATCGAGATTGGCGTCTTTAATTGAGTAGTAGCCCGATTTGGTAACGCCAATCTGCTCGCAGGGTACCGCCGGTCAGCAACCGGCGGTACCGCGAGTAGGCTCCCCTGGTACCGCTACGGCTCCCTCCGCTTCGCGAAGTACTCGCGCATGTTCGGCCCGTCGAGGTCGATGTAGCGCGACCCGGTCGCTATCCTGTTGAGGATGGAGTCGGCCATCAGCTCGCCCTCGATCCTGAGATGCCACTCGTTGGGCTCGAGCTGCGAGGCGATGAGGGTGGCCGCCCGGCCCTCCCTGGCCTCCATGATCTCGAACAGGTCGACGGCGTTTTGCGTCGCGATCGGCGTGGTCATAAAGTCGTCGACGATGAGCAGCTGGATGGTCTTGTAGGCGTCCATGTGCTGGTAGAAGCTCCCGTCCGCCGCCGCGCGGCAGCGGTTCAGGTCGTCCATGATGTCGGCGAGGCGGGCGTAGCGAACCGTGAAGAGCTTCCGGCAGGCTGCGTTGCCGAGCGCCTGCCGGAGGAAGCTCTTGCCGCACCCGGTCTTGGATATGATCACGACGACCTCGTTCACCTCAACCCAGTCGCAGGACGCGAGCCGCGCGACGCGGTCGCGGCTGAGCTTGCGCTCCTTCAGGTAGACGACGTCCTCGACGCAGGCGGTCGGCAGTTTGAAGCGCGCCTCGCGCACGAGCTTGGCGACCTTGCGGCCGCGTCTGGCCGAGGCCTCCGCCTCGATCAGCATCTCCATGCGCTCCTCGAAGGGGTGGCGGTCGTAGGACGCGTTCTCAACCATCTCTCGCAGCTTGTCGCCCATGGCCCTCACCCTGAACCTCGTGAGCATGTTGAAGTGCTCCTCGGTTAGCATGCCCCGTCACCGCCCCTCCGGTAGGCGTCGGCGCCGCGCAAGCGCCCGGCCGACTTCGCGCGGTCGACCAGCCCGTCGCCAGCGGCCGCCCTGACCGCGAGGATCGTGTTCTTGAGGGAGGTGTAGCTCGGCACGGCGCCGAGCGCGTGCGCCTTGGAGAGACCGAGTATGTTCCGCGCCGGCACGAACGCCTGCTCCACGATCGGCCGGCTGGCGAGCAAGCGGTCGATCGCCTGCCCGGTCTCGGCCCCTATCCGGTGCGCCCACGACGAGAAGCGCTTGGGCGACCAGGGCGAGTCCATTGCCGCGTGCGAGGGCGGCATATGCTCGACGAGCGTGGAGTACTGCCCCTTTCGCCCGCGGAGCCTGGCATGCTCGGCGACGGCCCCGCCGCCGGACATGACAGTGACCCGCGAGTCGGAGAGTCTGACATCGACCTGCTCCCCGATCAGCCGGAAGGGAACGGAGTAGCGTATATAGTCCACGGTGACATGGTAGTCGGGAGCTACCTTGCAGCTGCGCCACTCGCACATCTCGTAGCGCTCCGAGGGCAGCGGCTGCATGTGCGGGCGCTCCTCGGCCTCGTAGACCGAGTCGCGCGAGCCCTCTTTCGCGGAGAACGGGCGGGCGTTCAGCCACCGCACGCGCTCCAGACAGAACCCGTTGAACTCCTCGAGCGTGTAGAATGACATACTCGTTGGCGGACGCCACTATCCATCTCTCGACGAGGTCGACCGTCGACTCGGCGACCGCCTTGCCGCGCGGGCGGCGGATCTTGGCCGGGACGACCACCGCCCCGTAGTGCTCGGCGAAGCGGGCGTACTCCCCGTTGATGAGCGTGACGTAGACAGACGAGCGGTCCGTCGCGGTCGCGGCGTTGTCGGGCACGAGCATCCTAGGCGCCCCGCCGAAGTCCTCGAGGGCGCGGGGCTGGCCCTCCTGCCACGAGCGCTGGCGCATGTCGGTGAAGCCCTGCGCCCAGAACCTGCCCGAGTACGACAGCGCCACCACAATCACGTACACCTTCGTCTTCGAGCCCGTGAGGCGGTCGGTGAGCGAGGAGGTATCCCCGACCCAGTCTATATACGCCTTGGCTCCCGGCTCGTGGGCGAGCCTCCTGGTCGCCCACGCCTTCTCCGCCGCCCTCGCGAACATCCCGCAGAACGTCTGGTACGAGTAGGCGAGCATACCGGCCGCGGCGGCCTCGCAGTGCTCCATCCAGAACATCTTGACCGTTAGCTTGCGGTTGCTCCTCTTGCGCTCGACCAGGGCTCCCATGTCGGGCCGCAGGTAGGCGCTCTCGGCGGGCGGGCCCGCCGACGGCGCCAGCATCCCCCTCGACGTCCGCCGCGCCCATCGCGGAGACGTCGTCGAAGGTCAGCGCCCGCTCGCGCAGCGCCCTGACGTACGCGGAGACGTCACGCTTGCTCGCGTGCAGGGTTGCCGCGACCTCCGACTGCGAGGCCCCTCCCTTCGCGAGCATCAGGAGGATCTTTTTCTTCTTGGACATGGGCACCAGCCCCTTTCCGTGACACAGCACCCGCCCTTCGGGCGCCCCCTCCACGGATTCTAGGGACGGTACCGCTCAAGCCGACTCGCGGTACCGTCCATGCTAACTGCCGGTACCAGAAGTCGCTGACTCGCGTTACCAAACGCAACTACTACTCAAAAGGGCGGTACTGGGGATAATGGCAGCGAGAAGATAGGAGGCGCGGCTATGTGCGTGAGGTTCAGCCCGCTCACGGCGGAGGAGGCGCAGACCGTGCTCGACGCGCGCGGCGCGGGCCGCCACGGCATCAGGTTCATCGAGTGCCCCGATCCCGTCCATGACGTCCGCCCCGGCTCAACCGTCCCGCTCTTCGTTACGAGCGGCGCGGGCGGCCTCAGGGTCGCCCGGCTCGAGTGGGGCTTCCCGCTCGATGGCAGACCCCATGCCGTGTTCAACACGCGCATCGAGTCCGCGCTCGAGCAGCTCCGGCGCGGCCGTCGCGGCATGTGGGCAAAGGCTATAGCAAAGGGCCGCTGCCTCGTCCCGGTGCGCGCATTCTACGAGTCAAGCTCCACCGAGAAGGTCGTCAGCGAGAAGACCGGCAGGACCGTCCGCCGCCAGTACCGCTTCCGCATGCCCGGAGCTCGCGCGTTCCTTCTCGCCACTGTCCAGCAGGACGGACGCTTCTCCATCGTCACCACGGAGCCCAGCGCCAGCGTGGCGCCCATCCACGACCGCATGCCCCTTGTCCTCGGTCCCGGCGAATCGGACGAGTGGCTCGGGCCAGACTTTGCAGAACTAGCAAACAGAATCCACATCGAACTCACTGCGAAACCCGAACGCTAAATAACGTCTTTTCGTACTTCATAATTCATATACAGCTCAAGCTCATAGATGAGCGTAGGCCGCAGCATCGCTTCAAAGAGAATCTGGTGCAGAAATCTAATCTGGTTACAAAAAACCAAAATTCTTGGTTGACAATAACCAGCGAGAACCATATAGTGATTTCAGTCACGGTTACCAATAACCAGGTTCGAAAGGGGCTTACATTGCTGAGCAACGTTTCAAGCAACACTGAGGCAATTTGGCGAGTCTCCAATTCCATGAGGGGAATCGTTGGGCTCCCGTCCGGCGTTCAAGCCTACTTCTGCGCATATCTCGCTTACACCATCAAATCCAGCGAAAATACCTACGGCTCGCTCTCCGAGGTGATTGAGGTCGCTGCGAAAGGCGACCAGCTTATCCTCAAATCACTCGATGAAAACGCCTCCGATATCGAGGTCGAGCAACTCCTCGCGATGACGGAGAAGACCTCCATGGATGACCTTCTCGCGTACCTCCTCTCAGGGCCGGCCGCTGACAGCCCCATGAGCGGAGAGTGCTCGACCCCTGATGGCATCGCCGCCCTCGTTTGCGAGATTCTCGACGTGCATGGCGGCGATCTGGTCGTCGATTTCGGCAGCGGGGTCGGGAGCTTCCTCGAGCGCGTCGCAGGTACGGGCAAGGGAGCGAAGCTCGTTGGCGTTGAGCTCAATCGCAGCCTAGTTGCCGCTGCCCGCATCCGCTCAAGGGTTCTCGGCTCTGAAGTCGCCTACGAGTGGGAGGACATGTTCGAGTACTTCGAGCGCTCGCTCGCCGACGAGAAGGCCGACAAGGCCTTCTCGAACTACCCGTGGGGCATGAGAACGAAGCATCTCGAGGGCAGGTCGGAATACCTGGAGAACGTTCTCAAGGGATTATCCGAGTATGGTCGCCCGACCTCCGCGGACTGGGTGTTCAACCGCCTCCTCATCGACTCCATCAATGAGGGCGGCATCGCGGTCGGTATCATGACGAATGGCTCCGCCTTCAACGGCGCGGACGCGCGAGTCCGCAGGTACTTCATCGAGAACGGATGGGTCCGCGCGGCCATCTCGCTGCCAGCGGGAGTGTTCTCCCCGTGGACCAACATCGGCACAACGCTGGTGGTTCTCGGTCATGGCAACACCGACGGCATCAGGCTTGTCGACGCCACCGACCTCGGGACCAAGGAGCGTCGCGGCCGCACCCTTTCGGAGGACGACATCCAAGAAATCTTGACCCGCATGGAGACGGATTCCGACAAAAGCGCGATGGCGCCCATAAGCAAGCTCGCGGAGCGCGAGTACACGCTCTCAGCGAACCGCTTTCTGCAGAAGGAGATCAGGCTGGCAAACCCCGTCGAGATGAGGAGCGTAATCCTCGACGTCACGCGCGGGGCGGGACTGCGAGCGAAGGAACTCGACGAGCTCACCTGCGAGGAAGACACGGGCATTCGCTACCTGAACCTCTCGAACATCGTGGACGGTTCCATCGACGACGAGCTCCCATTCCTCAAGGAGCTGGACCCCAAGCTCGAGAAGTACTGCCTCGAGACCGGTGATCTGCTGCTCTCCAAGAACGGCGCGCCCTACAAGGTCGCCGTGGCCGAGGTGCCTGAAGGGCAGAAGATTCTCGCGAACGGCAACCTATACATCATCAAGCTCGACACCGAGAAGGTCGATCCATACTACGTCGCAGCCTTTCTGAACAGCCCCGATGGCAAGGAGACGCTTGCCCGCGCATCGAAGGGTGCCGTCATCCCCAACCTTCCGCTGGGCGAACTGAACAGAATCAAGATTCCCCAGGAGGGTGTGGAGAAGCAGGCGCGCGTGGCTGCTGCCTACCAAGCCAAGCTCGATGAGATTGGTGTCCTCAAGCTACGGCTTTCCCGCGCCCGGAAGGAACTCGTGGACCTCTTCGACGAGGAGGCCTAGCGTTGGCGCCGCTTACCCAACAAGAGCTCGACGACCTCTATGAGGCGATGATGGGGCGCATGCATCTGGAGCTGCTGGAAGCCCTGACGAGAGCCAACCGCATGGGAGAGCTTGAAGACTTGCTCGCAAGTCTGGGGATGTCAGACCTGCTGAGCCGCGACGAAGACCCCAGCCCTCTTGAGATCGGCAAAATCATCGTTCTTGGTGCGAGCCAAGTGTCCGTCGACAAGCTCCGCAGCGCGGCGAGAAAAGAAGGCTTCGACTCAGATCGAATTGAGTTCAAGACGGAGTACAAGCAGCTCAAGCACTTCGACTTCGGGAAGATCAGGGGCAGCATGGGCTATGTCGCCATCTTCGCCGGCCCCATGCCGCACAGCACCCCGGGCGCCGCGGAGGCGAGCAGCTTCATCGCTCGAGTGGAGAACAACCCCAACGATTACCCCCAGCTGTTCAAGCTGTTAACGAAGAACGAGCTCAAGATTACCAACAGCAGCTTCAGAAACGCCCTCAGGGAGCTCAAGGAGCAGTTTGCCTGAGCTTGCATCCGTTACGATTTCTATAGGCGCTAACAAGAAGGGAAGGTGCCTCATGGCACAAGACACACGAGAGGCTCAACGAAGCGAGCTGTTCAAGACCATCTGGGGCATCGCGGACGAGGTTCGTGGTGCCGTCGACGGATGGGACTTCAAGTCGTACATCCTCTGCTTCCTGTTCTACCGCTTCATCTCAGAGGACCTTGCCGAGTTCATCGACGAGGGCGAACGCGAGGCGGGAGACGCATCATTTTCGTATGCGGAGCTTTCTGATGGAGAGGCAGAAGCCGCTCGCGAAGACGTCACCGAGGAGAAGGGCTTCTTCATTCTCCCGTCGCAGCTCTTCCAGAACGTCGCGAAGGCGCCCGACAAGGATCCCGAGCTCAACGTCCATATCAAGGCGATCTTCGACGCTGTCGAGGCCTCAAGCGTGGGCACGCGCTCCGAGGACGACTTCAAGGGGCTCTTCGACGATGTCGACGTCACGAGCAACCGCCTCGGTGCCGACCTCACAGAGCGCAACGCGCGCCTCGCCAAGATCATCGAGGGCATCCGCGACCTCGACTTCGGCAGCGTCCGCGATGCCCGGATCGACCTCTTCGGCGATGCCTACGAGTACCTCATGAACATGTACGCGTCCAACGCAGGCAAGTCGGGCGGCGAGTTCTTCACCCCGCCTGAGGTTTCCGAGTTGCTCGCCCGCATCGTCGTCGGCGATCGCGCGAGCGTGGACAAGGTCTACGACCCCGCCTGCGGCTCGGGATCGCTCCTGCTCAAGTTCGCCAAGCTGCTCGGGCAGGAGAACGTTCGCGTGGGCTACTTCGGGCAGGAAATCAACCCCACCACCTACAACCTCTGCCGCATGAACATGTTCCTGCACCGCATCAACTTCGACCGCTTCAACATTGCGCGCGGAGACACGCTCACCAACCCGCTGCACTGGGACGACGAGCCCTTCGACGCCATCGTCTCCAACCCACCCTACTCGGTGAAGTGGGTTGGCGACGAGGACCCCACACTCATCAACGACCCGCGCTTCGCGCCTGCCGGCGTACTCGCACCCAAGTCCAAGGCCGACCTCGCGTTCACTATGCACATGCTCTCCTGGCTCTCGTCGAACGGGAAAGCCGCCATCGTCGAGTTCCCCGGCGTCCTCTACCGTGGCGGCGCGGAGCAGAAGATCCGCAAGTACCTCGTCGATGGTAACTATGTTGAGGCCGTTATCCAGCTTCCCGTGAACCTCTTCTTCGGCGTCACCATCGCCGTGTGCGTCATCGTTCTCTCCAAGTCGAAGGCGGACGACCGCGTGCTTTTCGTGGACGCCTCCGAGGAGTTCTCGCACGTTGGCAACAAGAACAAGCTCATGCCTGAGAACATCGAGCGCATCTACCGGGCGGTGCACGACCGCAGCGAGGAGGAACACTTCTCCAAACTTGTCGGCATTGAGGAGATCGGCGGCGAGAACTCTTACAACCTTTCGGTGGGCACGTGGGTCGAGAAGGCCGATACCCGCGAGAAGATTGACATTACAGAGCTTAACGAGCGCATCCGCAGAATCGTCGCCCGCGAGCAGGAGCTGCGCGAGCAGATTGATGCTATCGTCGCGGAATTGGAGGCGTGAGGATATGACGTCGACGATTTGTTGGCACTGCCATCAGCTGGCGCAAATGGTATGCCCCGATGAGAATGTTAACGGGACTCCGTACTACGGCGGCCAGCACATCCCGGCTTTTCCCGACTGGAGGTTTTCGGCAGATGCTGATTGGGATAAGAATAAATCTCTTTTGATATTCTCCTGCGCCAACTGCGGCTTTCCGAACATCGCAGAGGTAGAAACATCTGAAGCAGAATGCACTTTAGGTTACGACCCTGAGAATCATATTATTCGATGGCTCCCGATTCAGCCCATGGGCAAGGTCTACTCAAACGCACCCGAGGATATCGCCTCAATGGCCAGCGAGGTTCACAAATGCCACGAAATTGGAGCGGATCGTGCCGCAGTGATACTTGCAAGAAGCGTCATGGAGGGCATTGTTGCCAATCAAGAGGAAGTACCGTCCAAGAAAAAGCTGTATGAACGCATAGAGGACCTAAAGAGGGCGGGAAAGATCACCTCACGCACGGCAGATGCGGCCACAGCCATACGTCTCTGCGGTAACGACTACGTGCATAACGTGCTCGAGCAGGTCGATAGAGAGTACACGGAAATCGTAGTCAAAATTCTTGATTCCGTAATCGATGACTTGTACTCAAACCCATCCCTAGTCTCGCAAGCGATGGAATACGCAAATAGAAGAAGGCAAGCACAGCAGGAGAAGAGCAATGGGACGAATCGATAAGCTGCTCAGACATTTCTGCCCTGATGGGGTTGAGTATAAAAAACTGGGTGAAATCGGATCCTTCACCCGGGGGTCGGGCATCCAGAAGAAAGACTTCGTCGAGGGCGGTAGGCCCTGCATTCATTACGGTCAGGTATACACCTGCTACGGACTGTCTGCTACAAAGACAAGGTCGTTCATCAGCAAGGAGCTCTATGCAGGCCGTAAAAAGGCTGAGCCCGGCGACCTTGTGATTGCGACAACGAGCGAGAACGAGGAGGACGTCTGCAAATGCGTCGCATGGCTTGGCGACGAGCCGTGTGCCGTGAGCGGGGACGCCTACATCTTCTCTCACGAGCAGGACTCGAAGTACGTTGCATATCTTTTTTGTTCAGACCAATTCCAGAAGCAGAAGAAGCGCTACATCACTGGCACGAAAGTGCTTCGTGTAAGCGGCGAGAACATGGCGAAGATTGAGTTGCCGTTCCCGCCCCTTGATATCCAACGAGAGGTCGTGCGGGTGTTAGACTCCTTCGCGGAGCTGGAGACGGAGCTGGAGACGGAGCTGGAGGCGCGGAAGGCGCAATACGCCCACTACCGCGACCTCCTGCTCTCGCGCGAAAGCCTCGAAGAAATGGCGGGCGGCGAGGTTTCCATCGCTGTATTGGGAGATATCGCCAAGATTAATACTGGCCAAAAGCCGAGCAGTATTACCGTAGATAATGGTCGTAATTTTCCTTATGTAAATGCCGGCACCACATACTCTGGATTCACGGATGAGTACAACACAGAGGGAGATACGGTGACCACGCCATCGCGTGGGCAAGGTGGAATTGGTTATGTTGGCTACCAGGCAGGAAAGTTCTGGTGTGGACCCCTGTGCTACCGCATACGCTCTTCAAACAATAGGATTATGAACCGTTATCTGTTTTATACGCTGCAAGGCAAGTCAAAAGAGATAGTTGCTCTGATGAACGAAGGAGGAACGCCGGCGGTAAACGCAAAGGACTTGAAGCGGCTTAAGGTCGAGGTTCCACCTCTCGAGGTGCAACGGCGCGTCGTCGACATCCTCGATCGCTTCGACGCCCTCACCACCTCGCTCGCCGATGGCCTACCCGCCGAAATCGCGGCTCGCCGCCAGCAATACGAGTACTACCGCGACAAGCTGCTCGACTTTCCGCGTAAGGAGGTCGCCTGATGGGCGATGACGGTGCCGCAAAGCGCATATCCATCAAATACGACAGTGGAGAGAGCCAGTCGCTTGAAGCAATTGAGTACGGTGGTAAAGATAGGGTCGATTACGTTGCTGTCGAATATGACAGCTCGTCCGGCTCCTCGGTTGCCGTCGAATATGATGGTTCGCCAACCGCATCTTCGATTGTAATCGAATACGATAGCGAGCCGAGGGTGCCGTCGTCCGATGGCGACGTCGGGGTTTCTCTCGGCAAGAAGACGTATTCCATCCTGCTCGAGGGTCCTGAGTCCACCGTCTGTGCCAAGGCGCCCTGCGCGCCCGGAACGGGCTCTGCATACCAGTCCGAGGCCGAGCTCGAGGGGAGTCTCATCGCGCAGCTCGTCTCACAGGGGTACGAGCGCATCGACGTCACGGACCAGGCGGGCCTCGTCTCCAACCTGCGAAGTCAAATCGAGGCGCTGAACGGCATCGCGTTCGCGGACGAGGACTGGGACACGCTCTTCTCGACCCACATCGCCAACGCGACAGACGGCATCGTCGAGAAGGCAGCTCGCATCCAGCGCTCGCCGGTCATCGACTTCCAGATGCACGACGGGACGCTCGTCAACGTCAAGCTCCTCGACCGCGACCACATCCACCGCAACCGGCTTCAGGTGCTCAACCAGTACGAGGCCAACGAGGGCGCGCACAAGAACCGCTACGATGTCACCATACTGGTGAACGGCCTGCCGCTCGTGCACATCGAGCTCAAGCGCCGCGGCGTGCCGCTGCGCGAGGCGTTCAACCAGATCGAGCGCTACCAGCGCGAGAGCTTCTGGTCGGAGTCGGGACTCTTCGAGTACGTGCAGATCTTCGTGATCTCCAACGGCACGGACACCAAGTACTACTCCAACACCACGCGCTGGAAGAAGACGCATTCGGAGCGGGGCAAGAGGACGAGTGCGTCCTACCAGTTCACGAGCTGGTGGACGGACGCCGCCAACCGCCGCATCACCGACCTCGTGCCGTTCGCGGCGTCGTTCCTCTCGCGCGGCACGCTGCTCATGGTGCTCACGCACTACTGCGTGCTCAACGTGTCCGACGAGCTCATGGTCATGCGGCCGTACCAGATCTGCGCCACCGAGCGCATTCTCAACCGCATCCTCATCGCGCTCTCGGACAGACGGCGTCTCGGCACCGTCGCTGCGGGCGGCTACGTCTGGCACACCACCGGCTCGGGCAAGACGCTCACATCCTTCAAGGCGGCGCAGCTCGCCTCGCGCATGGCGGGTGTGGACAAGGTGCTCTTCGTCGTCGACCGCAAGGACCTCGACTACCAGACCATGAAGGAGTACAACAAGTTCCAGCCTGGCGCGGTGAACGGCTCCTCCAACACCGCCGCGCTCGTGAGGAACCTCGAGTCTACGGCGGCCGACAAGCGGATTTGTGTCACTACGATCCAGAAGCTCGCGTCTTACCTCTCAAAGGCCGACCGCAAGCACCCCGTCTTCTCGCGCAACGTCGTCTTCATCTTCGACGAGTGCCACCGCTCGCAGTTCGGCAAGATGCACAAGGCCATTACCAAGGCCTTCAAGAACTACATGCTGTTCGGTTTCACCGGGACGCCCATCTTCGCCGTCAACGCGAGCTCGGGCGGCGACCCCAACCTCAAGACCACGCAGCAGGCGTTCGGCGACTGCCTGCACAAGTACACCGTGGTGAACGCCATCGACCACGGCAACGTCCTGCCCTTCAAGGTCGACTACGTCAAGACTTTTCGCCGTCGCAACGGCAGTGCTGATGCTCTTGTGGAGGGCATCGACACCAATACGGCGTGGCAAAACCCGAAGCGTATCCGCCTGGTAAGCGAATACATTCTCGACAACTACAACATTAAGACCAAGCGTGACGGGTCAAGTTATCAGTACAAGGGCCAGCGCCGGCGCGGCTTCAACTCCATCCTTGCATGCGACTCCATCGGCTCGGCGAAGGCCTACTACGCGCAAATCAAGGAGCTCCTCGCCGAGCGCCCCGGGTTCGACCTCAAGGTCGCGACCATCTTCACCTACGCCGCCAACGGCGACGAGGACGATGGGCAGGGCATGCTCTCCGAGGAGGCGATGGACACGAACGGCATGCCGAAGGCCGATCGCGAATTCCTCGACGCCGCCATAGCAGACTACAACGCGATGTACGGCACGAGCTGCGGCACCGACTCAAAGGGGTTCGACAACTACTACAAGGACGTCTCCGAGCGCATGAAGAACCGCGAGCTCGACCTGCTCATCGTGGTCGACATGTTCCTCACGGGTTTCGACGCCAAGACGCTCAACACCCTCTGGGTGGACAAGAACCTGCGCATGCACGGCCTCATCCAGGCGTTCAGCCGCACCAACCGCATCCTCAACTCAGTGAAGACGTTCGGTAACATCGTGTGCTTCCGCGACCTCTCCGAGCGCGTTGACGAGGCGCTCGCGCTCTTCGGCGACCCGGACGCAGGCGGCATCGTGCTGCTCAAGCCCTACGAGGTCTACTTCCAGCGCTACGCCGAGGCTCTCGAGCACCTGCGGATCGACTTCCCGCTCGACGGCGGGTTCGACCTGCTCGGCGAGGAGGCCGAGAAGGACCTCGTGAAGACGTTCGGACAGATCCTCAGGCTCCGCAACATCCTCTCATGCTTCGACGACTTCGCCGCAGACGACCCCATGGGCGAGCGCGAGCTCCAGGACTACCAGAGCCACTACCTCGACATCGCCGACAAGTACCGCCGCCAGCGCAAGGCCGACCTCGTCGACATCGGCGACGACCTGACCTTCGAGATGGAGCTCGTCAGACAGGTAGAGATCAACATCGACTACATCCTCATGCTCGTCGAGCAGCGCCACGGCGACAACGTGCAGGACAAGGAGATCGCCGACAAGATCCGCAGCGCGGTCGCGTCCTCGCCGGAGCTGCGCGACAAGGCCGAGCTCATCGAGGAGTTCCTGCGCGCGGTTGGGTTCGACGGCGCGGAGGCGCGCGTCGACATCGTCTCCATGCCGGAGGCGGAGCGACACGAGGCCGTGGCTCGCGAGTGGCGGCGCCACGTCTCTGATTCGATGGAGCGCGATCTCGACGACATCGTCGAGGAGAACCGACTGAAGCCGGAGGAGACCAGGGCGCTCGTCAGCGAGTCATTCGTCGCGGGAGCCGTGCCCGAGGCGGGGACTGCCATCTCCAGGATCATGCGGCCGGTGTCTCGCTTTGCCAAGGGCAACCCATACGGCGAGAAGCGCCACAAGGTGCTCGACGCCCTGAAGGCGTTTTACGAGAAGTACCGCAGCCTGACGTCCACATACCCGATGAGCTAGCGAGAAGAGCTGGCGGCTGTATGGCCACACCCCATCACCACCCGCTGCCCGTCGAGGGTCGTCCGCAGCCCACCCGCCTCCGCTCCGTTGCGCGCACGGCTCGGAAACCGCCCGCCCCGCGCAGAAGGCGCCACTCACGGCCATGCCCGTCGGGTAACGTACAATTTCTTGCGCACTTTGACAGCGGAATAGCATCCAGATAGGAAGGAGGGCACGGCCCGCCCCGGTATGATTCGAGTTGCCTAGACAAGAAACATGCTGGGGGAGGGGCCATGCCCGAGCCCATTGTATCTTTGAACGAGGAGACCCTGAGGGACGATCTCAGGGAGCTGGTGAGGAAGACCGTCGAGGAGCTGCTCAACGGCCTGCTTGAGGAGGAGGCCGGCGACCTCGTGGGCGCCGAGCGCTACGAGAGGACCGCGGAGAGGGAGGCCTACCGGGCCGGGCACTACGACCGGAAGCTCGCCACCACCTCCGGCGAGGTCACGCTCAGGATGCCCAAGCTCAAGGGAGTTCGGTTCACCACCGCTATCATCGAGCGCTACCGCAGGCGCGAGACCTCGGTCGAGGAGGCCATGATCGAGATGTACCTGGCGGGCGTCTCCACCAGGCGCATCGAGGACGTCTCCGAGGCCCTCTGGGGGTCAAGCGTGTCCGCGTCGACGGTCTCCAACCTCAACGAGAAGGCGTTCAAGGCGGTCGAGCGATGGCGCAACCGCCCGCTCGAGCGCGCCTAACCCTACGTCTACGTGGACGGCATCTACCTCAGGCGGAGCTGGGGCGGCAGCTACGAAAACGTGTCGGTGATGGTCGCCATAGGCGTCAACGACGACGGCTACCGCGAGGTGATCGGCGCCGCCGAGGGCTTCACGGAGTCCTCGGAGTGCTGGCGGGAGTTCCTGTCGTGGCCCAGGCCCCGCGGCCTGCGCGGCGTGCGGATGTTCACCGGCGACAAGGCCGCCGGCATGGTCGGCTCAATCGCCGAGGTGTTCCCGGGGGCCGCCTACCAGCGGTGCGCCGTGCACTTCTACAGAAACGTGCTGGCCAGGGCCCCGAGGTCCAAGAGGCCGAGGGTCGCCGCCATGCTCAAGGCGATCCACGCCATGGAGTCGCGCGAGGCGGCCGAGGCCAAGGCCCTCGCCGTCGCCGGGGAGCTGGAGTCGCTCAGGCTCAAGGAGGCCGCCAAGGTGGTCAGGGAGGGCTTCGCCGAGACGCTGACCTACACCAGGTTCCCCCGCGAGCACTGGCGGAGGATCCGCACGAACAACGCCATCGAGCGCCTCAACCGCGAGATCCGCCGCCGCACCCGCGTGGTGGGCACCTTCCCGGACGGGAGGAGCGCCCTCATGCTCGTGACCGCGAGGCTCAAGTACGTCGCCGAGAGCGAGTGGGGCTCGAGACGCTACCTGGACGTGACGCTGCTGGAGGAGGCGCACCGGGAGGCGGGCCTATAGGGCTGTCTGAAAGTGCGCAAGAATCCTGACGGTACCTGGCGCTCGCCTTCTATCTGCACCCACCCCTGCCACCCAAGAACTGGAATGACAGCGATACGAAGGTTCAACTCCTCGTCAAAGAGATTGAGCGCTCGCAGTCTGCCGTCTGCCTCATAAGAGGCAGCCTTATGGCATGCGACCCCAACCGGTCGGGTAGCGGCTTTACCCATACCGTCACAATAGACACACAGACGCTGAGCTTATATCTCGCAGAGCGGATGTACCATGTCTGGGGCGATGTGAGGGCTCGAGCAAATCGGAATCCAAAACTCCTACAACGGAGAGATTGAAGCCTCAGGTTCTTCTCGCCCCAATCCGTCACAGCAACTCGGTCTTGAACGCGTTGAGCAGGTACGTACGTGTCAGCCAGGACTACTTCCGCAGCGTGCTTCTTTCCAACTACAGTGGCACCTGCTGTCTCACGGGCATCGACATTCCCACCCTGCTCACGGCGAGCCATTCAAGCCGTGGGCGGCAGCCATGCCGAACGAGCGCCTCATGTCGTCGAACGGCCTCTTGCTCAACGCACTGCACGACCGCGCCCTCATCACACTCGACGACCGCTACCGCATCGTAGTCTCCTCGCGCGTGTCGCACACGCCCACGAACGACCGGTGGCTCTACGCCTTCGACGGGAGAGCATCAAATTAACAGCTACTCATCGTCAAAGTCGATGTCTACTTCAGCCGCTTCGTAGACATCAACAAGCTGATCGATGTCCACGTCATTCACAATCCAATTGCGTGCCATACACTGCTGTTTGAATTCGGTAATGCGGTTTACACCGTTGATTTCTCTCAGAGTTATAACAAGTCCAAAGGGCAGGTGTTTCTTCGAGTTCGGTCGATCGGCTCTTTCGGTGGTGAGTATCTTCACCCCCCATAGATTGCTGCCTTCAATATAAGTTTTATGCGGTCGAACACGTTGCGTCAACTTGTCAGAAATATGCTTGACGCTATCCCATTTACGGAAAAACGTACGCGCATCATCTTCATTTAAATGCGCCCCCATAGTGCCCTGTACGTTTCCATTTAGTTCTTTGACACTCGTGCCGGTCCTAGTCTCGAAGAGACGACCAAAATGCAGGTCCATTTCGGTGCTTGTATAGTCAACGCCTTGGTTTCTGTCGCAGCCAGGAAAATAACAAAGCGTCGCGCGCGCAACGTACGGGAACTTGCCATCACGCATTGGGATGGGTATGTTATAGGCATAGGTACTGTATCTACAAGCCACGCCGTTCAGCACAAAACGAATCTCGTCGTTCCTGCGACGCAACACATCCTTTATGCTCTTTGGGACAATGCCATAGCCCAGCAATGGATCAGCTGGTTCATTTTTCCACCCGATAGCAGAATCTACTATTAGGGCCTTCGCTATCTCACGAGTTAATCCACACTTATAGATTAAATATGCAACCTTACGAGCTATCCAAGGCGCTGCCAAAGATGTGCCGGAAGCGGTTACCGGTGCAAATGGCGCGGCGGTCCTTATGGGTCGTTCCTTGGTACCGCCATAATAGCTAACGTCAGGCTTGCCGAAGAAAGACAATACGGGCCCACTCCGAGCATATTCAGCAGCAGTTCCATCCCTATCCACAGAATTGACCACTATGGCATTGATAGAGTCAGCAGGTGCTCCGATGCGCGATTGAGATAAAGAGGTCCTGTTCGTCCCCGCCACGACGAAAACAACGTCATACTGTGTCTGAATGCGATCAAGAATATCGGCTTCAGGCGATATTGAATTGATGCGAGTCTCTAGTTCAGAGCCCAGCGACAAGTTCCATACCTTGATGTTTGGATTGTCAGCCACTATCTCCTTTATTTGACGCATCACGGTGAAAGAGCTGCAGCGAGCCTTCGTGGCAACCCCAAAGTGCTTTACCCGAAATCGTCCGCAATCGTCCTCGAGGTCGCGATTGAGGGCGGGACCATCCACAATAATTGAGCTTACGGATGTCCCATGCTCACGGTCTTCTTCGCGCACTTGAATTGCTCCATCAAGTCGTGACTCATACTCAACCCAATCGGCAAAATAGACACGCTCATCGAAAGGCGTGTCAATCACTCCAATGACGGGTTCATTTGATGGACTGGGTATGTCGGGAAAGACACCGTCAGTAGCACCAAAGTCCTCACCAACCCAGTCACTGGCATCATCAAGCTCCATTGCAACCAGATATGGCGCACGAAGTCTCAACTTAATGAATTGTTCTCGCGTCAGGAGGACGCTGGTGCCGAGCACACGGCTTTTCACCAAGTCATCGATGCCCACTTCGCGCAACAGCTCGTATGTATCGCGACCCGTCGCATAAAGCGTTACAAAAGCCAAATCTGGGCTATCACCTTCAATGTTTTCAGGAATCCCAAATCTCTGCGCGTAAAAGGAGTCTTTGATTGCTTGAGCGAAGGTCGATTTGCACAGAGGACCAGAGTACCCCGGAAGTCCGTTCTGGCTCACAGAATTAAGGTCTTCATCTGTAAGCTTGCAACCAAAAGAACTCTTAATTATGGCTGCACACTCACTCAGTAGCCTTTCTGTCCCTCGCAGTTCAGCCAGCTCTACGCAATATGTAATTACATGCCTGCGTTTAAGATTTGTTGCAATATCGTATTTTGCACCAACAATACGCTCGCTTGCTTTACCGTCACTGCTACCGAGCAACCTCTTCACCCGATTACTCTTGGCGATAACGCGATCGTAGTACACACAAACAAGTGGTCGGACATCGATTGCAACCTCATCCCAAAATGCGATTACAGAACTTATATCGTTTACGAGGGACATGATATGTTCCAACGTAACGACCTGCCCCTTGGGAATCGAGGGGCGGCCGCCAGATGCAGATGAAGGTGCGCTCTCGAAGCTACCCTTGAGACGTAGCAAGTCGTTCATTATGACTCCTTCATCTCCCTAGAAACAGTGCTCTTTGGTATACCAGTTAAAATCTCAATTTCACGCACCGTATAGCCCTGACTCTTTAGCTCCCGGATATCTTCAGTTGGATTGGAAACCATCGTCCTGTATAGACGTCGTAAATAACTGAATTCATCATCAGGATCGCTAAATGCAAGGGATGTCCTGATCATGTTAGTAAGGTCTCCCGGCATCGGTATCTCATCTGTCTGAAGCAGAATCTTCCGAAGGAGTCGGTTGTTTTTCCCAGCGTAGCTGAACTGCGTAAGCAGATTGCTTGTAATCTTTTCAGCAATCTCAATTAAATCGTTCCTTGTATAGCGGCCAAAATCAATGGTTGCATCGAATCGCCGCACGATGGCCTTGTCCAGCCTCCGGAATAGGTTTGTCGTCGCAATCACAACTATTTGCGAATCAAGTCGCTCGAGCTCTCGAAGAAAAGTCGACGTTGCACGTCCCATCTCCCGAACATCGCGAGAGTCTGTGCGATCTAGGGCTAAGGCATCAATTTCGTCAAAGAGGACTAGGTAGCCGCATTGATTTGCAAGGCTATTAATCTCTTCGAAGAGAGCTACGATGTTCTTGCTTGTCTGTCCAAGCTTGCTGTCGATGACGGAGCTGAAGTTAACTACAAGAGTTTCTCTGCAAAGAACGCGAGAGACTTGTCTGGCAGTCTCCGTCTTTCCCGTACCCGGCGGTCCCTGAAAGATGAATTTGTTTACACCGGCATTATGACCAACGGCATTGATGATGCCCTTCACATCGTCAGCGATAACCTTTGGGAGTGGAAGCGGCGTCTTGGTGTATGGCAGCTTCTGCAGGTAGTCAGTTCCAAGTGAATCGCCCTCTGACTGAGGGACAAAAGTATTTGTATCCGACAAGAGCGCCATAACGTATTCTGCAAGCTGATAGTCACCAGCTGCATCAAATTCGCGAGCGATCTCGTAAGCCTCAGTTCTGAACGCCGGATCGTTGTGCTCCGAATAGTATCTAATAAGATTGATTACGTTCCTCTTCTTCATCCTTCATGTCCTCCTCGATAGCCTGCGATCATTATAGGACAAGCTATCTAATATTTGGGACAGCATTCTTGATTTTATCTGGAATAGTGTTACCTTATTGATGGGTCACAAAGTGACCGCGGCAACAGACCGTCCGATACGTGGTGAGGAGGATTAGATTTGTTCACATCTATGGGAACCGAGTCTCATGAAGGGAGGAAAAGCGATGGCGACGGTTACAGTCAAGATTCCGCGGTACCGGATTACCCGTAGCGGTCGAGTCGTCAAGACGGGAACAACCCGTAAGACCATTCGCGTGAACATCCGTAAAAAGTAGAGCTCCAGCTGACGACTGAAGCTCCACTTGGTAGGATGAGGGAAGTCTTCTTAAGCGGGGGCTTCCCTCATTCGATTTATGAATTGTAATGAACCGCAGAATTTGTTTCTAGCCCGTCAAAAAAACCGACAAGCTCCAATCCACGCAAAACAAGGCCGAAGGGTTTCGTATAACAGACAGAAGCCGATACTGCTCAGCATCAGGGATCTCTCCCACGTTACTTGTCCCTAAACACCAGCCACCCGCTGTAGTCCGTGTCGCGCGGGCGGCGACGGTCGGGGTCGCGGAAGAAGTCCGCCGCGAGCCGACGAATCACGGGCGAGAGCGCAATCAGCGCGATGAGGTTCGGAATCGCCATGAGGCCGTTGAAGCAGTCGGCGAACTCCCAGACCATGTCGAGGTTGGTCACGCATCCCGCGAACACCATGGCGACGTAGGCAACCTGGTAGACGCGACGCGCCACACGGCACGCGCGCGACGCACGCCGGAACAGGTACTCCACGCACTTCTCGCCGTAGTAGTACCACGCGATGAGCGTGGCAAAAGCAAAGAGCATGAGGCCCACCGTCACAACGTACTGTCCGCCGGGAATGCTCTGCCCAAAGGCCGCCGAGCTCATGGCGCCCTCGGACATCATGGGGTCGGCGTGCCACAGCCCCGAGGTGAGGATCACGAGACCCGTGACCGTGCACATGACGATGCTGTCGAAGAACACCTCGAACGTGCCCCACAGGCCCTGGCGGGCGGGGTGGTCGGTGTCGGCGGAGGCGTGCGCGATGGGCGCCGAGCCCATGCCCGCCTCGTGCGTGAACACGCCGCGCGACATGCCCACGCGGCAGGCGTACATGACCGTGGCGCCCAGAAAACCACCCGTTGCTGCGGTGCCCGTGAAGGCGTCACGGAAGATCTGGGCAATCGCCGCCGGGATCTCCGCAGCGTTGACCACGAGCACCGCCGCGGCGCCGAGAAGGTAGAACACCGCCGCAAGGGGCACGAGCCTCTCGGTGATCTGCGCGATGCGGGTGATGCCGCCGATAAGGACAAGACCCGCGAGAAGCGCCACGACGATGCCAATGACGGGAAGCGGCACCCCGAAGGTCGCGTTCACGCTGCCGGCGAGCGAGTTTGCCTGCACGCTCGCCCCGATGCCGAACGACGCGAGGAAGCCGAAGACGGCGAACAGCGCCGCGAGCCAGCCGACCCCCAGGCCGCGGGAGATGTAGTACATGGGGCCGCCCACGATCTCGCCGCGCTCGTTGCGCGTGCGGTACGCCACCGACAGCGTGACCTCGCAGAACTTGATCACCATGCCGGCCAGCGCGGAGAGCCAAAGCCAGAAGATCGACCCCGGCCCGCCCGTGGCAACCGCAAGCGCCACGCCCACGATGTTGCCGGTGCCGAGCGTAGCCGCGAGCGCGGTGCACACCGCCTGGAAGGGCGAGATGGTGCCCTCCCCTGCCTCGGACGGGTCCTGGCGCTGGAAGAGCGTCTTGGTGGTGTAGCGCATGACCACGTTGAAGCGCGTGAACACGGCGCCCCTGGTGACGACGAGCAGGAACACGCCTGTTCCGAGCATCAGCACGACCATGGGGACACCCCACAGCACGTTGGTGTTGAGCGCGGCAACGGCGGACATGAAGCTTTCGAACATGAGGCACCTCTCGTCGTGGGGCGCGGGCGGCGCGGGCTGCTGAAGTGCCTACTGTACATGGCCCGTGTTTCCGCCCCGTGACGGCCGTGCCGGATGTCAACGAGTCCTACTCCGAGTCGTCGACGAGCGCCACGTCGCCTCGCGCCGCAGCTATCTCCCGCAGCTCGTCCGTAAAGCCGCTCGCACTGAAGAGTGCAAAAGCGTCCGTCCGCCCATCCCGCTCCCACGGGACACGCGACGCCTTCTCCTCAAGTGCTCGCAGTACGTTCGCGCCGACGGGATCCTTCCAGAACTTGCACTCGCCCCAGACGGCACGACCCTCGCTCGCGCTCAGGCCGACAACGTCGATCTCGTCACTCCCCGACCACCAGCGGCCGACGCGCTCCGGCACGAACCCAAGCTCTCCGGAGTCCTCCAGATCCCACAGGCGCTCGCGACAGACATCCTCGTACACGTATGCCACATGCCCGTCGATGAAGTGCTCTCGGATGCGCTTCTCGACGGCAGCCGTGCGGCCCGTCTCCAGATAGCTCAGGTTGGGCAGCACGAACCGGAACCAGAACTGGAGGAAGTTATCCTTTATCCGATAGAGGCTCTTCTTGCTCTTGTCGGGGTTGCTCTCCGTGACGGGCACCTGGCGCTCGAGCACGTCCAAGTCGATAAGGGTCTTGAGGTACTTGCCCAAGCTCGTCTGCCTGACCCCAAATGAGCGCGAAATCTCACTCGGACGATGCGCTCCCCCTGCAACCGCACGGATGAGGGCAAAGTAGGTTCCCACATCAGGCACCTCGCGCTGGAGCAGGAAGTTTGGCTCGTCGTAGAGAAAGCCGCTGCGGTCCAAGACGTTGGCGGAGATTGCGGAGTAGACGTCCTTCTCGTCATTGAAGAGCTCGATGTACTTGGGAACGCCTCCGGTCACGGCGTAGCGTTCCACCAGCTCTCGCGTTGAGCGTCCCGGAAGGAACTCCTGGTAGTGCGAGAAGGGGATCTGACCCATTCTGATCTGCGCCGTGCGGCGACCGTAGAGCGGGCTCTCTTCCGAGAGAACCTGGTCGCGCATCAGCGAGATGAGCGAGCCGCAGAGAACGAGCATGACGTTGGCGTCTTTGAGCATCGTGTCCCAGATGCGCTGGAAGATCGACGGATAGGCAGGGTTTGCCCTGCCGAGGTACTGAAACTCGTCGATGACGATGACGGCACGCTCATCCGTGGGGCCGCACGTTCGGGCGATCTCACGGAAGACTTCCTCCCAGCGCGAGAGGCGCGCGGCCCGGAGCAGGTCGCTCTGGAGGAAGTCGGCCGCCACGGACTGGAAGCTCTCGAGGTTCTGGAGCTCGGGCTCCTCCGTCGCCAGGTAATAGAGAGAACGTCTGTTACGAATGAACCGGGAGATGAGCTCGGTCTTACCAACCCGGCGACGACCGTAGACAACGACGAAGGAGGACCCCTCGCGTGCGTACTCGCGCTCAAGGGCCTGAAGCTCTGCCTCGCGATCGACGAAGATGCGCATGGCTGACTCCTCTCGGCAAAGATTATTCTATACAGAATTATTCTATCTAGAATAATCTTTGCCAGCAAGCGCCCTCTATGCTTGCCCGGGCAGATACGTACCCGCCATGAAGACGTAAACTGATGGTCGCGCCAGACAGCTACAGATAGACCTCGACATGATCTACACGCTGCTCGCCCAGGAGTTCCCTGCGGAGATAACCAACGCGCCTCGGATTGATCACTGGATGCTGAGTCTATCCGGAGCACACCCGACAACAAGCCGCATTCCTCGGTCGTCCGGGCTGAGAATGAGGCCCTTCAGCCGTGACCCATACCTCGTCGACAGCTCGCACACGCGGCGCTCTTGGTCCGGACTCCAGAGCTCGAAGGGCAGACGACGCCCATGCTCGTCGATGAACTCATGACTTTCTTGGCGGCGCAGAGCGAACCCTGGCCACCCCTCTCCCCCTGTGAAGATTTGACGCCGCACCCCACCCGGCGCGCTACCATGGGACGCTGCAACGCGCTGCGGAAGGCATAAGTCCAGTTGCCTTTCCGCGGCGCGACAACGCACCCAAGAGGGCTGGGCAGAGGGGAAAGCCATGCCCAGAACCCGCACCCAACGCGTTGTCTTCTCGATCCTCATGGCCTTTGCCATGGTCTACGGCATGGAGCTCTACAACCAGGCGCTCCTCGCAGGCGGCCTCAGGACCGAGCTCTTCGTCGCGCCGCTCGCCGACATCGTGCCGCTCATGGCCGCCGTCATCGCGCTCGAGTCGCTCGTCGGCGGCAGGGTCGCGACGCTCGCCTTCAAGCGGCCGCTCGCGGGCGAGCTCGTGGCCACGTGGCTCCAGACCGTCGCGCTCAACTTCCCCATGGCGCTGCTCTGGCAGCTCTTCGTGGCGGGGCCTGCCGTGCACGCGGTGGTGCGGGCAATGGGGGTGACGGAATCGCTTCTGAGGCGCTCAATCAAGGCCGGGCGCGCGACGACATGCCAATCGTAACGCCACATTCCATCAAGAGTTTTTCAATTCAGTTCGTTTCCGTACCGGCCTTCCGCCCGGCGAGCGTATCGCCCCGCTCACCGACATTCGGCCGGGGCCGCCAGGAGGTTCGACCCTCCCGAGCTGGGAACGCAGATTCGTGGAAGATACCTGCAAGACAAGACAGATGGCTTCCGTGCTGGGGTCTCCGAACCACGAGGGACAAGGAGGAGGTGCGAGCGCAGATGCTCGAGAGGATGCAAAACGAGCGGTCAGCGCCCTAGCCACACCGATACAATCAACGAGAGAGGAGACGAGTTGAAAGGACTCATCATGGACATCTCGTCAGCTCAGGCCGCGGCAAAGAGAGCAGTTGAAATCCTTGTTGAGCTCATCCCTGAGGCCAAGTATGCGGCCCTCGAGGGTATCGAGCTGAGCGAGGACGAAGCCAGCTGGCACGTCGTCGTTGGCTACGTCCTCGGAAGCGACTTGCCGACCACGGCCCTCGCAGGGCTCGCCGCAAGCCCAAGATCGTTGCGCACGTACAAAACGCTCATCCTCGACGGGGCCACGCTCGAGCTCAAGAGGATGGAACCCTACCATGAGCCGGCATAGGGGCGCGCTCGACACCAACGTCTTTCTGCTCCTTCTTGTTGGGCTTGCTAATCGCGAGGCAATCGCGCGTCACAGGCGCCTTTCCGCCTACAGCGCAGAATCATTCGAATTGCTATGTAGACTACTTGCAGGCTTTGACGAAATCGTAGTCACACCGGGATGCCTTGCGGAGACGACCAATCTCCTAGACTCGGACAAAGGCTCGCGAGTGCGATGCTATCAGGTGCTGAAGGAGCTCATCCGATCCGGAGACGAGCTCAGCGAGAAGCACGTCCCCGCCACCAAGGTGGTCAAGCAGAAACCTTTTATGTGGCTAGGATTCACCGACGCCTCCTACGTGGAGCTTGCCGGACAAGGCGTCCCCGTCATCACCGCGGACTTCAAGCTTTACCAGCAGGTGGCCGCTCGAAGCGACAGGTCGATCAACTTTGCAGCGCTCTCGCTCAGCCACGGAGCATAACGCTGGCGAGAAACGCAAAGGGCCCGCCGGGCATGGCAAGCCGGCGGGCCCCAAGCAAGGGGTGATCGTCAGGAGCGGGACGATCAGGGGTGTGTCAGGTGGGCGCCCCGCGCGGGGACGCCCGAGCCGCGGGCCCTACCCGCGCGCGTAGTACGAGTGCCTGAGCGGCAGCTCGCACTGCAGCTCGCCGGTGAGCGCGCGGTAGGCGTTCTGCACCGCGGGCGCCGTCGGGATCGTGGCGATCTCGCCGATGCCCTTGCCGCCGTACGCCACGTCCAGCAGCTCGTCCTTCTCGACGTAGATCGCGTGGATGTCCGGGATGTCCGTCGCCCTGAAGAGGCCCAGCGTGCCGAACTTCACCTGCGGGACGCAGTCCTCGAGGTCGAAGCGCTCGGTGAGCGCGTAGCCCATGCCCATGAGCACGCCGCC
>DXBM01000061.1 GCA_019116525.1 Candidatus Olsenella pullistercoris | reverse complement strand
AGATGCGCGCGAAGCTCTTGGCAATGACGCAGGAGACGCCGGCGGCCTTGATGGCCACGGGCGCGTGCTCGCGCGAGGAGCCGCAGCCGAAGTTCTCGTCCGCCACGACGATGTCGCCGGGCTGCACGCGCGTGGTGAACGTGGTGTCGAGGTCCTCGAAGCAGTGGCGCGCGAGCTCCGCCGGGTCCGAGGTGTTGAGGTAGCGCGCCGGGATGATGACGTCGGTGTCGATGTCCCGCCCGTAGCGGAAGACCGTTCCCCTGAACTGCATGGCTTTCCTTTCTTGTCAGGTGCCCGGGTCGTGGGACATGCCCCGTGCTCAAACAGCTTGCTGCGCAAGAACTGCGCGCGGGGTATGTCCCACGACCCCCGCGAAGACGTGCAGAAAACAAAGGCGGCAAGAGGGCACGCCGAGCCGGACCGCCGTCGCGGGCCGCCTCGCCCGGCCCTCGTTACAGGTCGCTCGGCAGGGCGATGTGGCCCGCGACGGCCGAGGCGGCCGCGACGGCGGGACTCGCCAGGTAGACCTCGGAGGTGGGGTCGCCCATGCGGCCGACGAAGTTGCGGTTGGTGGTGGAGACGCACTTCTCGCCCGCCGCGAGGATGCCCATGTAGCCGCCCAGGCACGGCCCGCACGTGGGCGTGGACACCACGCAGTGCGCGTTCACGAAGATGTCCATCAGGCCCTCGTGGACGCACTCGAGCCAGACGCCCTGCGTGGCGGGGATGACGATGCAGCGCACACCGTCGGCCACGGTGCGGCCGCAGAGCACCTCGGCGGCCGCGCGCATGTCCTCGATGCGGCCGTTGGTGCAGCTGCCGATCACGACCTGGTCGATCTTGATGTGGCGGCTCTCGGTCACGGGGTGGGTGTTGCTCGGCAGGTGCGGCCAGGAGACGCAGGGCACGATGTCGGCCGCGTCGATGTGGATGACCTGCTTGTAGCGGGCGTCGGCGTCCGGGTGGTACTCCACGAAGGCGCGCTGGGTGCGACGGCTCACGTACTCGCGGCACTTGTCGTCCACCTCGAAGAGGCCCGCCTTGCCGCCGGCCTCGATGGCCATGTTGGCGATGGTGAGGCGACCCTCAACGGAGAGCGCCTCGATCGTGGAGCCCGCGAACTCCATCGCGCAGTAGAGCGCACCGTCCACGCCGATCTTGCCGATCACGTGGAGGATGACGTCCTTGGCGCTGGCGCCCTCGGGCAGCTCGCCGTCGACGACGATGCGGATGGTCTCGGGCACCTTGAACCAGGCGCGGCCGGTGGCCATGCCCACGCCCGCGTCGGTCGAGCCCACGCCCGTGGAGAACGCGCCGATGCCGCCGTAGGTGCAGGTGTGCGAGTCCGCGCCGATCACGAGGTCGCCGGGCACCACGATGCCGCGCTCGGGCAGAAGCGCGTGCTCGATGCCCATGCAGCCCTGCTCGAAGTAGTGCGAGATCTGGTGCTCGTGGGCAAAGTCGCGCGTGACCTTGGTCTGCTCGGCGCTCTTGATGTCCTTGTTGGGCGCGTAGTGGTCCGGCACGAGGCAGATCTTGTCGCGGTCGAAGACGCCGGCGCCGATCTCGCGCACCGTCTTGATGGCGATGGGAGCCGTGATGTCGTTTGCGAGCACGAGGTCCAGGTCGCACTCCACGAGCTGGCCGGGGACGACCTCCTCCAACCCCGCGTGCGCCGCGAGGATCTTCTCCGCCATGGTCTGGCCCATGTCTCTCCTTCCGATGAGCTGGCGGGAGGTTGTCCCCGTGCTCAAACAGCTTTGCTTCGCAAAGAACTGCGCGCGGGAACAACCTCCCGCCAGCGGCAGCTCGATACAACTCTCTACAACGTAAGACTTGCTTCCAACACTTCCGGTAAGAGCTAGCGACAAGGACGTGAACGCCATCTCGTCGCAGAGACGTTAACGTAGGCCGTTCGGGGCGAGGTTTTTCTCGCCCAGCGACTTCTGAGCGTAGCGAAGTGAGCTGGGGAGAAATACCTCGCCCCGAACGGCCGGCCCGCTACCTTCCCTCCCGCGCGCGGGACGTCTGGATCATGCGGTTGATGGCGTTCACGTACGCCTTCGCGCTCGACACGATGATGTCGTTGTCCGCGCCGCGCCCGGTGTAGACGCGCCCGTCGTCGGCCGTGATGCGCACCGTGACCTCGCCGATCGCGTCGATGCCGCGGGTGATGGCCTTGACGGAGAACTCCGCGAGGTCGCCGTGGACCGCCACGACCTTGTCGATGGCCTGGTAGGCGGCGTCGACGGGGCCGGTGCCCGTGGCGGCCACCACGTGCTTGACGCCGAGCTCGTCGGTGATGGTGGCCGTGGCGGTGGGGATGAGCGGGTCGCCGCAGCTCACCTGCAGCGCGTCCAGGGTGTAGACGGCCGCGACGTCGCGCTGGCGCTCCTGGACCATGGACTCGAGGTCCTCGTCGTAGACCTCCTTCTTCTGGTCCGCGATCTCCAGGAAGCGCTCGTAGAGCTGGTCGAACTCGGCGTCCTCGAAGGTGTAGCCGAGCTCGGCCAGGCGGTGGCGCAGCGCGGCGTGGCCGCTGCGGGCCGAGAGGATGATCTCGGAGCCGGCCGCGCCCACGTCGGCGGGGTCGATGATCTCGTAGGTGTTGCGGGCCTTGAGCACGCCGTCCTGGTGGATGCCGGAGCTGTGCGCGAAGGCGTTGGCGCCCACGATGGCCTTGTTGGCCTGCACGCTCATGCCCGTGATGCGGCTGACGAGGTGGCTCGCGCGCGTGAGCTCGGTGGTCACGATGTCGGTGTGGGCGTCCAGCTCCTCCCCGTGCATCCTGATGGCCATGACGACCTCCTCGAGCGCGGTGTTGCCGGCGCGCTCGCCCAAGCCGTTGATGGTGCACTCGATCTGGCGGGCGCCGTTCTTCACGCCCTGCAGCGCGAGCGCCGTGGCCATGCCCAGGTCGTTGTGGGTGTGCACCGAGATGATCACGTTCTCGATGCCGATGACGTTGTCGCTGAGGCTCTTGATGCGCGCGCCGAAGGCCTCCGGCATGGAGTAGCCCGTGGTGTCGGGGATGTTGACCACGGTGGCGCCCGCGTCAACGGCGGCCTGGATCACGCGGATGAGGAAGTCCTGGTCGGAGCGGCCGGCGTCCTCGGCGTAGAACTCGACGTCCTCCACGTACTTCTTGGCGTAGGAGACGCAGTGGCGGGCGCGCTCGATGCACTCCTCCTCGCTGATGCGCAGCTTGTCGCGCAGGTGGCTCGGCGAGACGCCCAGGCCCGTGTGGATGCGCGGGCGCTTTGCGGTAGCCAGGGCCTCCGCCGCGCGGTCGATGTCCTTGTCCACGGCGCGCGTGAGGCCGCAGACCACGCAGGAGTCGCCGGCCAGCCGGCCGATCTCCTGCACCGAGCGGAAGTCGCCCGGGCTGGAGATGGGAAATCCCGCCTCGATCACGTCGACGCCCATGCGGATGAGCTGCTGGGCCACCACGAGCTTCTCCTCGGTGTTCATGGAGGCGCCCGGCGACTGCTCGCCGTCGCGCAGGGTGGTGTCAAAGATGTGAATCTTCCTAGTCATATGAGCTGCCTTTCTCGTTATTACGATGCATGGTTTGCTCAAGGGCCCCTCGGGGCGGAGCGCGCGCCGGGCGAGCGTTTCCCTAGCGCGCGCTGGGTAGCGAGAGCAGGTCCTCGTCGAGAAGGGCGGGGGCGCCCCAAAGAGCCGATGCGCGAACAGGTCTGCGCTGTGCCATGCCCAACTCCTCTCTCGACGTCGAGCGCCCTGCGGGCGCGGCGCCCCGGACGGGCGCACCATGGAATATGCCATAGTTTCTTCGGGCGACGCGGATTGGTTTTGCAGCCGAAACAATCCCGCCGCGCCCGGCGCCCGCGGGGGCCGGCGCCGCGCGAGGACGGCCGGCCCCAACGGCCCTCTCGGTCCCAACGGCCCTCGCGGCCCCAACGGCCCTCGCGGTCCCAACGTCCTTCTCGGTCCCAACGGCCCTCGCGGTCCCAACGGCCCTCGCGGTCCCAACGGCCCTCGCGGTTGTGAGCAACATCTTTGATGCGTCAGCTCCCGTTGCATAAAGGTTTTTGCTCACAAGCCCCAATTTTAGGGCAGAACGTTCATATATGGCATCGGATACGAACGTTCTTCTCGCCGCGCATAAAACATGTTGCACACAACCGAGAAGAACGTCGCGATTAGTGCCACTTCGCAAACGCGCAGGGCGCTCCGGTGCAAAAGCTGTCGCTTTCGTCCTGTCGCACGACCGGCCCGCAACGAGCCCCCGCTCGAGCAGCGGCCCCGCTACAATGGCCGAGAAGAACCCCGAGCCCAGGAGGCCCCATGTACCGCCTCATCGCGAGCGACCTCGACGAGACCCTGCTCGACGACTCCCACCACGTGCCCGAGCGCGTCCGACGCGCCGTGACGGCCGCGCGCGAGCGGGGCGTGCGCTTCGTCCCGTGCACGGGCAGGCCCGGGCCCTCCGTGGCACCCACCCTTGCCGAGCTGGGGCTGCTGGGCGCGCCGGGCGAGTACGTGCTCGGCTTCAACGGCGGCGTCCTCACCGAGAACAGCGCCCCGGAGGAGCCCATCACCTCCTGCCAGCTCCCGCGCGACGTGGCGCGTCGGCTCTACGCGCGCGGAGTGGAGCTGGGACTCTGCATCCACGCCTACGCGCTCGGGCCCCTCTTCGTCTACGACTACCTGCCCGAGGAGCGCACCCACATTGAGGGGCGCCTCGACATCCGCGAGACCTTCGCGCGCGAGCTCGACGAGGCCGTGGGCGAGCTGACCGTGGTCAAGCTGCTCTACATGAGCCTGGACATGGACCGCCTGCGCGCTGTGGCGCGCGAGCTCGACGAGGAGGGGCTGACCGACGGGCTCGACGTGGTCTACTCCTCCAACCGCTACCTCGAGTTCAACGCGGCGGGCGTGAACAAGGGCGCCGGGCTCCTCGCGCTGGCGGCGCGCCTCGGCATCCCCCGCGAGGAGGTCATGGCCATCGGCGACAACTCCAACGACGTGGCAATGCTGCAAGCGGCCGGGCTCGGCGTGGCCGTGGCCAACGCGAGCGAGGAGGCCCGTGCCGCCGCGGGCTACGTGTGCGAGGCCGACAACAACGTCGGCGGCGTAGCGGAGGCGATCGAGCGCTTCGTGCTCTCGTAGGGCCCTCGCGTCTGCGCTCACGCCCAGGCGTCGCGACCCATCGTGCGGAAGCGCTCGATCATCTCGCCGGTCATCGAGGCGCGGTCGCCCGTGCGCTCGAGCGGTACCTCGTCGCGGCGGAACCACCGCGCCTCCTTGAGCTCGCTGTGATCAACCCGCAGCTCGTCCGACCCGTCGACCTCGCACCAGAAGCCGACCATCAGCGTGTCCGTGAAGCTCCACGGCTGGCTCTTGTAGAAGCGCAGGTTCTTGACTGAGAGGCCAACCTCCTCCATGACCTCGCGGCGCACGGTGTCCTCGAGCGGCTCGCCGATCTCGGTGAAGCCGGCGACGAGCGCCCAGAGCGCGGTGGTGCGCCCGGCGTAGCGCGTGAGGACGATGCGGTCGTCGGCCGGCGTGGCGCCCTGGCTCACCACGGCGCAGATCACGCCGGGGCAGATCTTGGGGTAGACAATCCGCGCGCACTCGGGGCACACGATCTCGCGGCTCGTCGGGGCGAGCTCGGTGGCGTGCCCGCAGCGCCCGCAGAAGCGGTTCTCGCGGTACCACCGGTTGAGCTGGGAGGCAGTGGCCGCTGCGAAGAGCAGGTGCTGCGGCTCGGCGTGGCGCAGCCAGTTGACGGACTCGTAGGCAAAGCCGCTCGGAGCCGGAACGCTCTCGTCGAGGGCGAGGAAGAAGCGCTCGGGGCCAAGGGAGAAGAGGTAGGTTGTGCGGTCGGGACGACGCGGGTAGTCGGCCGGGCGCGGGAGCTCGAACTCCTCGCCGGAGTCCCCCGCGTCGGCGTCGGTGCCGCCCACGTGCGTCACGCACGCCAGGCAGCCACCCTCCACCGAGAAGTGCAGGACGTAGTCCTCGTCCCGGGGCACATGCGGCTCGAAGTGGTTGTCAAAGACGTGCTCGTGCCCAAACTCCTGGATCATCCCTGCCCCCAATCCCTGCCGGGGTTGTTCGGAGGCCCTCCATTGGCTCAAGGAGGGCGAAGTGAACGACTCATCTCCCGTGCAACACTCTTGGGCAACTGTAGGTCAAACTCACCTGCGGTTTCTCGCTCAACGAATCTTGCACGGGAGCCACATCGTCAAAAGGGTCGTGCACTTCGGGCGTTTTGAGCCATTGGAGCGCTCCGCAGCAGCCCTTCCCTGGCAATAGGTCAAGAGGGGTCCGTCCCCTTTTAGCCCTTTTGGCTGCGCCGACCGCCGAGAAGCTCGCTCACGACCACCGCCACGAAGATGGTCCCAAAGCCGATCGCGATCCTCGGCGTGACGACCTCGTTGTAGAACAGCACGCTCGCCACCACGGCAAAGACGCTCTCAAGCGAGAGCAGCAGCGACGCCTGCGCCGGCGGGACGTTGGCCTGGCCCACGTTCTGCCCGATCGTGCACACGGTGGACGAGAGCACCACGAGGTAGGCGAGCGCGCCCCAGACCTCGGGCCTCGCCAGCGCCGCCACGTCAAGCGGGGGCTCGAGCGCGAGCGCCGTCGCGAGCGCCACGAGCGCGCCGACAACGAGCTGCACCGCGGTGAGCGTCATCACGTCGTGCGCCGAGGAGAAGCGCGCCACGAGCACGATGTGGACGGCGAACAGGAGCGCCCCCACGAGCGTGAGCCAGTCGCCGCGGCTCATGGCGAGCGAGAGGTCGTCGCCGAGCGCCACGAGCCCCACCCCCACGATCGCGAGCAGCGCTGCCACGACGTTGCCCGCGCTCGGACTACGCCGTGCCACGAGCCAGTTTATGAACGGCGTCATGACGCAGTAGGTGGCCGTGAGGAAGGCGTTTCGCCCGGGCGTGGTGTCGTCGAGCCCGATGTTCTGCACCACGTAGGCGGCACCCCACACCAGGCCCAGGATCGCCCCCATCGCGAGGTGGCTCGCGTCGAGGCTCGCGCGCAGCCGCCGCCAGAAGATCGCCGCGGTGAGCACAGAGGCGAGCGAGAAGCGCACGAACATGAGCCAAGCGGGCGTGACGGCGTCGAGCGTGTCCTTCATGACGACGAACGAGCCGCCCCAGATCGCCGCGCACGCGGCCAGGAGCAGCTTCCAGGCCCAGGCGGGAACGGCCCGCGCGCCGGCGCGGGCTCCCCTCTCGGATATGTTCCTCTCAGCGCTCACGGGGCGGAATTATAGCGTCCCCGAGGTCTTCTCGCCCCGCGTTTTGCCGTAAACTAGAGACGGACTGGCTACGCCGGTCGCGTGGCAGGCCCCAGTATCACGGAGAGGAGCAATACATGCAGTATTCCGCAGAAGTCGAGAATATGTGCCCGGTCGCCAAGGGCGCATATCACGGCCCCGCGCCCATCCCCGAGGAGGGCAAGTGGGTCCAGGCCAAGGAGATCAAGGACATCTCTGGCCTCACGCACGGTGTGGGCTGGTGCGCGCCCCAGCAGGGTGCCTGCAAGCTCACCCTCAACGTCAAGGAGGGCGTCATCGAGGAGTGCCTCGTCGAGACCCTCGGCTGCTCTGGCATGACCCACTCTGCCGCCATGGCCTCTGAGATCCTCCCCGGCAAGACCATCCTCGAGGCCCTGAACACCGACCTCGTCTGCGACGCCATCAACGTCGCTATGCGCGAGCTGTTCCTCCAGATCGTCTACGGCCGCTCCCAGACCGCCTTCTCCGAAGACGGCCTGCCCGTCGGCGCCTCCCTCGACGACCTCGGCAAGGGCCTGCGCTCCCAGGTCGGCACCATGTTCGGCACCAAGCTCAAGGGCGCCCGTTACCTCGAGCTCGCCCAGGGCTACGTCACCCGCATGGCCCTGAACGAGAACAACGAGATCGTTGCCTTCGAGTTCCTGAACCTCGGCAAGTTCACCGACGCCCTCAAGAACGGCAAGTCTCCTGAGGACGCCATCGCCGGCGCCATGGGCCACTACGGCCAGTGGGACGGCGCTGCCAAGTACATCGACCCCAGGACTGACGAGGAGACCCACACGGTCGCCAACGTCTTCCCCGTTCACGAGTAGAAAGGGAGGGAAAACCAAATGGCAGTTTCGTTTGAGGGCTATGAGCGCCGCATCGACAAGATCAACAAGGTGCTCGCTGAGAACGGCATCTCCTCCCTCGA
>DXBM01000060.1 GCA_019116525.1 Candidatus Olsenella pullistercoris | reverse complement strand
CTTGCAGGCTGCCACGGCCATCCGGATGCCGCCGTTGACCATGAGGGCGCGCTTGAGCGGCTTCTCGGTCTGCAGGCCCACGATCTTCTCGAGGGGCTCGTCTATGTAGCCGGCCTCGTGCGAGGTGATGGTCGAGACGACCTTGGTGTCCATGTCCAGGACGCCGCCGGCCTCGCGCTCCTGCTGGAAGAGGTCCATGACCTCGCCCCAGAGCTTGGTCGTTGCCTCGGTGGGGCCGGCGAGGAAGGACTCGTCGCCGTCGTAGGGGGTGTAGTTCCTCTGGATGAAGTCACGGACGTCGATCTCGTGCTCCCAGTTGCCGCCGACGAAGCCGGCCCAGGCCTCCTGCTGACTCACTGCTCACGCTCCTTTGTTGCGTCGTTGCGTCTGCTGCCGCATAACGCGGCACGACAAAGCTACCACGTCTGGGTGCGCCTGTGGGCGAGAAAGGTCAAGAAAGTTAGTTGTGGTTGAGATACGAAATACACACAACATGTTGTGTTAACTTGACAGAGGGGACGGAGACTTGACAGGTTCCCCCGTCCCCTCTGTCATGTGTCAGCGCTTGCCCTTCTCGGCGGGCCGGCTTCTCCCTCCCAAACCTACAAAAACCGGCCCGAATTGTAGGTTCCAGCGGTATTAAGCAAGCTGAACCCTCCTAAACCCACATTCCAGCGAGAAGAACGTGGGTTTGGGAGGGTCTTTCGTCAGCGGTCGCGCGCGGAGCCGGCGCCGTCTACTCCTGCTCGTGGCGCTCGCGCAGCGCGGGCAGGATGCGCTTGACGACCCAGAACACCACCGCCACCGCAATGATGGCGATGATCACGTACTTGACGACGTCGGAGACCCACTCGGCCTGCGCGGTGACGGTCTCCCAGGCGCTGCCGGCGGCAGCGCCGAGCGAGCAGAGGATGGAGTTCCACACAGCCGAGCCCACGAGCGTGAACAGGGAGAACTTCACGACGCTCATCTTGGCGGTGCCGGCGGGGATGGAGATGAGGCTGCGCACGATGGGCACGCAGCGGCAGATGAGGACCGTGGCCTGGCCCTTGCGGTCGAACCAGTCCACGGCGCTCGCGATGTCGTCGGGCTTGAAGCCGAGCAGGCGCATCGGGCGCGTGCCGAAGAACGTCATCAGGCGCTCGCGCGACAGGATGCGGCCCACGCCGTAGAGGATGTAGGCGCCCGTGACCGAGCCGATGGTCGCAGCGATGATCACGCCCGGGAGCGTGAGCGAGGTCGTGGTGGTGAAGAAGCCGGAGAGGGGGAGGATGAGCTCGGAGGGGATGGGAGGGAAGACGTTCTCAAAGAAGATGAGAAACCAGACGCCCACGTAGCCGAACTGGCCGATGAGCTGAGTGAACATGTCCTCCATGGGCATCCTTTCGTGAGCGCGGCAGGGCTTCAGTGCACCGCGTCCTCCTTGGTGAGGCAGCTTTCTCATTTTGCAGCACGTGCTGGCCGCGCGGGCGCAGTGACGCCATGAGCGCTAAGAATCCACGAGCACAGGCAATCTCGGTGTGCCCCGAGTCCGATCTACGCTGTCACGTGCTCCATGCGCAGCGCGCTCTCGTAGAGGCTCACGCGTACGCCGGGAAGCTGCTCGGCAAGGTAGTCGCGAAGGCCCCACATCCCGGGCATCTCGCTTGTGCGGTGGTTCACGATGACGAGCGGGACGCCCTCGTCGGCGGCCCACTGGATCTCGACCCAGCTGCGCGTGCCGTCGTCGGATACGACGCAGGCGTCGGCGCCGAGCTCGTACATCCTCACGGCATCGGTGATCGCCCCGGTGCCGACTGCGAGCGTCGACACGTGTGCGTCCGGCGCGCCAACTAGCGTCGCGCCCGTCTCACCGCAGGCCCGTGCTGCGGAGGCGACGCGTTGGGCAACCTCGCGGGCGCTGAGGCCAACGTTGCGCAGCAACCGGACGAACCCGGACCGCTCCGCCGGCTCGCCCATCCCGAGTGACAGGGCCCACGCGTCAAGCACCCCACGCGTGGGGTAGAGGTCCCAGAGGTCGTGGCAGCGGTACACCGTGATGCCATGGCGAGCGCAGAGCAGGCGCTTGCGCTCGCGCGCCCTGCGAACGGTCAGCGGCGTGCTCGTCGACTCAAGGTAGAAGGGGTTCTCGTGGCTCACGACGAGGCTGACGCCGTCCGCTGCCGCACGCTTGAGGATCTCGCTCGTTGCCGTCCAGCACACACCCACGCCAGAGAGCTCGTCATCCGGCCTGCCGCAGAGAACCTGGTCCTTGGTCCGGCTGCGGTCAACCCACTCCCCCTGCGACTCCAAGAGCCCAATGACGTCAGATGCCCTCATGGTGCCCCCTCCGGTTCTTCCCGCATGTCTTCCCGCATGAGAGCACAGTGCTTCTCTATCCCCCAGGAGTCAAGGGGCGCTGCCGAGCGGCCCGCCGACAGCGTCGCGGTCGGCGGGCCGCTCGGCATGGAGAGGAGCCTACCTGCGGAGCCTGCGGCGCTCGAGCTTCTGGCGACCGCGTCGCCTGCGCCAGGCCGCTCCGCCGGCGACGAGGGCCGCTCCGGCGAGGCCGAGCGCTCCCGCGGCGGACGCCATCTCGCCGGCGCTGGGAAGCCCAGGCTCGCCAGGCACGGCGGGAGGCTCCTCGGGCGGCGTCACCACGTCGAGCGTCTGGCCCTTGTCGGCGATGTCGGCGTGCCGGGCGAGAGTCACGTCACCAGAGCGCAGCTCCTCGAAGACCACGACGCTCGCTGCGTTGGCGAGGCCGCCCGCCTCAACGGGCAGCTCCATCTCCACCACGGCCTCGCTGCCCTCGGCAACGAAGGTCGTGCTCGCTTCCACGGGCTCGCCGGAGGCGCCTGCCACCGGTCCCAGGTCAACCGAGCTGCCGTCCTCGCCCGTCCCGCGCGCGTGCAGGCTTGCCGTGAGCTCGTAGGTGACCCCAGGCACGAGCCCCTCCATCTCCACGCGGTCGGTGATCGTCTGGTCTGCGGCCGCGGTCAGCTCCTGGGACCCATCCTCGGCTGCCGCCGTCGTCCTCACGTCGGGCACGGTGAGCGTCTGCCCCGGGTCGTCCACGTCAGCGTGCATGGCGAGAAGCACGTCGTCTCGATAGAGTTCCTCGAAGGCCACCGCGGCGCGTCCGGAGAGCTCGCCCGCGTCATAGGGAATCTCCACCTCGAGCGTCATGTCTCTCTCGGTGGCCGTGAAGCTCGTCTCGACCGTGGCCCCCTCGAGCGCGCCGCCGTCCGTGGTGGTCCCGTCCTCGAGCTCCTCGCGCGCGTGCGCCGAGGAGCGCAGCACGTACTCCTCGCCCACGAGCAGGTTGGAGAGGCTCACGGTGTCAATGAGGGCCTGCTCGCCCTCGTCCGGGCTCGTTGGGCCGTCGGTTGCGGCGTTGCGCGCCTGGGTGGCTATGCCGGGCAGCCGCACGCTCTGGCCCTCGTCGGTGACGTCGTCGTGCGTGGCAACGACCTCGCCGTTCGCGAACAGCGCCTCAGCGGCGTTGACGGTGCGTCCGGCCAGCTCGCTCGCGTCGAGCGCAAAGCGCAGCTGGACCTCCATGTGCTCCGCCTCTGCCACAACGTCCGCGCTCGCCCGCGCGAGCTCCTCGCCGGCAACCAGGCTGCCGTCGTCGGACGCCTCCACGGTGCGCAGCGTGCCAGCGACCTCGTAGCGCTCGCCGGGAACGAGTCCCGTCAGCGCAACGGTGTCGGTGACGACGGAGTCGGCGTGGCTCGGGGCGTCGTGCGCCGCGGTCACGTTGGAGAGGAGCGTCGTGGTCACGCCCGGAACCCACACGGTCTGGTCGCGGTCGTCCGGGTCCTCGTGGCTCGCGACGAGCTCGTCCCCGTCGTAGAGGCGCTCGTAGGCAACGAGGCGCGTTCCGGCGAGCCCGCTCGCGTCAAGCGTGAGGGAGACGTCCTGCGAGCCCGACGTGAGGCTCGGCGAGAAGGACGTCTCGGCGCTCGCCACGACGCCCAGGTCCGTGCCGGTCGCGTCGAAGGCATGCAGCTCGGACTCGAGCCGGTACTCGTGTCCGCGTCGGAGCCCCTCGAAGCGCACCTCGTCGGTGAGGGTAAGCTCGCCTGTGGCGGGAACGCTCCGCGAGCGTCCGTCGCCCCAGGAGAGCGTGGTCTCAATCGCCACGTCGTCCGCCTTGTCGTCGAAAGTGCCAAGGTCGAGGTTCGCTCCGTTGCGGGAGACCGTGACCGTGGTTGAGACGAGGCGGCGTCCCTCGTTGGCGGCGCAGCGCAGCTCCTCGACGTCATAGGTGTCATAGGGGAGGGCGCCGAGCGCGTCGCAGGGGTCGGTCTCGGCGTCGCCGAGCCCGGTGAACCACACGCCTGCGGAGGCGTCGAGCTTGGACTCGTCTATGGTGCCGTCAGCGAGCAGGGCGGCGTCGGAGGCGTTCGTGCTCGAGCTGTGCCCGCTCCACTCGGAGCTGGTGTCGGCCATGCCGTTCTCGTCGGTCACGACCAGGTGCCACTCGCCGGTGGTCTGCGACGTCACCTTGAAGGGGACGCCCGCCAGGGACGCCTGGCTGTCCTCGTCCTTCTTCTGGAGGTGGAGGTCGCCGCGAACGGCCTGCTCGTCGAGCGAGTCGTCTTCGTCCTCGCGGAAGTCATAGAGCCTCCCGTCCTTACGGACGGAGAAGGTGAGCGACCACCCCTCGTTCACGAGGTACCCCTCCGAGGGAGCGGACTCGGTGAGCTCGTAGGTGCCGTAGGGGAGAAGGTCCGCGGTCGTGGCGCACTCGCCCTTCTCGTCCGTGACCATGGTGTGCACGACCGCGCCGGGCTCGTAGTCCTGCCCCTCCACGCGAACCGCGTGCGCGGATCGGTTGGTGATCTCGATTTCGGCGCCCCCGAGCGTGGCGGAGCCGAGCGCCCGTCCGGCATCCTCGACGTCGCTGCCGGGGTCGTGCTCGGCGTCGCCGAGGTCGGCGACGCTCTCCTCGTCGAGGTCGATCCCGTAGCGGTCAGCCAGCAGCTCGCGGTCGAGCTTGGAGACGGCCACGCCGCCGCGGATCACGTCGTCGGCGACGGCGCGCTCGGGGCCGGTGAGGTCGGCCATCTGGCCCTGGGCGCGGATCTGGAAGGTCTCGGCCCACTCCTCGTTGAGGTTGTAGCCCGCGGGCGCCCTGGTCTCCCTGACGGTGTAGGTGCCGTAGGGCAGCGCGTTCGGCTCGGTCGAGGCCTCGCCGCTCTCGTCGGTGACGAGCGTCATGACGGCCTCGCCAACGCCGAAGGTCTCGCCGTTCACGATGACGGGGAGCCTGCTCTCGTTGTAGATGGTGATCTCGGCCCCGGCGAGCGTGGCGTCTCCCTGGGCCTCGGAGGTGCCGAGCTCGGCGTCCGCCTTGCGCACGCGCACGCCGCCGCGGACGATGGGCTCTGGCAGGTCATCGAGCCTCACGACCTCCCCGTCCTCACGGATCTCGAAGCTCGCGGCCCAGTCCTCGTTCACGAGGTAGCCCTCTGAGGCGCCGGTCTCGCGCGCCTCGTAGGTGCCGTAGGGGAGCTCGGCGGACGTGGCGCCGCCCTTCTCGCTCGTATGGATCCTTGCGACGACGTCGTCTGGCTGGTAGAGCACGCCGTCCACGAGCACGGCCGCCTCGGAGCGGTTCCAGATCGTGATCTCGGCGTCGGCGAGCGCGGCGTCGCCCTGGGGCGTGGCCGCGAGCGTCTCGGCGTCAACCTTGGTCACGGTGCCCGAGCCCGTGACGACGGGGTCCTCGAGCTGTTCGGCCTCAACGACGACGCCGCCCTTCTGGACGGAGACCGTCGGGTTCCACGTCTCGTTCAGGAGGTATCCCTCGGGCGGCTCCTCCTCCTTGAGAACGTAGGTGCCATAGGGGAGCGCGTCCGCGGCGGTGGAGGCGACGCCCTCGGCGTTGGTCTCGATGCCCGTCACGCGCCCTCCGGGCTGGACGAGCGACCCCTCGAACTCAATCGCGCGCTCGGAGGCGTTGTAGATGCCGATGACGGCCCCCTCGAGCGTGGCGTCGCCCTGGGCCACGCCCTCCTTGAGCTCGTGGTCTATCTTGGGAACGGAGATTCCGCCTGTGAGGACGCGGTCCTCCACGGCAAGCCCCGCCCCGGCGTCGCGCTGGTCAAAGGTCTCGGGCCACGCGCCCAGCTTGACCACGGCCGCCCCGCCGGTCGCCCCCTCGTTGGCAACGACCTGTGCCAGGTGGACGGAGCCGTCAGTGAGCTCGTAGCCCGCGGGCGCCCTGGTCTCCTGCACGGTGAGGGTGCCGAGCGGCAGCACCGCGAGCCCGTCCTCCGTGGTCGCGTAGAAGGCGTCGCCCGAGACGAGCCAGTCGCCTCCCAGACGGGCGCGGACCAGCCCGTCCTTCTCGCGCGTCTCTATGACCCAGGTGCGGTCTGCGCTCTTGGGCAGCGAGGCGGCGTCGGCATAGTGGCCCTCATAGAAGCGCACGGTGAACTGGGCATGCTCGAGGGTCGCGTTGCCCTGGGCGTCCCAACTGCCCAGGGCGGTCCCCTCGGGGTCCACCTTCTGGACGACAAGGTCCGTGGAGCTCGCCACCGGCACGTCGGAGACGCGCAGCGTCGCGCTAACGCCCGCCCCGACGCTCACGGGGTGGACGGCCTCGTCCTTGAGGAAGGTCGGCGGGGCTGAGATCTCATGCACCCAATAGCTCGCCTCGGGCAGGCCGTCGATGGAGGCGTGGCCGGTCGCGTCGGTCTCCATGCGGCCGACCTCGGTGGTGCAGGCCTCGTCGGAGTACACGCCGTAGACGGCGCCGGAGAGGTCGTAGAGGTCGTTGCCCTCGGTGACGGAGGGCTCGGCGGACGCCTTCTCGAGCGTGATGCCGCCGGTCTTGGTCACGGGGCTGAACGTGATGAGGTTCTGGCGCTGGTCGCTCGAGGAGTTGCGCCAGTAGGTCGCCGAGCCGTCCCACCATCCGCTCTGCCCTGCGTGGGCACGGGCGTCGCTGACGAGGGCCTCGATCTTGGGCAGCTCGCCCTGGAGCACATGGTTGTCGCTCCTTGAGGTGTAGATGTCGTTGGTGGAGACGAGGGTGCCGTCGGCCCAGGCGAGCTGGCCCCTCTCGTTGACGCTGCCTCCCTGGAGCAGGACGTTGGCCACGAAGGTCGCGGCGCCCCTGTTGGCGTCGGAGCCCTGGAAGCCGTAGTCGTTGTACGAGCCGCCCAGGGGCGCGAAGGCGCAGAAGTACGCGTAGGCGTAGGGATCGACGCCCGAGAGGTCGGAGGCGCTCATCTTCGTGATGGGCGTCGGGCCTGTGAAGGTGTCGCCAACCTCGGGGTCCTTCGTCTGGGCATTGGCGCAGATCGCGTGGCCCTGGGTGGTCTCGAAGATGAAGTAGCCAACGTCGCCGTCTCCGGAGAAGCCCTCCATCCTGATCGAGTCCGGCGCGGCATGCGCGGCGGTTGGCATGAGCCCGGCAAACGAGAGCAGGTTGCCGAGCGCGAGCACGGCGGCGAGAAGGGCCGCTACGCCGCGGCGGCGCAGCTCACGGGGCCATCGTCCTTCTCGGCGAACGGGGCGGCGCGCTCGCGGCCCTCTTCTGTCCCCTGTGCGCTCCCTTGGCTTCCGATGGTGTCTCATGGCACGCTCCCTCCTCTTGGCGATGTGGGAGGGGAGCGTACCAACGAGGGCGGGCGCCTTGTCTTGCGGGAAGCTTTCGGGTCGCTGCGCGCGCAGGTGGGAGGGCCCGTCGCGGGAGAGTGGTTCGATGTGTTGTCGGCGGGCGGACGAGAAGCGCCCGCGGGCGGGGGGCTCGCGGGCGCTTGGCTCGACATCGCGTACGCGTTCGCGCGGCCTCTCGTCGGCCGCGGGCAGTGGGCTACAGGGCCGAGAGGTAGATCTGCCTCGCGTCATCGAGCGTGAGGCGCTTGAAGTCTCCGAACACGGCGCCCTTGTTCCTCTCGAGCGTCGGCAGGAGCTCCTCGACCATCTCCTCGGTGACGCCGAGCTCGCCGAGCGTTCGCGGCATGCCGGTGGAGACGAAGAACTCCTGCAGCTCATCGATCGTGGCAGCCGCCGCGTCTGCGACCGCCTCCTCCGGCGTCACGTCGACGCCGTCCTCCTCGGCGTTCACCGGCTCGATGCCAAAGACGCCGCGACCGAAGGAGAGGATGCGCTCGGGGTGCTCGCGCCACACGTAGCGCAGCCACGCCGGGAAGATCACGGCGAGGCCGGCGCCATGGGTGATCGAGGGGTCATGACCGGAGAGCTCGTGCTCGAGGCCGTGGCTCTCCCAGCCGCCCGCGCGCCCGCCGGGGTTCACGCTGCGGCCGAGGCCGGCGAGGTCGTTGTGGGCGAGCGTGCCCGCCCACATGATGTTCGCGCGCGCGTCGTAGTCCTCGGGGTTCGCGAGGGCGACCGGCGCCTCGTCGATGAGGGCGCGGACGATGGCACAGGCGATGTTGTCCGTTACCGGCACGGGGCCCACGCTCGAGAAGAAGCGCTCCATGACGTGGGCGATCATGTCCGTGACGCCCGCGGCGGTCTGGTAGGCGGGCAGGGTGAAGGTGAGCTCGGGGTCCATGATGGCGATCGTGGGGCGATGGAGCTCGCTCGAGAGGCCGCGCTTGAGCTGGAGCTCGTCATTGGTGATCACGCACGAGGCGCTCGACTCGGAGCCGGCTGCCGGGATGGTGAGGACGCTCGCCACGTCGGGCTTGCCCTCGGCGACGGGCTTGGCGGCGCCCATGAAGAGGTCCCAGACGTCGCCCGCGTAGGGCACGCCGATGGCGATCGCCTTGGCCGTGTCGATGACCGATCCGCCGCCGACGCCGAGGATGAGGTCGCAGCCGTGCTCCCGGGCGACGTCAATCCCGGTGCGCACGAGGTCGACGCCGGGGTTGGGACGAACGCCGGCGAGCTCGACGTGCGCGACGCCTGCCGCGTCGAGCGAGTCGAGCACGCGCTGGAGCGTGCCCGTGCGCACGACGGAGCCCTGGCCATAGACCACGAGCGCGCTCTTGTAGCCTGCCGCGGCTACCTCGGCGCCGGTGCGGTCGCACGCGCCGCGGGCAAAGACGAACTTGGTGGATGAGCAGAACGTGAAGTCGGTCATGGCCGTCCTTTCGCTGGGTGGACGAGAAGAGCTTAGCGCTTCTGGCCGCGCGCCCGCCGCTCGTTCACCGCCCAGCTGCCTTCCATCTCCTCCTTGCGGTTGTGAGCAACACCTTTGATGCAAACGCGATCCCAACATCAAAGGTGTTGCCCACAACCGCTAAGAGGGGGCTGAAGCATTCGTAAATGAGGGAGTTTATGAACGAGCGCGAAGGAACGAATAAAAGATGTTGCTCACAATCGCAAGACGAGGCCTCGATTTGGCAGACGCCGAGACGAGAAGATCTCCCTCGTGCAAAACCTCGTTCAACAAGCCTTGCTCAGCGCCGCTCGGGCAGGCGGTGACCCCGCTTGCCCAGGGCTTTCCCTTTCCTGTCCGTCCTCTTACAGGCGCCTGATGCGAGTGCCGTACGGTGGGCGCAAAGTGGGTGAGGGCTGGAGGTGCGTCATGCTTGGCGAGAAGGTCTTGGGCCAGGAGGTTTCCTATCTGCGGCGACTTGGCGCCCAGTGCGCACTGCTCTGCGGCGTCGCGACAGTTTTCGGCGCGGCTGCCTACCTGGCCGCCCCTTCGGCGGACACCGCGTGGGCGACTGCCCTTGCCGCGGCCATCGCGGCCTGCGGCGCTGTTCTCGCCCGTCGATAGCTAGCGCCGCCGGCCCGTCCATTCCGCGCGCGTCACGCGCATGACGTGCTCGAGGCGGCCGTTCGTCTCGCGCGTGAACTGCGGCGCGAGCCCGAGCTTCTCCATCACGCGTCGGCTCTGTGCGTTGCCCTCGTAGTGACCTGCCCAGACGGCGTCGAGCCGCAGGTCGAGAAAGGCGTGCTCCAGAAGGGCATCCGCTGCCTCGGGAATGAGGCCCTCACCCCAGAGGGGCCTTGCGAGCCAGTATCCGAGCTCGGCCTCCTGCGCACCTCGCGCAAGGTCGGAGGCCATCCCAAACTTGAGCCCCACCGCGCCCACCGGCTCGTTCTTCTCGCTTGCCTTCTGCACGATCGCATAGCTCTCCGGGACGGCCAGAACCTCTCGGATCACCTGCGCGCTCTCCTCGACGCTCCGGTGCGGGTCCCATCCCGCGCGCGACCCGACCTTGGGGTCCTTGGCCCAGCGGTAGAGGGCCTCGGCGTCCTTCTCGTCCCACGGCCTGAGCACGAGGCGCTCCGTCTCGATTGTCGCCATGTCGCCCCTTTCGATTGCGTGCCCGGCTTCGGCTACGCGTGCTCGGCGTCGGTTATGTACACCCTTTTTGGGCAGCGCGTCTGGTGCCTAACAAAATGCGCAGGTAGACAGGCTGGTCCTAGGCGCACCTGCGCTTTGGAGTGTACATAACCGTCAAGGGTGCGCACAACTAACGCGTCTGAGCCACCGCCCAGGTTTGACAGGTACCCCCATGGGGTATATTATTCTCACCAGAGAAACCCCTAGGGGGTATCCAGTACGACCCAAGGAGGACCCGTGGCCGAGAAGAACGTCCAGCAGAGGGCCTGCCCTCACTGTGGCGAGCTCAAGCACACCCCGCGCTCGCCCGAGCTCAAGGCCAGCGTCGCGCGGCGGATCAACCGCGCGGTGGGCCAGCTGAACGGCATCCGCCAGATGGTGGAGGAGGACCGCTACTGCGGCGACGTGCTCACGCAGCTCGCGGCGGTGGAGTCCGCGGTCAAGGCAATCTCGCGCGAGGTCATGCGCGACCATCTGGAGACCTGCGTCGTCGAGCGCATTCAGGCAGGGGACACGGAGGTCACGGACGAGGTCATGGACCTCTTCAAGAAGTTCATGTGACGCATGGGTCAAAAGGGGACTGTCCCCTTTTGACCCATTCGAGGGGGGAGGCCCCGGTGAGGGAGACCTTTGACATAACGGGCATGACCTGCGCGGCGTGCTCGTCTCGCGTCCAGAGGGCGGCGGGCGAGGTGCCCGGCGTGACCTGCGCGAACGTAAACCTGCTCAAGAACTCGATGGAGCTCGACTACGACGGCTCGTCCGAGACGGCCGCTGCCGTGGTGGAGGCCATCGAGCAGGCCGGCTATGGCGCGTCCCGTCGCTCCCGCGGCGCCGAGTTGGGCGGCGCGCCGGCCGAGCGCCCGGGCGCGGCAGCGGAGCGCGCCATCCGCGAGAAGCGCAACCAGCTCGTGATCTCCGCGATCTTCTCGGTGCCGCTCTTCTACGTGGCCATGGGCCCGATGTTCGGCTGGCCGCAGCCGCCCGCGCTCGCGGGGGAGGCCAACCTCATGGCGCAGGGCCTCACGCAGCTCCTGCTCTGCGCGCCGATCCTCTTCGTCAACCGGCACTACTTCATCACCGGCTTCAGGACGCTCGCGCACCGCGCGCCCAACATGGACTCGCTCATCGCGCTGGGCTCCGCCGCCTCGGCCCTCTGGTCCGTGGCGCAGCTCTACCGCATGGCGTGGGCCATGGGCACGGGTGACGCGGCGGCGCTGCACGCAGCCGCGCACAACCTCTACTTTGACTCGGCGGGCATGATCCTCACCCTCATCACGCTCGGCAAGTTCTTTGAGGCCCGGGCCAAGGGGCGCACCACCGACGCCATCACTGCGCTCATGGACCTCGCGCCCAAGACGGCCACGGTCGTGCGCGACGGCGAGGAGGTCGAGGTCCCCACCGAAGACGTGCGGGTGGGGGAACGCGTGATCGTGCGCGCCGGTGAGTCCGTGCCGGTGGACGGCGTGGTGGTGGAGGGAGCAGCCTCCATCGACGAGTCGGCCATCACGGGCGAGAGCGTGCCGGTGGAGAAAAACGTCGGCGACCGCGTGACCGGCGCGACCGTCTCCACGCGCGGCTGGCTTGCCGTCGAGGCGCGCGCCGTTGGCGACGACACCACGCTCGCGGGCATCATTCGCCTCGTCGACGAGGCCACGAGCTCCAAGGCCCCCATCGAGCGCATGGCCGATAAGATCGCCGGCGTCTTCGTGCCCGTGGTCATCGCCATCGCCGCGGTGACGTTCGTCGCGTGGCTCGCGCTCGCGGGCGACGTTGCCACTGCGCTCACGCACGCCATCTCTATCCTGGTGATATCGTGCCCGTGCGCGCTGGGGCTCGCCACGCCCACGGCCGTGATGGTGGGCACCGGTCGCGGCGCCGCCAACGGCATCCTCATCAAGTCGGCCGAGGCGCTCGAGACCGCGTGCGCCGTGGACGCCGTCGTGCTCGACAAGACCGGCACCGTCACCGAGGGCGCCCCGAGCGTGACCGACGTGCTCCTCGCGCCGGGCGTCACGGAGGCAGAGCTCTTGCGCGCGGCCGCGGCCCTCGAGCGCAAGAGCGAGCACCCGCTCGCGGCTGCCGTCTGCGACTACGCGGACGAGAGGGGCGCGGGCGCCGACAAGGGCGCGCGCGTCGAGAAGTTCGAGCAGGTCCCGGGCGGCGGTCTCTGCGCGCTGGTCGACGGGGCCCCGGTGCTCGCGGGTAACGCGCGCCTGATGGCGGCTCACGGCGTCGAGATCGGCGCGCTCTCCGACGAGGCGGCCGCGCTCGCGGACGACGGGAAGACCCCGCTGTTCTTCTCGGCGGACGGGCGCGCCCTGGGCATGGTCGCCGTGGCGGACCCGGTGAAGCCCACGAGCGCGGAGGCAATCGCGCGCCTTCGTGCGATGGGCGCGCGCACGGTCCTTCTCACCGGCGACCAGGAGCGTACCGCGGCGGCGGTGGCGCGCCAGGTGGGCGTCGACGAGGTCATCGCCGGCGTGCTGCCCGCGCAGAAGGAGGCCAAGGTCCGCGAGCTCCAGGAGGCCGGGCGCACCGTTGCCATGGTCGGCGACGGCATCAACGACGCGCCGGCGCTCGCCCGCGCCAACGTGGGCATCGCCATCGGCGCGGGCACTGACGTGGCGATTGGCTCGGCGGACGTGGTGCTCATGCACTCCGACCCGGCGGACGTGGCCACCGCGATGGAGCTCTCCCGCGCCACGATGCGCAACATCAAGCAGAACCTCTTCTGGGCGCTCTTCTACAACGCCGTCTGCATTCCCGTGGCCGCCGGCGCGCTCTCGCCCTGGGGCGTCACGCTGAACCCGATGATCGGCGCGGCCGCCATGGGCTTCAGCTCCGTCTTTGTGGTGTCAAACGCGCTGCGCCTGCGCACCTGGAAGCCGAGCAAGGCAAAGGTCGCGCCGGGCGCAGCCGAGGTGAGGTTAGAGTCTTCGAGAAAGGAAGAAGCCATGACCAGGACCCTGAACGTGACCGGAATGATGTGCCAGCACTGCGTCGCGCACGTGACCAAGGCGCTCGAGGGGGTGAGCGGCGTGAGCTCCGTGGACGTGAGCCTCGAGGCCGGCACCGCGACCGTTGAGGCGGACGCCTCCGTGACGGACGACGCGCTCGTTGCTGCCGTGGCCGACGCCGGCTACGAGGCGAGCGTCGCGTAGCGCTTGGCGAGCAACCTGACAGAGGGGACGGGGGGTTCTGTCAACTCTTCGTCCCCTCTGTCAGGTTCCGACGGTGCCGCGCGACGGTACTACAATGGGTCGGTTCAAAAGTGCGCGTTGGAGGGACCGGCCCATGAACCTTACATCCGAGCAGAATCGCGTGGTCTACACGCTGGGATTTTGCGGGCTCGTCTCGGCAGCGGACAACTGGTTCGTCTCGCCGGCGCTGCCCGCCATCGCAAACGGCCTCGGCGTTGCCGCCTCTGTCGCGGCCATCGTGCTCACGGCCTACCTCCTGCCGTACGGCCTGCTCCAGCCCGTGTGCGGCACGCTCGGGGACCGCTTTGGACGGCTCCGCGTGCTCCACGTGATCGTGGCGGGCCTTGCCGCGGGAACGTTCCTGTGCGCCGTTGCCCCCACGTTGCCGCTGCTCGTGGCCGCGCGCGTGCTCACGGGCTGCTTTGCGGCGGGCATCATCGCCGTCTCACAGGCGCACGTTGGCGACGTGGTGGGCCCAGAGCGGCGCGGCGCTGCCGTGGGCATTCTCATGGGCATCACCTTCACCGGCCAGGGCCTCTCCTCGGGCCTCGGTGGCATCATCACCGACCTCATGAGCTGGCGCGCCGCCTTTGCCTGCTTTGGCGTGCTGGCGCTCGCTGCGCTGGCGCTCCTGTGGCGCCTTCCCCGCGCGGACGAACCGGCGGGCGACAAGGACGGTGCTCCCGCAGCGTCCGCCCCAGCTGCGGTCCGCCCCGCTCCCCAGGGCGGCTTCCTCGCTCGTGCCGGCCGCATCTTCTTTGGCAGCCACCGATCGATCTTCTTCGTTGCCTGCACGACGGTCCTCGTGTTCCTGGGCGTGTACGGCTTCATGGGGACGTTTCTCGCCGAGCGCTGCGGCCTCACCTCCACGCAGGCCGGTCTCGTCATGATGCTCTACGGCGTGATGTGCCTCGTGGGAGGCGCGGTGTCCGGGCGCATCGGGGCGGCCCGAGGCCCGCGCGGCGTCATCTGCGTGGGCGAGGCGTCCGGGCTTCTCGCCATCGCCGCGCTCGTGGCGGTTACGGCGACGGGCACCTGGCCGCTTGCCCCGCTCGCTGCCGGCGCGCTCGGCCTTGGCTACATCCTCACGCAGCCCACGCTCGTCTCGCTCTCCATGGACGCGGACCCGTCGCAGACCGGCCTCTGCACCGGCCTTATCGGCCTTGGCGTCTTTGCGGGCGGCGGCGTGGGGTCCGCGATCGGCGGCCAGATCGTCGCGCTGGGCGGCTACGACCTTCTGTGGCTTGCTGCCGCGGTGGTGCTCGTGTGTCAGCTCGTGCTCGGCGGCCGCGCGCTGGCGGCGCTCGAGCGCTGAGCTGGGTCGGGAGGCCGTCCGCAGTTTCGCTAAGGTCCCTTGGTCGACCTCCTTATACGTAATAAGGTGCCATGCCATCATAAAGCCGCAGGTCAGCCCGCTGCCGAGAAAAACATCAACCCTTAAATCGCATACGTACCTGTGTAGGCACTAACCGACACTTCCATCAAGAAAAGCGTCGTTTCGCGCCTACGGTTTGGAAGTGTGGGCGCCAACCGACGTTTTGCTCGCCCAAAGCGTCGTTTCGCGCCCACACAGCGCCGCACCGCGGGTCCCTCTCGCCCGCGACACGGACAGCGGCCGATGCCGGTGAGCCCCATGCGCTACCATGTGGGGCCGAGAGGAACCGCGACCCGCAAGGAGCGCCCATGGCAGACGAGAAGAACGCGCAGGACCAGATGACGCTGTTCGGCGGGGCGCCAGAGCGCGGCGCCGCGCCGGAGACGGCCCCGCGCGCACGTCACGCGGAGCTCAACCGCGTGCTCTCCCACGCCGCCTACGCCTACTACGCCCTCGACGACCCCGAGATGACCGACGCCGAGTTCGACCGCGCCCTCCAGGAGCTTCTCGCCCTGGAGGCCGCCCACCCCGAGCTGGTCACGCCCGACTCGTACACCCAGCGCGTGGGAGGCTACGTCTCGGAGCAGTTCGAGCCGGTCGCCCACGCCGCGCGCATGTACTCGATGGACGACGCGATGGACCTGGGCGAGCTCGACGAGTGGCTGGCGCGCACCGAGGAGGCCCTCGGGGCCACGCCGGAGCGCCCCGTCGCCTACACCTGCGAGCTCAAGATCGACGGACTCGGCGTTGCGCTCACCTACACGGACGCCCAGTTCGTGCGCGCCGCCACGCGCGGCGACGGAACGACGGGGGAGAATGTCACCGCGAACGCCCTCACGATCTCCGACATACCCCGCGCGCTCGCCCCGGCGGGCCTCGAGCGCCTGGCGGACGGCGGCCTCGGCCGCTCCGTCGAGGTCCGCGGCGAGGTCTACATGCCGCGCCGCTCCTTCGCGCGCCTCAACGAGGACGCTGACGCAGCCGGCACGGCGCCCTTCGCCAACCCGAGAAACGCCGCCGCGGGCAGCCTCCGCCAGAAGGACCCCAAGGTGACGGCCCACCGCGACCTCGAGACCTTCATCTACGCCGTCGCGGACGAGGCCCCCATCGACGTCCACACCCAGCACGACTTCCTCCAGTGGCTCATCGACTGCGGCTTCTCCGTGAACCCGCGCTTCAAGCGCTGCACCTCCGCCGCCGAGGTGCGCGCCTACTGCGAGGATGCGCTCGCGCACCGCGACGACCTGGACTACGACATCGACGGCGTGGTCGTGAAGGTGGACTCCTTCGCCTCCCAGGAGGCGCTCGGCTTCACGGCGCGCGCCCCGCGCTGGGCCATCGCGTTCAAGTTCCCGCCGGAGGAGAAGCGCACCGTCCTGCGCGAGATTCGCGTGCAGGTGGGGCGCACCGGCGTGCTCACCCCCGTCGCCGAGTTCGACCCGGTGACCGTGGCGGGCTCCACGATCGCGCGCGCGACGCTGCACAACGTGGACGAGATCGCTCGAAAGAACGTCCGCGTGGGCGACACGATCGTGGTGCACAAGGCAGGCGACGTCATCCCCGAGGTCGTGGGCCCCGTGCTGGAGCTGCGCCCCGCGGGCGCGCCCGAGTTCCGCATGCCCGAGACCTGTCCCTCGTGCGGAAGCCCCGTGGTGCGCGAGGAGGGCGAGGTCGCCTACCGCTGCGTCTCCATCGACTGCCCCGCCCAGGCCACCGAGCGCCTCATCCACTGGGGAGCCCGCGGCGCCATGGACATCGACGGCCTCGGGGACGAGATCGTCTCGCGCATGGTGGAGCAGGGCCTGCTCTCGGACGTCGCCGACTTCTACGACCGGCTCACCGAGGACGCGCTCGCCGAGGTGTGGACCGGGAGGCAGACCGTTGACGGCGAGGACATCGTGGTCGGGCCCGTCATCGCCGCCAAGATCATGGCGCAGGTCACGGAGTCCAAGGGCCGCGGCCTCGCGCGCGTCCTGTTCGGCCTTGGCATCCGCCACGTGGGGGCCACGGTGGCGCGCCAGCTCGCCGCGCACTTCGACTCGTGCGCCGCGCTCGCGGCGGCCTCCGAGGAGGACATCGCCGCAGTGGACGGCGTCGGGCCCAAGATCGCGGCCAGCGTGCGCGAGTTCTTCTCCGTCGAGAAGAACGTCGCGGTGGTCGAGCGGCTGCGGGAGGCGGGCGTCGTGCTCGAGGAGGAGCGCTCGGAGCCCGAGCGCCCGCAGACGCTCGCCGGCCTCACCTTCGTGCTCACGGGCACGCTCGAGCGCCGCACGCGCGAGGAGGCCAAGGCGGCGCTCCAGGCGCTCGGCGCCAAGGTCACGGGCTCGGTCTCAAAGAAGACGAGCTACGTGGTGGCAGGGGAGGCTGCCGGCTCCAAGCTCGCCAAGGCGGAGGCCCTCGGCGTGCCCGTGCTCGACGAGGACGCCCTCGAGCGGGTGCTGGAGACCGGCGCCGCTCCGGCGTAGCGCGCCCGAGGGCTCGCGGCCCTAGAACGCAGCCCTAGAACCGGTGGAGCTCGCCCTCGTGGCGCCGGAACGTCCAGATGCCCTCAAAGCCGAGCTCGGCGAGCTCGCGCTGGGCGAGGCGAAGGTAGGAGCCAAGGTGCTCGGGCCTGTGCGAGTCGGACCCCACGGTCACGATGCGGCCGCCGAGGTCGCGGTAGAGCTCGAGCACGGCGCGCCCGGGCTGGAACTCTCCGAGCCCGTAGCGGATGCCCGAGGTGTTGACCTCGATGCCCTTCCCGTCCGCGACCACGTGCCGCAGGATCTCGGCAACCACGTCGCGCACCCGCTCGAAGGGGTAGTCGCCGTACAGGTCGTAGCGGCGCACGAGGTCGAGGTGGCCGAGCACGTCGTAGCCGTCGAAGCGCTCGATTACGCCGAGGAGCTCCTCGTAGTAGGCGCGGTGGATCTCGTCCTGGGTGCGGTCTCGCTGGTAGTCGCCGTTCCAGAACTCGCGGTTGCCAACCTGGTGGATCGAGCAGATCACGAAGTCGAGCCGCTCCCCGAGGCGCTCCATGAGCGCGCGGTTCTGGTCGATGGTCGTCGTCTGCACCCCGAGCTCGAGGCCGGCGTGCAGCGCAACCTGCCCGCCGAGCTCATCGCGCACTCGGTCGAGCTCGGCGAGGTAGGGCTCGTAGGGGCAGTTGGTGACCGGGGAGCCGTCCTCGAAGCGCGCCCCCGCCGGATCGTCCCACTCCGGCTTGACGCCGTAGTCAACATGCTCGGTGAAGCAGACCTCGTCGAGGTTGAGCCTGATCGCGTCGAGCGCGACCTGCCTGAGCGGGTAGGTCGAGTCGTCCGAGAAGCCCGTGTGCACGTGGTAGTCTGCGAGCAGCATGCATCCTCCTTGTGGCGGCGTGTCCGGTCGCGCCCATTCTACCTCCGATGTGACAGACTCCTCCGTCCCCTCTGTCACCCTCTGTCAGCCGCGGTCAGGTGTCGACGTTGCGCCGGCGCCACTCGCGCGGCGAGACCCCGTGCACGCTCTTGAAGGCGCGCGAGAAGTGCAGCTGGTTGGGGTAGCCCACTGCGCGCCCCACCTCCGCCACCGGGAGCGCGGTGAGCTTCAGCAGCTCGCATGCCTTGGTCATGCGGTAGCCGATGAGGTACTGCTGCGGCGAGCGGCCCACCACGGACTTGAAGAGCTTCCCGAAGTAGCTGCGGTTGAGCCCGGTCTGCCGCGCGATGTCCTCGACCGAGATGTCGCTTTGGTAGTTCTCCTTGATGTAGCCGATAGCCTCGCGGATGTAGAAGCTCTGCAGGAGGCTCCCCTGCTGCTCGCTCGGGTGCGCGACGGAGCGCACGAGGTAGTCGAAGAAGAGGTAGGTGTGGCCTATGAGGTGCATGGCCGACGCGTTGCGGTTGGAGACGAGGTAGCGCATCTCCTCGACCATGCGCGCCCTCAGCTCACTCGACTGGGAGCGGTAGATGGGGGAGGAGAGGGTGAGCCCCACGTTCTCGAGGTCGTCCTTGACGTGCAGCCCGTCGAACTCGATCCAGATGTACTCCCACGGCTCGTCGAGGTCGGCCACGTAGGTGGTGATCTGCCCCGGGAAGATGAGGAACCCCTCGCCCTGCTCGAGGCGGTGGTTGACCTTGACGTCGCCCTCCTCGGTTGCCATGAGCAGACCGCGCCCGGAGATGATGTAGTGGAACAGGTAGTGGCTGCGCTGCGCGGGCCCGAAGGCGTGGCCCGGCGTGCACTGCTCGCGGCCGTACTGGAAGGGCATCAGGTCCACGAAGTGGCCGTGCGAGAACGTGGAGAACTCGAGCTCATGGTCGGGCACAGCTGCCGCCTCTCCTGCGACCCTTCGTGCGTCGCATGAAACTGAGAACGCATTTTGCATAGTTTAGCGCAATGCTGACATATCCAAAACGACAAGACGCCACACAATGATAAAAACAACCAGGGTCTGATGAAGGCAACAAAATCCTGCCCAAAATGAGTACAGCATCATTTACCTGCGCATTTACAAAATGTCGCTTACCGTTTGCCTCTAAAAATAAGCCGCTGGTCGATTGGTGTGCTCTTTGTGAAGATGTGCAATATGCCATCTACCAGCAACAACGAGCAGTCGGATATGAGACATACCAAAATGAGTAGAAAATAGCGCAAAAGTGCAAACATAAAATTAAGCCAACGTAAGGTGGGGCCTGTGCCGTCAAGCGCGGACGGCCGGGCAGGGAGAAAGGTTGCGCACATGGCGAGCCTCACACTCGAACACGTAGGGAAGAAGTACCCGAACGGCTATGAGGGGGTGAAGGACTTCAACCTTGAGATCGCCGACAAGGAGTTCATCATCTTCGTCGGCCCGTCCGGCTGCGGCAAGTCCACGACGCTGCGCATGATCGCCGGCCTCGAGGACATCACCTCCGGCACCCT
>DXBM01000059.1 GCA_019116525.1 Candidatus Olsenella pullistercoris | reverse complement strand
GCCGATGTTGAGGACGTCCTCGACCTTGTCGACGCGGCCCTGGGCAACACGAGAGATGTGGAGCAGGCCGTCCTTGCCGGGGACAAGCTCGACGAAGGCACCGAAGGGCTGGATGCCCACGACGCGCCCGGTGTACTCCTCGCCGACCTCGGGCACCTTGACGATTGCCTTGATGCGCTCGGCGGCGGCGTCGCCGGCCCCGCCGACGCCGGCGATGAAGACCGTGCCGTCCTCCTGGATGTCGACCGTGGCGCCGGTGTCCTCCTGGATGCCGCGGATGACCTTGCCGCCCGAGCCGATGACCTCACGGATCTTGTCAGTGGGGATCTGCAGGCTGATGATCTGCGGCGCGGACTCCTTGGTCTGCTCGCGCACGCCGGGGACGGCGTCGAGCATGGCGTCAAGGATGAACATGCGCCCGTCGTGCGCCTGCATGAGCGCGGAGCGCAGGATCTCGGGCGTGAGGCCGGTGGCCTTGTTGTCCATCTGCATGGCGGTGATGCCCTTGGTGGTGCCGGTCACCTTGAAGTCCATGTCGCCGAGGAAGTCCTCGAGGCCCTGGATGTCGGTGAGGACGACGGTCTTGCCCTCCTCCTGGATGAGGCCCATCGCCACGCCGGAGACCGGACGCTTGATCGGCACGCCGGCGTCCATGAGGGCGAGCGTGGATCCGCAGGTGGAGGCCATCGAGGAGGAGCCGTTGGACTCCATGACCTCAGAGACCACGCGGATGGCGTAGGGGAACTCCTCCTCGGAGGGGATTACCGGGAGCAGCGCGCGCTCAGCGAGGTTGCCGTGGCCGATCTCGCGGCGCTTGGGGCTGCCCATGCGGCCGGTCTCGCCGGTGCAGAAGGGCGGGAAGTTGTAGTGGTGCATGTAGCGCTTGCCATCGACTGGCTCGATGGTGTCAAGGCGCTGCCACTCGTTGAGCATGCCGAGGGTGCAGACGGAGAGCACCTGGGTCTGGCCGCGCTGGAAGAGGCCGGAGCCGTGGACGCGCGGGAGGTAGTCGCCCTTGACCATGAGCGGTCGGACCTCGGTGGGCGTGCGACCGTCAACGCGCTCTCCGGTCTCGACGACCATGAGGCGCATCGCGTGCTTCTCGAGGGCCTTGAGCTCAACAGGGATGGCACGGCCCCACTGCGCCTGCTCCTCCTCGCTGAACTCGGCCTTGATGGAGGCCTTGAGCGCCTCGACCTTGCCGATGCGGGAGAGCTTGTCGGCGTCCTTGAGGGCGGCCTCCATCTCGCCGTAGTGGGCGAAGACGCGGTCGTGGACCTCGGGGACGGGCTCGTCGAGGACGTACTCGCGCACCGGGAACTCGCCGTTGGCCTCGCGGACCTTGGCGAAGAACTTCTGCTGCTCGGCGCAGAAGGCGGCGATGGCCTCCTGGCCGAAGGCCATGGCGGCGAGCATGTCCTCCTCAGAGATCTCCTCGGCGCCGGCCTCGAGCATGGAGATGAAGCCCTCGGCGCCACCGAGCTCGAGGTCGAGGTCGGAGTTGTCGCGCTCCTCGTAGGTCGGGTTCACGATGAACTCGTGGGTGTCGCGGTCACGGCCGATGCGCACGCACGCGAGCGGCCCCTCGAAGGGCACGCCGCCGACGGTGAGGGCGGCGGAGGCGGCCATGACGCAGATGGTGTCGACCGGGTTGACCTGGTCGGCAACGAGCGTGGTGGCAACGACCTGGACCTCGTTGCGGAAGCCGGCCGGGAAGGACGGGCGAAGCGGGCGGTCGATCATGCGGGCCGTGAGGGTGGCCTTCTCGGACGGGCGCGCCTCGCGCTTGAGGTATCCGCCGGGGATGCGGCCCACGGCGTACATCTTCTCGATGAAGTCGACCGTCAGCGGAAAGAAGTCGTAGTCCTTGCGCTCCTTGGAGACAACCGCGGTGAGAAGGACCGTGGAGTCCCCGCACCTGACGAGGCAGGAGCCGGTGGCCTGCTTTGCCAGCTCGCCGGTCTCAAGGGCGTAGTGCTTGCCGTAGAGGTCGAACTCGTGTGTAACCTTTGCCATTTCTTTTCCCTTATCTCCGCCTGCCCCGTTGCAGGCGGGCCGTCTCGGCGGCCTTCCGGCCGCCCGTCCGCGCTTCTCGCGGACATACCAAAGAAGGGGCGCCCGCGGGCGCCCCTCCGAAGAACCGCTTACTGGATGTTGTCGCGGATGCCGAGGCTCTTGATGAGGGCGCGGTACTCCTCGATGTCGCGAGCCTTGATGTAGGACAGCAGGCGACGGCGCTTGCCGACGAGCATCAGCAGGCCGCGGCGGGTGTGGAAGTCCTTGGGGTGCACCTTCATGTGCTCGGTGAGGCCCTTGATGCGCTCGGTGAGCAGAGCGACCTGCACCTCAGCGGAGCCGGAGTCCTTCTCGCCCTTGCCGTACTGGGCCACGAGCTCGGCCTTGCGCTCCTTGGTAACTGCCATGTCAAACCACCTTTCACATAGATTCGCCCCGAACTGGGACGGCCGTCAGGCAGTTGGCGGGCCGCCAGGTACGGGGTACTGACTTGCGGTAGTGTAGCAGATAACGTCTGCCAGTGCCCGCCGATGTTCATTATCTGCACATTTGACGTGGAAGTCGAGGTTCCCAAGGTCGCTGCCGCTGCGACGAGGCTCGCGCCACGGTGCGTGCTCGCCGCGCACTTCTGCTTAGGAACACGGGGCAGTTGCACCTTGGCGACCGTTCCGTGCTTGGGAATCCGGGGGGAATTGTACCCTGTAGCGTCTCATGGGGCGGCGCTGCACGGCAAAGTCCCAGTTGACGACCGTCCTTGTCGCCCTTAAGGGCCGTCTGGCGCCCATACGACCTACAACTCCCCCGGATTCCTAAGCAGTGCCTGAGCCGCAAGGCGCAACTGCTCAGGGTTCCTAAGCGTCGGACGCCCCTTGCGCCCCCCGAGGTCGGCGCCGTTGGGGCCACTACAAAACTATGGAATGAGAAGGCCGTCCTCGGGGGTCCTGCGCTGGGAGCTGCAGCGCGGCGTCGCCGTGATCCCCGGCTCCAGCGACCCGACCCACATTCGGGGGAACATCTCGGTCCTTGACTTCTCGCTCACCGAGGCTGAGATGGCGCGCATCGCGGGTCTCGAGCGCAGCGAGAAGCACGACTGGTACTGACGGCGTCCGACGGGACGCGGTGCGCGCCGCCCCTACACCCGAGCGGCGTCCACGAGCGCCGAGAAGATCTTGCGGCTCGGCTCGTCCACCTTGTGGGCGAACTCCGGATGCCACTGCACGGCCCAGAAGAAGCGCGAGGCGGGCCGCCACACGGCCTCGACCACACCGTCAGCGGCCACGGCCATGACCGTGAGACCCGGCGCCACGTCGCGAAGCGCCTGATGGTGGTAGCTGTTCACGGGCAGCTCGCCGGCGCCCACGCACACGGAGAGCGGCGTGCCCGCAAGCACCTCCACCGTGTGGACGGGCTCGTCGTAGGGCGGCTTGCCGTGGTGCTCCACCACAGACGGCCGCTGGCGGGGCACATCCTGCCAGAGCGTGCCGCCGAGCACGGCGTTGATCACCTGGATGCCCCGACAGATCCCGAGCGTGGGCACGTCGCGCGCCACGAGCTCGGGCACGAGCAGGACCTCCATCGCGTCGCGCTCCGGGCAGAGCTCGCTGCAGAGCCCGACGGCGGCGGGGTCCTTCTCGCCATAGAGGGCGGGGCCCACGTCCTGGCCGCCGGTCACCACGACGCCGTCCACCACGTCGAGCGCGCGAAAGAGCACGTCGGGGTCTGCGGTCAGCGGCAGCATCACGGGCACGCCGCCGGCCTCGGACACGGCGTCGAAGTACCCGGGCAGCATCCACAGGCTCTCGAGCTTGTGGTCGACGAGCGGAACGACGCCGATGACAGGACGCCTGGGCATTGGTCTCCCCTCCTGACGAAGTATCTCAGCCGCCCATTATGCTGCAAGCAGCCTGTGCGCGACGGGTGAAATCACTCCGTGGCACCGCGCCGCCCCTTGATCAGCTCTACGGCGCGCAGCGCGCTTATGCAGGGGACCGGAGAGCGACGGCCAAGCGTCGCGTCACCGGTGACCACGTAGTCCACGTCGGCGCGATAGGCACAGCCCAGCAGGAGATCGTCCTCAAAGTCATCATGAGTCTGTCTTAGGCTGAACGCCTGGAGCACCTCCGCATGCCCAACCGGGACAATAAGGGCCTTGTCGACCACAGCGCGGACGCAGCCCCAAGAGGTCTCACGCGCTGCCGCTGCCGCCTGAGGCGACACCTCCCCGGTGACCACGCGCGCATCGCGGCGAAACACGCTCTCAAGAAGGTATGAAAGGTCCTTGAGCGAAAGCGACGCAACGTAGAGTGCCACGTCCTCGGATCCGAAGGCAAGACTCACGAGCTCCGCTGCCTCGCGGTGCGGCTCCTGGCGCACGAGGAAGTAATCCATCCATACATTGGTGTCCACGAGCAGCTTGAGCGGCGTCACGAGAATCCCCACCCACGGAGCTGGTCGTGCGCGGCGTCACCGCGCAGCACCTCATAGTCCACGGGGCCCGTGGGCTGCTCAATTCCAGCCCGCTCGTAGAACTCGGCCACGATGCGCGCTCCCTCGGCGGCAACCGAGTCCGGTGAGGGTGACGCGGCTTCAAAATCCCCCTGGCGCAGCACTCGCTCAAGAGCATCCGGCAGCTCGGCGTGCACGCTCAAATACTCCCAGAGCGCACGTACCGCGCATGAGGGCGTGTACCCGTGCCCTGCGAGCACGGCGTCGCCCGCGCGCTTGAGCTCCCGGTCAAGGCGCACGTTCATCTGCGTCGCTTCCATGGCCCCTCCTGCTATACGAAATCAATTTGTAAGTATAGCGCATTGGTCGCATGACTCTCGCCCGAAAACGCTTCGCGCCATCAGCTCCATTGCGCGCCGGGGGCTTGCTGCCCTCACGCGCCGGCGAGAAACTCCATCGCGCGCAGCCGTGCGTCGAGGTGGGTCGCCGCCCAGAGATGCGAGAGCGAGAGCAGGCCGAGCGCCTCCTCGGCCGTGACCTCGGAGACGAGCAGCTCGTCGAAGGTGCACCCGAGCAGCGCGCGCAGCCACGCGAGGCGCTCCGGCGAGACGCGCTCGGCCCCAGCCACCTCGTGGGCGCAGCTCTCGCACAGGACGCCGCCGGCCGTCGCCGAGAAGAACGAGACGGCGGCGTCGCCACAGGCGCAGCAGGAGGCGAGCTCGGGCCTCCACCCGCCGTGCGCGAGCACCTTCGTGGCGTACGCGGCCGCGACGAGGTCAAGGTGGGGCCGGTCCCCAGCCTGCTCGCACGCGGTCAGGGCACGCGAGCAGATTGGGAACAGAAGCGGGTCGGGAGCGTCCTCAAAGCAGGTGAGGCGCGCGAGCTCGGCAACGGCGCTCGCGGCAGCCGTGCGCTCGTAGTCCCCGCGAATGAGCGCGTGGGGCTCGGCAATGGACGCCTCGGAGACGATGTCGAGGGAGCGCCCGGCAGCAATCAAGAAGTCCGTCTCGCAGAAGAGCTCCACGCGAGCTGCGAGCCGGCCGCCCGGGCGACGTGCCCCCTTGGCGACTGCGCGCAGCTGGGACCCATCGGCGGAGAGCATCGTGAGGATGAGGTCCTGCTCCCCGAGCTTGGTGCGGTCGAGCACGATGGCGCGGGTGCGATAGGTGCGCCTCCCGCTCATGCCCCTACTCCTCCGCCGCGTATCCGAGGCGGCGGATCTCGCGCGCGTCGCGACGCCACTGGGGCTGCACGCGAACGGTGAGGTCGAGGTACACCTTGCAGTTGAGGAGCCTCTCGATGTCGCGCCGCGCCTGCGTGCCGACGCGCTCGATCATCTGGCCGCCGCGTCCCACCACGATGCCCTTCTGCCCCTCGCGCTCGACAAGGATCGTCGCCTCGATCGTGGCATGGTCGTCGTCGGTGAACTCGATGCCCTCGCAGAGCACCCCAACGGAGTGCGGCAGCTCCTCGCGGAGATTGAGGAAGAGCTTCTCGCGCACGAACTCCGCGACGAGCTCCTCGGGCGCCGCGTCAACGTCGACGTCGTCCGGGAACCACTTGGGCCCCTCGGGAAGGTGCGACGAGACGAGGGAGAGGAACGCGTCAACGTTGAAGCCCTCGCGGGCGGAAATGACCACCTCGTCGTCGAAGCGCGCAAGGGCGCGGGCGGCCTCGAGCTGCGCAGAGACGAGCTCGGGACCGGCTATGTCTGCCTTGGTGAGGACGAGCAGCTTGTAGGCGGCGCTCGAGGAGTCCACGTGCCGCGCGACCCAGGCGTCGCCCGTGCCGACCGGCTTGGTGGAGTCAACGAGAAACGCCACGACGTCCGCATCGGCGAGCTCGGCGAGCGCCGCACGGTTGAGCTCCGAGCCGAGCGCGTCCTTGGGCTTGTGGAGCCCAGGAGTGTCTATGATGACGAGCTGCGAGGTTGGCGTGTTCACGACCGCGCGCATGCGCCGCCGCGTGGTCTGCGCCACGGGGCTCGTGATGGCGAGCTTCTCGCCCATGCAGGCGTTGAGCAGGGTTGACTTCCCTGCGTTCGGGCGACCAACCAGGGCGACGAAGCCGCTCGTGAACGGGACGTTCCTCTCGGCCATGCGACCTCCTGTCTGGGGCTAGTTGATGATTGCGTTGGCAAAGACGAGCAGGCCGACGACGCCCACGAGCGCCGAGAGGAACCACACGGCAGCGGCGGCAACGTCCTTGGCGCGTCCGGCGAGTGGGTGGAACTCAGGCGAGACGAGGTCGACAACGGTCTCGACGCAGGTGTTGAAGAGCTCGGCCATTATGACGACGGCACAGCAGAGCAGGATGATCGCCCAGCTCAGGAGGTCGAGCCTGAGGAAGATCCCCACGACGACGGCGAGCACCCCGGCAACGAGCATGACCTTGATGTTGCGCTCGGTGGCAACGGCCGTGCGGAAGCCCTGCATGGCAAAGAGGAAGCTCTTGCGGAAGCTCGGGTGGTCGCTCTTGGAGCCCGGTATCATACGTCGTCCCCCTCTCGGTGGCGCGTGAGCACGACGCGATTGATCGTCCCGTCCCCGGGGAGGTCAGAGAGGATGGCCTCCTCGAGCTCCTCCATGCGCTCGGCGTCCTCGTCGCTCAGGTGGTCGATGCCAAGGAGGTGCAGGACGCCGTGCGACAGCAGCAGGCGCGACTCGTCGGCGACCGTCGTGCCGAAGGACCCAGCCTGGCGCTCGATGTAGGTGGGGGCGAGCACCACATCACCGAGCTCGCAGGGCTCGCCGGGGGCGAGCGCGGGGTCGTCGGGGCGCTCGCACTCGAGCGAAATGACGTCCGTCGGCCTGTCCTGGCCGCGCCACTCCGCGTTGAGCGCGCGGATGCGGCCCTCACTCACGAAGGAGATCGACACCATGCACGGCCGTTCCACGCCAGCGCGCGCCAGGGTCGCGTCGCAGCAGGCCCGCACCTCGTCGTCGGTGAGGGTCGCGTGTTCTCCGTCCTCGACTGAGATGTCGTAGTCGTTAGGCACTTCTCTCCCCTCTCGCGGCGTCCGCGGCTGCGTAGGCGTCAACGATCTGCGCCACGAGCGTGTGACGGACGATGTCGTTCCTGTCAAGGTCAACGAAGGCAATATCGTTCATGCCCTCGAGCACGCGGCGTGCCGAGTCGAGGCCGGACTCGCCGGGGAGGTCGCGCTGGGAGGCGTCCCCCGTCACGACGAAGGTCGACGAGAACCCCAGGCGCGTGAGGAACATCTTCATCTGCTCCGAGGTGGCGTTCTGGGCCTCGTCGAGAATGACGAACGCGTCATTGAACGTGCGGCCCCGCATGAAGGCGAGCGGGGCGATCTCGATGATGCCCTGCTCGATGAGGGCGCCGGCCTTCTCCATGTCGGTCATGTCGAAGAGCGCATCGTAGAGCGGGCGCACGTAGGGGTCGAGCTTCTCCTGGAGCGTGCCGGGAAGGTAGCCGAGCGACTCGCCCGCCTCGACGACCGGCCGCGCAAGCACGATGCGACCGACCTCCCGCCTCTTGAGGGCGGCGACGGCCATGGCCATGGCGAGGTAGGTCTTGCCGGTGCCGGCCGGGCCGATCCCAAAGGTGATGGTGTTCTTGCGAATGGAGTCGACGTAGCGCTTCTGCCCGGCGGTCTTGGGCCGGATGGCACGGCCACGGTAGGTGAGCAGGATGTCATCGGACACGAGGTCGATGCGCTCCGCGCCGTGGCGCACGTGGTCGACGAGGAGGTCAACGTCAGAGACAGACGGGCTCTCCCCGGCCTCGACAAGGCGGATGAGCCGCGAGAAGACCGACGTGACCTGGTCGACGACGTCAGCGGGGCCCGAGACGCTCACCTGGTTGCCGCGCACGGAGACCATGGCATCGAACGAGGACTCCACGCGCCTCAGGAGAGAGTCGGCGGGGCCCATGAGGACCATGGGGTCCACTGAGTCCGGGATGGTGAGGCGTACCTGCGTTGGCTCCATGCTCCTCCTGTGTCAAGCGCTTCCACTGCCGATGATAGCCCATCGGGCCCGGCGGGTCGCCTACAGCAGCTCGGCGGTCAGCGTGGCGTCGTCGCGTAGGCCAGTGAGACGCACGGGCACGAGCGAGTCGACGGGGACGCTGGGGTCGAGGGAGACGTCGAAGAGCCCGCCCGTGACCCCGCTGCCGTGCGCCTGCACGACGACGAGGTCGCGCGCCCCGACGTGACGAGCTGCCTCCTCGTGACGCATCCGCTTGCCGAGCTCTCGGGCACGGGCGCTGCGCGCCGCGCTCACAGCGGGACCGACCTGCCCCGGCATCGTCGCCGCCGGGGTGCCGGGGCGCCTTGAGTAGCGGAACACGTGCATCTTGGCGAAGCGCATCTCCTCGCAGAAGGCCAGCGAGCGCTCGAACTCATCGTCCGTCTCCCCCGGAAAGCCGACGATGAGGTCGGTGCCGAGGGCGAGCCCGGGTACCGCCTCGCGGGCGACAGCGACCGCGCGACGGTAGTCGTCCGACCGGTAGACCCGGGCCATGCGGCGGAGCGTGTCATCGCAGCCCGACTGGAGGCACACGTGCAGGAAGGGCGCCACGCGCTTCCCTGCGCTCGCCATGAGCGCGCAAAGCTCGGGCGTGACGTCTGGCGGCTCGATCGAGGAGAGCCGCACGCGCCCGACGTCGGTCCGCTCGAGCACTCGGTCGAGCAGCCCCACGAGGTCGAGCTCGCGCCCGCTGTCGTCTTTCGCGCGGTAGCGGCCCAGGTTGATGCCGGTCAGGACAACCTCGCGCGCACCGCGCCCCAGGGCGGCCCGAACGGAGGAGATGACCTCGTCGGGGGCGACGGACCTTGATGAGCCTCGGGCCCTCCACACGATGCAGTACGTGCACCGGTTGTCGCACCCGTCCTGGATCTTTATCCCAGGACGCGTCCTTCCCGTCGGGGTGGGCGTGAGGGAGCAGGCCCCCGGCGCGGCATCGCTCCCGTCGAGACCAAGCTCGCGCAGGGCAGTGCGCGCCACGGCTGACTTGTCGCGCTCGACGGTCACGTTGGGCCCGAGCGAGGCGAGCTCGTCGGCAAAGAGGCTCGCGACGCATCCGGTCGCGATGACGAGCGGCGAGCCGGGAAGCGCCGCGGCGTGGCGGACGGCCTTGCGCGTCTTCGCCTCCGCCTCGGCCGTCACGGCGCAGGTGTTCACGACAATGACGCGCGCCTCGCGCTCCCCCGTCACCTCAGCGCCCGCGCGCTCGAGCTCGGATGCCATGAAATCAAGCTCCACGCGGTTGACGCGGCACCCGAGGTTGACGAGCGCGACAGCGCGCCCGGGCACAGCCTCGCTCACCGGCGACCGCCCTTGAAGGGGTTCTTGGGCGCGTGCCAGCGCTCCTTGGCAAAGTGCTCGGCAACGTTCTCTGCCGCCGCCGAGAAGCCCTCGCGCTCCTCGGCGGGTGCCTCGGGCGCGGGAGCGGCGTCGAGCGAGCGCGCCGCGACAAGCGCGGCAACGTCGAGGAGCTGCTGCTTGGTGAGGTCGGACGGGGTCTCAACGTGAACGACGGCAACGAGGTTGCCGCGAGCGATCATGCCCATGCGCGGCATGCCGCGGCCCGAGACCACGACGCGCTGGCCGAACTGGCACCCCGCGGGAACCTCGACGGTCACGCGCTCGCCCTCCATGATGCCATCAATGGTCACGGTGGTGCCGACGATGGCCTGCAGGGAGTCAACCTGGACGGTGCAGTAGAGGTCGTCGCCCTGGCGCTCGAAGCGGTCGCTGTCAGCGACCTCGACGCTCACGACGAGGTTGCCGCTGGCGTCGCCGCGCAGGCCCGCCTCGCCCTTGCCCTCCACCGTGAGGGTCTGCCCGGAGTGGACGCCCGCGGGGACCTGCACCTCCACGCGCTCCCTGGACGGGGCGCGGCCCTGTCCCTCGCACGTCTCGCACGGGTGATCGATGACCTGGCCCTGGCCGTGGCAGACCGGGCAGCTCGTCTGCGTCTGCATCTGGCCGAAAATGGTCCGCTGCACCTCGACGACGCGGCCCGTGCCGTGACAGCGGTCGCACGTGTGCATCTTCCCGCCCTCGGCCGCGCCCGTGCCCCCACAGTCCTCGCAGGGCGCGAGGCGCGTGTACGCGACGGTCTTCTTGCAGCCCGCCGCGGCTTCCTCCAGGGTGATGGTCAGCCGTATCCCCATGTCGCGGCCGCGCGTGCGCTGCGAGGAGGACCCGGAGCGGCCGCCCATGCCACCGAAGAAGGAGTCGAAGATGTCCCCAAAGCCAAAGCCGCCCCCTCCGAAGATGTCGGAGACGTCAACGTAGTCAGAGCCGAAGCCCGCCGGCCCGTTCGGGTCGCCGTAGCGGTCGTAGTTGGCGCGCTTCTGCTCGTCGGAAAGGACGGTGTACGCCTCGTTCACCTCTTTGAAGCGCTCCTCGGCGTCAGGGGCGTCGTTCACGTCTGGGTGGAGCTTGCGCGCCTTCTTGAGAAACGCGCGCTTGATGGTCTTCTCGTCAGCATCGCGAGGCACATCGAGCACCTCGTAGTAGTCCCTCTTTGGTTCCACAGTCCTCTATCTCCCCGAATGGCCTAGCTAAAAGAACAGAAACGGCGAATAGAACATGCCCCGCGCGGCGCAAGAGAACATCATCACGAGGAAGAACGCGACCATGAGCCCGTTCGAGGCCCCGTTGGCGATCGCGATTCCCGCGTTGCGCCACCAGCGCCCCCGCAGCTTGATGCCGTCCCTGATCACGAGAAAGGCGCCCATGATGACCAGAACGCCAATGATGAGCGCGAAGGAGGCGATCGTCGAGGTCGCAAGCCCAAAGACCACGAACGGCAGGGCGAAGCCGATGAGGTTGAACCCAGTCGCCTGGGAGCGGGTGAGCCGCTCCTCGGGGACGCAGACGCGGCACACGAAGTCGCCCGCGGAGGAGCCGTTCGTGCCCGCGTTGCCCATTCCGGAGACGCGAACCTCCTGGCCGTCGTGCGCACCGGCGGGGACGTCGACCACGACCTCGCTCGCCGAGAGGGTGCGCCCGGTGCCGCCGCATGCAGAGCAGGGGTCGGCCACGACGCGCCCGGTGCCCTCGCACTCGGGGCAGGTCATCACCATCACGCCAAAGAGGCCGGTGTCAACGGTGATGCTGCCGCGCCCGCCGCACGTGGGACACGTCTCGGAGTGCTCTGAGCGGACGGAGCCGGAGCCGTGACAGACCGAGCAGGAGACGTAACGCTGGTAGGTTACGCCCCTGCGCGTCCCCTTCGAGGCGGTCGCGGCGTCGACGGTGAGGTCGTAGATGACGTCGGCGCCTGCGCGCGGGTTGTAGGCGCGCGAGCGGCGCCTCGAGGTCGCTCCCCCAAAGGGCCCCCATCCGAACGGGCTCCCGCCGAACGGGTCGGCGTAGCCGCCACCCTGCGGGCCGGTGGGGCCGCCGGCAAAGGGGTTGCCGGAGCGCATGGCCTCATAGCGCTTGCGCTTGTCGGGGTCCGAGAGGACCGCGTAGGCCTCCGAGACCTCCTTGAAGCGCTCCTCGGCGTCGGGCGCCTTGTTCACGTCGGGGTGGAGCTTGCGCGCCTTCTGCTGGAAGGCCTTGCGAATCTGCTCGGTCGTGGCGTCCTTCTCGACGCCGAGAATCGAGTAGTAGTCCTTGTCGTTCATAGAAGCCATGCGGCGTGTCTCCCGTTGGTGGCGAGCGTGCACAGATGGGTTAATTATATCCGCTCGCCAGCGGCGCTAACCCGAGACCGCCCGGGCTACTCGGAGAGCCTCACCTGGCGGTAGGAGACGCCGCAGCGGTCGAGGATGTTCTTGGAGATGAGGTTGTCCTCGGTGCCGGCGTACTTGTCGTCGAGGTAGACGACCTCCCCGATGCCCGCCTGGACGAGGGTCTTGGCGCACTCGTGGCAGGGGAAGAGGGTCACGTAGACCGTCGCGCCCGTCATGTCCTTGAGCGAGCCGCGGTAGTTGAGGATGGCGTTGGCCTCAGCGTGGATGACGTAGTTGTGCTTGTCGTGCAGCGGGTCCTCGTCGGTCCCCCAGGGGAACTCGTCGTCCCCAAGGCCGCGGGGCGTGCCGTTGTACCCCACGGAGAGGATGCGGTGGTTGGTGTCAGCTATGCAGGCGCCGACCTGCGTGTTGGGGTCCTTGCTGCGCAGGCTCGCGGCGATGGCGGCGCGCATGAAGAACTCGTCCCAGCTGATGACGTCAGTTCGCTTGCCCGGCATGGGGCCCCCTCTCGTTGTCGACGCGCGTCCCTCGCGCGTTTTGGCTGCTAGCATGCCGCACCTGAACTGGATGCGCAAGAGCCGGCGAGAAGATCGCGGGCTCGCGCGAGCCTCAATCAGAAGCGGCGTCATCCCCAAGGTCAGTAGCTGCACCTCCGGCATCAAGCGTACCGTCGCCGTCCCAGCCAATAGCAGGCAGGCAGCCCTTCCTCATGAGAAGCATCCAAGATTGGCCGCAGGGGGAGCGCTCACTTGCTACGAGCAACGACGACCTCGCCGGGGGCAAGATCCCACAGGGCGCCGTAGAGCTCGTTTCCGAGGAGCCATCCCCGCTCGGTGGGCGCGAGCCGGTCGCTCTTCTCGGCAAGAAGACCTTGGGACAGAAGGGCGTCTATGGTGTCGTCGAACTGAGACCCATAGAGCTCGCGCGCTCGGAGCACGAGCTCGGGACGCAAGCCCTCGACCAGGCGAACCCCGAGCATGAGGTCCTCGGCGACGGCCTGCTGCTCGCTCAAGAACTCCAGCGAGAAGGACAGCGAGCTGAGGCAGGCGCCTTCGGCGAGTTCGTGACGAGGCGTCGTAACCGTTAGCCGGGCGCGCACGGCATCCGCAGGCGCTTCTGGGAGCTGGGAGCAATGGGCCATAAGCCTCAGGTAACACTCGAGGTCGAGCATGCTCGACGCTCCGGTCCCAAGCCCAAGATAGGGTAAGCCTGTCCAATAGGCTTTGTTATGACGACACTCGTTACCTGCGGTTGCGTAGCTCGCAACCTCATAGCGAGCGAAGGCGTAGCTCTCAAGCTGAACTTGAGCTATTGTCATTCTCTCTGCCTGAACGTCAGGGTCGTTCCAGGCGCACGGGTCGTCGTCATAGCGACGCTCGAGCGGGGTTCCCTCCTCGATCTGCAGCGGGTAGACGCTCACGTGGCACACGCCGAGCGCGCTGACCTCCCGAAGCGCGCTCTGCCAGCTCTCATTGGTCTGGAAAGGGGTGGCGCACATGAGGTCCACCGAGACGTCAAGCCCACTTGCGACTGCGGCGCGCACGCGCTCCCGAGCGGTCGCGGCGTTGTGAAGGCGACCGAGCTCGAGAAGCTCGCGATCGTCGAAGCTCTGAACGCCAACAGACAGCCGCGTCGCGCCTGCCCCGCAAAGCCCGCAGAGCACGTCGTCAGAGAGCGAGTCCGGGTTTGCCTCGCAGGTCAGCTCCGACGGAGCGGCAACCTCCATGACCTTCTCGACAAGCGATCCGAGCGGCTTGGCGCCGAGCCGGGTGGGCGTGCCACCGCCCAGGTAGGCGGTCTCGCAGTCTTCCACAAGACCAAGGTCGGAGGCTTCGTCGAGCTGTAGCTCCAGCGCACGGGCATACGCGCTCATGAGCGGATCTCCCACCGGCGTTGCCCACGAGGCGAAGCCGCAGTACGCGCATTTTCGCGCGCAGAAGGGTATGTGCAGGTAGAGAGCGCGTGTTGATGTCATGCGGCTTCATCTCCCGATGTAGTGGCTCACGCCAACCATTGTATGACGTCCGCCCGGAAAGCCACTAAAGCAAGGTTTTGCACCACGGGCCGATGGTGTGTCGGCAGAAGCTCAAATAGCCTCTCGACATCACGATTGTGGGTCAAAGAATCTATGTTCGAATCCGATTTATGAGCAATCGAGCCTATAACTTTATCTCTTATGGTCGAACGACAGTTTCTATTTGGACTTACAGGTGTTTACATCAAAGATGTGCCCCACAACCATCTTGTTGGATTAAGGGCGGGCAGGGGGCTCCGACAGCGGGCGAGAAGTGCCGGCGAGAAGGACGGGCGCGCGATCACGCGTCTCAGCACACGTGGGCGCGAACCTCATTCGCCACGGCGAGAAACTCGTCCGCCGTCACGCACGACATGGCGGCGTTTCTCCAGCGCGCAGCGTCGGGCATGCCCTTGAAGTACCAGCCGGCGAGGCTGCGGGCACGCTTGAGGTGGGCTCCGGTGGCCGCCAAGAGGCGCACGTGGCACTCGAACGCCGCGATCTTCTCGGCAGCGCTCGGCTCGTGGCCCGAGAAGACCCACGGGTTGCCGTACGTCCCGCGCGCGACCATCACCGCGGTCGCTCCGGTCTCCGCGAGCGCCCGCAGCGCCGCCCCGTGCGAGAGGATGTCGCCTGAGGCAATGACGGGAATCCCTACAGCGTCCACGACACGGCTCACGGCGCCCCAGTCGGCATCGCCGTGGTACATCTGCGTGGCAAAGCGCCCGTGCACGGCCACCGCCGCCGCGCCCGCGGCCTCCATCGCGCGCGCGAACTCGGGCGCGACCTCCTGCCCCATGTAGCGCCCGCGACGAATCTTTACCGTCACGGCAACGCCCGGAGCGCCCTCGCGGCACGCGCGCACGATCCTCGCTGCGAGCTCGGGATCCTCGAGAAGCGCCGAGCCCTCCCCCTTCTTCGTCACCTTGGGCACGGGGCAGGCCATGTTGACGTCGATCAGCGCGAGCCTCTCGCCCAGGCGCTCGGCCACGCGCTCGGCCGACTCGCGGAAGAGCTCGGGCTTGCTGCCAAAGAGCTGGACGGCGAGGTCGGGCTCTGCCGGGTCGGGATCAACGAGCTCCCAGCTCTTCTCGCCGTAGTGAAGGCCCGCGCACGAGACCATCTCCGAGTACGCGAGCGCCGCGCCGCCGGCACGCGCCATGAGGCGGTACGCTGCGTCGGAGACGCCCGCCATCGGTGCCATGAGCAGCTTTCCCGAAAAGGTGCCGTCCCAGGCGCTCGGCTCAGGCGAGAGCTCAGCGGCAGGGGCGCAGTCAGCAAGGACCTCTGCTGCCGTCACTGGTCGTCCACCTTGAGGACGGCGAGGAAGGCCTCCTGCGGCACCTCAACGGAGCCGATCTGCTTCATGCGCTTCTTGCCCTCCTTCTGCTTCTCGAGGAGCTTGCGCTTGCGCGAGATGTCTCCGCCGTAGCACTTGGCGAGCACGTCCTTGCGCACCGCCTTCACCGTGCTGCGAGCGATGATCTTGTTGCCGATCGCACCCTGGATGGGCACCTCGAACTGCTGGCGGGGGATGATCTCCTTGAGCTTGTCGCAGAGGCCGCGAGCGAGCGCGTAGGCCTTGTCGCGGTGCACGATGAACGAGAGCGCGTCCACGTCGTCGCCGGAGAGCAGGATGTCGAGCTTCACGAGGTCGCTCGGACGGTAGTCAGAGAACTCGTAGTCGAGGCTCGCGTAGCCCTTGGTCCTGCTCTTGAGCTGGTCGAAGAAGTCGAGGATGAGCTCGGCCAGCGGAATGTCGAAGTGCATCTCCACGGACTTCTCGGTGAGGTAGATCATGTCCTGCGTGATGCCGCGGTGCTCGATGGCAAGCTGCATGACGGCGCCCGTGTACTCGGGCGGCACGATGACCTTGGCCTTGAGGAACGGCTCCTCGATCCGCTCGATGCGCGTGACGTCGGGCAGGTCCTGTGGGCTTCTCACCTCGAGCATCTCGCCGTCGGTCCTGTAGACGTGGTAGTCCACCGAGGGCGAGGTGGCAATGAGCGACAGGGCGAACTCGCGCTCGAGGCGCTCCTTGACGACCTCCATGTGAAGCAGGCCCAGAAAGCCCACGCGGAAGCCAAATCCGAGCGCCACGGAGGTCTCGGGGCTCCAGGTGAGCGACGGGTCGTTCACGCGCAGCTTCTCAAGGGCGTCGCGCAGGTTCTCGTAGTCCTTGTTGTCCACGGGGAAGAGGCCGGTGTAGACCATGGGCTTGGCCTCGCGATAGCCGGGGAGCGCCTCGGCGCAGGGACGGTCCCGATAGGTGAGCGTGTCGCCCACGCGAACGGCCTCGGGGTCCTTGAGGCCCGTGACCACAAAGCCCACCTCGCCCACGCCGAGCTCCTCAACGAGCTGCTCGGCCGGCCGCTTCACGCCGACGCCGTCGACGAGGAAGCCATCGCCGGCCTGCATCATCTGAAGCTGGTCGCCCTTGCGGATGTGCCCGTCAAAGACGCGCACCGTGGCCACGACGCCTCGGTACTCGTCGAAGTAGGAGTCAAGGATGAGGGCCTTGAGCGGGGCGCCGTAGTCGCCCTTCGGCGGCGAGACGAGAAGGACGATGGCCTCGAGCAGGTCATGGATGCCCTCGCCCGTCTTGCCGGAGACGCAGACCGCGTCGTCGGCGGGGATGGCCAGGTCCTCCTCGATCTCCTCCTTGACCTCGTCGGGATGGGCGCTCGGCAGGTCGATCTTATTGATCGCGGGCACGATGTCGAGGTTCGCGTTCATCGCGAGGTTGGCGTTGGAGACGGTCTGCGCCTCAACGCCCTGGGTGGCGTCCACCACGAGCACGGCCCCCTCGCAGGCGGCGAGGCTGCGCGAGACCTCGTAGGTAAAGTCGACGTGTCCAGGGGTGTCGATGAGGTTGAACTGGTAGGTCTCACCGTCGTCGGCGTCATAGGTGACACGGACGGCGTTGGACTTGATCGTGATGCCGCGCTCCCGCTCGATGTCCATCGTGTCGAGCAGCTGGGCCTCCATGTCGCGCTCCTCCACCGTGTGGGTGAGCTCGAGAATACGGTCCGAGATGGTCGACTTGCCGTGGTCGATGTGCGCAACGATCGAGAAGTTGCGGATATGTGAGGTATCGTTAGTAGACATGAGGTGAATGATAGCGAAGTGCGGGCGCACATGCTATACTCAGCAAGCTGACCTCACCGTGTCTCAAACAGAGGCCTCAGAACGAGAAGCATTGAAAGGAACTACACGTGGCTAACATCAAGTCTCAGAAGAAGCGCATCATCACCGCCGAGAAGGCGCGTCAGCGCAACCGCGCGGTCCGCTCCGAGCTCAAGACCGCCGTCAAGGCCGTCCGTGCCGCTGTTGAGGCCAAGGACGCCGACGCCGCCCAGGCTGCCGCCAACAAGGCCGGCCGTCTCCTCGACAAGGCTGCCTCCAAGGGCATCATCCACAAGAACCAGGCTGCCCAGCGCAAGAGCGGCGTCCAGAAGCTCGTGAACACCATCAAGTAGCTTCGCTCTCATCGCAACGTCAAAGGCGGGTCCGGGGGTGCTGCCCCGGGCCCGCCTTTTTTGCATGTTCCTTCTTTTGGCAGCGCTGCCCTCACGAGCAGGCCGGGGAGGCTGCGACCACATCACTTGGCTGAAACCACGCGAAGTGCACGACCAAGAAGGTGGAATGTAAAACCCTGTGTGGTGCAAATCAAAGCCACCTGCGAAAATAATCCTCTGAGCGCTTTGGAAAAGCGGCACGGCAAGATCACTCGTTCACTTCGCCCGATTTGAGCCAGAGGCAGCCGTTTTGACCGCCTCACGCCACGCCGCAGACGCGCGCTATGAGCGGAACCATCACGGCGTCCCCGTCCGCGCCGGACTTGAGGGCCCGCTCGGCGTTGGCGCACTCAGCAAGAAGGCGCTCGAGCTCGCCGTCTGCGTAGCGCCGTGCCCACGTGGGATAGTCGCGCACCTGCCAGTCCTGCTTCTTGAGGGTAGCCGCGAGGGCATGCCCCTCGCCTCGCGCAACAAGCGAACGCGCACAGATAAGCTCCCGCAGGCGTCCGGTGACGAGCGAGAGAAGCCCAAGCGGGGAGCCGTCAAGCAGACGGTAGAGCGAGAGCGCACGCGCGGCGTCGCGCGACGCAAGGCAGTTGAGGAACTCCCAGGGCTTTACCTCAACCACACGCGCGACGTTGGCCTCGACGAACTCGCGCGTGATGGTTCCCGGGCCACCGAGAAGGGCCGCGAGGGAGGCGAGCTGCGTGTCCAGCATCGTTGTGGACTCGCCAGCGCGCGCCACGAGCTCCCGAGCCGTGTCCGACCCGATGGCAACGCCGTGCGCCGCAGCAAGCTTCTGCACATAGGGCGGCAGGTCGCGCCCCTTGAGGGCGGCGCACTCGATGACGGAGCGCGGGCCCACCTTGGCAACGGCCTTGTAGAGACGCGTGTTCTTTGCAAGCTTTTCACTCACGAGCGCGAGCGTGCAGCTAGGGTTGGGATCGGCGAGATAGGCGACGATAGCTTCGGAGACGGCCTTGGGAAGCTTCTCGACGCCCTCGATGACCACAATGCGGCGCTCACCGCCCATAGGGAGCGTGTTGAGAGAGGAGAGGACCACCTCGGGCTCAAGATCGGCGGAGGCGACGATCTCCTCGAGGTTGAACGCGGCAAAGGGGCCGTCCACGCGGGCGCGGAGCCGCGTGACGCTCTGACGGCGCTTGAGCTCGTCTGGACCGACGATGAGGTACGCCGGCAGCAGCTCGCCCTTCTTGGCCATGTGACACCCTCCCCTCGTGACGTTTCAAGAGTCTACCATCAAGCCGGCCAGCCCCGTGAGACCGTGACAACGGGCCCGACGGCCCCGGGCTCCACGCACACGTCACCCGCGTCCATCGTGCAGAGAAACTCCGCGCCGGCCTGCTCGAGCGCCTCCACGCACGCAGGGTCAGGATGTCCGTAGCCGTTTCCCTCGCCCGCGCTCGCGACGGCCACCTCCGGGCCCAGGGCGCGCGCGAGCTCGGGTGTGACGGATGCCTCCGATCCGTGGTGCCCCACCTTGAGGAGGTCAACCTCCCCCACGTCCCCGCGCTCGACGGCAGCGCCAGTGGCCTCACGCTCAGCATCCCCCGCGAGCAGCGCCGTGAGGCTCCTCCCGCCCTCGTCGTAGCTGAGCGAGAGCTCGACCGACTGATCGTTCTCGGTTCCGTCGACGGGGCCCACCGGCGAGACCACCTCAAGCTCAAAGGAGCCAACGCGCAGAACGTCCCCATGCGCGAGCTCTATGACCTCCGCCCCAACCGCAAGCTCCTCTGCGCCCGCGACCCCTTCGGCCACGTAGACGTGCTCGCAGCCGGTGAGTGCCCGCACCTCCGCAAGGCCTCCCGTGTGGTCGGCGTGCAGGTGGGTCACGAGCACGGCGTCCAGGTGCGTGACGCCCCTTCGCGCGAGCGCTGGCGCGATCGCCCCCGAGGGCCCCGTGTCAACGAGCAGCGAGGCCGCCCCATCGGTCACGAGCACCGCATCGCCCTGCCCCACGTCGAGCACGCACACGCAGGCAGGCGAGAAGAACCTCCCCTTGAGCACCCATCCGGCCCCAAGGGCGAGCGGCACGCAGACGGCCAGGGCGATGCGGGCGCGCGTCGCGCGCGGCCAGAGGACAAGCAGGAGGACAAGGAGGCCCGCAAGGGTGAGCAGGGCAGGTCCCTCGTCAACGCTCACGGCAACGCATGCCAGGGGCAGGCGCTCGAGGGTGCGCGCAAGCGCCACAAGGGGCTCCCCCACCGCGTCGCAGAGCGCCAGGGCCACGCTCTGGGCGGGAGGCGCCCACACGAGCGCGGCGGCAGCCAGCCCTCCCGCCAAAAGCACCGAGAAGGCCGGGGCGAGCACCACGTTGGCAAGCGGAGCCACGAGCGAGAGCTGCGAGAACGCAGCGCAGACAAAGGGCATCGTGACGAGCTGGGCCACAATGGTCATAGAGAGGGCGTCGCCCGCCGTCCGGAGCGCGCCCGTAGCGAGCGTGCCGACCCTCCCGAGTCGCCTCCAGGCCCCTTGCCCCGGCAGCAGGACGCGCACGAGATAGCGCGCGTAGGAGCCAAGCGCGCAGATGCCGCACACGCACGCCACCGAAAGCATAAACCCAAGCTGTCCGCTCACCCCTGGATCCGCAAGCGCCATGGACGCACCCACGACGCTCACGGACGACAGGGGGTGCGCCCGACGGCCCATGAGCTCAGAGGCCCCCGCCACGAGCGACATGGCCCATGCGCGCACGGCAGAGGACGGCGCCGCGCAGAAGAGGACGAACGCGCCGCTCGCCGCGAGCAGGACGGCGAGACGGGCAGGGGGTCGCAGCCGCGTGCGAAAGAGCGCTGCCGAGAGCGCGCCGGTGACCATCGCGAGATGGCCTCCCGAGACGGCAACGAGGTGGGAGATGCCGCAGGCGGCGAACGTCTCATCGAGCCCGCGCTCCCCCATGGCGGTCGTGGACGCGCACACGCTCCCGGCGAGCAGCGCCCGGGCGTTGGAGGAGGTCGGCTCGAGGCTCGCGAGCACCCTCTCCCTGAACGAGACGAGCGCCCCGAGCACGCCGTCAGCGGGAAGCGCATCGAGCACGCGCAGCACGCGAACCTCCCCGGCAATGCCCTGCGCTCGTGACGAGGCTCCCCACGGGCCCTCCTCGTTGGACTCGTAGCGACCAACCGCGCGTACGGTGCTCCCAAAGGCCAGGGGCTCGTCGGCAAGCAGCCAAACCTCCCCGAGCCCTGACGCACCGACCGATACCCGCGCGCGGCCGCGCCATCCGCTGGCGCCCTGGGACATGTCGCTCTCGAGGACGATCTCGCAGGCGGAGACGGGCATCGACGCAAGGCGTGCCGAGAGGGCGCGCTGCCCCGCGAGCTCAATGGCGCTCGCGCCGAGCGCGGCGGCAGCGGCAACCAAGACCACAGCAGCGCTCGCCGCCCAGGTCGCGCGCGCCCTCGCTCCGGCGAACCCGAGCGCAACACCTGCCACGAGCAAGAGGGCGGCGGGGCCGAGCAGGGACGCCCGGTCAAGGTCCGCGACGAGTGCCGCGCGCTCAACGCCAAGGACTGCGACAAGCGCCCAGAAGACCACGGGCAGGCAGGGGCGCGGGGGCCGCTCGGGGGCGCGCTCAGACACAGACGAGCCCCTCGAGGCGCTCAAACTTCTTCTCCCCGATTCCGGACACCCTCATGAGGTCCTCCGGGCTCAAGAAGGGGCCGTTAGCCTCTCTGTCCTCGATGATCGCCTGCGCGGTGGCCTCTCCGATGCCAGGAAGCCCGTCAAGTTCCTCTGCGGTGGCCGTGTTCAGGTTCACCGGGGCCGCCCCTCCCTCGAGGGTACCCTCCTGCGAGGACGTCACCGCCTCACCCTCGAGCGGCACGTAGACCTTCTCGCCGTCTGCGAGCACGGCTGCCAGGTTGATAGCTGTCGTGTCCGCGCCCTCCGCAAGGCCGCCCGCGGCAGCGACGGCGTCGCCAGCGCGCGACCCTGCGAGAAGCTCGTAGACGCCCGGAGAGACAACCGCGCCGTCAACGTGAACGACCACGGTGTCAGGCGCGGGAGACTCCCCCTCGGCCTCATCGGGAGCGTCCTGCTCCACTGTCGACGCATCTTCAGCGGTCGCCTCTGCCCCCTCAGCGGGCGGCTCCGCGCGCTCGAGCGTAACGCTGGCGGGCGGTGCGCACAGCACCGCCGCGGCCGCAAGAACCACCACCATTCCCAGGACCGCCACGAGCGCCATGGCCGCTCGGGCGCCCCCGGCGAGCCCAAGCCTCCTCATCAAGAGCTGCGCTCTCGCTCTCCTTCCCATGCGACCACCCCCCACCCCAAGCATGGGACGTGCGGCGCCGCTCAGCGCGAGCAAGCAGAGAAACTCATCCGGGGACCTTCCCGCACGCTTCCGCCGCTCTTGCACAAAAATGAGGTGCCCCAGCTCAGCTGGGGCACCCACAGGACACAGAGGATGAATTGGCGCTTTGCGCACCCGCCGCCCGCGGGGGCAGAGGCTACCGCTCGCCCGACTCCGCCGGAAGAAGCTCGCGATGGTGCTCGCGAAGGCGTCCCTTGGGAGCGTGATAGGACGGGCACTGCGAGTAGTCGCGCCACTCGATCTCGTCCAGGAGCTCCTCAATCATGGCCTCGTGGTCGAAGCTCTCCCACGCCTCGAGGACTCGGTCCAGACGCGCATGGGTCTCCGGACGCCTTGGCATGAAGAGCGTGCAGCAGTCCGGCGCCGTCTGACAGGAGATGTCGTAGGTCCCGATCTCGTGCGCGCGAGCGATGATCTCCTGCTTGTCGGAGCCGATGAGCGGGCGCAGAACGGGAATGGTCACCGCCTCGTTCACGGCGGCGATGTTGTCGAGCGTCTGGGAGGCAACCTGTCCCAGGGACTCGCCCGTGACAACGGCCTTCGCCCCCTCAAGGCGGGCAAGGCGCTCCGCAACCTGGAGCATGACGCGGCGATAGGTGATGATGCGCAGGGCCTGGGGCACCGCGAGCGATATCTCACGCTGCTTCTCGCCAAACGGGACAACGTAGAGGCGCCCGATCGTGCCCGATGGGGCAAGGGCGTCAACGATGTCCTGGCAGAGCCACTCGCTCGTATCGGCGGTCATGGGACGGCCCGAGAAGTGCACGGGCACGCAGGTGGCGCCGCGGCGGCCCACCATCCAGGTGGCGACCGGCGAGTCGAAGCCGCTCGAGAGCAGCGTCACGACCTTGCCAGCCGTGCCCACGGGAAGCCCTCCCACGCCCGGCGCGGAGGCGGCGTAGACGTAGGTGTGACCCTGGACCACGTGAACGACGACCGTGACGTCAGGGTTGTGAACGTCGACCTTCTTCTCGGGGAAGCTCTCGCAGAGCGCGGAGCCCACGAGGCGGTTCATGTCGAGCGTGTGCATCTCATAGGTGGTCGAGGAGCGGCGCGCGTGCACCTTGAAGCTCGCGAACTCACCGGCCTCGCCAAGTGCGGACACGGCGGCGGCGCAGTACTCGCTCTCATCGAGGCCGCACTTGTAGGCGAGCGAGACGCGCGCGACGCCGGGGACGCGACGGATGGCCGCAGCGAGCTCCTCGCTCGCCCGACGGTCCTCGGTCTCCACAACGATGTAGCCCGAGATGCGCGAGATCTGGCTCACGGGGAAAGCGCGAAGCGCGCGGTGCAGGTTCGTAACGAGCTGGTTCTCAAAGGTCGAGCGGTTCTTTCCCTTGAGACCAATCTCGTGGTAGTGGACGAGGCAGAGTCTCTCCGTCATGCGGCTGCCTACAGCGCGGCGATGGCGTTGGCGCCCTTGATGTCCTCGTCAAAGTCCTCCTTGACGAAGCCGAGGGTGTCCTCGTCGATCTCCTGCATGGCGATGGAGACCGGGTCCTTTCCAGACGCGACGGTGGTGATGTCGTCGAAGTCCTGGATCGCGGTCACGCGCAGGTGCTGGCCGCGAACCATGTTGTTGATGTCGCAGGCGCGCTTTGACGCGATGGAGCAAAGCAGGAAGGGGTTGTGCTCGGTCTTCTCGAGCAGCGTGTCAATCTCAGGCTTGATCACGGACATCGTGCGCGTGACCTCCGTCCTTCTCGTACGTGTGAATCACATCTTCGAGCTCCGCCACGGCGCGCGCAAGGTCATCGTTGACGATGCGCACGTCATAGTCGGCTGCATGGGCCATCTCGCTTCTCGCGTTGGCGAGGCGGACCTCGATGGAAGCCTCGTCCTCGGTGCCGCGCCCCCTGAGGCGCCGCTCGAGCTCCTCCATGCTCGGGGGCTCGACGAAGACGAGGACGGCGTCAGGGATGGCCGATCGCACGGCAAGGCCCCCCTGGACGTCAATCTCAAGGATGACCGAGAGGCCACCGGAGACGACCCGCTCGACCTCGCTCGCGAGCGTGCCGTAGCGGTGGTCGTGGACCCAGGCCCACTCGAGGAACTCGCCGTCAGCCACGCGGCGGTCGAACTCCTCCTCGCTCATGAAGTGGTATGAGACCCCATCGATCTCGCCGGGCCTCGGGGCGCGCGTTGTCGCAGAGACCGTCAGGCCCAGGCCGGACATCCGCTCGCGCAAACGCGCGACGAGCGTGCCCTTGCCCACGCCTGACGGTCCAGAGACGACGAACGTTCTGGCTCTCCTCGCCAACTTACTTGGTGAGGGCCTCAACGAGCTGCTCGCGCTGGCGGGCGCCCAGGCCCTTGACGCGACGGGAGGCGGAGATGCCCAGCTCATCCATGATCTTGGCAGCCTTGGCCTTGCCATAGCCAGGGAGGGACTCGATGAGGGTGGAGACCTTCATGCGGCTGGCGATGGGGTCGTCGGAGTCGAGGACGGACTCGAGGGTGACCTTGCCGCTCTTGATCTTCTCGCGAAGCTCGGCACGCTCGTGACGGGCCTTGGCGGCCTTCTCGAGGGCGGCCTTGCGCTGCTCGTCGGTAAGCTGAGGTAGAGCCATGTGTTCCTCCAAACATCGTGTTCGAACGGCCCGCCTGAGGCGCGCCGGCGGACCTGCATACCATAGTGTGCCCATTTAGCTCACGCTTTGCAACCCCTCTCCACCAAAGGTGCAGCTCAGGGGTTACGACGGCACGAGACGTTCGGACCTTACGCCATGAGCTCCGCGCAGATGGCGTCAAAGGCGGCGACGGGGTCCTCGGCGCCCGTGATGGGCCTGCCGATGACGAGCTTGGAGGCGCCCGCGGCAATTGCGGCGGCCGGAGTGGCGATGCGCTTCTGGTCGCCCACCTCGGCGCCTGCCGGGCGGACGCCGGGGGTCACGATGAGCGCGTCAGGGCCGAGAAGCTCGCGCATCTCGGCGGCCTCCTGCGGCGAGCAGACGATGCCGTCGGCGCCCGAACCGTAGGCAAGGCGCGCAAGGCGCGCAACCTCCTCGGCAACCGGGGACTCGACGCCGATCTCGGAGAGCGCAGCCTGGTCCATGCTCGTGAGGACAGAGATGGCCACGAGACGCGTGCGGTCCCCGCCTCGCTCGCCGGCCGCCTCCTCAGCGCCCTTTCGCGCCGCGGCGATCATGGCCGAGGAGCCGAGGCCGTGGATGGAGAGGATGTCAGCGCCCGTGAGGGAGGCGGCGCGGACGGCGCCCTGCACCTGGAACGGAATGTCGTGCACCTTGAGGTCGAGAAAGACGCGCAGCCCGCGCTCGCACATCGCGTCAACGATGGCGGGCCCCTCGGCATAGAAGAGCGTCATGCCCACCTTGACCCACGTCGCCTTGCCCGCGAGCATGTCCGCGAGCTCGAAGGCGCGCTCGCGGGAGCAGTCCAGCGCGATGATGACCTTGTCGCTCGCCTGTTCGTACGTCAGCATTCGAAGGCTCCAATCAGCTCGTTGATGTCAGTGACGCCCTGCTCGGCGACCCACGCCCTGAGCCCGTTAACGATGTTCGCGGCGCACGTGGGGTCGTAGAAGTTGGCGGTGCCCACGGTGACGGAGGTAGCGCCGGCAAGGATCATCTCGGCGGCGTCCTGCCAGCTCGCCACGCCTCCCATGCCGTTGATCGGGATCTTGACGGCGTGGGCAGCCTCCCAGACCATGCGCACGGCGATGGCGTGGATGGCAGGGCCCGAAACGCCTCCCGTGGGCTTTGAGAGACGGCTCCTGCGGGTGCGCACGTCAATGGACATGCCGTTGATCGTGTTGATGAGCGACAGGGCGTCCGCACCCTCGGCCTCGCAGGCGCGCGCGATCTCCGGGACGCGCACGGGCGCCATCTTGACGAGCAGGGGCCTGCGCACGCGCGGGCGCACCGCGCGCACGACCTCGGCCGCGCTCTCTGGCGTCCCGCCAACGAGCGCGCCGCCCCGGGCGATGTTGGGGCAGGAGATGTTCATCTCGACGCCCGAGGCCCACGGGCAGAGCTCCTCGATGAGCTCCACGGCCGCCACGTACCCCTCGACAGAGTGACCGGCAGCCTGCACGATGACGCGGCACCCGCGCGCCTCGAGCCCGGAGAGATAGTCACCGTACTGATCGACCATGCCGCGGACGCCAGGGTTGGCAAGCCCAACCGTGTTCATCATGCCGCTCGGAACCTCGCACATGCGCGGCGCGGGGTTGCCGCTCCATGGCTCGGCGGAGCAGCCCTTGAGCGTGATGGCGCCGAGACGGGAGACGTCAAAGAAGTCCTCGAAGACAGATCCGAAGGCAAAGGTGCCCGAGGCGGTGTTGACGGGGTTCTTCATGCGCACGCCGCCGAGGTTGACGGCAAGGCTCACGTTCTTCTCGCCCATTACCACGCCACCTCCTCTGCGTCGAAGACGGGACCGTCCTTGCAGCAGGACTTGTAGGTGCCGTCGGCCATGGCCACGTTGCAGGTGCCGCACGCGCCGAAGCCGCAGCACATCATGCGCTCCATGGAGACGAGGCAGGCAACCTTGGCATCACGGCAGAGGCGCGCGACGCCGGCCATCATGACCTCGGGACCGCAGGTGTAGACGACGTCATAGTCCCCGCTGGCGAGAAGTTCGGCGAGGGCGTCGGTCGTGAACCCGCGCCTCCCGGCGGAGCCGTCGTCGGTCGTGACGGCAACGGCCCCGGCACCGAGACCCGAGAGCACGTCGGCGCCCCAGAGCTTTCCGGCGGTCTGCGCGCCCACAACGGCGTCGAAGGCGACGCCCGCACCAGAGAGCATGCGCGCGCAGGCGACGATCGGCGTGACTCCCACGCCGCCGGCAACGACGCACGCGCGGCGAGCCCCCTCGACGACCGGCCAGGGGTTACCGCAGGGCCCGACGGCGGTGGAGCGCTCCCCCGCCGCCATGGCGGCAAGACGGCGCGTTCCGTCGCCCACGACCGCGTAGACGATCTCCACGGTGCCCGCCTCGGGGTCCGCGCAGCTGAAGGACAGCGGGATGCGAAGGATCTGGCTCGCGTCGCCGGGAACGGCAACGTTCACGAACTGGCCGCCGCGAAGAGCGCTCGCGAGCTCGGGGCTCGAGAGGACGACGCGCATGAGGCCGTCGGCGACCGGCTCGTTGGAGACAACGGTGAAGTCGTGGACGTCAAGGCCGGCCGTCATCGGAGCACCCGCTTGACCGGGGTGACGACGCCGTCCGTGAGCGTTTGCCTGCCAGAGACGAAGACGTCAGAGGCAAGGCCGGTGAGGGTCTTGCCGAGCCACGCGGAGTTCTTGGAGCGGCTCTCGAGCCAGTCCTCGCTGACCGTGACCTCAGCGGCGGGGTCGATGAGCGTGAGGTCGGCCATCGAGCCGGCCTCGAGCCTGACCTCGGGGAGCCGCAGGCAGCGACGGGGATTCACGGCCATGACCTCAACGAGGCGCGACCAGCTCATCTTGCCCGGGAGCACGAGGTTGGTGAGCATGAGCGGAAGCGACGTCTCGAGGCCCACGATGCCGAAGAAGGCGATCTCCCACTCGCAGTCCTTCTCGTGCGGGGCGTGCGGGGCGTGGTCGGTCACGACGCAGTCGATCGAGCCGTCAAGGATGCCCTCGACGAGCGCCGCGGCGTCGGAGGCGCGACGCAGGGGCGGGTTCATCTTGAGGTTGGTGTCGTAGGCGTCGGAGATGTCGTCCTCGCAGAGGAAGAGGTGGTGCGGCGTCACCTCGCAGGTGACGGGCAGGCCCTCGGCCTTGGCAGCGCGAACGAGCTCGAGGCCCTTCTCGGTGGAGATGTGCGCGATGTGCAGGGCGCAGCCGGTCATGCGGCACAGCTCGATGTCGCGGTAGATCTCGAGCTCCTCGCCGAGCGCCGGCCAGCCGAACATGCCGAGGCGCGTGGAGGCGCGGCCCTCGTTGATGACGCCGTGCGTGGTGAGCGACTCGACCTCGCAGTGCGCGGAGACGACCTTGTCGAACTGCGAGACGTACTCCATGCAGGTGCGCATCATGCCGGCGCTCTGGACGCCATGGCCGTCGTCGGAGAAGGCGACCGCGCCCTCCATGACCATGTCACCGATCTCCGCGAGCGTCTCGCCCTTCTCGCCCACCGTGAGCGCGCCGATCGGACGAACGTGGCAGAGGCCGGCGTGGCGGGAGCGGTCGATCTGGTAGCGCACCTCCGCGCCCGTGTCGGTCACGGGATCGGTGTTGGGCATCGTGGCAACGTCGGTGAAGCCTCCGTGCGTGGCCGCGCGGGCGCCGGTCTCGATGGTCTCCTTGTACTCGAAGCCGGGATCGCGGAAGTGGACGTGCATGTCGACAAGGCCCGGGACGAGGTACTTGCCGGCGGCGTCGATGACCTCGGCGCCCTCCGGCGCCTCGAGGCCCACCCCGACGGCAGCGATCTTCTCGCCGTCGACGAGAACGTCACGGACGTCGTCGAGGCCCACCTGCGGGTCGACGACGTGAGCACCCTTAAGCAGATACGCCATTGTTCTCTCCTCCCAGAAGCAGGTACATCTCGGCCATGCGCGTGAGGACGCCAGCGTTCACCTGGTCGAGGATGCGCGAGCGGGCGCAGTCGGCAACGTCCGCGTTGATCTCCATGCCGCGGTTCATGGGGCCAGGGTGGCAGATGATGGCCTCGGGCCTCATCTTGTTGACGCGCGCCATGTCGAGGCCCCAGAGGCGGTTGTACTCGCGGCGCGAGGGGATGGCAGCGCCCTCCATGCGCTCGAGCTGGACGCGGAGCATGTAGACGACGTCCATCTCGGGGATGACGGCATCGAGGTCGGCCGTCTGGGGAACGCCGTAGTAGTCGGGGTCGTCCACCTGGAAGGTGGGCGGGCCCACGAGCGTGACGTCGGCGCCCATCGTCTTGAGCGCGGGCACGAGGCTGCCGCAGACGCGGCTGTGGCTGAGGTCGCCCACGATGGCGACCTTGAGGCCGTCGAGGTGCCCGAAATTCTCGCGGATGGTGTAGAGGTCGAGCATGGCCTGCGTGGGGTGCTGGTGCTTTCCGTCGCCCGCGTTGATGACGATGGCGTCGGTGTGCTCGGTGATCTTCTGAGGCGTTCCGGCGAGCTTGGCGCGGCAGATGAACATGTCGACGTTCATGGCGTCGATGGTCTCGATGGTGTCCGCGAGGCTCTCGCCCTTTACGACGGAGGAGGTGGCGCCGCCCATCGAGAGGCTGTCGGCAGAGAGGCGCTTCTCGGCGAGCTCGAAGGAGCTCTTGGTGCGGGTGGAGGGCTCAAGGAACAGGTTCACGATCGTGCGGCCGCGCAGCGCGGGAACCTTCTTGATGGCGCGCTTGTTCACCTCGGAGAACGAGCGCGCAGTGTCAAGGATCTGCGTGATGTCGTCGGCCGTGAGGCTCGTCGTGTCGATGAGGTGCTTGACTGAGAGCATCTACCTCTCCCCTCCCTCGGCGGTCGGGAGCGTCCAGATCTCGACCGAGTCTTCCTTGTCATAGGGCGTGACGGAAACGCGCACGTCCTCCTCGCGCGAGGACGGGACGTTCTTGCCAACGTAGTCAGCGCGGATGGGAAGCTCGCGATGTCCGCGGTCAATCATGACCGCAAGCTGGACGGTCTTGGGGCGACCGAGGTCAATGAGGGCGTCGAGCGCCGCGCGGATGGTGCGTCCGGTGTAGAGGACGTCGTCGACGAGGACGATGTCACGGTCGTCCACCCCAAAGGGGATGTCCGTCCCAAACTCGACCGGGGCGATCTTGCGACGGACGTCGTCGCGGTAGAAGCTCACGTCGAGCGTCCCCACGGGCGGGCGCGAGCCCTCGATCTTCTCGATCTCGTCGGCGAGGAGCGGGGCGATCGCCGCGCCGCGGCGCACGATGCCGACGAGCGCGATGCCCTCGGCCCCCTCGTTCCTCTCGATGATCTCGTGGGCGATGCGCGTGAGCGCGCGAGACATGGCCTGCCCGTCCATGATCTGCGCCTTGAGCCTGGCCTCTGCCATGGGACTCCCTTCTCAAAAAAGACGCCCTGCCGTTGCGGCACGAGCGTCCGAGAAAGGCATGTGAAGCACCCCATGGGCCTGACCTTGCTGGCGTCTCGCACCGGCTTAAAAATCAAGCCCAGTGTACACCAAGCGGCCGGCACCGGGCGGCGGGAGGGGCAGGGGGCCGAGCGTCAGGCGTCCCCACGCGCGTCGGGAGGCGCCCGTCCGGAGGTCTCCGGGCGGGCGCCTCGACAGATGCGGGCACACCCGCGCGGCACGACTCTACGCGAGAATGCCGAGATACGAGCCGATGACCCCGATGACCATGGTGACAAGTATCAGGACCATCGGGCTCATCTTCCTGCCGAGTGCCTTGTAGTAGATCCAGAAGGCCGCCATGCCAAGCATGCCGGGCATGATGCCGTCAAGGATCTGCTGGAGCGTCGTGGCCGCGTCGCCCGCGCCAATCGTCACGGCAAGGTTGACGGCCACCGTGCTGTCGCACATCGCGCCCAGGACCATGACCCCGACGATGCCCAGGGCGCCGACGATCTTCGTCATCGCGCCGCTGCGCTGGGCGCGCTCGAGGAACCCAACGCCGACCTCATAGCCCTTCTGGATGCCCCACACGCGCAGGCCCCATGCGGGCACGTTGTAGATCAGGAGGAACGCCAGGGGCCCGAACCAACTTCCCTGCTGGCAGAGCGAGATGCCGATTCCCGCCGCGACCACGCGAATGGTCGACAGGAAGATCGAGTCCCCGATGCCGGAGAGCGGCCCCATGAGGGCGGTCTTCACATCTTGCACCGCCTGGGGCTCCAGCTCGCCGCGGGCGATCTGCTCCTCCATGGCGACGACGATGCCACCCACGAAGGGCCCGACGGGCATGGTTATGTTGAAGAACGACACGTGACGGCGCAGAGCGGCCGCGAAGTCGTCAGGTCGGCCGCGGTAGATCTTCTTGAGCAGGCCCACGATCATGAGACCGAAGCCGATGCCCATCTGCTTGTAGTACGTCCATGAGAAGCTCAGGCCGAGCGAGCCGACGTTGAGGGAGGCGCGAATCAGGTCGGAGCGCGTGATCGGGCTCTGATCGCCGTGGGGCTCCCCCTCGCCCTTTCTAGAAGTCATCCTCGTCATCTCCCTCCGCCACCTCGGGCTGGCCCGTGCCGGCCAGGCCGAGGACGTTGAACTGGACCATGCCGATAACGACGGCGAACAGCGCGACGCCCAGGATGGGGACACCGAGATACGAGCTCATCAGGAATCCCGCAAAGAGCCAGATGACCAGCTCGCGGGACAGGACGAGACGTCCGAGCATCGCGAGGCCGAGCGCCGGCAGGATGTTGGCAGCAACAGTCAGGCCGTTGAAGACGAAGTCGGGAACCGCCTCTATCACCGCCTTGACCGCGTCGGCGCCGAAGTAGAACGCGAGCCCGCAGATGAGACCGTAGCACAGCGCGGGTATCCCACCGATGAGGAAGTGGGTGGCATAGACCCCCCTCACGCTCCCCTTTTCGGCGTATCTCTCTGAGAGCCGCGCGAACACCGACATGATGGAATAGAAGCCGCTCTTGATGCTCACGGCCAGCGAGGCGATCGGCACCGCGAGGGCGATCGCGGTCTCGGGGCCCTCGCCAAGCGTGATGGCGAAGGAGCATGCGAGCACGCCGCCGATAATCTCGTCGGGCGGCACGTACGCGCCAAACCCGATCGAGCCGAGAAACATGGCCTCCAGCGCGCCTCCCACGGCCAGGCCCATGGGCAGGTCGCCCAGGACGAGACCGGTCAGGGGGCACAAGACGATGGGTCGCTGGAAGAATGACTCGCCAAACTGGTTGTCCATCTTGCCGAACATGGCGACCAGGCCAACCAGGAGTGCTTGCGTCAACACAACAACCTCCAATCATAGGTAACGAAAGGCGTCGCGACCATCAGCGTCGCAGCAGGGGGACAACGTCGACGGGGACGTCGGCGCACAGGGCCCGGGCCTCGACGCGCACGCCCCGTGAGGCAAGCTCCCGGATCATCGCGACCTCGTCGGGCTCGAGGTACACCTGGTGCGTCACCTCAGTCGTCGTGGCGCTCTCGCGGGTGTTCCCGAGGTTCAGGGCCGTGATGGTAGGGCATCCGTCGAGAAGTGCCTTGGCGTCGCGCACGGTCTCCACGCAGATGATCATGCGGTACCTGTCGGTCACGCCCGAGTTGATCGCCTCGATCGCGTGCGCCATGTCCTTGATGACGAGCTTGACGTGCGGGGGCTTCCCGAGCTTGAGGGCCGTGCGGAGGACCTGGTCGGAGGCGACGTGGTCCCCCACGCAGAATATGCAGTCAGCCCCGAGCCCCTGCACCCAGGATGCGGCCACCTGACCGTGCAGTAGACGGAAGTCAACGCGCGTGAGCAAAATCATGTGAAGCCCCTCTCAACGTGACCCATGCGAACGGCAGTCGGCCAAAGGGCCTAGAAGTCCTCGTCTGCTCCCACAATGTCGAGCAGATCGTTCACGTACGAAACGGAGCAGCGTCCCTCCGCGAGCACGAGACGAATGGCCTCGTCGAGCGGTCCGCCCTCGTTAGCGCACAGAAGCTCGAGCATGAAGGCGAGGTTCGTGTTGGTGACGAGCAGGGTGCCCGGCCTCTGCGAGACCACGCGCACGAACGCGTTGTTGACGCTGCCGCCCAGCAGATCCGTGCACACGACGACCTCATCCTCATCGTCGAACGACGCGAGGAGCTCAGCGATCGCCGCCTCGGGATCGTCGTTGCCATCAACGAACAGGCACAGGGCGTACACGTTGTCGACGTTGCCGACCAACAGAGCCAGGCTCTCCCTCATGCCCTGGGCAAGATGTGCGTGCGAGGCAATGACGTAACGTCGCATCGTCGCTTCCTCCTAACCGAGCTCAGACGTGGACCAAAGGTAATGGGCTAGTAGTCAAACTGATGGTAGTAGCGACGGTAGTTCAGGTTGTGCTTCGTCATCATCTCGTAGTAGCAGCACACCCGCTCCCCGACGAGGGCCGAGAGGATCCACGGCGAGAAAATCACGCGCAGGTCCTCATCAATGCCAGGCAGCGCGTGCTCCTTGGTGTCCACGATGACGATGTCCTCGTCGCCGGTCACCCCAGACTTGAGGAACCTCTCCACGCGTTCGTCGAGCTTGCGGCTCGCGTCCTCGCCCTTGAACAGAAAGACGGGAACGCCCGGCTCCACGAGCTCGAGGGTCCCATGGAAGAAGTCGGGGGAGGTCACGTAGCGGACGCGCTTCCACTGGCATTCCTCCAAATTGCACATGGCGAACAGGATGGTCTCGCCCCACAGCGCCCCCGACCCGACGAACATGGTGTACGGGGCGAGCGCGTACCTGCGGGCGATCTCCTCCGCCCGCGGCTCGAATGCCTTGCGAAGGTCGACGAGTCCCTGCCACGCGAGATCGGCCTGGCTCATGAAGCGGTCGAAGTCCGGGTAGCACCCGCGGCGGTAGAGAAGCCTCAGCCCGAAGCAGTCGGCAAGGTAGTAGTTCATCTCGCAGCTGCCGGTGCCGTGCATCTGGGACATGGGGACGCAGCGCTCCGCGCCGACCGCCTGGCCGATGGGGGAATCGGGGTTCGTCAGGGCATAGACCCTGATCCCCTGCCCGCGCATCTTCCTAACGGCCTCGAGCACCTCCACCGTGGTCCCCGACTCAGAGGACGTGAGCACCACCGACCGCTCCGTGAGACGACGGCTGCCCAGGACGTTCCATTCCGCGGCGTTCAGGAGGTGGAGCTCGAGGTCCTTGTCAGCGTAGAGGTTCATGATGTACTCGAGCTGCAGCAGCTCGTCCCACGTGCCCCCCATGCCCAGCAGGAAGACCGCATCATAGCCCTCGTCGGCCACCTGGTCGGCAAAGCGCACCATCTCCTCTCCCCGCGTGCGCAGCTCAGAGGCCTCTTTCAAGTAACGCTCCTGATCGAAGTGCAGGATCTCAATCCTCTCGCTCTCGGCCATACTTCTCCCTTCTCTGGTTGTCCGCTGGGAAGGAGACGCTCCGGATCGCCTCTTCACTTATACAGATTATTCTTTTTTCATACCACTTATACGAAAAGCGATTCCTTGGCCGCGGACGGCAGGTATTTCTCGCTAAGTGGTATTATTTTTCCAGTATCTATATAGCTAGAAGGTATAGGAGTACGAGATGCGGTCACCGCGGTTGTAGAGGGTCGCGTGCTCGATGGCGCACCCGTCGGCGTCGAGACTCACGCACTCGATGACGAGCGACGGGTCGCCCGGCTCAACGCCGAGAAGGCCGGCGTCGCGCGCGCTCAGGCTTTCGATGCCCAGCCGCTCCTGGACGAGCGCCACCTTGTGGCCGCACATCTCATAGGCCTCGTAGAGGCCGAACGTCTCGAGGTCGATGCGCTCGATGCCCGCGAGCGGGCCATAGGGCATCGTCGCCTGCTCGACCGACACCGGACGCCCGTTCAGGCTATTCAACCTGCGGACGGAGTACACCGCATCGGACTCCGCAATGTCAAAGAGGTGGGCGAAGTATGGGCCCGCATCCCGGAGGCCCCGAGAGAGGACGCGCACGGACACGTCGTCGCCGAGGGCGGCGTATCGCTTCCTGAAGCCGTCCAGCGACGGGCCACCATCCAGCCAGGGCGCCGAGACGAGCATCCCCTTGCCGGGAACCCGTCGGACGAGCCCCTGGCTCACCAGCTCGTCGACGGCGCTGCGAACGGTGAGGCGCGTCGTCGAGAACTGCTCGGCGAGCTGGTGCTCGGAGGGGAGCAGCGTGCCCGTCTCGTACTCGCCGCGAGCGATGGCATCAAGCAGGCGCTCGCGGATGGTGAGATAGAGAGGAGCATGCGGATGGGATGGGGAATCCGCGCCCCGCGTGTCCATCGGCTGTTGCATGTCGGCACCTCACCACCTCTCGAAGCGGGGAGCCCCGCCGGTGCTTGCGATTTGGACCTTGCTCGGGAGCACCACGGAAGCGCAGTACTCGATGAGGCCACCCTCCTCGTCATAGCTGACCGTCTCCTGGAAAAACGCCGGCGTTCCGCACGCGACCTCGAGCAGGCGTGCCTCGTCCGCCCTCACCCGCGTGATGGAGATGCGATCCGTTCCGTGGGCCAGCCTGACTCCATACGCCCGCTCAAGACAGGCATAGAGGCTCTCGTGGGCAAAGTCGACGCGCGCGAGCTCGGGGTACCGGTCGTTGTTGACATAGGCCGTCTCTATCGAGGCGGGCGCGCCGTCAACAAGGCGCACCCGCCTGATCTCGAGCACGCTGCCTGGGGCCGCAGCTCCCATCTTACGCGCGCTCCGCTCGTCGGTGGCGTGCACGCGGGCATGGACGAGCCGAGAGGACGGCACCCGCCCAGCGCGGCGCACCGCCTCCGAGAAGCTGCAGGTCTCCTCAAGCACGAACGTGGGCTTTCGCGCGCAGACATACGTGCCCGAGCCCTGCCTGCTCTCGAGAACGAAACGCGATTCGAGCTGCGAGATGGCCGCGCGCAGTGCGGTTCTCGAGACGCCCAGCTCCGAGCTGAGGTCGCGCTCCGACGGGAGACGATCTCCCCCCTCCATGCCCCGGCTCCCGATATACCAGAGGATGCCCTCAACCGCTCGCGTCTTGGGCGGGGTCGCCTTGATCGTCTCGTCCGCTGTCCTCATGCGACCCCCTCAGGACGCCGCCGGCGCTGGAGAGAGCGCCCGGGCGAGCCCGTCCGCCTGGGACATGAGCGAGCGATGGGCGCGCGAGCCGCGCCGCACCACGCTGACGCACAGGGGGATGCTCATCGCCGTCTCCCCCGTCGCGCCATCTGCCAGCAGCACGCGAACCCCGATTCCCAACGAAAGGCCGCGCCGCGCCGCGTTTCTCCTCGAGAGCTCCCGAGGGTGCAACAGCACCGCGTCCAGGGTGGGACGCCCGCTCGGCACGCCCTCGTCGCCCTCGCCCAGGTCCTCTGCCGAGGAGCATGCGCGAACATCCGAGAGTGCGTGGATGACGGGCGGCTGCAGCGGATACGCGACGGCCCACAAGGAGGACGTCTCATCCAGGTAGACCGCGGGAAGCGACGTCAGGGGCGGCGGGCTCACCAAGACGGACGTGATCTCGAAACCCTGTGCTGACAATGCCCTTCGATCGTGGCGAAGACGCCCTCTCATCATGCCCCCTCTATATAGGTTAGGGCAATATCATACCATTTAAAGCGCGCCGGCGGCCGGTGCCGGGCGGCGCGACCTAGCCGAACTGCGCGCGATAGGCGGCGAGAACCTCGCTCGCAGGGCCGTCCATGCGCTGGACGCCCTTCTCGATCCAGATGGCGCGCTGGCAGATGCGCTCGACCTGTTCAGTGGAGTGCGAGACGAACAGCACGGTCACGTCGCCGGACTTGATGAAGCGCTGGATCCGCTCCTCGCACTTCTGCTGGAAGAAGACGTCACCCACGGAGAGCGTCTCGTCAACGATGAGCACGTCCGGCTCGGTCACGGTGGCAATGGCGAAGGCGATGCGCGCGACCATGCCCGAGGAGTAGTTCTTGAGGGGCATGTCCATAAAGCTCTCGAGCTCGGCGAAGTCGATGATCTCCTGCAGGTGCGCGTCGATGAACTCTCGGGTGTACCCAAGGAGCGCACCGTTGAGGTAGATGTTCTCGCGCGCCGTGAGCTCCGGGTCGAAGCCGGCACCGAGCTCAATGAGCGGGGCGATGTTGCCGCGCACCTCGATCGAGCCCTCGGAGGGCTCGAGCACGCCGGCGATGCACTTGAGCATCGTGGACTTGCCGGAGCCGTTGGTGCCGACGAGCCCCACGACCTCGCCGCGCCGCACCTTGAAGCTCACGTGGTCAAGGGCGCGGAAGGGCTTGAAGAAAAGCTCGTGCCGCATGATCTTGATGAAGTACTCCTTGAGGTTGTTGAGCTGCTCGCTTGCGATGTTGAAGATCATCGAGACGTCGTTGACCTCGATGGAGTACTCGGACGTGGTTGCGTCTGCCATGCGTTGACCCCCGGCCTAGATGTAGAGAATGAACTTGTGCTCGGTCTTCCTGAACACCGCGATGCCGGCGAGAAGGACCGCGAGCGCCCAGACCGCGGCAAGAACAACGACCATGGGCTCGGGACTGGACTGATAGACGATCGCGCAGCGCATCATCTCAAGGTAGTTGTACATCGGATTGGCCTTCACGACTGCGATGACGAACCACGGGGCGCTGGAGCCCGTCAGCAGCGAAAGGTCCCAGAAGATGGGCGTGAGATAGGTCCAGGCGGTGAGCAGGACGCTCCAGAGGTGGATCATGTCGCGGAAGAACACTGCGAGCGAGCTGATGAGCAGGCTCACCCCCATGCAGAAGACCATGAGCAGGGCGAGCGCGGGGACCATCCACACGATATGCCACGTGGGGAGGACCTGGAAGAAAAGCATGACGATTGCGACCGCAATGAGCGAGAAGGAGAAGTTGAAGGCAGCGGAGAACACCTTCTGCACCGGGAAGACCCAGCGGTCGACCTTGACCTTCTTGAGCAGCGGCGCGGCATCGATGATAGAGCGCAGTCCCGTGCTCGTCGCCTCGTTCATGAGGGTAAAGGTGATGTTGCCCACGATAAGGTAGAGGGGGTAGTTCTCAACGTTGGAGCCACGCAGGAAGTACGAGAACACGAAGCTCATGATGATCATCATGAGCAGCGGGTTCAGCACGCTCCATACGACGCCAAGCACCGATCGGCGGTAACGCAGCTTAAAGTCCTTGTTAACAAGCTGCTGGAGAATGAAGCGATCCTTGGCGTAGCGCCCCGAGACGTGCGAGCCTTCGGGTCGAGCTGAGAGACGTGTGACCAAGGGCCCTCCCTGACCTAGTGCTCCGAACCAACCGGTTGAAATCCTAGCACAGCACCTCGAGGCCCATAGAAACGGCAGAGGCTCGCCCGCGACACGGCGCGGTCATTGTCCCGACAAAAAAATGTGACTTTGGACTTGCATGCCGCGCGTGCATCTGTATACTCTTCTCTTGTGCGCACGCACCAGATTCCCCGGTGGCGCAGTGGTAGCGCAGCTGACTGTTAATCAGCGTGTCGTAGGTTCGAATCCTACCCGGGGAGCCAGAGAGCACGCGGGCCGCCGAGAATTTCTCGGCGGCCCGTTTCTTTTACCTTGTGCGGAACGCTTCTCGCGAGCGAATGCGTCAACAGAACAAAGTCCCTCCCAAACCTACACTCCTGAGAGAAAAGCGTAGGTTTGGGAGGGTTCAGGTAGCTTAATGCCGCTTAAACCTGCGTTACAGAGGCGATTCCGTAGGTTTGGGAGGGAGTTCTGCTCGCCAATGACTCAAAGAGGCGAGCCTTGGGGGCACGCCTAGCGGTCCAGGGCCTCCCTGTTGGCACGACCAGCGTAGACGAAGGCCCCGACGGCGAGAACGGCGAGAACCACCTCGACCCAAGAAACCTGGCCGGCAAGGGCACCGAGGCCAACCTCAGCGAGCGTGGCCACGACGAGCACGACGTCGAGCGTGCGGAAGGCCCCCACCCGCCGCGGGTTGTTGGCGGCTCGGGCGCCAAGGACGCCCACGGCAAGGCAGTAGACTCCCACGACGAGCGCCAGCACGCCGATGACCTCAGTGGAGATGGTCCCCGAGGTCGCCGCTCCCGCAACCGGGACGCGAAGCACGGACGCCATCGGCGAGCTTGTGAGCACGAGGACGCCACCCACGACGGCAAGGATGCCGAGCGCCATGAGCGCGAGCGAGAAGACCTTGAGCCTCTTCTGGTTGGTTGACATGCGCTGCCCTTCCTGCGGTCTGCGGCGAGCCAGCTGCCGCTAGTCCTCCATGTAGTCCTTGAGGCGACCCGAGCGGCTCGGGTGGCGAAGCTTGGCGAGCGTCTTGCTCTCGATCTGGCGGATGCGCTCGCGCGTGACGCCGAACTCGCGCCCGACCTCCTCGAGGGTGCGCGGGTGCCCGTCCTCCAGGCCAAAGCGGAACTTGATGACCTTGCGCTCACGGTCGGCGAGACCATCAAGGACCTGATCGAGCTGCTCGCGAAGCATGGAGTCAGAGGCGGCCTCGGGAGGCGCCACCGCGGAGGAGTCCTCGATGAAGTCGCCGAGCTGGGAGTCCTCCTCCTCGCCGATCGGCGTCTCGAGGGAGACGGGCTCCTGGCTGATCTTCTGGATCTCGCGGACGCGGTCGGGGCTCATCCCCATCTCGGCACCGATCTCCTCGGGGGTCGGGTCTCGCCCAAGGTCCTGGAGCAGCTGGCGCTGGACACGGATGAGCTTGTTGATGGTCTCGACCATGTGGACCGGGATGCGGATGGTTCGCGCCTGGTCGGCGATGGCGCGCGTGATGGCCTGACGAATCCACCACGTGGCGTAGGTCGAGAACTTGAAGCCCTTGGTGTAGTCGAACTTCTCGACGGCGCGAATGAGGCCGAGGTTACCCTCCTGAATGAGGTCGAGGAAGAGCATGCCGCGACCGACGTAGCGCTTGGCGATGGAGACGACGAGGCGAAGGTTGGCGCTGATGAGCTGCTGCTTGGCGTCAAGGCCAACCTGCTCGATGCGCATGAGGCGGCGCTTCTCAGCACGGGTGAGCTCCAGCTCGCCGGCCTCCTCCGCCTCGAGCTTGCCGGCGGCCTCGGTGCCCGCCTCGATCTTCATGGCAAGGTTGACCTCCTCGGAGGCGGTGAGCAGGTCGACCTTGCCGATCTCCTTGAGGTACATGCGCACCGGGTCGCCGGTGAGCATGGCGGTGGAGGTGTCCTGGCGGCGCGCCCGCGCGCGCGACGAGCGCTTGGGCTTTGCGACGCGGGCCTTGGGGACGGAGCGCAGGGCCTCCTTGACGGCCTTTGCCTCGGCCACGCTCTCGGACTCGCCCTCCTCGTCATCGAAGTCCTCGTCGGAGGAGTCGTCCGCGTCGAAGCCCTCATCGGAGTCGACCTCCACGGAGAAGTCCTCCCCGCCGGCCTGCTCCGCGCCCACCTCGCCGATCTCGATGCCCCGCGAGCGAAGCGCGTCGTACAGGTCGGAGAGCTCGTCGGAGTCGACGTCAAGGTCGCGGATGGCGATCTGGATGTCGTCCTCGCTCACCGTCTGCCCGGATCCAGATCCGGAGACGAGCGTGTCAAACGCCTTGGCAAGGTCCTCTGAGAGCTTGATGTTCTCGTTCGTCTTCTTGGCAGCCACGTATGTCCCTTCGACGCATAAACCTTGCAGATTATACCCAATGACGGGCTGGGCGAAACGCTACTCGCTGGAAACAGAGGAGAGCGCCCGGGAGAGCTCCGCGGCGCGCCGCTGAAGGGCGGTGGCCTCGGCAAACAGCGCCTCGGCGCTCGCCTCATCAGGAAGCGACCCCTTGAGGCGCGCGCGGATCTGTCGGATGCGGCGCCTCGACGAGAGGAGCTCTGCGGTGTCGACGATGAGATCGAGGCGCTTCTGCTCGCTGAGCTCGCTCTCCCCCATCACGCGCCCGCCCGAGAGCAGCCGCGGCGCCTCAGGCACGACCGCCGTGGCGGCAGCGACGACGTCGGACGGGGCGCTTCCGTCGGGGGTGGAGAGCATGGCCCACGCCATCGCCTCGTGCCGCTCGTCGCACCAGTTGAGGGAGGCGATGCGCTCACCGTAGCCCCGCATCTCGTCCGGTCGCGTCGCGATGGCGCTCAGCAGCTCGCGCTCAGCGGCGACCTGCATGCGCTCGTCGGACGAGAGCGCCGCAAGCGGCGCCCCGGCGGCAGGGGCGGGTGCGGCATCGGTCGCCTCGAGCGGAAGGTAGTCGTCCGGAGCGGGGGCGTAGTCGGCCGAGGAGTGCTCCTCGCCGCGCTCCGGCACGCTCGCGCGTCGTGCCCGGGCGGCAGTCGCGGGCGCCGCCTCGTCAAGGTCCCTCACGGGCGCGTCGCAGATGGCCCGCTTGGTCTGCTCGACGTCCATGCCGAGGATGTCAGCGAGGCGCGTGGCGTACTCGTCGAGAAGGACGCTCCTCTTGAGCGGAGCGAGCAGCGACGCCATGTCCTGCAGCGCGCGAACGCGGCGACCGGGCGCCGAGAGGTCATGCGCGGAGAGGCGCTTCTCAAAGACGAACTCCATGAGCGGCCTCGCGCCATCAAGCACGGCGCGCAGGGCGTCCGCCCCGCGCTCCGAGAGGAACTCCATCGGGTCCAGGTTGTCCGGGAGCACCACGCACAGCAGCGCAGCCGAGGTCTGGTCGAGGTAGCGGACCGCGCGCTCAGCCGCGCGCTGCCCCGCAGCGTCGCCGTCGAACAGGCAGACGATCCTACTCACGCGCTGACGCTCCATGAGCCGCACGTGATCGAGGCGAAACGCCGTCCCCAGGGCCGCCACGGTGTTGGTGAAGCCGGCCTCGTGCATGGCGATGACGTCGGTGTAGCCCTCGCAGACGATGGCCTCCCCGGTCGCCGCCATCGCCTCCTTGGCGCGGTCGTACGCATAGAGGTGCTTGCCCTTGTTGAAGGCGGCGGTGTCACGGGTGTTGAGGTACTTGGCCACGTTGTCGCGCTTCTCGAGGATGCGCCCGCCAAAGGCGATCGTGCGCCCCATCTCGTCGTGGATGGGGAACATCACGCGGTCGTAGAAGCGGTCGACGAGCCTGCCCGAGCGGTCCTGCGCAAGGTCGGCCGCCACGAGCTCGGCAGGCGAGAAGCCCTTCTCGCGGAGAAGCGACACGAGCGAGCCGCGGCCCGGGGCAAAGCCAAGCCCCCAGCGCCTGCAGACGTCGGAGCCAAATCCCCTGCCGGCAAGGTAGCGGCGCGCGGAGTCAGGCCCCGGCCCCTTGCCGCGCATGAGCATGGTGTGAAAGTAGGACTCCGCCTCGCCGAGGGCCTCCATGAGGCGCGTCTTCTTGGGGCCGCGCGAGGCGCCGCGCTCCTCGTGGAGCTCTATGCCCGCGCGGTCGGCGAGGTAGCGAACCGCGTCGAGAAACTCCAGGCCCTCCCGGCGCTGCACGTACGAGAAGACGTCCCCGCCGTCCCCGCAGCCGAAGCAGTGCCAGAGCCCGGTCGCGGGGTTCACCTTGAACGACGGGGTCTTCTCGCCGTGGAACGGGCAGCAGCCCCAGAACTCCTGGCCACGCTGCCTGAGCTCGACGGTCTCGGCAACAAGCTGCACGAAGTCGGTTGCCTGCCTCACGCGCTCCTTGTCCTCGTCCGAGATCACGCGACCACCTCCCGCCCAAGGTCAATGCCGTCCTCTCCCAGCGCCTCGCGGACCCAGGAGACGTTGCCCAGGACGACTCGCTCGAGCTCGGACACAGACGAGAAGGTCCTCGGGGCGCGCAGCCACCGCACAAAGACGACAGAGACCTCGGCGCCGTACAGGTCGCCGGAGAAGCCAAGCAGGGTCGCCTCGAGGAACGCCTCGCCCTCCTCGCCCGGCGAGAAGGACCGCGGCCTGCCGACGTTGATGGCGGCGGGCCACGCGGTGCCAGAGGCGACGACGTAGCCCGCGTAGACGCCCTCTGCCGGGAGGCAGAGCCCCTCGCGGACTTCGACGTTCGCGGTGGGGAAGCCGAACCCCGTCCCCTCCCCGCGGCCGTGCACGACCCTGCCCGAGACAAAGTGGCAACGGCCGAGGAGCTCCGCGGCGTCCTCAATGCTCCCGCTTCCGAGAAGGTCGCGCACGCGCGTGGCGGTGACGGGGGCGCCCCCCGCGTCGGCGAGCGCGACGCCGATGACGGAGAACCCGTCGACGCGCCCGAGCTCGCGAAGGGCCCCCACGGTCCCGGCCCCTCCCGCGCCGAGGCAGAAGTCCTCGCCCACGACGACGCAGTCGAGCGCCATGCGCGAGCCGAGCTCCTCTCGCACGAACCGCTCATAGGGCAGCGCGGCGAGCTCGGGGGTGAAGGGAATCGTGACGAGCCGATCCACGCCGGGGGCGATCGCGAGCGCGCGAAGCCGGTCCTCGCAGGAGAGGAGCTGCGGCTGCGGGTCAACCGGAGTGAGGACGCGCGACGGGTCAGGAGAGAACGTCACCACGACGAGCTCGTCCCCTCGCGCCTCGGCCTCAGCGCGCGCCCGGGCGAGAAGCGCCCGATGCCCCTCGTGCACCCCGTCGAACGCCCCAATCGCACAAACCGACCGCAGGTCGCGGGAGGCACTCCGCAGAGAAGTTCCGCGCAGCGCACTTCTCGGAGGAACGCCTCCCGCGGCCCCCGACGGAGCCGCGAGCAGGGCGCCCCGCACGAGGGCGCGCGCGGCGCCCGGCGCGATCGGGCGCTCTGGCGAGAGCGCGAGAAGGCGCGAGCTGAGGTCCTTCTCGCCCATCAGCGCACCCCCTCGATGGCCTGGGGGAAGTTGGACTCGCAGACGAGCCTCGCGCCCTCTCGTCGCCAGACGCCGACAAGGGCGCCGCCAAAGGAGAGGGCCACGCGCTCGCCGGGCCCCGGAGCGGCGCCCGAGCGCAGCGTCCCCGGCTGGATGCGACGTCCGTTCATCACGTCGGGCACCTCGTCGAGCGAGAGGTCGCGCACGGGAAGGCCGAGGGTCGCCGCCGGGTCAAGGCACCGCTCGCGCACGAGGGGCGCACCTTGCTCGGCAAGCTCGTCGAGGGTCACGCAGTCGGCGAGGGTCACGGGCCCCGAGAAGGTCCTCCTGAGCCCCGAGACGTGCGCGAGGCAACCGAGGGACCTTCCGAGGTCGCGCGCTATGCTGCGCACGTAGGTCCCCTTGGAGACGTCAAGGTCAACGACCCACGCGGCAGCCTCGGGGTCAACGCTTACGAGCCTCGCGTCGTGCACGGTCACGCGGCGGGCGCTGAGCTCGAGCTCCTCACCCGCGCGCGCGGCGGCGTACGCGCGCCGGCCCCCCACGGAGACGGCAGAGTAACGCGGAGGGACCTGGTCCTGCTCGCCCACCAGGCGCTCCACCTCGGTCGCCGCGCGCTCGGGGTCGAGCAGCGCGCGGTCCACGTCGGCGACGGAGGTCACCTCGCCGTCGGCGTCGTCGGTCGTCGTCTCGGCGCCCAGCGAGAAGGTCGCGCGATACCCCTTGCGATCGAGCGCGAGCAGCCCAAGGAGCCTGGTCGCCTGCCCCACGCCCACGACGAGGACGCCCGTCGCGGCGGGGTCGAGCGTTCCGGCGTGCCCCACGCGGCGCTCGCCGAGCGCACGGCGGACGCGAGCGACGACGTCATGGCTGGTGAGGCCGGCTGGCTTGTCAACGGCAAGGAGCGCCGAGAGCGCGCTCGGGCCGCGGCTCAACGCCCGCCCTCCCCTTCAGCGTAGAGCGCGCGAAGCTTGGGGAGCACGACGGCGAGCGCCTGGTCGATGTCCCCCTCCACGGTGAAGCCCGCGGCGGCCGGGTGACCGCCGCCGCCCATCTCCCTGGCCACGACGGAGATGTCGCGGTCCGACTTGGCGCGAAGGTTGCCGCGGACCTTGCCGCCGGGCACCTCCTTGAGGAAGAGCGCGATCTCGCAGCCGTCAACGCGCCGAACGATGTCAACGAGGCCGTCGCACTCCGCGACAGGGACAGCGTTAGCCTCGAGGTCGGCCATCGTGGCGTAGCTGTAGGCGATCCGCCCCTGCTCGAAGGTCGTGATGCGCCCCATGACGGTGGCGGAGAGGTGCAGGTAGCTGACACGGTCGCTCTGGTAGACGTGCAGCGACACCTCGGACGGGGACGCACCGGCGTCAACGAGGGCGCTCGCGACCCTGAACGCCTCCCCGTTGGCGTTCTGGTACTGGAAGCGGCCCGTGTCGGTCACGAGCGCGCAGAGCAGGCACTGCGCCATCGTCTCGGTGAGCGCGCCCGCGAGGTGGAGGGCGTACTCGGCCACGATGACACCGGCCGCGGCGGCGCTCGGGCGCACGACGCCCGCGTCCCAGAAGGGGGCCGCGGACGGGTGGTGGTCGAGCACGGCGACCCTCGCCGAGCGCCCCAGAACGGCGGCCGCCTCGTTCAGGCGGTCGGGCTGGGAGAGGTCAACGCAGACGAAGAGGTCAGGGTCCTCGGCGTAGTCACGCGCGCGGACGAGGCGCTCGGACCCAGGGAGGAACTGATAGATGCGCGGGACGACGTCGTCGTCGGCGAGCAGCCCCCGCACGTCCTTCTCGGGCCAGGTGCGCTCGATGAGCTCGATGAGCGCGAGCTGAGAGCCGAGCGCATCGCCGTCCGGCGAGGTGTGCGCGCAGACCGCGATCCGCTCAGAGCGCTCTATGAGGCTGGTTATGGCGTCAAAGCTCTCGGCCTGCCCGGCCGGGAGCGCGTCTGTCGCAGGCACGGCCCCCACCTACTCCGCACCGTCAGTGCGCTCGGGCTCGACGGGGTAGCCGAACTCGTCCTTCTCGACGTCGAGCGTGGGAGGGACGTCCTCGAGCGCCCGCGCGATGCGCTCGGCGTCGTCAGTCGTCGTGTCAATCCGGAAGTCGAGCTCGGGGGTCACGCGCCAGCCGAGCGCGCGGCCCAGAAGCGAGCGGATGCGGCCCTTGGCGCGCCCGAGGGCGGCCTCGACCTCCTCGTAGCGGTCGGCGTCACAGCTCACGTACGCCCGAAGGTAGCTCTTGTCGACCGAGACCTCAACGCCGGTGATGGTCACGAGCGAGAGGGCGGGGTCGGAAATCTCAAAGAGGAGGATGTTGGCGAGCTTGACGCGGGCCTGCTCGCCCACCCTTCTCGAGTTCTGGTTCTGCTTCATGCCGGCTCCAAACAGGGGGACGGGGCAGCGCCCCGTCCCCGTACGCTACTCCGTGCGGGCAACCTGGTCGATGCGATAGCCCTCGATGAGGTCGCCGGGCTTGACATCCTGGAAGTTCTCGAGGCCGATGCCGCACTCGAAGCCCGCCTTGACGCTCTTGACGTCGTCCTTGTAGCGCCTGAGCGAGGCAATCTTGCCGTCGTAGACGACGATGCCGTCGCGCACGAGGCGCACCGAGTCGTCGCGGCTGATCTCGCCCTCCTGGACCATGCAGCCGGCGGCGATGCCGACCTTGGGCACCTTGAAGGTGTCGCGCACCTCTGCGGTGCCGGTCTGGACCTCAACCTCGGTGGGCTTGAGCATGCCGATTCGAGCGGCGTCGATGTCCTCGATCGCCTTGTAGATGACGCTGTAGGTGCGAATCTCGACGCCGTCCCGCTCGGCAGCGGCGCGCGCCTTGGCCTCGGGGCGCACGCCGAAGCCGATGATGATGGCGTTGGAGGCGTCCGCGAGGATGACGTCGGTCTCGGTGATGGCGCCGACGGCGGAGTGGATCGTGTTGATGCGCACCTCGGACTGGTCCATCTTGTCGAGGGAGTCCTGGAGCGCCTCGATGGAGCCCTGGACGTCGGCCTTGATGATGAGGTTGAGCTCCTTGACCTCGGCGTCGGCCATCGTGTCGAAGAGGTTCTCGAGCGTCACGTGCTTCACGCGGTTCTGCTCCTCGATGCGGGCCTTGAGGGCGCGCTCGTCGGCGAGCTGGCGCGCGTCGCGCTCGTCGTGGAAGACGCGGAACTCGTCGCCCGCCATCGGCACGCTCTGGAGGCCGAGGATCTCCACGGCGTCGGAGGGCCGGGCCTTGGTGACGGAGTTGCCCTTCGGGTCGAGCATGGCACGGACGCGGCCGTAGGCCATGCCCGCCACGAGCGCGTCGCCGATGCGCAGGGTGCCGCGCGTCACGAGGACGGTGGCAACCGAGCCGCGGCCGCGGTCGAGCTTTGCCTCGAGGACGTTACCCGAGGCAAACGTGTCGGGGTTCGCCTTGAGCTCGAGAACGTCGGCCTGGAGCAGGACCGTCTCGAGCAGCTCGTCGATGCCGATCTTCTTCTTGGCGGAGATGTTGACGAACATGTTCTGCCCGCCCCACTCCTCGGGGATGATGCCGTACTCGGTGAGCTCCTGGCGGACCTTGTCAGGGTTGGCGCCCGGCTTGTCGATCTTGTTGACCGCAACGATGATCGGGACCCCCGCGGCCTTGGCGTGGTTGATGGACTCAATGGTCTGGGGCATGACGCCGTCATCGGCAGCCACGATCAGGATGACGATGTCGGTCACCTTGGCGCCGCGGGCACGCATGGCGGTGAACGTCTCGTGACCGGGCGTGTCGATGAAGGTGATGAGACGGTCGTTGATCTTGACCTGGGACGCGCCGATGGCCTGGGTGATGCCGCCGGCCTCGCCCTCGGCGACGCCCGTGTGACGGATCGCGTCGAGCAGCGACGTCTTGCCGTGGTCGACGTGGCCCATGACCGTGACCACCGGCGGGCGCGGACGCAGGTCCTCAGGGTTGTCGTAGAAGGTGAAGGAATTCTCCTCCTCCTTGCTCATGACCTTGACGTCACGCCCGAGGTCGTCGGCGACGAGCTCGATGAGCTCGTCAGACATGGACTCGGTGAGCGTGAGCGGGGTGCCGAGGAGGAACAGGCGCTTGATGATGTCGTTGGCGGAGACGCCGAGAAGCTCGGCGAGCTCCTGGACCGTGGAGCCCTGCGGCACCTTGACGGTGTCGAGCTGCGAGAGGTCCTGGTCGTTCGCGAGCGCCTCCTCGATGCGCTGCTCCATCGCGGCCTCGGCAGCCTGCTTCTGGCGACGCTCCTTGCGGCGCTTGCGGCGCCCGGTGGACTCGCGAGAGGCCTCCTCGACGGCCACGCGGGCCTCCTCGAGCACGCGGCTCCTGTTGTACGCCTCAGCCTCGCGGGCCATGCGGCTGTAGCGGTCCTCGCCGCCCTCGTCGCCGCGGCGACCCTTCTTGCCGCGCCGGCGACCGCCGCCGTCGCTCACGGGCTCGGAGGGCGCAGGGGCAGCCGGGCGGCCCTGCGAGCCGCGGGAGGGGGCGCCCTCGCGACGCGAGCGGCCGCCGCGCTCCTCGGCCTTCTTCTGCGCAGACTCCTCGGCCTGCTGCTTCAGGATCTTCTCCTGCTGGGCGATCTGGTCGAGCAGCGAGGTGAAGGACGGGACGCTCTTCGGGGCGTTGTCCCGCACGCGGTTGCGCTCTGCCTCCTCGGCCGCGCGACGCTCGGCCTCGGCCTTCTCGGCCTCCGCGCGCTTGCGAGCCTCCTCGGCGGCGGCGCGGCGGCGCTCCTCCTCGGCGCGCTCGCGCTCGCGGCGCTCCTCGGCCGCGCGGCGCTCCGCCTCGGCCTTCTCGGCGGCGATGCGCGCCTCCTCGGCCTTTGCCTCCTCCTCGGCCCTGCGCTGGGCCTCGATCTCGGCAGCGTGCGCCTCCAGGATGGGCTTGAGCTTCTTGCGCACCATCGAGACGTAGGCGTCCTCGAGCGTGGACGAGGCCGACTTGGCCGGAATCTTCATGTCGCTCAGGTGCTGGAGCATCTCCTTGCTGGAGATGCCGTACTCCTTGGCGAGATCGTGTACGCGAGTCTTTGCCATGTGACCTACCTTCCAAGCATCGGGCGAACGCGCCCGCGAGTAGACGATTGCTGCGTGCCCTAGATGAGCGAGTCGGGGTCAGAGGAGACCTCGGCTGCCGCCACCTGCTCGTGGACGCCGCAGAAGCGAGATCCCGGACGCGCCATGTTGCGGCACTGGATGCCGTTCGGGCCCACGTACTCGCAGCGGTGCGCCTCGCCGTCGTCGACTGGCTCCTCCTCGACTGTGGCGCGAGGGAGGTCACGCAGGACGGTGGCGGCGAGCGACTCGTTCTTGATGTCGATGTGCAGCCCCGTCAGGCGCGCGGCGAGGCGGGCGTTCTGACCCTCCTTGCCGATGGCGAGGGAGAGCTGGTCGTCGGGGACGATGACGGTCGCGTAGTTGGTCTCGGGATCGATGACCACGCGAGAGACGCGCGCCGGCGAAAGGGCCGAGGCAACGCAGCGGGCGGGGTCGTCGCTCCACTGCACGACGTCGACGCGCTCGCCGCGCAGCTCGGAGACGACCGTGCGCACGCGGCTGCCCTTGGGGCCGACGCAGGCGCCGACCGGGTCGAGCCGGTCATCGTTGGACGAGACGGCGACCTTGGAGCGGACGCCGGGCTCGCGCGCGATGCTCCTGACCTCGACGACGCCATCGTAGACCTCGGGGACCTCGAGCTCGAAGAGGCGGCGGATCAGGTCGGGGTGGGTGCGGGAGACCACGATCGGCGGGCGCTGGCGCTCGCCGCGCACGACGGGCTGGGTGGAGTTGGGGTCGCGCACGTCAATGATGATGGCGCGCACGCGCTGGTTGTGCCCGTAGCGCTCGCCCTGCGGGCGCTCGTTGCGCTCCTCGGGGTAGCGACGCTGGTCGAAGTGAGGAAGCTCGGCCTCGACGCCCTCGCGAATCTTGATGATCGTGAAGTCGGGCGTGGTCTGGAGGACCGTGCCGGTGATGATGTCGCCTATGCGCTGCGAGAACTCCTCGAAGATCTGCTGGCGGGCGGCGTTGCGCACGATGGCACGAATCTCGGCCTTGGCGTGCTGCGCGGCGATGCGGCTCGTGTCGGGCGGGGTGACGTCGACCTCGTCGAACTCGGCGTAGTCGCCCGTCTCGGGGTCGGGCTCGCCCTTGGGGACGAGCTCATAGACGTAGACCCTGCCCGTGGCGCGGTCGATCGTGACGCGGGCACCGAACGGCAGGTGCAGGACGTCAGCGTAGCTCTTGGCGAGCGACTGCTCGAGGCGGTCGATGAGGTAGAGCTGGTCGATGTGCTTCTCCTCGCAGAGGATCTCGAGGGCTTCCATCATCTCAGAGGCCATGTTCGCACCTTTCTACTTGTTCGCGCCCGGCTGCGAGAAGTCGGGCTTAATCGTGCACTTCCTGATGTCGTCGTAGCTCACGCTCACGCGCTGGCCATCAACCTCAAGGCTGACCGAGCCGTCCTCGATGCCGAGGAGCGTGCCGGTGTAGCGACGCCTCCCCTCGCCCGGGACGAGCGAGACCTGGACGGTCTGCCCGGCGAACCGCTCGAAGTCGCGCGGCTTGCGCAGGGGGCGCGAGAGCCCCGGAGAGGACACCTCGAGGGTGAAGCTCGACGGGATGGGGTCGAGCTCGTCAAGCGTCTCGGAGATCCACTCGGTCTCCTCGGTCACCTCGTCGAGCGTGATGGTGTCGAGTGACTCATCCGCGTGGTCGATGCGCACGCGCACGCACGGCGCCTTGGTCGCGCCCACGACCTCGACGTCCACGACGTCAATGCCGCGCTCGGGCGCGCGCGCCTCGAGGGCGTCGATGATCGCCTGTTCGAGCGGCTGCTTGGGCATGCTCCCCTCCCGTCTTCATACAGAAAGGAAGCGGGGCGAGAAGATCCACCCCACTTCCTGCGTTAAAAGCTTCGAATACGCAGCTACTTTACGGTTTTTCTCGCCGTGCGTCAAGCGGCTCTCCACGAAGTTCCCACAAGGGCGCGTCCTTCTCGCCCAGAGCGCTTGTTCCCTCCCAAACCCACGGAAACAGGCCCGATCCGTGGGTTTGGGAGGGTTCAGCTTGCTTAATGCCGCTCAAACCGACGAAACAGGCTCGGTTCCGTCGGTTTGGGAGGGACAAGAACCCCTCTGCCCAGGAGCCTAGACCGCGACGATGTTGACGAGGCGTCCCTTGATGACGACGACCTTCTTGATCTCCTTACCGGCGAGCTGCTCGGCAACGGCCGCCTTGGCAGCCTCGGCCATCTCGTCGTCGGAGGCATCGGCGGAGACCGTCACGCGGCCGCGGACCTTCCCCTTGATCTGGACCGCGATCTCGACCTCGTCCGCCTTTGCCGCGGCCTCGTCGAACTCGGGCCAGGCGGC
>DXBM01000058.1 GCA_019116525.1 Candidatus Olsenella pullistercoris | reverse complement strand
ACGTGGTCACCGCCGAGGACGTTCCCGTGCTGCTCTCCATGGGCAAGGTGAACCTCTACGTCTGGGAGCTCGAGGAGGGCATGGTCCACGAGGACGATGCCGCCCGGCGCATGGCGGCGCTCGTGGCGGGTCCGGGCACGCGCACCTCGGGGGCGCCCTCCGAGGGCAAAATCAACGTGCTGGCCGACCGCGACGGCGTGCTGCTCGTGGACTCGGCGCGCCTCGCGGCGGTGAACTCCGTGGACGAGGTCATGGTGGCCACGCGGCGCGGCGGCTTCCCCGTGCGCGAGGGCGACCTCCTGGCCGGCACGCGCGTGATTCCGCTGGTCATCGCTGAGGAGCAGCTCGCACGGGCGGAGTCCGCCGCTGGCTCGGAACCGCTTGTGCGCGTGGCGCCGTACCTTCTCCGCACGGCGGCCGTCATCGCCACGGGGTCGGAGGTGGCCTCTGGCCTCATCGAGGACCGCTTCACGCCGGTCATGGTTGAGAAGCTCGCGGGGTACGGCATCGAGTGCGTGGCGCGCTCCACCCCGGGAGACGAGCGCGACGCCGTGGTGGCCGCCATCAACGAGGCGCTCGCCGTTGGCGTTGACCTCGTGCTCTGCACGGGTGGCATGTCCGTGGACCCCGACGACAACACCCCTGGCGCCATTCGCGCTGCCGGTGCGCGCGTGGTCACGTACGGCGCGCCGGTCCTGCCGGGCGCAATGCTGCTCGTGGGCTACCTTGAGGGGTCGGACGGCAGGTCGGTTCCCGTTCTCGGCGTGCCGGGCTGCGCGATGTACAGCAAGGCCACGGTGCTCGACCTGGTGCTCCCGCGCATTGCCGCGGGCGTGCCGCTCGAGAGGGCGGACCTTGTGCGCATGGGGGAGGGCGGACTGTGCCTGGGGTGCCCCGAGTGCACGTTCCCGCACTGCCCGTTCGGGAGGTAGCCATGGGCGAGAGGTACCGCGCGCTGATCGTCACGGTGAGCGACCGCGCGTCGGCGGGCGTCTACGAGGACCGGACGGGCCCCGCCGTCGCGGAGCTCCTTGTCGCTCACGGCTACGAGGTCATGGGGCCGCGCGTGGTCCCCGACGAGCGCCCCGAGATCGAGGCCGCGCTCATCGCGGCAGCTGAGGGGGACGTGGCACTGGTGCTTACCTGCGGCGGGACGGGCTTCTCGCCCCGCGACGTGACGCCCGAGGCAACCGCGGCGGTCTGCGAGCGCATGGTGCCCGGCCTGCCCGAGGCAATGAGGGCCGCGAGCGCCGCGGTCACGGACCGTGCCTGGCTGAGCCGGGCGACGGCGGGCATCGTCGACCGCACGCTCGTGGTGAACCTGCCGGGCAGCCCGCGCGCGGCAACGGAGAACCTGGAGGCGGTGATCGGCCCGCTCGCGCACGGCCTCGACATGCTGCGCGGCGGCCCCGCAACGTGCGGTCAGGCGTAGGGGCCGCGCTCCGCCCGCGCCGTCAGCTCATGCGCCGGTCGAGGTCGCGAACCCGGTCGAGAAGCAGCTCGACGGGGGAGAGGGCTCGGTGCAGCCACTCCTTCCAAACGTAGGGGCGCCGCACGCAGAATTCCGCCTCCTGCAGGGCCGCCGGTGACCAGCGGCCGCTCTCGGCCCGCGCGAGAAGGCGCTCGGCCAGGTCCGCGGCAACGTCGGCGCGCCCCATGGCGAGAAGGACGCCGAGCAGGTCGGCGACCTGCGCGTCCGAGAGGCCGTCGGTCAGGGCGCCCTCGTCTTCGATCGCCACCTCTGCCCAGAGGACGTTCGCCTGCGCGCGGCAGAGGACCCGCGCCCCCTCCGATGTGAGCTGGGGGCCGAGGTTGACGAAGAGTGCCCGGGAGAGGATGACGGCAAGGAGCAGCGCGACCGCGACGGGGGCGAGCGAGGAGTTCGCGTCGGGGACGGCGCAGGCGGGGCCGAGGACGCACCACGCGCACATGAGGAGGCTGACTAGTGGGTTGAACACGAGGCGAGTGGGCACGCCCACCCGTCGGGCGAGACCCGCCGCAAAGAGGTCGCTGTCAAAGCGCTCGAGAAAGCCGCGGAGCGCCTTGTAGCTGTCCGCGCCGCTGACGTGACGGCAGAGGTCCTCTACGCTCGCGCTCTCAGGGCCCGGTGGCATGATGAGGCGGAGCGCCTCGCGGTCGCAGCGGTCCGGCTCTGGCGCGCTCACGGTGAGCCAGAGGTTTGCGCCGTACTCGTGGACCAGGCGCTCGGGATGGAGCGAGTTGCGCGCACGGCGCCGCCTCGCGCCCGTGGCAATCGGCCCCTCGTCCTCGTCGGGCGCGGGCGCGCGCCCCGCTGGGCCGTCGCGGTCCTCGAACGAGGCGCCCCCGAGCCCCACCAGGCGGGCGATGGCGGCGAGGGCGATTCCGCACGCGTTCTCCGCGTCGGAGGACGCTCCCTCGTCGTGGCAGCGGAGGGCGCCGAGCAGCACGGGATGAAGGTCGGGCGCGTCGGGCGTGGGGTCCATGTCGCTGGGGACGCGGGCCTCTCGGGCCGCGCGCACGCGGTTGGTGACCACGCTCAGGGCTATGTAGGCGACCGGCGGCCCCCATGCGAGGAGCCAGGGGACCATTGTGGCGAGCGGGGTATCGATCGGTGAGAGGGGCATGCTCGGCGCCTCCAAATACGAGGGAGGGGACGGTCCCAGTGTAGGCCCCGTCCCCTCGGCTCGCGCATCCCCTGACGCGACGCTTACATGCCCGGCTAGCGGCGCTCCCGCCAGCGCGCGTTGCGCAGGGGGATTACCACGCAGAGGAGCAGCACCACGAAGAGAACGGTGAGGTCCATGCGGCCGCCCCCTAGAGCTCGCGGGCCTCGTAGAGGCGCAGGGAGATTGCAGCGGATATGCCGAGAAGGGCTGTTGAGAGCGCAAGCAGTCCGACAAGGCACGCCGCCACGCCCGCGGGCGACCAGATATGGCCCAGCGCTCCCGCGATACCCTCGGCCGTGAGTGTGCTCTCGTTGATCATGCCGCTCCCGCCCAGCACGATGATGGGGCAGAGGAGCACAAAGAGGGGCACCAGCGGCAGGTACTGCGTCGCCCTGGTGCTGCCAAAGCGGAAGTAGAGCGGGACCTCCACTGCCGCGCAGAGCGACCCGACGGCAAAGAGCGCCCCCGTGGAGAGGATCATGCCTAGCAGGACGTTCTCGGAGAGCTCCAGGGCAGGGGAGAGCTCGCCCGGAAGCGGGACAACGCAGGCGACCGCCGCGAGAACGAGAGCCGTCGCCAGTCCGGCTGCCAGGCCGCCGAGCGCGAGCGTCACGATGGAGCCGTAACGCGCGACCACCACGTCGCGGCGGGAGAGCGGCATCGTGAGGCGGAGGCACCCCCAGCCGTTGAGGTCGTCGAAGGAGTTCGTTCCTGACACGCCGAGCAGGAGATACATCATCGTGAGAAGCCCCGGGGCCATCATGGTGGTTCGCATGCCCAGGCTCACGCACGCGGCGACGAAGAACCCAAGGCCGAGGAGCGCCCGCGAGTAGTCCCGAAGGACGGCCATGTCAACGAGGTAGGCGCGCAGCATCTTCGTACTCCAATCGTTGGCGGCGGAGCGCCGCGGGGGTCCCGGGCGCTCCGTCCCTTGTTCCTTGTTTCTAGAGCTCGCGGGTCTCGTAGAGGCGCAGGGAGAGCGCGGCGGAGAGGGCGAGGATGGCCGCGGCGGCTGCCACCATGCCCGCACAGCCCACGACCAGGCCCTCGGGCGTCTCGATGTAGGCGAGGAAGGCAGCGATCTGCTCGAGGCCCGGGAGCGCCCCGTCGAGAAGGCCGCTGTTGCCGAGGAAGACAACGGGCAGCACGAAGAGCATGACGATGATCGTGGGCAGGAGCTGGGTGGCCTTGGTCTGGCCGAGCCTGAAGTAGATCGGCGTCACGACGGAGGCCACGGTGGAGCCGATGAGCAGGCAGAACGTGGTCGCGAAGGCCATCGCCGAGAGGGTGCCCCCGTCGAGGGTGAGCACCTGGGAGAGCTCGCCGGGGAGCTCCACGGCGG
>DXBM01000008.1 GCA_019116525.1 Candidatus Olsenella pullistercoris | reverse complement strand
GCGAAGCTCATCGTCGACACCGCCCAGAAGACCGGCGCCCGCGTGTCCGGCCCCATCCCCCTGCCCACCGAGCGCAACCTCTACACGGTCATCCGCTCGCCGCACAAGGACAAGGACTCCCGCGAGCAGTTTGAGATGCGCACCCACAAGCGCCTCATCGACATCCTCGACCCCTCGCCCTCCACGGTTGACTCGCTCATGCGTCTCGACCTCCCGGCAGGCGTGGACATCGAGATCAAGCTCTAGGTCCTAACGCATAGGGGGAAGCCCCCGACCTTCCGAAGAGAAGTTCCGCAGGGCGCACTTCTCGCAGGAAGGTCGGGGGCTTCTGCGTTGCGGATCAGAGCTGCGGGGCTTCGGCGTGACCAGAGCCTGCCGTTGATGGTCAGCGCGCGGCGTGAAGCCTCCGCTCCTCGGCGCGCACGAGGGCGAGAAGGAAGGTCAGGCAGACGGCGAGGTTGGTGTCCGCACCGCGGCAAACACGCAGCTCTATCGCCTCATCGTTCTCGGATGGCGAGAAGGACAGCTCGGCAAGGGACCGCTCCGCGCGCGTCAGCTCGATGCGGTCGTCGAGCCAGTTTCCGGAGATGCCAACGTCGCACCCGCTGAGCCCCCAGACGGCCGCCATGCCGCGGTAGCCCGAGCCGAGGCGCATGTCCTTGCGAAGGCTCACTGTCCCCACGCCTTCGATGCGTGCTTCGAGCGAGGGCGTCTGGATGCCGGCGGTGAGCAGCCGGTAGGACACGCGCGCCACGCGGTGGCCAGCGTGGTCGCGGATGACCCAGCGCTCGCCGCGGACCACGCGTGCTGTGTGCTCGATGATATAGGGGGTGCCTCCCTGCTCGTCCTTTACCGTGACGGAGATGTCTCGGGGTGCGCCGCGAGCAACGAGGTGCAGGACGAGTCCGCTGCGCAGCGCCTCGCGAAGCACCGAGAGAGACGCGTCCTCGCGACCACGCGCCCGCGCCGCGCCCGACACGGCGAGGGCGGTCGCGAGCGGCGCCAGTGAGAGCATCCCGCCCGGGAGCGGCCCCATCGCGGCAACGAGCGGCGGCGCAACGACGGCGCACCCCGCGAGTCCAATGAGCGCTCCGCTGGCCCACGAGACGCGCGTCCTTCTCGCCTGTTGTGCCTGAACCTCGACCATCGTCTCCACGCCTCCTTTGACCAGGGTGTCGACCGACACCTCGAGCAGCGCGCTCATCATGACGAGAGACTGCGCGTCGGGCGACGTGCGGTTTGACTCCCAGTGTGAGATGGTCTGGCGGCTCACGAAGAGCGTTGCGGCCAGATCCTCCTGCGTGAGACCGCGTGCGAGCCTGAGGCTCCGTATGTTCGACCCGACGTCCATCCGCCCTCCTCGCCCATACGGTAGCTGAGGCGCTTGCGCGGCGCTGTCAAATGTGGTTTACAGGGCCCGTGACCTGCTTCTCGCGCGATGGGCAAGGCTTCATGCCATGGCGACGTGCTCGTGCAGGTGGGCGATGATGTCGTCGGACTCGTACATCGGCGTGCCGTCGATGAACAGGCACGGGACCTGCGCCTTGCCTCCCACGCGCACAAGCTTCTCGCGCGCCTCGGGGTCGGCAGAGATGTCGCGCAGCGCGATCTTGATGCCGTGTGCCTCCATGAAGCGAAGCACCTTCTGGCAGTAGGGACAGGTCGGCTTGATGTAGAGCTCGTAGGTCGCGGCCATTGGGGCTCCTCTCGTGAGAATGTGGACGCTGTTGCGCCTTTGTGCCCCTTCTACCCACCACGTGTTGCCAAGGAATGCAAGAGTTGGGTGATTTCTTGTCACCCCGTCAAGTACAGGGAGAGTGCTCGGGAAGAAAGCGCCAGGTAGGCGGCTTGCCGGAAAAAGCGGTACCTCAGTGGGCAATCAAAAAACACCCAACAAATGCGCCGCGAACAAAATAGGACGATGTCGGGCGCCCTGCGAGCGATGGCCGAAACCAAGGTCATGTATGATGGCGCCATCAGGCCGTGCCGAGGAGGGAGCGCGCATGAACATCGTCTGCCTGGACCTCGAAGGAGTGCTCGTCCCGGAGATCTGGATCGCGTTCGCGGAGGAGTCCGGCATCCCAGAGCTGCGGCGCACTACGCGCGACGAGCCCGACTACGACAAGCTCATGCGCTTCCGCATCGACACGCTGCGCGAGCACGGCCTCGGCCTCCCGCAGATCCAGGACGTCATAGCGCGCATCGACCCGCTGCCCGGCGCGCGCGAGTTTCTCGACGCGCTGCGCGAGCGCACGCAGGTCATCATTCTCTCCGACACGTTTGAGGAGTTCGCACGCCCGCTCATGGCCAAGCTCGGTTGGCCCACGCTCATGTGCAACTCGCTCGAGGTGGGGGAGGACGGGACCATCCTGCGCCACCACATGCGCTGCGAGGCCTCCAAGCTCACTACCGTCCGTGCGCTCCAGAGCTGCGGCTTTGACACCATCGCGGCGGGCGACTCCTTCAACGACCTCGCGATGATCCGCGCGAGCAGGGCGGGCTTTCTGTTCCGCAGCACGCCGGCGATCCAGGCCGAGAACCCCGACCTTCCGGCGTTCCCGGAGTACCCTGAGCTGCTCGCTGCCATCACTGGCGCGCTGTAGCGCCGAGAGGCGGCGCGCCCTCCCTGCAAAACCCCAGATGGCGACAAGAACGGCGCCTCGTTTCTCGCACGCGTAGCCCCCAAAGGGACGTCCCCTCGGAACCCCATGGATACGCCCGGCGGCGCGGAAACTGGAGCCCCAGCTCAGCGGCCTAAAAAAATCTGTGGAGACCTTGTGTTGTCACAGAGGCACGTGTAGACTAGACAGGCTGCTCAAAAGGGGAAAGCTGTGCCGAGAGGCTATGCCAAGTCGTCTGAGCAGCAGATACAGGACGTGGTCCGCTGGGGACGGGCGCAAGGGGCGCCCGAGGAGCCCATGACCACCGAGGGTTAGGAAAGAGCATGGTCAGCACGATCCTTGGCCGCAAGCTTGGGATGACGCAGATCTGGGACGAGGACGACAACGTCGTGCCCGTCACCGTCATCCAGGCTGGCCCCTGCACCGTCTCGCAGGTCAAGACGAAGGCGACCGACGGCTACGACGCCGTCCAGATCGGCTTCGGAGACATCTCCGCCAAGCACGTCAAC
>DXBM01000057.1 GCA_019116525.1 Candidatus Olsenella pullistercoris | reverse complement strand
CTGTCAGCCCCCTGTCAGCCCCCCGTCCCCAAGGCGTACAATAGGAGGCTGGCGTACGCACAGAGAGGACATCCCGTGGCCGAGAAGAGAGACTTTCTCGATGAGCTGATCGACCTGCAGAGCGACTGGCGCTCAATGAAGGAGCTGCCCAACTCGATGGTGGGCTCGCTCATGGGCGAGGACGGCGAGCGCCCGGTCTTCAACCCCGCAGACTACAAGGAGAAGCCCTTCGCCAACTCGAGCCGCTGCCTGCGCGGCGCCTCCGAGCGCGACGACGTCTGCTCCCGCTGCCTGGACGTCTGCCCGGTCCACGCGATCACCATCCACAACAAGTCCGTCTCGGTGAGCGAAGACTGCCGCAAGTGCGGCCTCTGCGCGGCCGTGTGCCCCACCGAGACCTTTGCCACGCGGCGTCACATGCCCCGTCAGGTGTACGACCAGATCGCCCGCGCCGCCTCTGCCTACGAGCAGTGCTACGTGACGTGCACCCGCGCGCTCAAGCGGCTTCCCCAGGGCAACGAGGTCGTGCTCGGGTGCGTTGGGTCCATCCCCACGGAGATGTGGTTCTCGCTGCTCGCTGACTACGACAACATCAGCGTCTACCTGCCGCTGGGCATCTGCGACCGCTGCCGCACCACCACGGGCGAGCAGACCTACTCAGACGCCATCGCCACGGCGGAGGAGTGGGCCGACGCGGCGCTCGGCCTCGAGGTCGAACAGGCCGAGATGACCCACGAGTTCACGCGCGCCTACAAGCGCAGCCAGTTCGTGAGCGGTGCCGTGCACTCGGTGGAGCGCCTCGTCACGCGCACGACGCCCGCGCTTGCCGGCGCCAAGGCCGTGGCTCAGAAGATCTCCGACCACACGCAGCGCCTGAACCGCCTCCAGAAGGACCTCGAGGCGGCCGTGGGCGCCAAGACGACCTCGAGCCGCCTGCGCGCGCTCACCCAGAGCCGCAAGCTCATGATGGGCGCGCTCCAGCACGACGAGTCGCTCGCCGATCGCGTGAGGCTCACGGTGCCCGTGTGTGACTCGAGCCTCTGCACGATGTGCGGCGACTGCGCCAAGGCGTGCACCGTGCACGCGCTCGACCTCGACCGCTCCGGCAAGGTGACGGTGCAGAGCCCGTACTGCGTGAGCTGCGGCGCCTGCGCGCTCGTGTGCGAGGAGGGCGCGCTCTCGATGGAGCCCATGGACGTGCGCGAGCTCGTGATCCCCGACAAGGTCGCCGAGGAGGTCGCGCGCAAGAAGGCCAAGGCCAAGGAGGAGGCGGCTCGCTACCTCGAGAAGGGCAAGGCCCAGCTGAACCGCGCCGCGGACGTCCTTGAGAGCCTCGCAGAAAACGACGAGGGCGCCGGTGCGGCGCCGGGCGACAAGAACGAGTAGAGGAGAAAGACGTGTCCCTTTCCATCGGCATCGTGGGCCTGCCCAACGTGGGCAAGTCGACGCTCTTCACCGCGCTCACCAAGAAGGGCGGCCTCGCCGCCAACTACCCCTTTGCCACGATCGACCCGAACGTGGGCATCGTGGACGTGCCGGACGAGCGCCTGGGCAAGCTCGCGGAGATCGTGCACCCCGGCAGGATCGTGCCTGCCACGGTTGAGTTCGTGGACATCGCGGGCCTGGTGAAGGGGGCCAACGAGGGCGAGGGCCTCGGCAACCAGTTCCTGGCCAACATCCGCGAGACCGATGCCATCTGCGAGGTCGTGCGCTACTTCTCGGACCCCAACGTCATGCGCGAGGTCGGCCGCGTGGGCGAGTTCGTTGACCCTGCGGGCGACGCCGACACCATCATGACCGAGCTCATCCTGGCGGACATCCAGTCCCTCGAGAAGCAGCTCCCGCGCCTCGAGAAGGACGCCAAGCGCGACCGCGAGCTCGCCGCCAAGGCCGACGTGGCGCGCCGTCTGCTCGACTGGCTGAACGAGGGCAACCGCGCCGCCTCGATGGAGATGACCGACGAGGAGCGCGCCGAGGCGAAGGGGCTCTTCCTGCTCACGATGAAGCCGATCCTCTACGTGGCCAACGTCGACGAGGACCAGCTCGGGGAGGAGCTGGCGCCCATCGACGGCGTGACGCCGATCCCCATCTGCGCCAAGGTGGAGGCGGAGCTCTCCGAGCTGGAGCCCGAGGAGGCGGCGGAGTACCTTGCCGACCTCGGCCTCGAGAGGAGCGGTCTTGAGACGCTCGCGCAGGCCGCCTACCGCCTGCTCGGCCTGCAGAGCTACTTCACGGCCGGCGAGATGGAGGTCAAGGCCTGGACTGTGCGCGTGGGCGCAAAGGCTCCCGAGGCTGCGGGCGTCATCCACTCCGACTTCGAGCGCGGCTTCATCAAGGCCGAGGTCGCCAGCTACGAGGACTACGTCTCGCTCGGCGGGGAGGCCGGCTGCAAGAACGCCGGCAAGCTCCGCATCGAGGGCAAGGACTACGTGGTCGCGGACGGCGACGTCATGCACTTCCGCTTCAACGTGTAGGACTCGGCCCGCGGAGTGGCGCGGGAACCCTCTCGGCTGGGACGCGCGGCGGTTCGCAAGTTGCACAGTCCCGCGTTCTTCTCGCCGGGCGCTGAGAAGAGCCGCTGAAACGAGCCCTAGACGATGAGGTTGTCGATGATGTCGCGGTCCTTCTGCTGGTTGGGCTTGAGGGTCTCGGGGTTGAGGAGCAGCTCCTCGTAGGTGCCGGTCTCTCGCGCCATCCGCTCGTAGAGGGCGTCGAGCGCGGGCAGCCACTCCCAGTCGACCAGAGCGGCGTGCTCGCGCGTCCGCAGGTCGAGCGTCACGTCCTTGAACACCCTGCGCGCCTCGCGAGGTGAGTCGAGCTCCGCGTTCTCGCGCAGCGCGCGCTCGTACGCCCCGGGGAGCTCATCCCAGCGCCTCGGCTCGAATCCGGTCGTGACCATGTAGGCAATCCAGCGCAGGTGCTCGAGCTGACCGATGACCTCGCAGAGGGCCTCGTCGTCCTTCTCGCTCACGCCCTTGCCGGCGCCCGGCACCTCGCCGATGCCCGTCTGCCAGAGCAGCCGCTCCACGGCGACAAAGTCTGCCGTCGCGCGGCTCGAGTCACGGCCGTAGGCGTTGCACCCCGCCCACTGGGCGGCCGCCTCCGGGACGAAGTGCTCGCTGCTCGCCGGGTCGAAGAGGCTCGGCTTTGGCTCGCCCTCGCTCAGGCAGTAGCGCAGGTTCACGAGCATGGCGGCGCGGTCGAGGTCCTTGTGCAGGACGCGCACCGCGCGCATGGACTCGCTCGTGTTGCCGTACATGAGCACGCGCTTGGCGTCGGCGTCGTCTGTGGTCGTGCGGCCGCCGTAGGAGTCCTCGAACACGTCGCGCGCGTCCTCGCCCTCGTCGTACTGCACGTAGATCGGGCGGATGCCCGGCACCCTCCGCTCGAGGCGGCGCTGCCAGACCTCGCGCTGCGAGGGCGCGCGCCCGGTGTCGGCCTGCGCGTTGATGACGAGCACGAGGTCGTCGGGGGAGATCTGAGCGTCGTCGAGCATCTCGAACTTGCTCTCGTAGACCGTGACCTGTGCGGGCGTGGTGAGCGTTACCCCGGGCGTGCCCTCGATGGGGCCGCCGTCCGAGAAGAGCCCCGGGTAGGCACCGCGCAGACGGCGCTCGACGCGCGCGGCCTGGGAGCTCGCGATGGCAATGCGCGGGCGCGCCGCCACGACGCTCCCGTCGGCTCGGGCCGTGCGTATCGCCTGGCCGTTGCGCGTGAGGTAGGCGACGAGAAGCACCACGCGCTCCACGTCGTCGCCGATGACCATGGCACAGAGCGGCATGAGGCCGAGCCCCAGGCCCTTGTCGCCGGGGATGTCAACGTTGGGGAGCAGGCGCCGCATGAGCTGGCGGACCTTGATCTCCTCGAGGCTGTAGGAGTAGACGTCCGCGGGTGCCAGCGAGTCGTCCTCGGGAGGACAGCCCGCCATGAGGGCGTCCACGAGCTTGGAGGTCTGGCGTGGGGTGAGGGGGACGTCCGCGAAGCTCGTGACCGTGACGCGGCCGTTGCGAAGCGCTACGAGCGGGAGGTGACCGTCGGTCACGTGGTTGCCCGACCGAGCGCGCACGGCATCGGCCAGGCGTCTGCGGAAGGCGTCGCGCTCGAGGGTCTGCGTGGCGTCTCCGGAGCTCAGGCGGTACGTTGCCCCGCCGTCCGGCTCGCGCACGACCGAGAGGACGGCCCGGGGGCGCTCCTCGCCGCGCGCGGCATCGGTGGCGAAGGCGCGCGCGCAGTCTGCCATGTCGGGCGAGGAGACCACTACCACGACCTGCTCGAAGCGGTCAACGCGAAGGCTGAGCCAGCTCGAGACGCTCGTGAAGAGCGACAGGACGCTCTCGGCCGTGAGGGCAAGCGCCGCGAGGCTCAGGAGCTGAAAGAGGGCGTGCAGGGCGAGAGGGACCGGGTTGGCGGTGGCCCAGGCGAGCGTGGGCTCGGCGCCGGGGAGCTCGGGCACGAGCGCGAACCCGTTGCCGCCGATGAAGGCGAGCGCCGCGCGGCCGAGGGACGTAAGGACGAGCGAGACGCCGGCGATGAGCCAGCCACAGCCCTTGGCGAGCTCCGAGGCGGGACCCACCTCCTGGGCGGCTGAGATCGCGAACAGGAGGGCAAAGGCAACGACGAAGGCGCGCAGGCGACGGCCTCCCTCGAGGCGCCGGCGGAACATGGCGGTGAGTCCGCAGACGGCGGCAACCGCCACCACGACGAACACGATGCCTGCGATCTGTGCGTCAGCCCTGCCCATGGCTTCCTCCCGTCGCCCCCTCGGCCGCTGATGCGATTATGTCACGGACTTGAGCTTGCGGGCCCGCTGCTTCCAGGTCGCACGACACCGTGTCGCCCCATTTGTACCTGGTACAAGTGGGGCGGGTGGGAGCGGGCTGCAGGCCCGCTCTTCTCGGTGGGCGCTAGGCCTGGTCGGCTCCGAGCACCACGACGACGTCGTAGCTCGTGGAGTACCCCTCGGTGTTCTCGGCGACGCCCGCCTCGTCAACGCCGAGCGTCTGGGCTACGCCGAGCGCCGCGGAGCGGCCGCTGCCGTTGTAGTACACGGACGTGGTGGCGTGGTCGGTGCTCCCGGCGTTGTCAGCGTAGGGCGAGAAGCCCGCGGACTCGAGCTCTGCGGCGACCGAGCTGGCGAGCCCGCTCGTGTCCGTGCCGTTGAGCACGAGCACCGAGCCCGAGAAGGTCGCCTCGTCGGTGGAGCCCTCGCTGTCCGAGCTGCTCTCGCCGGAGATGTTCGTGCCGCCCCCGATCGAGCCCGCGATGCCCGCGGTGAAGTCCTGGCTCGCGTCGGAGTAGGGGGACTCGCCGGCGTCAACGCGCTCCATCATCTCGCGCCAGGCGTCTTCGTCCGGGATCTCGTACCAGAGGCTGTTGATGTACTGAGAGATGGTCGGGCACTGGCCGGAGTAGATGCTGTTGTCGACGTCAAGGTTCTGGAACTGGCTCGCCAGGCCCACGATGTCCACGACCGTGAAGTCGGTGATGACGCTCTCGGCGAGCTCCGAGACGGTGCCGGCCATGGTCAGCGGGTCCTGCTGGAGGACCTTCTTCACGATGGCAGCGATGACCATGCGCTGGTTGGCGGCACGGTAGAAGTCGCCGCCGCCGTAGGCGTCGTAGGCGTGGCGGCTGCGGCAGAGCGCGAGGGCCGTGGCGCCGTCGATCTGGTGCGTGCCCGCGGAGAGGTTGATGTTGGCGTACTGCTCATCCACGACGTCCACGGGCAGCGTCACCTCGATGCCACCAATCGTGTCCACGATGGTGGTGAACTGCTCGAAGTCGATCTCGGCGTAGTGCGAGATGTCGACGCCCGCGAACTCGGAGACCACCTCGACCATGTAGGCGGCGCCGCCGTAGGAGTAGGCGGCGTTGATTTTCTGCTCGCCGTGGGAGCCCATGTCGACCATCGTGTCGCGCGGGATGGAGACGAGCGTGACCTTCTGCGCGGGCGGGTCGATGCGGGCAAGGATGATCGTGTCAGAGCGGAAGCTCGAGGTGGAGTCGCCCCACTCGCTCGCGCGGTCCTGGCTCTTGTCGACGCCGAGGAGCAGCATGTAGAAGGGCTCCTGGGGCTCGACCGCAACGAGCTGCTGGCGAAGCTCGTCGCTGACGCCGCTGGTGAGGCTGCTGTTGATGCGGATGATGTAGGCTGCCGCCGCGGTGCCCACGCCAATAAGGGCGACGAGGACCGTCACGAGCAGCGTGCGCAGCACGAAGCCGCGACGCTTCTTGCGACGGCGCGCGGCATAGGCGTCGATGCCCTCGGAGCGCGAGGGGGGCTGGGCGGCACGGGACCCGCCCCTGCTCCCGGAGCGGCGGGAGGACTGCGTGGAGGGGCTGGTCGCACGGGCGTGCGAGGGCGCCCCCGAGGAGGGGCCCCTGCCATAGCGGCTCTCGGAGCGTCGTGCCTGCTCTGCGGCGGTCATCTTCCGATGGGTCTTCCTGTCAGCCACACGGCCTCATTTCTTCGTTTCGGGCGGCTCGCGGCCCGTTGGCTGTCCCGGTCAAGCAGTCAAGATGATAGGTGAGGAATGTGCTTGCAGCGCAAATGCCCAAAAAATTCGCGCTAATCTCAATAAACTGGCAAAATAAGCAAGGTTGCGACAAGAGACTGGAGGATCAATGAGCGAGAAGAGCCCCAAGCAGTTCGTGGCGGTCTTGGACTTTGGTGCCCAGTACGGGCAGCTGATCGCGCGCCGCGTGCGCGACCTGCACGTCTACTCCGAGATCGTTCCCTGCGACATCCCCGCCGACGAGCTCGCCGCGATGGGCCCCTCAGCGCTCATCCTCTCCGGTGGCCCCGCGAGCGTGTACGCCGAGGACGCGCCGAGCGTGGACCCCGAGATCTTCTCGCTGGGCCTGCCCGTGCTCGGGTTCTGCTACGGGCACCAGATCATGGCGGTGACGCTGGGCGGCGAGGTCGCGCACTCTGAGGTGGGCGAGTACGGCCCGGCGCAGATCACGCGCGTTCCCGAGTCCGCCCTCTTCAACGCCACGCCGCTCGAGCAGACGGTGTGGATGAGCCACCGCGACGCCGTGAGCCGCGCGCCCGAGGGGTTTGTCGTCACGTCGTCCACCGACGTGTGCCCCGTCGCCTCGATGGAGTGTCCGGAGCGCCGCCTCTACTCCACGCAGTTCCATCCCGAGGTGCGCCACACCGAGTACGGCCGCCAGCTGCTCGAGAACTTCCTCTTTGGCATCTGCGGGCTTGAGGCCAGCTGGACCATGGACAACATCATCGACGAGAAGGTCGCGGAGATTCGCGCGCAGGTGGGGGACCGCAAGGTCATTCTCGCCCTCTCCGGCGGCGTGGACTCGAGCGTGGTGGCCGCGCTCGTGCACCGCGCCATTGGCGACCAGCTCACGTGCGTCTTCGTGAACCACGGCATGCTGCGCAAGGGCGAGCCTGAGATGGTCGAGGAGGTCTTCCGCGACCAGTTCCAGGTGCCGCTCGTGCACGTGCACGCCGAGGAGCGCTACGCGCGCCTTCTGGCCGGCGTGACCGAGCCGGAGGAGAAGCGCCGGCGCATTGGCACGGAGTTCTGGAAGGTCTTCTTTGACGAGGCGCAGCGCATCGGCGGGGTGGAGATGCTCGCTCAGGGCACGATCTACCCCGACATCATCGAGAGCGGCGCGCGCAAGACGGGCGGCAAGGCGGCCACCATCAAGAGCCACCACAACCTGATCCCGTTCCCCGAGGGCGTGCACTTTGACCTCATCGAGCCGCTCGACCACTTCTTCAAGGACGAGGTGCGCGAGCTGGGCGTTGCGCTCGGGCTGCCGGACCGCATGGTGTACCGCCAGCCGTTCCCGGGCCCGGGCCTGGCCATCCGCATCATCGGCGAGGTGACGCCCGAGAAGCTCGCCATCCTCAAGGACGCCGACGCGATCGTGCGCGAGGAGCTCGACGCCTACAACGAGCGCCTCTTTGAGGCGACGGGCGAGCGCAACAGCGAGCACAGCTGCTGGCAGTACTTTGCCGTGCTGCCGGACATCCGCTCGGTGGGCGTGATGGGCGACGAGCGCACGTACGCGCGCCCGGTGATCGTGCGCGCCGTGGAGAGCTCCGACGCGATGACCGCGGACTGGGCGAAGCTGCCGTACGACGTGCTTGGGAAGATCTCCAGCAGGATCGTGGCCGAGGTTCCCGGCGTGAACCGCGTGGTGTACGACGTGACGCCCAAGCCGCCCGCGACGATTGAGTGGGAGTAGGGAACATACGTTCTTACCAACAATATAATAGCAAGAAGAGCCGCGATTGCCTCGCGGCTCTTTTTATGTGGTTTTGTGTAGGAAGGACGTGTGTCTCCGAGCGTTGTCGCTGACGTGCTTTGGCTTTTCCTGACGAGCTCCTTGCATTTCCTCATTCTGCACTTATAATGACATGTCAGTACATGATACTAATTTAGAAGGGAGTTCACCATGCCGCCGAGGACGAGAGAGGGAAGTGCGGGACTTGCGGATGCCATCAAACGGAGGCGGCATGAGCTCGGCCTAAGCGCGGAAGAGGCGGCTCGCCGGGCGGGCGTTGGAACCAAGACGTGGTTCCGGTATGAGTCTGGAAGCTCAATCCGAAACGACAAGGTCAAAGGGGTCTGCAAAGCGCTTTCTTGGCCATCCCTGCCGATGCAAGATGATGCGACGGTGGGATGCGACGAAGATTTCGCTTTGCTCGAGTCGATTGATGGCTCGCACGAGGCGTGGTCTCCCGTGCTGGCCGAGATGTTTGGCCGCAAGGCGGCGGTCTCGTTCGCTGTGGGGAGCGACATCCTTCTCGACTACCTGAACGAGGACCTCGGCGAGTTGGCAAAGAAGCCTGCCGGGTCTCATCTGGGCGAACTGCCGTGCAGCTGGGTGGCGGATTACCTGCCCCAGCAGTTTCTCACTCGCTATACCTATGAGTTCGTCTTTCGGCTCAGGGCCGCACTGGCTGGGTATCGCATGCGCGTGCATTATGGGCGAGAGGTGCTTGCACATACCCCTGCCGAGGAGTTGCTCGTGCGACTCATTAGGGATTTCTCATTTGATTCGATTGAGGAATGGGCCCCCAAGCGAGGTGATGGCGTTTCGGACGACGATTGGTGGCAGGAGACTGAAGGTTGGAGAGACTGGCCGGAGGATCTTTGTGACGACGACGATTTGAGCACGTGTTTGGATGACATGCGTTGGGTTGACGAGAGGGAAATGTATCACTTTGACAGGTGGTTCGAGCCTCAGTTCTATCTTGATCGAAGGTAGGTACTGCGCCTGTCGGGTGGGGTAAGTAAGGCCCTTCGTGTTGCGAGATAATATCGCGGCCGCTTGCGTTCGGGCAAGGGGGCACAGCCGATCGGTTGTTTCGGGTGAGCTTCGCCGACACCGCTCTGAGCAGGGGCGTCCGAGCCCGAAAGAAACCGGAAAAGCATCGCGGTCCTTGTGGGGAAAGCGGGCCCGTGACAGGCTGCGCGCACGAGGAATAACCGGCATCCGCCGGCCTCGGCTCGTCGGTGCGGGGTTGTCGTCTTGGTTTTGCCCGATGGGCTCTGCGCCCGGCTGAGAAGGGGGGTCGGGCTCTACTCTGACCACTCGGACTTACCCGTACCCGAACTAGCCGCTTCATATGACGGCATGTCATGCGTCTGAGCTGCTGTTTTCTTGCAGCGGGCAGCCGGGTTGCTGCTGGGCTACTCGGACTTACTCGGAACTACTCGGACTTACTCGGAACTACTCGGACTTACTCGAACCCAGTAAAATGGCTTGTCGAAATGACTGCCGAAGTGTTTTACCTGCGCTTTTATCAGATTGCGGCGCAAGATGGGCCAATCGTCGCCTTTACCTACTCGGAACTACTCGGACTTACTCTTACCCGCTCGGTCCCGCAGGCCCGGGAATCTCGCCGGGCCTGCGGGACCGTCTTATCAGTCTTAACGGGAGCGGGGGAAGGAGTAGTACTGGGACGGGTCCTTGGGGCCGGAGCCGTGCCATGAGAGGATGCCTTTGCCGACGAGGCCCCTCAGGGTCGACCTGGCGAACTTGGCGCTCCTTTCGAGGTGCTCGGACAGCTGCTTGACGGTGACCTTGCCCCTCGCATACACGATCTGAACCGCTGACAGCTCGGGTTCGGTGAGGGCCCTGTACGCGTCCTCGCCGACGATGCTGGAGACGGTGTCGCTCTGCCTGAGGACGCGCGACGTGATGCTGTTCTCGAGCGTGAGCAGCACCGAGGAGTCGTTCGGCTCCGAGAAGACGGGGTCGTTGAGGAAGAGGCTGGCCATCTCGTCGTAGATTCTCTGCACCCCCTCGTTGAGCTCCCTCACCCAGCCGAACTCGACGAGGGTGCGGGCGATGATGGGGTTGCGCGACCAGCGGGTGTGGCGCATGTTCTCGAGGGTGACGATGTTGGGGAGCTTTCCGGGGCTGAGGATCTCGAGACGGTCGTCGTACATCATGACGCGGATGTAATCGCCAGAGTAGGCGTAGTTCCTGTGCGTGACCGCGTTAACGAGGCCCTCGAACCACGCAAACTCCGGGTACTCGGGGATGATCTTGAACTTTCCGTCGTTCCCCAGGAACTGGAATTCCCGGAGCTGGCTGGAGATCATCTGCTTGGCACCCTCGATTACCTTGGGGAGGGGTCCGTCGAAGGTCCTGTCCTTCACGATGTTCAGTCGCCGTCCGGTCTCCATCCTGCTGCCATCGAAGCGCATGACCCTCACGCGGGCGCACGGGATGAACTGCGTAGGGTTCTTCGTGAACAGGAGAACCCCCGCGTTGGTAAGGCGCCCGTCGACGAGCATCCCCCTGCTCCTGAGTATCTGCTCGTAGGGGGCGTCGGTCCCGAGCTCCCTCCGGTACCGGTCCATCACCTCGCGGTCGATGTCGTCTATGCTGGACCTGTCCGCCAACTCGTCCTCGAAGCGCCTCTGGTTCTTGTCGTATTCGAGGGCGCGGACCTGCTCACGGTCCAGCCGGACGCTCTCGTCCTTCTGCCTGAGGAAGACCTCGCCGTCGCGCTTTCTCGCGATGACCCGGTCTGTTGAGGCCTGGACGTCGAGGACGAGGATGCGATCGCTCTCTCCGCTCGAGTTGGTAACGTTGATCTCTGCGGTTCTGACAGCGGGGACGGGGTCGCAGCACGTGATGGGGGCCTGGAGGAAGTCCTCGATGTCGTGGGCGCCCCTGCGCTTGAAGCCGGTAATCTCGCCGTCATCCTCGATGCCGATGACGAGCTTGCCGCCGGAGGCGTTCGCAAAGGCGCTGATATGCCTGGAGATGTCGTTTGCGTCCTTCCGGGCGCTCTTGCGGTCGAAGTACTGGCTCTCCTTCTCTGAGGAGAACCGCTTCGGATCGTTTTGTTCGATGGGGTGCTGCATCGGGCCCTCCTGTCCTTGAGCGATATTTTATCGTACGGTTGCGGCAGGCTGACCGATGAGGTTCGCCCTTCACCTCCGGGGCATTCCGAAGATGAGGGCGTCCTCGCGCTCGACGTCAGAGGGATCCGCCTCGCCGCGCATGGCGGAGAGCTCCCGCGCGAGGAAGTCGACCGTCCAGGCGAGCCCCTCGTCGACCTTTCCGGCGGACCGTATGCGCCTGAGCTCCCGGTACACGCGCGCCATCTCGTCGCGGAGCATCTTGTAGACGCGCACGTCGGGCCTGACGACGACCTCCTCCTCGAGGGCCCGCTTGTAGAGGTAGTCCTGCTTGGTCATGCCCGACGTGCGCGCCATGAGGTCGATGCGCCTGGCCTGCTCGGGCGTGACGCGGAAGCCGATGGTGACGCTCCTCTCGCGGGCGGAGTTGGGGCAGGGCATGTCAGTTCTCCCTTCTCGCCCCGTCCAGGGCGCGGGCCATGT
>DXBM01000056.1 GCA_019116525.1 Candidatus Olsenella pullistercoris | reverse complement strand
GAGCGGCTTCTGCTCGACGGTGGCAACGTCCTTGAGGTCCTCGGCGAGACGATCGAGCACGAGGCGCCCCTGCTCGGGGTGGGCCATCTCACGACCGCGGAACATGATCGTGATCTTGACGCGCGCGCCCTTCTTGAGGAAGCGGACCACGTGGCCCTTCTTGGTCTCGTAGTCGCCGACGTCGATCTTGGGACGGAACTTCATCTCCTTGATCTCGACCTTGGACTGGTTCTTGCGCGCCGCCTTGGCCTTGCGGTCCTGCTCGTACTTGAACTTCTTGTAGTCGAGCATCTTGCAGACGGGAGGATCGGCGTTGGGCGCGATCTCCACGAGGTCGAGGCCCTGGTCGCCCGCGATGCGCAGGGCGTCGCGCACGCCGAAGAGGCCCATCTGAGAGCCGTCGACGCCAATCAGGCGACACGTGCGTGATGTGATCTCCTCATTGATGCGAGGACCGTCGTTTCTGGCTATCGTTCACACCTTCCTCTCGTCGCGGCGTTGCCGCACAAAAAAGCTCCTGGCACCGAGCAGCATCCAGGAGACATCGTGCGCCCGTGAGGACGCAGAAACTACGTTGTCTGACCAGACAGCTGCCGTGAGGCGCCGTGTAGGTGGGGGCTCTCGCCCCGCTTCGCAAAACGCACAGCAATGAAGAATAGCACGCCCTCGCCCGGCCCGCAACATGAAATTGGCAACATGAAATTGGGGACGGGGTATTTCTCTCAGAAAAGACGGGACAGGTTGCTTCCAACCTGTCCCTTCTTTTCTGAGAGAAATACCCCGTCCCCCTTTGCTCCCCTTTGCTAGAGGTTGAGGGAGGCGGACTGGACGTAGGTACGGGCCTGGTACTCGCGGTCCAGGTCGTAGAGGCCCTTGGGGTCGCAGCCGAAGAGCTTCATGTTGGTGATCATGTCGCGCGCGTTGGTCTCCTCCTCGCCCTGCTCGGAGACAAACCAGTCAAGGAACTTCATCGTGCGGACGTCGTGCTGCGCGTGCGCGATCTCGTAGCAGCGGTGGATGAGGCTCGTGACGTACTCCTCGTGCTCGAGGCCCGCCTCGAGGGGCGCGAGGTCGTTCTCAAAGACCTTGTCGGGCTTGTCGATTGCCTCCATCGTGGGCTTGAAGTCGTTGTCAAGGAGGTAGCGACGGATGGCGAGCGCGTGGTCCATCTCCTCCTTGGCCTGGATCTCGTACCAGTTTGCAAAGCCCTTGAGGCCGCGGTCGTCATAGTAGTCGGCGAAGGTGAGGTAGAGGTAGGCGGAGTACATCTCCTTGTTGATCTGCTCGTTCAGAGCTGTGGTGACCTCGTTCGAAAGTGCCATGGCGCTTCCTTTCCCTGGATGTGATGGCGGCGGATGTTTCCGTACGCTAACTATATACCCAAAAAGGGGATGGTGCCCGAGGTGGGACTCGAACCCACACGAGTTGCCTCAGCGGTTTTTGAGACCGCCGCGTCTGCCATTCCGCCACTCGGGCCTGCGCCGCTTTGTCCGGCGAGAGAAACTATAGCAGAGCCGCCCGCGCCGGGCCCTGTGCCCCGCCCAAGACCCTAGAGGGAGCGAGGCAGGAACGGGTTCGCGCGGAGCTCGCGCTCCATCGTCGTGGCTGGGCCGTGGCCGCAGAGAAGCGTCGTGGCCGGGTCGATCTCTGCCGCCATGCGCGCGAGCGAGGCCATAATCGTCCCCTCGTCGCCTCCCGCGAGGTCGGTGCGACCGTGGCTGCCGGGGAAGAGCGTGTCGCCGACAAAGGCGACGCCCTCGGCGCTGCCGCCGCCCACGAGCACGACGCCGCCCGGCGTGTGGCCCGGCGTCTCCATGACGGTGAACGTTGCGGTGCCCACGGCGATCACATCGCCCTCCGCGAGCGTGCGGTCGGGCTCGGGCGCGTTCTCGTCGTAGCTCCGCCCCACCTCGCTCATCTCGCCCGCGTGTCGGGCGAGCTCGGCGTCGGCGGCGTGGATCGCAAAGGGCGCGCCCGTCGCGCGCACGAGGGCGGCAACGCCGCCGACGTGGTCCCCGTGGCCGTGCGTGGCAGCCACGCACGTCACGCGCACGTCCGAGAGGCGCTCGGCCACCTGCGCGCCCGAGCCTCCAGGGTCAACGACCAGGCACTCCCCCGCGCTCACGTAGGCGTAGCAGTTGGTCTGGAGCGGCGTCACCACAAACTGGCGCAGCTCGTCTCGGCTCTCCCCCATGTCGCGACCACCTTTCTGAGAGGCTGACGAGGGGACACAGACTTGACAGATTCCCCCGTCCCCTCTGTCATCTCACCCGCTGCTTCATCTGGTTGGCGCCCTCGCCGGGCATGATGCGCCGGGCGTCGTAGACGGAGGGCACGCGGCTCACGGCGGCGAGCAGAACGTCGAGCAGGCTCGCGTCAGAGATGGCAACCAAAAAGCGCAGGCGCGCGACGCCCTGGGACGTCGTCTGCGTGGCTGCGGAGAGGATGTTCGCCCCCGCGTCGCCGATCGCGACCGTGATGTCCTTCAGCAGGCCCATCCTGTCCGTGGCCTCAACGACGATCTCCACGCGGAACTCCGTGGCGCCCGAGGTGTCCCAGGCGACCTCGATCATCCGGTCAGGGTTCTTGCGCAGGTCGGCGACGTTGGGACAGTTCGACCGGTGCACGGAAACGCCGCGGCCGCGCGTGACGAACCCCACGATCTCGTCGCCCGCCACGGGGTTGCAGCAGTGCGCAAGGTGCACGAGAAGGTCCGGGTCGCCCTTGACCACCACGCCGCAGTTGCTGCGCTTGCTGCGCCGGCCCCTCACCGTCTGGGTGATCGCGTAGGACTGCATGACGGGGGCGCCGGAGGCCATCGCCTGGTCGTGCGCCGCCTGCCGCTCCGCCTGAGCGGCCTGGGCGGCGAGCTGCTCCGGCGAGCCCTCCTCGAGGATCTCCTCGATGCGGTTGGCCGCCTGCTTGACCGAGACCTTGCCGGTGTGGACGCTCGCGAAGAGGTCCTCGGGGCTGCGCAGCTCAAACTGCTCGCACACGCGGTCGATGGCCTTGACCGTGCGACGCGTGGAGATGCCGTAGCCGCGCTTGCGCAGCTCGTGGGCGAGCTCCGTCCGACCTTGCTCGGCGTCGTCGTTCTTGGTCTGCGTGGAGAAGTACTTGCGGATCTTTGCCCGGCTCGACGGCATGGCCACAAGGCCCATCCAGTCGCGGCTCGGCTTGGCGTTCTTGTTGGTGAGGATCTCCACACGGTCGCCCATCTGCAGCTTGTAGGAGAGCGGCACCACCGAGCCGTTGACCTTGGCGCCCACGCAGTGGTTTCCCACCTCGGTGTGAACGGCGTAGGCAAAGTCAAGCGGGGTTGCATCGCGGCGCAGGCTCATGACTTCGCCCTTGGGCGTGAAGACAAAGATCTCGTGCTCAAAGAGGTCCACGCGCAGGTTGTCGAGAAACTCGTGCGGGTCGTCGATGTCGTCCTCGGCGGCCCAGTCGAGGGTCTTGCGGATCCAGTTGATCGTGGAGTCGATCGCGCGGTCCTCGGCGCTCATGCGTCCGCGCGAGTTGCCCTCCTTCTTGTAGAGCCAGTGCGCGGCGATGCCGTACTCGGACGCCTCGTGCATCTCCTCGGTCCTGATCTGGATCTCGATCGGCTTGCCGTCGGGGCCCACGACCGTGGTGTGCAGGCTCTGGTAGAGGTTCGCCTTGGGCGTGGCGATGTAGTCCTTGAAGCGGCCCGGCATCGGGTTCCACAGGGAGTGGACCGCGCCGAGCGCGGAGTAGCAGTCCCCCACCGTCTTGGTGATCACGCGCAGGGCGATGAGGTCGTAGATGTCTGAGAACTCGCGCCCCTTGCGCGTCATCTTCTGGTAGATGCTCCAGAGGTGCTTGGGACGGCCGGTGATCTGGTAGCCGGTGATGCCGGCGGACTTGAGCTCGTCGTCGAGGGTCTTGATGGCGGCCTCGGTGTCGTCCTCGCGCTGGGCACGGCTGTCCTGGACCATGCGAGCAACGCGCTGGTACTCCTCGGGCTCGAGCCAGAAGAAGGCGAGGTCCTCGAGCTCCCACTTAACCGACGAGATGCCGAGGCGGTCGGCGAGCGGGGCGTAGACGTCCATCGTCTCGCGCGCCTTGAACTGGCGGCGGTCGGGGGGAAGCGCCGCGAGGGTGCGCATGTTGTGCAGGCGGTCGGCGAGCTTGATGATGACGACGCGGATGTCCCGGCTCATGGCGAGGAACATCTTGCGCAGGTTCCACGCCTGCTTGGCGTCCATCGAGGAGACCTGGACCTGCGTGAGCTTGGTGACGCCGTCCACGAGGTCGGCGACGGTCTGGCCGAACTGGGAGACGATCTCGTCGAGCGTGGCCGGCGTGTCCTCCACGGTGTCGTGGAGCAGCGCCGCGCAGATCGTGTCCTCGTCCATGCGGAGGTCGTGCGCGAGGATGAGCGCCACCTCCACCGGGTGGTTGATGTAGGGTTCGCCCGATCGCCGGCGCTGGTCGCGGTGGTACTCCGCGGCAAAGCGGTACGCGCGGTCGACCTTCTCGCGGCCCTCGTCGTCAAGGTACGCCTCGCAGGCGGACTGGAGTAGCCTGAAGTTTGCCGCCTCGGGGGCGCCCTTCCTGGGGGCGTCGTCAACCGACGGGGCGGTGCCCACCGGGCCGTCGGCGCTCCACTCGCTCTTGGTCATCCTCAATCGCCTCCCTCGTCAACGATGATACCGAAGTCAGGCGCGATTGGGCGGTCGATGCTGGCGAGAAGCTCCTCGGCGCTCGCGTCCAGCACCCACGAGCTGAACTCCGAGAACTCCTGCTGGGCGCGCAGCCCCTCGAGGTAGCACGCCGAGCTCGCGAGCTCCATGCGCTCGGGGGAGCTCGCCATGCGGACGACGCGGTCGTCCCCCCATCCAAAGACCGAGCAGAACCCCAGCTCGGAGAAGATGGCGAGACCCGCGGAGACCTCGGCGGCACCGAGGGGGGCTGAGCCCGGCGCCGAGCACGCCTCCGCTGCGAGCTGCTCGTCAGTGAGGCGGACGCCGCCTGTTGCGCGGTCGAGGCGGACCAGCGCGCGGTAGATGGCAACGAGCGCGTCACGGCAGGGAGCGGCCGACGAGAGGACCCGCTCGCCGAGGCGAACGTCGCGGCTGCCGAACAGGAGGTGCACGGTCGCGGCGGCGCCGTCGCGGCCCGCGCGACCGCTCATCTGGTTGAACTCGACACGCCCCAGGGGAATCCCGTAGAGCACGACGTGACGGACCCCGGGGAGGTTGACGCCCTCGCCGAAGGCGCTCGTGGAGACGACGCAGTCGAGGCCCCCGTCGCGGAAGGCCCGCTCGACGCGCAGGCGCCGGTCGCGGTCGAGGCCGGCGTGGTAGTACGAGATGCGCGCGGCGAGCTCAGGCACGCGGTGGCGCAGCGTCCGCACGAGCGAGACCGCCTGGTCGCGGGAGGTCGCGTACACGACGCACCGCTCGCCCCGCGCGACGATGGAGACGAGCGCCGCCTCGCGGTCGCGCAGGTCGCGCTCGTCGTCTATGCGGAGGTTCGGGCGGCTCGCCTGGTCGAGCAGGACGTCCGCCTCGGAGATGTTGAGCAGACGGCAGACCGCGTCGGCGCAGGCGGCGTCGGCGGTTGCCGTCACGGCGAGCGCCACCGGGCCGCCGAGGTCAGCCATGACACGCGGGAGCTCAAGGTAGGCGGACCGTGCCCCGGGGCCCGTGAGGCCAGCGTGGTGCGCCTCGTCGACCACGACGAAGCCCACGCGGCCGGAGGCGGCGAAGTCCGCACGGTGGATGACGAGGTACTCGGGCGTGGTGAGCACCACGTCGACGGAGCCGTCGGCGAGGCCGCGCGTTACGCGCTCGCGCTCGGGCGCCGCCGTCGCCCCGGTCAGGACCTCAACGCACACCCCCACCTGCGCGAGCTTCTCGCGCAGGTGGAACGCCTGGTCGTTGACGAGGGCACGCAGCGGGAAGACGAGGACGCTCGCACGGTCGCGCGCGATCGCCTCACGCGCGGCGTGCAGGTGGAAGACGAGCGACTTGCCGCGCCCCGTGGCCATCACCGCCAGGCACGACCTGCCGGCAGCGAGCCGCTCGAGCGCCAGGCGCTGGGTGGCGAGAAGGTCCGCGTCGCCGATCATCAGCCTGCGCAGCGAGTCGGTGAGCTCGTCGTAGGGAAGGCGCGCGAGCTCCGAGCGGCGGGCGCGAGCCTCGTCTGCGCCCGCGGGCACGCTCACGGGGCCCTCCTGAGGGACGTCAGGCGCAGGAGCGGGCCCGACGTCGCGCAGGAGCAGGTCCTTGACCATGAGCTTGGGGCGCGTCCTCCCCTGCCAGGTCTCGTTGACCGCCTCAAAGACAATGTCGACAACGCCGTCCCAGGCGCAGGCGCGCTCGGGGTCGGGCGAGCGGAACTGGATGGCCGAGACGGAGCTGGCCCCGTCGGTGGCAACGAAGCGCAGGTGGGCACCGTCAGCCCCCACGCGCGCCCGGTTGCGGGCCGTGACGCCGCGCACGGCGAGCAGGGGCCTTCTGTTGCACTGGCCGAACGGCTGGAGGCGCTCGAGCTCGCCGATTGTCTCGACCGTGAGCTCGCCGAGCGTCACGACCGCCGTGACCTCGCCCGTGTCCTCGAACTGCTCGGGCGGGAGCGCGGAGAGGACCTCCCCGAGGCGCTCGCGGAACTCGCCAAGCCGGGCGGCCTCGCAGGTCACGCCAACCGCGCCCGCATGGCCCCCGAAGCGCACGAGCATGTCCGAGCACTGCTCGACGGCGTGGAAGAGGTCAACCGAGCCGACCGAGCGCCCCGAGCCGCGGGCGATGCCGTCCGAGACGGAGAAGACGATGGACGGGACGTGAAAGCGGTTGACGAGCCTCGAGGCGACGATGCCCTTCACGCCCTCGTGCCAGCCCTCCCCGCCGACCACGACGACACGGCCGCCGTCGTAGGAGCGCTCCGCCTCGGCGATGGCGGCGTCGGCGAGCGCGGCCTCGACCTCGCGGCGCTCCGTGTTGACGGCCTCGAGGCGGCCGGCGAGCTCAGCGGCCTCGGCGGGGTCGTCGGTGAGCAGGAGGTCGAGCGCGACGTCCGTCGAGCCCATGCGGCCGGCGGCGTTGAGCCGGGGGATGAGCGAGAAGGGCAGGTCGTCGGCACCGGACTGGGCGAGGTCGCAGCCTGCCGTGGCGGCGAGCGCCACGAGGCCGGGGCGCGTCGACACGCGCATCCGGGCGATGCCCTCGGCGACGAGCGCGCGGTTCTCGCCGACGAGCGGCATCATGTCAGAGAGCGTGCCGAGCGCGGCGACGTCGAGGTAGTCGCGCCAGAGCTCGGGCGCGCCGAGCCTGCGCCCGAGCTCACAGACGAGCTTGAGCGCCACGCCGGCGCCGGCGAGGTCGCGCGAGGGGCAGTCAGGCGACAGCTTGGGGTCGGTCACGGGCACGCCCTCGGGGACGAGGTCGGCGGGCTCGTGGTGGTCGGTCACCACCACGTCGACGCCGCGCCCCGTGAGCCAGGCCACCTCACGGGCAGAGGCGATGCCGTTGTCCACGGTGACCACGAGGTCGGGCTCGCACGCGGAGAAGACGCGGTCGAGCGCCTCGCGCGAGAGCCCGTAGCCCTCCCCAAAGCGGTGCGGGATGAAGGGGCCCACGGTGGCGCCGAGGCGCCGGAGGGCGAGCGTGAGCAGGCAGGTCGAGGTCATGCCGTCGACGTCGAAGTCCCCGAACACCGCGATTGTCTCGCCGCGCCGGACGGCGCGCTCCACGCGGTCCGCCGCCGCGCGCATGCCCGGGATCTCAAGGGGGTCGGCCCAGTCTCGCTCGAGCGAGGGGTCAAGAAACGCGCGCGCTTCCTCCACGCTCGCATGGCCGCGCGCCACGAGCACGCGCGCCACGAGCGGGGACAGGGAGAGCTCCTTGGCAAGGGCGCGCTCTGCGGGGACGTCTCCCGGCACCACCGTCCAGCGACGGCTCTGGTCGAGGCCGCTCATCGGAGAGCGCCCCCTCGGCTGCCAGTGGTAATGGTACGGGTCAGCTGGCGCCCGCAAGCGGGCGCGAGTCCGTTCGTCATGCCTGTCATGAGCTCGGTCTTTCGCGTGGATGGGCGCCTCGCGCCCGGCTGTTGATCGCTCACGATTGTAGCAGAGAGACCGGACACGGCCGCGGCCCTTCTCGCCCGCCCCCACGGAGTCGCTCCGCCTCCTGGCCACTGCCGCACAGATGCGTCAACCCGTCGTTTATGAGTGAGGCTGAGGCCCCACGGGGATGCCCCCCTGCGCACATACGTCAAACTGACGGTTCTGAGTAGGCGAGAACAACTGGATAGCGCTGTCAGCACGCTCACAAACGTCTATCTGACGCTTGTGAGTAGGGCTGGAGGCGGCCAAGGCCATCTCCCTCTGCTCACAAGCGCCAGTTCGACGGTTCTGAGCGGGAGGCAAGGCCGCCGGGGGCAGCTGGCCCTACTCACAAACGTCAACATGGCGTTTGTGAGAAGGTCAGGGGCGCAACGGCATTTGGTGACCCACAAATCGCCAGGGTGTGGGCCGTGAGGGTGCGATCCGAGCGCGCGGGAGTTCGCGGGCAGGCCAGAGACGCGCCCGACGTCCGCTACCAGTCGCGGGCGGCAGGCGAGGCCATCCAGTCGGCGAGGAAGCTCGCGTAGGTCCCCGCCACAATCGCCTCGCGCGCGCGGCGCATGAGGTCGAGCAGGTAGTAGATGTTGTGCTGGGAGATGAGAATCGATCCGAGCATCTCCTTCTGGCGCACGAGGTGGTGCAGGTAGGCACGCGAGAAGCCCCCGGTGCAGGTGGGGCACGAGCACGCAGGGTCGAGCGGGCCGTGGTCGTGGGTGAAGCGGGCGTGACGGAAGTTGAGGCGCCCCTCACTCGAGAAGGCGGAGCCCGTGCGCGCGGTGCGCGTGGGCAGCACGCAGTCGAACATGTCCACGCCGCAGCCGACCCCGCGCACGAGCGTGGTGGGGTTGCCAACGCCCATGAGGTAGCGGGGCTTCTCGCGAGGCATGTGCTCGGAGACGAGCGGGGCAAGGGACTCGAACATCGTCTCGTGGTCCTCCCCCACCGAGTAGCCGCCGATGCCGTAGCCGGGGAAGTCGCCGATGGCCTCGAGGCGCTCGAGCGAGCGCAGGCGCAGGTCGAGGTGCATGCCTCCTTGGACGATGCCAAAGAGCGCCTGGTCGGGACGGGTGTGCGCCGCATAGCAGCGCTCCGCCCAGAGGCCCGAGAGCTCCACCGAACGCTCCACCTTGGAGCGCGGCGCAGGGTAGCCCACGCACTGGTCGAGCTGCATGACGATGTCCGCGCCGAGCTTCTGGGCAATCTCCATGTTCTCCTCGGGCGTCCACGTGAACCAGCGGCCGTCGTAGTCAACGGCGCGGAAGCGCACGCCGTCGCGGGAGAGCTTGAAGAACTCCTCGTGGGAGAAGACCTGGAAGCCGCCCGAGTCCGTGAGGATCGGGCCGTCCCAGCCCATGAAGGAGTGGAGCCCGCCCATCTCGGCCACAAGGTCGGCACCGGGGCGCATGGAGAGGTGATAGGTGTTGGCGAGCAGGATCTTGGTGCCGAGCTCCCTGAGCGTGGACGGGAGCAGGCCCTTCACCGTGGCCTTGGTGCCCACCGGCATGAAGATCGGGGTCGGGACGTCACCGTGGGGGGTGTGCAGGATGCCGGCGCGGGCGTGCGTGCCCGGGTCCTCGGCAACGATCTCGTACGTGAACAGGCTCTGGTCCATGAGCTCTCCCTCGTGAGGCAGCCGGCGAGAAGGACGACGAGGTCCGGCGCTCAAACAGCTTCGCCGCAAGGGACGCGGCTGCAGAACTCGCGGCGGACCTCGTCGTCCTTCTCGCAGCCGGCCGCGGCAAAAACAATGCCCCATCCTACACAAAACGGCCCGGCGTCGCAGGGACGCCGGGCCGAACCAAGCCGGTTTTGGCCGTGCTTACTCGCCGAAGCCGCTGTCGATGAGGGCGATCAGGGCGTCGAGGGCGGCCTGCTCGTCCTCGCCGTCGCACGCAATCTCAACCTTGGTGCCCGTGCCGAGGCCGGCAGCAAGAATCATCATGATGGACTTGGCGTTGACGGGAGCGGAGTCCTTGTCGACGTTCTTGATGGTGACGTTGCACTGGTACTTCTTGGCCTCGGTCACAAAGACGGACGCGGGACGGGCGTGAAGGCCGGTGGCGTTGATGATGCTCGTCTGCTTAGAAACCATGTTGTGAACTCCCTTTCCAGAATTCCCAAACCAGAGGGGAATGTCAGCGTTCCCCCTAAAACAAAGCATATCCTAGCAAACGCGCGAGTTTTTCGCTCCCACGTTCTCGCCAAGGACGCAATCTGGGGGATAAGCGGATTGTGGGGCGTGGCCGCAACGCGGTGCCTCACAATAGAGTGGTGCCTGAGCCGAGGGATGGGAGACGCGATGAGCGACACGCGAGACGAGCTCGACGAGCAGCTGCCCGAGAAGGTCGAGAAGGGCGAGGCGGACGAGCTCGGGGGGCGCGGGCGCGATGGCCTCGCCGCCGCGCGAGGCGCCGCGGCGGGCGTCGCCGGAGCGCTCAAGGACGGCCTGGACGCGGTCCGTGACGTCCGTGCCGCGGCAAGGCGCCACTCCTCTGCGCGCACGGTGCTGCGCGAGATGACCGACGACCTCGAGAGGGACGAGGCCACCCTCGAGCGGCGCGAGGAGCTCGAGGCGTCCTACGAGCAGATCGTGAGCGAGCAGGGCCGTGCCGTCGCGCAGTCCGCCCGGGAGATCGAGGAGCTCAAGGCAACGGTCGAACGGCTCCAGGGCGAGGTCTCCGACCTCGAGGACGAGCTCGCGCACGCGCGTACCAGCCACGAGGAGGAGCTGAGGCCCTACCAGAAGATCTCCGAGACCGCTCGCGGGCGCTCCGAGGAGGCCAGCCGCGGGGTCGGCGAGGCCAAGCGTGCCGTGCGAACCGCCGAGGGGCAGGTGAAGGACGCCACGGAGCGGCGCGAGCAGGCCATCTCGTCTGCCAACCGCACGGTGGACGCGGCGCAGGAGCGCCTGCGCAAGGTCCAAGAGGAGCTCAAGCGTGCCCAGGCGTCGGGGGCCGACCTCACCGCCGTGCAGAACCTCCAGGACGAGGTGAGGACCGAGCGAGCCGAGGTCGAGACCGCCCGCGCGGAGATTGCCGTGGTGACCCGGGAGGCGCAGGAGCTGGTGGACGCGGCGAACACGCACCTCTGGACCCAGAAGCGCTCCCTCGAGGAGGCGCAGCGCGAGGCTGACGAGGCCCAGGCCGAGTACGAGGCGCGCAAGAAGGAGTACGACGAGCTCCTCGGCAAGGCGCGCCGCGAGGAGGACCGCATCGAGCGCGCCATCGAGGACCGCAAGAGGGCCTGCGAGGGCGCCATGGCAGACCACGACGACGCCGCCGAGCGCCACGACAGCGCCCAGGCCCTGCTCGACGAGGCGAACGAGGTGCACGCGACGCCTCAGGAGACGGTCCGCCTGCGCGCGTCCGTGGCCGAGCAGCGCACCGCCGTTGCCGAGCAGCAGCAGGTCGTGGACAGCCTTGCCGAGGGCGAGCGGAGCCTGCGCACCCACACGCGCGGCGCCCGTCTCGCCTTGCTCGGCGCCGTTGTCGTCGTAGTGGCGCTCATCGCGCTCGTGGTGTTTCTCGCCACGCGCTAGGCGAGGGGCGGCTCACACGATGAGCATTGCGTCGCCAAAGGAGAGGAAGCGGTAGCGCTCGTCAATGGCGGCCTGGTAGGCGGCCATGATCTGATCGCGCGTGGCAAAGGCCGAGACGAGCATCATGAGCGTGGACCGCGGCACGTGGAAGTTCGTGATCATGGCGTCGACCACGTGGAACTCTGAGCCTGGCATGAGGTAGAGGTTGGTGGTCGCGTTCTCGCGCGCCACGATGTCGCCGCTCCCAGCAGTCGCCTCGAAGCGGCGCGCCGCAACCGGGGGCTCGCTCGCCGCAGCCCCGGGCTCCCAAGCGCTCTCGAGCGAGCGCACCGAGGTCGTGCCCACGGCGATCACGCGATGCCCCGCCGCCTTGGTGGCGTGCACGGCGTCCACCACCTCCTGGCTCACGTGGTAGCGCTCGGTGTGCATGACGTGCTCGGTCGGGTCGTCCTCAGTGACGAGGCGGAACGTGTCGATGCCCACCTCGAGCTCGACGGTCGCCCAGCCCACGCCCTTCTCGCGAATCCGCTCGATGAGCTCGGGAGTGAAGTGCAGGCCCGCCGTGGGAGCAGCGGCGGAGTGCTCCTCCCTCATGGCGTAGACGGTCTGGTACTTCTCGGGGTCGCCCTCGTAGCTGGTTATGTAGGGCGGCAGCGGCACGTGCCCGGCGGCGTGGATGGCCTCGTCAAGCGTGCGCGGCGCTCCGCTCGCGCCCTCCCCCGCCGGCGAGAAGCGCACGAGGCGCCCGCCGCGGCTGCCCTCCACGAAGTCGACGATCTCCCCCGTGAGCACGACCGGCGCCGACTCCGGAGCGTGAAGCCCGCCCGCGCGGTACTCGATCACGATGCCCGGCTGGCGCAGGCGCTTTCCGGGGTTGACGAGGCACTCCCAGACGCTGCCGAGCGGGTCCACGTCCTCGCGCCGCTTGAGCAGCAGCGTCTCGCAGACGCCACCCGTGCCGCGCTTGCGCCCGACGAGGCGCGCCGGCATGACGCGCGTGCGGTTGGCCACGAGAAGGTCGCCCGGCTCGAGGTAGTCGAGCACGTCCGTGAAGCGACGGTGAGCCACGGAGCCGTCCTCGCGGTTGAGCACGAGCAGACGGCAGGAGTCGCGCGGCTCGGCAGGCGCCTGCGCGATGAGCTCGTCGGGGAGCGGGTAGTCAAAGTCGTCGGTACGCATGGGTTCCTCCTTGGTCCGGCGCATAACGATAGCACGCGCCCCGGCGCCGAGAGACCCTGGGGGCCAAGTGGGCGGTCCCTAGCTCCACATGCCCTTGCGCTTGAAGATCCATGCGGCAATAAGGCAGGCGACGGCGGCGAGAAGCATCGGGAACGCCCAGTTGTCGAGCAGCGGGACCCCGTCAAAGGGAAGGTCGACGTTCATGCCGTAGAAGCCGAAGACGATGTTGGGGATCGCCATGACGATCGTGATGACCGAGAGCACCTTCATCACGATGTTGAGGTTGTTTGAGATGATGCTCGCGAACGCGTCCATGGTTCCTGAGAGCGTGCCGGAGTAGATGTTGGCCATCTCGATGGCCTGGTGCACCTCAACGAGCACGTCCTCGAGAAGGTCCTGGTCGTCCTCGTAGAGCGGAATGATGCGGCCCTGAGCGATCTTGTTGAGCGTCACCTCGTCGGACTTGAGCGACGTTGAGAAGTACACGAGCGACTTCTCGAGGTTGAGCATCTGGATGAGCTCCTCGTTTCTGACGGACGCGTGCAGGCGTGCCTCGGTGTTTGAGGAGAGGCGGTCAATGCGTCGCAGGTAGACGAGGTAGAGCTGGGAGATGTGCAGGAGCATCTGGAGCAGGAAGCGCGTGCGGTAGCGCGTGTCCACGTTTCGCACGCGGCCGTCCCTGAGGTCGTTCACGACCTCGTTCTCCATGATGGAGATCGTGACGAACATGCCCTGCTCGGGCAGGAAGATCATCGTGAGGGGCATCGTGTCGTACTGGAGCGGCAGCGAGGTGCGCACCGCAGCGCCGTCCTCGTCAACGACCGGGTAGTCAACGATGACGAAGATCTGGCGCGCGTCGTCATCGTAGTCGATGCGCGAGGTCTCCTCCTCGTCGAGCGCGGAGCGGACGAACTCGGGGAGGACGCCAAGCTCGCGCTCGAGGAGCTCAAGCTCCTCCGGCGTTGGGGCCACGACGTTTACCCAGCATCCTGTCTCCGGAGCCTCCAGCCGCTCCACGGAGCCGGCGCTTCCCGTCTTGAGGTACTCGATCATGTTCCCACCGTCCTTCTCGACTCGGGGCCAATGCGACACCTAACCATAGAGCAGCGGGGCACGAGGCGACTCGGGAGCGGAGGACTTGGCAAAACCCTTACAACCGGCGAGCCCCAGCGTCGCGGGCCGCGGCCTTGGCGCGCTTGCGCTCGTCTCGGGCCTCGTGGCGCTCGATGGCCGCCTCGGCGGCAGAGAAGCGGCAGCCACAGTAGTTCTGGCGATACATGCCCAGCTCGCGGGACTCGCGCGTTGCCTCGGGGTAGTACGGGCGGAAGTCTCGCCAGACCGGCGTGAGACCGTGGCGCGCCGCAAGGGAGCGCAAGATCTCGCCGCAGGCATCGAAGAGCTGGTACGGGGAGACGACCAGCGTCGTGGAGATGTGCTCGAAGCCTCGCTCGCGCGCAACGCGGCATGACTCCTCGAGGCGCAGCGCGTAACAGGCACGACACCGGCGCTCGCGGTCAAAGCCGGCAGGGGCGGCGGCGACCTCCCACGCGGCGCGGTCGTCGCCCGCCACGATCACGTCGACGTGCGCGACCTCGTCCGCCCAGGTCCGCAGCGTGTCCAAACGGCGCCGCCACTCGGAGACGTGCTGGATGTTGGGGTTGGTCCAGCAGATCGTGGGCTCGAAGCCCTCCGCCCGCAGGAGCTTCACGGGCTCGAGCGAGCACGGGCCGCAGCACGCGTGGAGCAGAAGCGGCGTCATTCGACCTCCTCGATCTCTTGGGTCATTTGTTGGGTGCTTTATTCTCGGCCCCCGAAGTATAGGTCATGAAAGCCTTGGCAAAAGCGCAGGTCAAGAATTGCCATCTCCACGGTAGTACTTAAGAGATCTCAAGAAAATCACCCAACAAATGAGACGGACGCCTCGGGCGTCACTCCGACTCCGAGACGTCCGTCGCAAAGTCGGCGAGTATGGCGGCCGCGGAGCGCGTCATCTCGCGCGAGAACCCAGAGTTCCACTTGCGCTCGCAGAAGGCCCGCGCCCACGCGGCGAGCTCGGCCTCCCCCGTGCGCTTGGGCTCCAGCAGCTCGAGCTGGCGGGCGGCGTCACACGGCTCGTAGCGATCCTCAAAGACCACGGTCCCGAGCGGGAAGCGCGCAGGCTTAACGCGCTTGAGCTGGCCCTCCGTCGGATGCCCAATCACGAGCATGACCACCGGCACCACGTGGCGCGGGCACCCCAGGATCTGCGCTTGCTCCTCGCGGCGCTCGAGGATGTCGCCGATGTAGCACGAGCCGAGGCCCAGGCTCTCTGCGGCGACCACGGCGTTCTGCGCCGCGATCGCGGCATCCTCGAGGGCGAGCAGGAAGTCTCCCACGCCGGGCTCGCGCGGGCAGGCGCCGGCAGCGACGAAGGCGGCGTGCCAGCGCGCGACGTCGGCACAGAACACGAGCACGAGCGGGGCTCGCGCGATGAAAGGCTGGTTGTCGCAGGTGATGGCCAACGCGTCCTTCTTTGCCTGGTCGCGCACGACGATGATGGAGTAGAGCTGCTGGTTGCCCGCGGTGGGCGCCTGGCACGCGGCCTCGAGGACGGCGCGCTCGTCATCGGCGCCCACGGGCTCCTCGGTGAAGGCGCGTACGGAGCGACGCGCAAAGAGCTGGCGCACGGTCTCGTTTGGGCAGGCGACGGGCTCGCTCATAGCAACTCCTTGTCAGAGAGCAGGTCTATCCCCACGTCCGTGTCGCGCACGTGGGTGCAGTCGGGCGCACGCAGGGCGTCCGCGGCCATGAGCATATCACTGGCACAGCCAGAGAGGTGGACGCCCGCGAGAAGGACCGCGAGCGCGGGCGCGCCCGCGGCAAGGGCAGCGGCGACAAGCGCCGAGGTCACGACAACGGAGGGCGCGAGCAGCACGGCGACCATGCGGGGCCGCGTGGCGCAGGCGTCGTTCGTCCGCGTGTACAAGAACGGCCCCTGGGCGCCAAAGCTGACCTCGCAGGGGCGACAGAGCAGCTTGAAGGCAGCGCCGTGAACGAGCTCGTGAACGGGCAGCGCCACGAGCGAGCCGGCGGCGAGCGAACCCCACCAGCCGAGCGTCGCGAGCGCGCCGCCGTCGGCCCCGGACGCCAAGCCAGCGCCAAGGGCAAGGAGCAGCGTCGCGACGAGCAGGAGGAGCGACAGGCGAAAGATGCGGACCTGGAGCGCCTCGTCGCCAAGGACGTCCAGCTCCTCGAGGACGCGCACCCTACTCGCCGTCCACGCGGCGGCGCAGGTCCTTGACCTTGCCACGGGCCCGCTTGTCGGCGAGGCGGCGGAGCTTCTGCGACGCGGGCACGTGCGTCCTCTTGCGCGGGCGCGGCGGTCGGGCGCGGCGCGCGCAGATCTCACGGATCTTCTCGACGCATCGCTCCCGGTTGCGGAGCTGGCTTCTGCTCTCCCGCGAGACCACCGTGATGCCCGTGGGGACGTGGCGCATCCGCACGGCGGAGTCCGTCGTGTTCACGCCCTGTCCGCCGGGGCCGGTCGCGCGAAACGCGCTCGCCTCGCAGTCGCGCGCGATCTCCTCGGCGCTCATGCGGGCAAAGGCGGCGTAGTCGCGGTATGTCAGCTGGTCTCTCTCCATGCGAGCATCCTAGCAGACGAGGGGGCGGTTGCGTCCGCCGTTAGAAACCGCCGCCCGTGGGGCGTTTCTCGCCGTCAAATTACCCAAGGCCGGCAATTCCCAACACGCAGATCCGCACGCCGCGGCGCGCAACGTCCTCCGTCACAAAACTGCCCAAAAATGGGGGTTGCATCCGCGCCGGGGTTCTTGCTACTATATCCCTCGCGCTGCGGTCCCCAGCAGTGCATCACATAAGGGCGTTTAGCTCAGGGGGAGAGCGCTTCCCTGACACGGAAGAGGTCACAAGTTCAAATCTTGTAACGCCCACCA
>DXBM01000007.1 GCA_019116525.1 Candidatus Olsenella pullistercoris | reverse complement strand
GGACATCGAACCTCCGGCAGGCCTCCAGCAGGCGGTAGGTGCCCTCGACGTTCGTGCGCAGGAAGGGCTCGGGGTCGGCGATGGAGTTGTCGTTGTGGGACTCCGCCGCGTAGTGGACGATCGCGTCGTGGCCGGGGACGAGCTCGTCGAGCAGGGCCGCGTCGCACACGTCGCCCACCACGAGCTCCACGCGGTCCTCGGGCAGGCCGGCGATGTTCTCCGGGTTGCCCGCGTAGGTGAGCTTGTCGAGCACGGTCACGTGCACGCCGGGGTGCTCGCGGACCACGTGGTGAACGAAGTTGGAGCCGATGAAGCCGCAGCCGCCGGTGACGATGATGTTGGTGGGCTCGAAGGTCTCGGTGTCTGGCATTGTCTTGGCCTTTCTATCTCTGCTTGCGCGAACTAGACTACGGACGGACCGTACACAAGAGCAAGGACGTCAACCGCCCTCCCCTCGTATCGATAGACGATCAAAAACGTGGCGACGGGAATCTGGCGCAGCCCCTCGCCATACTGACTGACGTGGCTTCTCCTCACCAAGGGGGAGCCCATCTCCGGAAACTCTGCCAAGCCCCGGACGGCACGCTCGACCCTCTCGAGGACTCGGTCTGAGTAAATCTCGGCCAAGCCGACGGAGAACTCCTCGGCAATGCGCAGCTCGGCCCTAGGCACGCTCTCTCCTCAGCTCAGCGGCGCGCTGGAACGCGTCGTCGACAGAGGTCGTGAAGCGCCCGGCCTCGATATCTGCGATGCCGCGCCCCACGGCCTCGGAGAGCCGAGCCTCAAACGCCGCGTCCTCCCGCTCGGCCGCAATCCTTCGCTCAAACGCCTCCTCGCTGCAGAAGACGTACGCACCCACGCCCTGCTCGGTGATCCTGACAACCGAGTCCTGCGCGGCAGACTTTACCTGGCCGGGATTGCGCTGAAGGGTCGTCATCGAGAAGATGGGTTCCATTCTGTCCCCTCATAGGTGTACGTATCATTATTATCTGATATTTTAACAGATAGCAGTACGTACACTAATCCTCCAGCCCAGCCAGGTACTCCCGAAGCTCGTCCTCCCAGTCGCGCGGCGAGAAGCCCGTCGACTCGATCTTCGTCAGGTCGAGGTCGGAGTGCTCGGGGCGCGGGGCCACCGGCCCCTCGGCGCCGGCGTAGTACTCGGCGGTGGTCACGGGGACGACCGCGCCCCCGTTGCCGCAGGCGGCGTCGAAGACCGCGCGCGCTATCTCCGCCCAGCTCGCGACGCGGCCGGAGCCGGTGAGGTTGTAGGTGCCGCACGGCGCCGGCGCGGTGGGGCGCACGTCGCCGCCCCGGTAGCCGAGCAGCCAGAGGATGCCGGCCGCCATCTGGTCCGTGAAGGTGAGGCGGCCCAGCTGGTCGTCCACCACGGTCACGCGCTCGAGGGCGTCGGACGCGTCGGCGCAGCGGCGCGCCAGGCCGCGCATGGTGAGCACGAAGTTCCTGCCCTCGCCGATGACCCAGCTCGAGCGCACCACGTAGTGGCGCGGGCAGCCCGCCACCGCGATGTCTCCGGCGGCCTTGGACTGGCCGTAGACGGACAGCGGGCTGAGGGGCTCGCCCTCGCCGTGGTTCTCGGCGGCGCCGTCGAAGACGTAGTCCGAGCTCACGTGCACGAGCGTGACGCCGTGCTCGGCGCACGCGCGGGCCAGCAGGGCCGGGCCGGTCGCGTTGGCCTTCCAGCAGGCGACGCGCCCCTCGGGCGTCTCCGCGCAGTCGACGGCGGTGTAGGCGCCGCAGTTGATGACCGTGCCATAGAGGTCCCAGTCCACCGCGTCGTAGGCCGCCGGGTCGGAGAAGTCGAACTCGTCGATGTCCGTGTAGTCGAAGCCGGGGAGGCCCCGCTCCTCGGCCAGCCGGCGCACCGCGCGCCCGAGCTGGCCGTTGCAGCCGGTCACGAGCGTGCGCTCGGGCGCCATGGGCAGGGCGTCGGCGAGCATGGGGTGGTTCCTGTCGGCCTCCGAGACCGTGGCCTCCTCGAGCGGGATGGGCCACTCGATGCCGAGCGAGGGGTCGGCCAGGTTGACGAAGGTGTAGGTCTTCTTGAGCTCGGCGGACCAGTGGGCGTTCACGAGGTAGGTGTAGGCGGTCCCGTCCTCGAGCGCCTGGAAGGAGTTGCCGACGCCGCGGGGCACGTAGATGGCGCGCGAGGGGTCGAGCACGCAGGTGAAGACCCTGCCGAACGTCCCCCCGGGGCGCAGGTCGACCCAGGCGCCGAAGACCGAGCCCGTGGCCACGCTGATGAACTTGTCCCAGGGCTCGGCGTGGACGCCGCGCGTGACGCCGCGGCTCGCGTTGAAGCTCACGTTGTTCTGCACGGGGCGGAAGTCGGCCGGCAGCCCCAGGGCGACCATCTTCTCCCGCTGCCAGTTCTCCTTGAACCAGCCGCGGTTGTCCCCGTGGACGGGGAGGTCAAAGACGAGAAGACCGGGGATGTTGGTGGCCTCCGCGCCCAGCCGCTTCTCGAATTCCATCGGCACCCCCTACTGCCCCTGGGCGGCGTACTTGGCCTCGGTGGCCTCCTTGGCGGGGCGCCACCAGGGCTCGTGCTCGTGGTACCAGGCAATGGTGGCCTCGAGCCCGCCCTCGAAGTCGGTGTGCCGCGGCGCCCAGCCGAGCTCGCGGCGCAGCTTGGAGCTGTCGATCGCGTAGCGGCGGTCGTGGCCGGGGCGGTCGCGCACCCAGTCGAAGTCGTCCTCTGGCCTGCCCATGAGGCGCAGGATCGCGCGGAGCACCGTGATGTTGTCCCTCTCGCCGTCGGCGCCGATGAGGTAGGTCTCGCCGATGCGCCCCCTGGTGAGGACGGCCCACACGGCGGAGCTATGGTCCTCGGTGTGGATCCAGTCGCGGACGTTGCGCCCGTCGCCGTAGAGCTTGGGCCTGACGCCGTCGATCACGTTGGTGATCTGCCGCGGGATGAACTTCTCCACGTGCTGGTAGGGGCCATAGTTGTTGGAGCAGTTGGAGATCGTGGCGCGCAGCCCGTAGGTGCGGGCCCACGCGCGGACGAGCATGTCCGAGCTCGCCTTGGTGCTCGAGTAGGGCGAGGACGGGCGGTACGGCGTCTCCTCGGTGAAGCGCGCCGGGTCGTCCAGGGCCAGGTCGCCGTAGACCTCGTCGGTGGAGACGTGGTGGTAGCGCACGTCGTACTTGCGGCAGGCCTCGAGCAGGCGGTAGGTGCCGACCACGTTGGTCTGCACGAAGGGCTCCGGGTCCGCGATGGAGTTGTCGTTGTGGGACTCCGCCGCGTAGTGCACGATCGCGTCGTGGCCCGGAACGATCCGGTCCAGCAGCTCGGCGTCGCAGACGTCGCCCACCACGAGCTCCACGCGGTCCTCGGGCAGCCCGGCTATGTTCTCCGGGTTGCCCGCGTAGGTGAGCTTGTCCAGCACGGTGACGTGCACGCCCGGGTGCTCGCGGACCACGTGGTGCACGAAGTTGCTCCCGATGAAGCCGCACCCGCCGGTGACGATGATGTTCCTGGGCTCGAAGGTTTCCGACATACCGATTCCTTTCGTTCTAGTTTGATTTTTTATTAGTGACGATAGACATGCGGACTCGAGGCCATCAGACGTGCCTGCTGGCCAAGTCGGCGAACAATGTTTCGATAAGCGCTTGCACGGGAGGAATGACCACGGCGAACGCGCAATTAGGCGAAGGGCTTCGCCCGTTCGCTCTTCCCCTGTTGTGACAGCATGGCCTCATGCGCGACCATGTGCCTGGGATTGATGGCTGAGGCGAGACACGTTCCTCGCGTTGGCCCTCAGGAGGCCAGCCGTCTCGCCAGCCGAGAAGAGGCCTCTACTCGTAATTCCGCTCGGGCCTGACCTTGCCCTCGGCCACGCGGCGCAGGTGGGCGCCGTAGACGCTCTTCCCGTACGCGTCCGCCGCGGCGAGGAGCGCGTCGACCCCGATCCAGCCGTTCTCGTACGCGATCTCCTCGAGCACCGCCACCGGCGTGTCCTGCGCGCGCTCCACGGCGCGCACGAACTCGCCCGCCTCGTAGAGGCTCTCCATGGTTCCGGTGTCGAGCCACGCGTATCCGCGGCCCAGCGTCACCACGGAGAGTGAGCCGTCCTCCAGGTACATCCGGTTGAGGTCGGTGATCTCCAGCTCGCCGCGGGCGGACGGCCTCACCTGCCTGGCCAGCTCGCACACGCGGGAGTCGTAGAAGTAGAGGCCGGTCACGGCGTAGGAGCTCTTGGGGTGCTCCGGCTTCTCCTCGATGGAGACGGCGTTGAACTCCTCGTCGAACTCGACCACGCCGAAGCGCTCCGGGTCGTCCACGTGGTAGCCGAAGACCGTGGCGCCGCCCTCGGACTCGCACCTCGCCACGGCCCGGCGCAGGTGCCGGGAGAGCCCGTTGCCGTAGAAGATGTTGTCGCCGAGCACCAGCGCGCACGCGTCGCCGGCGATGAAGTCCTCGCCGATGACGAAGGCCTGCGCGAGGCCGTCCGGGGAGGGCTGCTCCGCATAGGAGAGGCTGATGCCGAAGTCCGAGCCGTCCCCGAGCAGGCGCTCGAAGTTGGGCAGGTCGGTCGGAGTGGAGATGATCAGGATGTCGCGAATGCCCGCCAGCATGAGGGTGGAGAGCGGGTAGTAGACCATCGGCTTGTCGTATACGGGCAGCAGCTGCTTGCTCGTCACGGTGGTGAGCGGGTAGAGCCGGGTGCCGGAGCCGCCGGCCAGGAT
>DXBM01000055.1 GCA_019116525.1 Candidatus Olsenella pullistercoris | reverse complement strand
GCGGGCTTCCCCATCTCGAGCCCCGGCGACTTCCGCTCCGTCCAGGAGATCGGCCGGCTCGCGGGCGACGACTGCGTGGTCTGCGGCCTCACGCGCGCCGTCGAGAAGGACATCGACCGCGCGGCGGAGGCGCTTGCCACGGCGAAGCGCCCGCGCATCCACACCGGCATCGGCGTCTCGCCGAGCCACCTGCGCGACAAGCTGCGCATCACCGAGGACGAGTGCGTGGAGCGCGCCATCCACTGCGTGGAGTACGCCAAGCGCTACGTGGAGGACGTCGAGTTCTACGCCGAGGACGCCGGCCGCGCCGACCAGGACTTCCTCACGCGCGTGATCCAGGCCGTCGTGAAGGCCGGGGCAACGGTCGTGAACATCCCCGACACCACCGGCTACCAGCTGCCCGAGGACTTCGGCGCGCGCATCAAGGGCCTCGCCGACAACGTCATTGGCATCGAGGACGTCATCATCTCCGTGCACACCCACAATGACCTCGGCATGGCCACGGCGCTCGCCCTCCAGGGCGTCAAGAACGGCGCCCGCCAGATCGAGTGCACCGTGAACGGCCTCGGCGAGCGCGCCGGCAACACCGCGCTCGAGGAGGTCGTCATGGCCATCAGGATGCACGGGGAGGAGCTGGACGCCCACACCGACATCGTGACGACCGAGCTCACCCGCGCGAGCCACCTCGTCAGCCGCATCACGGGCATGAGCGTCCAGGCGAACAAGGCCATCGTGGGCGCCAACGCCTTCGCGCACTCCTCCGGCATCCACCAGGACGGCGTCCTCAAGGCGCGCAACACCTACGAGATCATCGACCCCGCTGACGTGGGCGCCGCCGGCTCCGAGATCATCCTCTCCGCCCGCTCCGGCCACGCCGCGCTGCGCCATCGCCTGGCCGAGCTCGGCTACACCTTCGCCGACGCCGAGTTCGATGAGGTCTACCAGCGCTTCCTGGAGATCGCGGACCAGAAGAAGGAGGTCTACGACGAGGACCTCGAGTCCATGGTCCAGGAGCGCCAGCGCGACGTCGCGGCGGTCTACACGCTCGACGCCCTCCAGGTCTCCTGCGGCGATCCGCTCATCCCCACGGCCACGGCTACGATCACCGACGAGCTGGGCGTGGCGCACGTGGTGGCGGCCACCGGCGCCGGCCCCGTTGACGCCGCCTATCAGGCCATCGACAAGGTCGTAGCGGTCCACGGCGACCTCGCGGAGTTCTCCGTCAAGGCCATCACCCGCGGCATCGACGCGATCGGCGAGGTCACGGTGCGCATCACGGCCGAGGACGGCAAGGTCTACACCGGCCGCGGCGCCGACAACGACATCATCGTCTCGAGCGCTAAGGCCTACGTCAACGCCATCAACCGCATGATCCAGACGACCCGCTCCAAGGAGGGCAAGTAAATGGCACGTCCCATGACCATGGCCGAGAAGATCCTGGCCGCCCACGCCGGGCTCGAGGAGGTCGTCCCCGGGCAGCTCGTGGAGTGCGACCTCGACCTCGTGCTCGCCAACGACATCACCGCGCCCATCGCCATCAAGACCGTGCGCGAGATCGGCGCCGGCGTCTTCGACCGCACCAAGATCTGCCTCGTGCCCGACCACTACGCGCCCAACAAGGACATCAAGAGCGCCGAGCAGACCAAGGTCACGCGCGACTTTGCCCACGAGCACCAGATCGAGCACTACTTCGAGCAGGGCTGCATGGGCATCGAGCACGCGCTGCTCCCGGAGCGCGGCATCGTGGTCCCCGGCGACCTCGTGATCGGCGCGGACTCCCACACCTGCACCTATGGCGGCATCGGTGCCTTCTCCACCGGCGTGGGCTCCACGGACGCCGGCGTGGGCATGGCCACCGGCCGCGCCTGGTTCAAGGTGCCCGAGACCATCCGCATCGTCGTCGACGGCGAGCTGCCGGCCGGGGCATCGGCAAAGGACGTCATCCTCTACGTCATCGGCCAGATCGGCGTGGACGGAGCGCTCTACTGCGCGATGGAGTTCGCCGGGTCCACGATCGAGGCCCTCTCCGTGGAGGGCCGCCTCACGATTGCCAACATGGCCATCGAGGCGGGCGGCAAGGCCGGACTCTTCGAGGTTGACGAGAAGTGCCGCGCGTACGTGAGCGCGCGCACCCAGCGCTCCTTCGTCGAGTACCACCCGGACGAGGACGCTCAGTACAAGCAGGTCATCCACATCGACGCCGCGGACATCGTGCCCACGGTCTCCTGGCCGCACCTGCCGAGCAACACCCATTCCGTCGCCGAGAGTCGCGACATCAAGATCGACCAGGTCGTCATCGGCAGCTGCACCAACGGCCGCATCGAGGACATGCGCGCCGCCGCCGAGGTGCTCTGCGGCCGCACCGTGGCGGACGGCGTGCGCTGCATCGTCATCCCGGCGACCCAGGGCGTCTGGCTCGAGTGCGTCCACGAGGGCCTCATGGACATCTTTGTGAACGCCCACTGTGTGGTGTCCACGCCCACCTGCGGCCCCTGCCTCGGCGGCTACATGGGCATTCTCGCGGCGGGGGAGAGGTGCGTGTCCACCACCAACCGCAACTTCGTCGGCCGCATGGGCGACCCGACCTCCGAGGTCTACCTGGCGAGCCCCGCCGTCGCGGCGGCCTCGGCCGTCGCAGGGCACATCGCGCTGCCGTCCGACCTGTAACAGAGAGGGAGAGCAATGCAGTTCAAGGGAAGCGTCTTCCGCTACGGGCGCGACATCGACACCGACGTCATCATTCCGGCGCGCTACCTCAACACCTCGGACCCGGCGGAGCTCGCCCGCCACTGCTTCGAGGACCTCGACACCACGTTCACCGCGCGCGTGCAGCCCGGAGACATCGTGGTGGCGGACGAGAACTTCGGCTGCGGGTCCAGCCGCGAGCACGCGCCCGTGGCGATCAAGGCGGCCGGCGTGTCCTGCGTGATCGCCAAGAGCTTCGCGCGCATCTTCTACCGCAACTCGATCAACATGGGCCTGCCCATCCTCGAGTGCCCCGAGGCGGTCGACGCCATCTCCGAGGGCGACGTCGTCTCCGTTGACGCCGACTCCGGGACCATCACCGACGAGACCACGGGGGCCACGTTCCACGCGCAGCCGTTCCCGCCGTTCATCCAGGAGATCATCAACGACGGCGGCCTCGTCGCGCGCACCAAGCGCGTCATGGCCGAGAAGGGCGGGATGTAGCATGGCCAGCGCCACCTACCGCGTCTGCACGCTGCCGGGGGACGGCATCGGCCCCGAGATCATCGCGGAGGGCAAGAAGGTCCTCGCCGCCGTGGGAGCGCGGCACGACGTTGAGTTCGTCTGTGAGGACCACCTCATCGGCGGCGCCGCCATCGACGCCACGTCCGAGGCGGGCGGTCCCGTCTCCGCGCTTCCGCCCGAGACGCTCGAGGCGGCGCGCGCTGCCGACGCCGTCCTTCTCGCCGCCGTCGGCGGGCCCAAGTGGACCGACACCAAGGTCGGGGCCGTCCGTCCCGAGCAGGGGCTCCTCGGCATAAGGAAGGAGCTCGGGCTCTATCTCAACCTGCGCCCGGTGCGCATGTTCGACGCGCTCATCGACGCCTCCACGCTCAAGCGCGAGGTTCTCACGGGCGTTGACCTCATCATCGTGCGCGAGCTCACGGGCGGCCTCTACTTTGGCGGCCACGAGCGCACGATGGGCGTCGAGGGCGCCGGCGTGGGCGGCGGCCGGGGCGAGTACGCGCGCGACGTGCTGGAGTACTCCGAGTACGAGGTCGACCGCGTGGTGCGCTGGGCCTTCGACGCGGCGCGCCGCCGCAGGGGCGTCGTGCACTCCGTCGACAAGGCCAACGTGCTCGACACCTCCCGCATGTGGCGCGAGGTGGCGCACAACATCGCGCGCGAGTACCCTGACGTGCGCCTCGAGGACATGTACGTGGACAACGCCGCCATGCAGCTCATTGCCAATCCGGCGCAGTTCGACGTGCTCGTGACCGAGAACACCTTCGGCGACATCCTCTCCGACGAGGCGTCAATGCTCACGGGCTCGCTCGGCATGCTCGCCTCCGCGAGCCTTGGCGACGGCACCGCGCTCTACGAGCCGAGCCACGGGTCGGCGCCCGACATCGCCGGGCAGAGCATCGCCAACCCGATCGCGCAGATCCTCTCGGTGGAGCTGATGCTTCGCTACAGCTTTGGCATGGACGACGCGGCTGACGAGCTCGCCGCCGCGGTCACGCGCGTGCTCGACGAGGGCTGGCGCACCGCCGACATCGCCGACGAGGGCACGCCGGCCGAGATGGTGCTCGGCACCGCGGCGATGGGCGACAAGATCGTTGCCGCGCTGGGCTAGGCTGGCGTTCGCCTCTTAACGATCTACGACAACGCGCACGGTTTGCTTTGAAAGTACGTATCAGCAGGTAGGTACGACGCACATTGCAAACCGTGCGCGTTATTCATCCTGTGCTTACGGGCCGGTCCTTCCACGGCACGCTCTCGAGCAGCTCGCGCGCATGGCGCTTTCCCTCTGGCCACGGCAGCAGCGACCAGATGAGCCGCTGTCGGCGGGCTGCCTCGGCGTCCAAGCTCAGCCATGCCCTCAAAAAATCAGCGCTGCGGCCGTCGAACTGCTCCATTGCGAGCGCCGCCTCGAGCATGACGGCGTCGAGGCCGCCGGGCGCGAACAGGTCGCTTGACGTCACGGGAAGGACGATGTGGCCCATCGCCGCGAGCTCTCGGTTGCGCTTGAGGTCATCGAGGCTCTTCTCGCGCACGTTTCGCAGCGCAGCGCTGGGGTCACCCTTCACGGTGGCAGCAACGATTGAGTCAAGGTCAAGGTGCGCCTGGCTGTCGTAGTTGAATCCCACGCGCGTCCCCAGAACCTCGATGTCGGGTACGCGGGATTCCCTGCAGCCGAGGCTCACGAGCTCAGGTGACACGCCATGCCTCACGTTGAGGCTGACGGTGCCGAGCCCGTACCCTCCCTCGTGCGGTTCGAGCCGTGCCATCAGCGCGACGACTGCCTCAATGGGTGACCAGGCGTTGTCTGCCGCTCTTCCCAAGCTTCTTCTCGCGAGGGACACGCTGGACCGTCGGCCGCACCGGTCCAGGTAGCGACCAATCAGCTCTATGCTCGTAACCGGGGCTACGTCGTAGGCAACATCGTCGAGGCGCGGATCGACTGCCGACCTGGAGTACGTCCCACAGAGCTCGTAGCCGAGAAGGGCATGGACCTCGGGGGTCATGACCTCAGCGAGCTGAAGGAAGAGAAGCTCGGGGCAGGGGATGCAGACGTTGCTCCCTAAGGTGACGAAGGAGTCCGTCGGCAGTCCTCGCGGCTGGACGCGGCAGGAAAAGAACGAGGCACGCACGCGGCTGTGCGCGCTCGGCACAATGACGTTGATGACGTCTTTTGGCCCCAGGGGCGCTTCGAGCCCGAGCTCGCCGAGGGGAACGATGCTGCTCGTCCAGCGGGCACGCGGGGCCGGGCTCGGCTCGGATAGCTCGTGGCGCTGGGCTGGCGGAGGGTTGCGCGCGCATCGCCAGACTCGGAGCGCGCGGAGGGCGGTCTGATGGCTCAGCGTGAGATGCATGGTCCCTCCACTGGATTAACGCGCACGGATTGATTCGAAAAATTGTATTCGCAGGCGAGAATTTCGCGCATCGCAATCCGTGCGCGTTATTCTCGCCGGCAGATCTGACGGAATCCCACGGGCGTCGCACGCCTTTGCCTGAGCGCGCTACGCGATCGCCCCGCTCGCAAAGGCCTCGGCGACCGCGCGCCCGAAGTGCGGCGTCAGCCGGTCCTCGTCATCGGGGATCTTCCTTGCGTACGCCATGAGGTCGTCGGCGGTGACGATCGGGCGACGCTGGGCGAGCGTGCGCGCCCGCGCCGCGATCTCGGGCAGAGCCCAGGCGTGCGGCCGCGGAGAGAGGTGCAGCGTCTTGCCGTCGGTCACGATGCCGCCCCTGAACGGCAGCAGCGTGAGCAGCATGAGCGAGGGCGTCGCGTGGACGTGCGCGTCCGCGTCGTCCTGCATCGCCCCGACGATGACGATGCGGTCCTGGTTCATGTAGACGGCCCTGTCGGCGTCTGCCGCGAGCGCGCAGAACATGTCGCGTAGGGCAAAGCGCCACGGCCGCGCCACCTCGAGCTGGCGCTCGGGGAGGCGAAAGGGGTTCTCGCGCACGAAGTCGTCGACGAGCCAGCGCCGCTTCCAGAGCTCCTCGCTCACGCGCCCGCCGTTCTCGAAGAGCATGAGGGGGCTTCCCGCCCGCGGCCTGAGGCGCGCGGGGTCCACGACCCCAAGCCGCTCGTTCGCGTAGACGAGCAGCGCGTTGATGGTTGCGTAGAAGAGCTCGGCGTCCTCCTCTCCCATGTGCGAGTAGGCCGGCTCGACCCCTGCGACTGCCCCCAGCGACCCCTGCGTGCCTTCCATGACGACCTCCTTGTCCTCGCAACGTGGGAAGGAGGCTATCAGGGGGCTCGACGGGATGTCTTACCGCTCGCTTCTCGCTGGCTGCGCCACGAGGTCAGGGGCCCCGCGCGAGGGCGAAGAACATCCGTCGCCTGGGCGAGCGGCGGTGCTTTTTGGCGTGAGCGGTCGCGCCCGCCCGCTCCCTTCCCAAGGGCCGCCCGCGCGCGACGCGGCGCAACGTAAGCCGCGTCAGTCTCTCGTGAAAGCCGGGTAATGGTTCCGGCGGGCACCGAGGCCGCGCGTGGGGCGCGCCCCTCTCGCGCGGGCGTCACTCCATCGTGTGCGTGGAGAAGAGCGGGTCATCCTGCCACCAGACGACCTCGTCGCCCGGGGCCTCGAGCGTGGCGGGCACGTCGATGAGCCGCTGGTTGGACGAGCCGCGGAAGCGCAGCGTGATGTCGTGCTCGGCCTGCACGAAGGGCCCGTCAACGAGCACGTCGAGCGTGTCGAGCAGGCGGTCGGTCACGTCCCCCAGGTTCCAGGCCCCGCCGGGCCTGAGCTGCTCCCAGGTGTGGCCCGAGAAGAGCCAGATGCTCTTGGTCGAGCCAAAGCGCTCGCGCACCGCCTCGAGAAACCCCACGAGCCCCTGCTGGTTCTCCGGCTCCATCGGCTCGCCGCCGAGGATGGTGAGGCCGTCGACGTACGGGACGTCCATCGAGTCCATGATCTTCTCGGCGACCTCCTCGGTGAAGGGCTCGCCGGCGCTGAAGTCCCACGCCTCCTCGTTGAAGCAGTTGGGGCAGTGCAGGCGGCATCCCGAGACAAAGAGCGTGGTGCGCACGCCCGTTCCGTTGGCGATGTCGCAGTACTTGATGTTCGCGTAGTTCATCCTCTGCTCCCACTCATACGGGCACTGACGAAGGGTGCCCCTTCTCCAGGCCTATCGTGCCATCTTCTGGCTGATGAGGCCGTGGAGATAGACCGTATCACTCTCTCGCTCGTATCGGTAGACGAGGTCGAAGGGGCTGATTGCGCACGTGCGAACGTCCGGTCCAAACCGGTCCGTGACGGAGGTGCTCCCGCGCGCTGCACCGAGAAATGCCTCGCGGCGGACCCCAGGAGATGAGGTCCGCCGCGAGTTCTTTGCGCAGCAAAGCTGTTTGAGCGCCGGACCTCATCTCCTGGGGTCCCCTGAAGCCTTACAGGTGCAGCACGCGGTCGCGAATCTCCTCGGTGCGGCCCTGGTTCCAGAACTGCGTGCCGATGTAGCCGCAGGTGCGCCGCGCGACGTTCATCTTGGACTGGTCGCGGTTGTGGCAGTGCGGGCACTCCCAGACGAGCTTGCCGTCGTCCTCGACGATGCGAATCTCGCCGTCGTAGCCGCAGACCTGGCAGTAGTCGCTCTTGGTGTTGAGCTCGGCGTACATGATGTGGTCGTAGATGTACTGCATGACGGAGATGACGGCCTCGAGGTTGTCCTGCATGTTGGGGACCTCGACGTAGGAGATGGCGCCGCCGGGGGAGAGGCGCTGGAACTCGGACTCAAAGCGCAGCTTGGTGAAGGCGTCGATCTCCTC
>DXBM01000054.1 GCA_019116525.1 Candidatus Olsenella pullistercoris | reverse complement strand
GAAGACCTTGCACATGTCCTCGAAGGTGGTCTCGGGGTACTCGTACTTGATCCACATGGCCTTGGCGGCGTCGATCGGGGAGCCGCCGCCGAGGGCGATGATCCAGTCGGGCTGGAACTCGGACATCACGGCAGCGCCGTTCATGACGGTCTCAACGGACGGGTCGGACTCGACGCCCTCGATGAGCTTGACCTCGAAGCCGGCCTCCTTGAGGTCGTTCTCGACGTCCTGCAGGAAGCCGCCGCGGCGCATGGAGCCGCCGCCGGTGACGATGACGGCACGCTCGCCCTTGAGGTTCTTGACCTCGTGGCGGGCGCCCTCTCCGAAGTACAGGTCACGCGGGTTGGTGAAACGTCCCATAACACTCCTCCATTTTCTGTGCCGCCGCCACCGCGACGGATCGAACGGGGGACCTTCTCCCCCGCTTTCGCCAAACGAGAAATGCTCCGCGGGCCGTCCTGCCGGGCGGCTCGGCCGGCTCAAGTATAGCGAAACGCCCCGGCAACAATTGGCACTTTTCGGAGCGTCGCGTTGTGGTCCGCGAGCGGCGCGATGTGTGACAATTGGATGGTCGAACCAAGTCCGCCGGGAAGCTCCCGGCGCCAAGAGGGGGCACGATGGCACACGACCCGAAGCGAGAGGACTACCAGAGGCTCAGCCTTCGCTTCGCCCTCTCGCTCGACGCCTCCGACGCCAACGACCTGCCGCGCGCCTTCGCCAGCTTTGGGCGGCGCTTCGCGCAGGACCGCGACTCGCTGCCGCAGTCTGACGCCGACCGGGCCTTTCACCTCGTGGCGCTCGCCGCCGAGCTGCTCGACTACCGCCTGCCGTTCGTGGCCGACGACGACCGCGCCGCCGCCATGGCGCGACGGGCGGACGCCCTTCTCGACGAGGCGCGCGCCATCGACCCCACGTGCTACGACGCCGTCCGCATGCGCCTTCTCACCAGCACCGGCTCGGTGGAGGAGCGCTGCCGCCTCCTCGCGGACGGGGAGCGGGAGGTGCGCGCCTTCTGCGAGGCGGAGCGCGACCGCGTCTGCGCCGAGCTCGACGGGGAGCGCGAGATGCTCGCCGCCGCCATCGCCATGCGCCCCTACTGGCGCTGGCTCTCCTCCATGGCCGAGGGCGCGCTCGTCGCGGGGCGCAACCGCGAGGCCGCCGAGCTGGCGGAGCGCCTGCTCGCCTCTGACCCGCACGACCTCTCCGACGCGCGCTTCACGCTCGCCTACGCCCTCGCAAAGCTCGAGGACGGGCCTGGCCTCGCCCGGCTCGTCGAGCGCTACGAGACCATCTCCCCCATGCGCCCGGCCGACGACGCCTGGGTCCTCCTCTCGCAGCTCGCGCTCGCCTACAAGGACTACGACCTTCCCGGGGCGCGCAGGCTCCTGGGGCGGCTGCTCGCCGCCTACCCCACCTCGGCGCGCTCGCTCGCCCACCAGATCGAGGTCGTGGGCGGCGTCTTTGCGCGCGTCAGGGTGGCCCCGTACAGCGAGGACGAGATGGTCGTCGCCCTGAGCGAGGGCGTCGTGCTGCTCCAGGAGGGCGGCGCGCCGGGAGGCAGCGGCGCGCTCGGCGCGTGGGTGGAGCGAGCGGTCCGCGAGCTCGCGGGGCCGGCCTCCCTCGGCGACGAGGGAAGGGCCGCTCGCAGCGGAGAGGGTGGTGCCTCGTGAACGCCTGGGACGAGCTCGTGGCGCGCTGCGCGCAGAGGAGGCGCGAGAAGATCGGGCCGCTCTCCGACCAGGCCTTCGAGGAGCTGCTCCTCGCCGTGCGCGAGCGCCCGGCCGACTTTGTTGACAGCCCCTCCGAGCAGGCCCTGCTCGAGCTTGCGCGAGCGCTCGACGCCTACCGCGCGAGCCGCCAGGACGACGACCTTCTCGACGACGACGCCTTCCGCGCGGCGCGCGAGAGGAGGCTCCTCGCACTCGCCTCTGCCTGCGACCGCGCGGTCGCGATCGACAAGGGCTGCCTCGACGCCCGCCTCGTCGCGCTGCTCGCGCGCGAGGAGGACCCCGACGCGCTGCTCGGGTCCCTCGTGGAGCTCGAGCGAGAGGCGAGCGTTCCCGTGCCCGAGGGCGGCGGCGACGCCTGGGACGACGTGTGGTGCCGCCCGCGCCTGCGCCTGCGCGCCGCCATCGCGCGAACCTGCCTGGACGGCGCGCGGCACCGGATGGCCCGCACCGCGGCGGCGTCGCTGCTCGCGACGTCGCCCCGCGACGAGCTCGGCGCCCGGCACACCGAGATGCTCGCGTGCGCGCGGCTCGAGGACGAGGCCGGCCTCGGCGAGCTCGACGCGCGCTTCGCCGGCCACGAGAGCGCCTGGTCGCACCTCGCACGCGTCATCCTGCTCTACAAGCTGAACCGCATGGCCGCGGCGAGACGGGCGCTGCGCGGCTTTGACGGGCTGTGCGCTGGCGGCGCCTACGCGCTGCTGCGCCCCACGTTCGTTGACGTCTACCTCCCCGACCGCCCGGAGGTCGCGCCCTGCAGCTTCGAGGAGTGCCTCATGGCGGTCCGCGAGGCCGAACCGATCGTCGCCGACACGCCCGAGCTCATCGCCTGGTGCCAGGACCAGGACTGGTTTGTCGCCTCCGCACGGTCGTTCGCCGAGAGGCGCGACCTGGACTGGTAGCACAGGGGGCGCCCTTCTCGCCGTGCGGGACGGCTTGTGACGGCAGTGGGTGCGTTTCTAGCAGTTATTTGACCGGAATCCATGAAATAACGTCCACGAGCGCACCCAATGCAAGACGCGGCGTCGGCGAGAAGAACCTGCGCCCGCAGCCCGCGTTGGACGGCACAAAAAAGGCCCGGGCACGGACCCGGGCCGAGGCTGCGTGGTGCCCCCAACGGGAGTCGAACCCGTGTCGTCGCCTTGAAAGGGCGATGTCCTAGGCCACTAGACGATGGGGACGCGCGGTTAGTATAGCAAACGCGGCCACAGGGGCCGCGGGCGAGCGCTGGTAGGGGCGGTGGGACTCGAACCCACAATCCTTTCGGCCGAAGATTTTAAGTCTCCTGCGTATGCCAATTCCGCCACGCCCCCGTGGCATGACCATCCTAGCGCAGCGGGCGCATCGACGGGGCCCAGCCCACCGGGGAGGGCGCGCCCGCAAGCGCGCCGTCGGCAAGCGTCGCCAGGCCAAAGAGCAGGTCAGACTCGCTCACGGTGAGCGCCGAGAAGCCCGTCTGCCCAAGGAGCTCCGCCACCGCGACCGTTCCCCCGAGGATGACGGGGGCGCGCTGCGGCTGGAGGCCCGCGAGCTCGGCCCTGCCCTCGACGGTGAGCGCCGCCAGGCGCCTCTCGAGCGCCCCCACCTGCTCGCGCGTGAGCTCTGCGAGGTGGACCTGCGAGGGGTCGTAGGGCTCGAGGCCCTTCTCGACGGCAACGAGGCTCGTGACGGTGCCGCCCGTGACGACGAGCACCTCGGGCGGCGCGTCGGTCGCGCCCTCGGCGCCCGCGGCAACGAGTCCGCCCTCCCTCACGGCCGGGGCGAGGCGCTCGGCTGCGAAGTCGTGCGCGGCGACGAGGTCGTCCGCGGAGGGAAGGGGGCCCTCCGAGAGAAAGCGCTCGGTGAGGCGTCGGCACCCCACGTCAACGGAGCGAACGAAGCGCAGCTCGAGCGCGCCGTCGGTGGAGAGCGACCCAAGGGCGAGCTCCGTGGAGCCACCGCCGTTGTCCGCCACGAGGATCGTGCGCCCGGGGAAGTCGCGGGCAACGCCGAGGAAGGTCAGCGCGCCCTCGACCTCGCCGGGGATGATGAGCGGGTCGAGCCCGAGCGAGTCGAGCGCGGCACCGAGCTCGCGGGAGTTCTCGGCGTCGCGCGCGGCGCTCGTCAGCGTGCAGCACGCGGCGACAGCGCCCGCCTCGCGAGCGGACTCCACGTAGCCCCGCACGCAGGCGAAGACGCGCTCCATGGCGGCCTGGTCGAGGCGCCCGGTGGCGTCGACCCCCTGGCCGAGGTTGCAGATCTCGGAGTGCTTGGCGAGACGGGCGACCCGCCCGTCCCGGACGTCCGCCACGGCGAGCCGGGCGGTCACGGTCCCGATGTCAATGCACGCAACGCGCGCCATGTCAGGGCTCCTCGTACTGGAAGATGGTGTCGGTGACGCGCAGGTACCACGGCGTCTCGGACGCGCTCTCCTCTTGGGTCTCCCCCGAGGTTTCGAGGCCCTCGACGACGATGCTCGTCTCCCCCTCCGACACGTAGCCGCGGCGGCGGGCCTCGTCCTCGACGCCCTCGCGCGTCTGGAGGCGGTCGATGTCCTGCTGGTACGAGTCGTTCTCCTCCGTGAGGCCCGAGAGCTGCGCCTGGCGGATGCCCTCCGTGCGCCACGCCTGGTAGAGGCCCTTGACCGGACCGTAGAAGAACAGGACGAGAAGGAGCAGCGCCGCGGCGACGACGAGCGGCGCGCGGTGGCGCGAGACGAAGCCGAGCGCGTTCTCCCTGCTCCGCTTGGCGCCTCGGTCGGCGCGCTCGGAGACGGACGCGCGGGCGCGCGACGCGGAGGAGCGGGCGCGTCCGGCATCTCGGGCGGACTTGCGGCCCTGCTGGGGGGCGCGCTGGCCCTTGCGCGTACCGGGGGACGCCGTCGCGCGCGAGACGGAGCGCTCGCTCGAGCGAGCGCGGGACCTCGGATAGGCAATTGTTCCGGTGCTCATGCTGCTCATGCCGTGGCTTCGTTTCATCTGGATTGGCAGGGCGTCGTTCGAACTCTAGTTATACCAGATGCCGGGCGGGCCGGCCTCAGCGCACGGGCGTCTCCTCCGCCTTTGCACGACCCCAGAGCTCGTTCAGCTCGTCCGTGCCCAGGGTCGCGAGGTCAGAGCCCTCCGTGCGCGCGAGCTCCTCCATCCGCGCCCATCGGGCCCTGAACTTCCGGTTGGAGGCGGCGAGCGCCTCCTCGGCGTCGATCCCCTCGCGCCGCGCCACGTTCACGAGCGCAAAGAGCATGTCGCCGAACTCGCACGCACGCGCCTCGCTGCCAGGCTCCTCGCGCTCGAACTCGGCGCGCTCCTCGGCTACCTTGTCCCAGACGTCGGCCACCGTCTCCCACTCAAAGCCCGCCTTGGCCGCGCGCTTGGAGATCTTCTGGGCCTGCATGAGCGCCGGCAGGCTCCGCGGCACGCTGTCGAGAAGCCCCTGGGGCCGCTCGGCCTCGCCGGCCGCTGCGCGCTCGGCGGCCTTGACGTCATCCCAGATGTCCATGACCTCGCCGCCGTCCGCGGCCGCCGCGTGCTCGCCGAAGACGTGCGGGTGGCGGCGGACGAGCTTCTCGTTGAGGCCGTGAACGACGTCGTCTATGGTGAAGGCGCCGTCGTCGGCCGCGATCTGCGCGTGGAGGACCACCTGCTCCAGGACGTCGCCGAGCTCCTCGATAAGGTGCTCGCGGTCGTCTGCCTCGATGGCCTCCACCGCCTCATAGGCCTCCTCGACCATGTTGCGCGTGATGGAGCGGTGCGTCTGCTCGCGGTCCCACGGGCATCCGTCCGGCTGGCGGAGGCGCCACATCGTGCGAACGAGCCGGTCGAACTCGGGGTGCGTGGTCGGCGCGCCCTCGCGGGCGGCGGTCTCGGCGTCAACGCGGTCGGCGATCTGGGACATGGGCACTCCTTCTGTAGCACGTTCCTCTCGATGCGATTCTAGCGCTCCAGCATCAGGCCGCCGCCCCACTCGCACTGCCCCACTTGTACCAGGTACAAGTGGGGCAACACCGTGTTGCCTCATTTGTACCTGGTACAAGTGGGGCAGCACGCGGCGGCTACTCGTCGACCTCGTCGTCGCCGCCGATCTCCTCGAGCACGCCGAGCGCCGCCGGCATGACCTCCTCCTCCGTTCGGTGGAAGGGGTAGGCGAGCTTGTGCGACTTCGCGTAGTACACGCCGCCGCGGGCCTTGAGCTTGAGCGCGACGGCGCGCGGGACCTCGAGCCCCTGGTAGGTGAGCCGACCGTTCGCGAGCGACACGCTGGTGCACCCGAGCCGCTGCGCGCGGATCCGCACGCGCGCCCGGTCGAAGAGGTTGCGCCCCGCGAGCGGCAGCGCACCGTAGTCCCTCTCGCACTCCTCCTGCAGGGCATCCACCTCCCCGAGGTCCACCGCCGCGGCCAGGCGACGGTACGCGAGCACGCGCTTGTCCACGTCGGGCAGGTACTCCTCCGCGAGGAAGAAGTCAGCGGGAAGGTTGAGCGTGACCTCGGCCTGCTCCACGTCGCGCGTCTCGCCGCGCGCCTCGGCCACGGCCTCGCCGAGCATCTGCGTGAAGAGGTCAAAGCCCACGCCAGAGAGGTTTCCGTGCTGCTCGGCGCCCATGAGCGAGCCGGCGCCGCGGATCTCGAGGTCGCGCATCGCGATCTTCATGCCGCTCCCGAGGTCCTGGTACTCGTTGATGGCGGTGAGGCGGTCGGTCGCCTCGGGCGTGAGCGGCAGCTCGGGAGGGAACATGAAGTAGGCGTACGCCTGCGTGCGACCGCGGCCGACGCGCCCCTTGAGCTGGTAGAGCTGGGCCAGGCCGAGACGCTGCGAGTCCTCGATGATGAGGGTGTTGGTGCGCGGGTTGTCGATGCCGCTCTCGATGATCGTGGTGGCAACGAGCACGTCGACCTCGTGCTCCTGGAAGCGCAGCATCACGTCCTCGACCTCGCGCGCGCTCATCTTGCCGTGCGCCACGCCCACGCGAGCCTCCGGGGCGGCCTCCGTCACGCGCTCCACGGCCTCCTCGATCGTGTGCACGCGGTTCGAGACGTAGTAGACCTGACCCTTGCGCGCCAGCTCCTCCCGGATGGCGGCCGAGACCACGTCCGGGTCCCACTCCCCCACCGTCACCTTGACGGGCAGGCGGCCGGGAGGGGGCGTCATGATGAGGCTCATGTCGCGCACGCCGCTCATGGCCATCTGCATGGTGCGCGGAATCGGCGTCGCGGAGAGCGTCAGCACGTCCACCTGCTCGCGCATGTTCTTGAGCTGCTCCTTGTGCTGAACGCCAAAGCGCTGCTCCTCGTCGATCACAACGAGCCCCAGGTCATAGGGGTTGACGTCAGCGGAGAGCAGGCGGTGCGTGCCAATGAGCACGTCCACCGAGCCGTCCGCGAAGCCCTCGAGGGCACGACGCTGCTGGGCGGGGGTCACAAAGCGGCTGAGCACGGCCACGCGCAGGTCAAAGGGAGCAAACCGCGAGAAGAACGTCTCAAAGTGCTGCTGCGCCAGAATCGTGGTGGGACAGAGCACCATCACCTGCTTGGCGTCCTGGCAGCACTTGAACGCCGCGCGCAGGGCGACCTCGGTCTTGCCAAAGCCCACGTCGCCGCAGAGCAGGCGGTCCATCGGGCGGCGCGCCTCCATGTCCGCCTTGATGTCGGCGATCGCGGAGCGCTGGTCGGGCGTGAGGTCGTAGGGGAAGCTCGCCTCCATCTCCTGCTGGGCGGGGGTGTCGGGAGCGAACGCGTAGCCCGGCACGGAGCTCCGGCGCGTGTAGAGGTCAACGAGGTCGAAGGCGAGCTTCTTCGCCGAGCGCCTCGCCTTGCCCGTGGCGCGGCTCCAGTCGGCGGTGTTGAGGCGCGTGAGACGGGGGGACGAGCCGTCGGGGCCCACGTAGCGCGTGATGCGGTCGACCTGCTCGAGGGGGACAAAGAGCTTGTCCTCGCCCGCGTACTCCAGGAGGAAGTAGTCCCGCTCGCGCCCCGCCACCTCCTGGCGGACGATGGCCGAGAAGAGCGCGATGCCGTGCGTGGCGTGAACGACGTAATCGCCGGGCTTGAACGGGAAGGTCACGCTCGTGGGGTCCACGCGGCGGGCGCGGCGACGGGCCTTCGCCGTGCGGGACGTGAGGTCGGAGACGGAGAGCACGGCGAGGCTGGCGGACGGGATCACGATGCCAGCCGGGACCGGGGCGTCGGTGAAGGTGACGCGGCCGCGGTCGAGGGGGCGCACCTGCGCCTCGTTGTTCTCGGCGGCAGCCCCCAGCGACTCCGAGAACGGCACCGACTCGTCGGAGAGGCGAAGCTCGAGCGCCTCGCGCGCACCGCGGTCAGGCACGGCAAAGACAACGGCGCAGCGGTCGGCCACGAGCTGGCGTACGCGCCCCATGAGCTTGGCGTCAGACCCGGCGATGGCGGGCTGGCGAACCTCGAGCTGAGCGGTTGCCGAGCCGCCGCCCGCGCGCTGGATCGAGGAGAGCGAGAGGCGCTGCTGGCTTCCAAAGTCGAGCTCGCGCGGGGGCGTGTAGAGGCCGTCAAGCTGGGCTCGCGCGGCGTTCGCAAGGGCGAGAAGCTCGTCTGTCGCGCGCATGCACTCGTCGAAGAGGGCGCGCGGCTCCGCGAGGACGACGAGCGCGTCGGGGGCCATGTGCTCGAGCGGGGAGGCGGTGGTGCCGTAGAGCTCCGGCAGGTAGCGCTCGAGAGTCGGCGCCGCGGCGCGCTGTCGAATGAGCTCGAGGTCGGCGGCTATGGCGGTGCTCTCCTGGGCGCGCTTGAAGAGCGCGCGCTCGGCCCGGGCAACCGTCTCGTCGGTGAGGGCGAGCTCGCGACACGGGGACACCGTCACCTCGCGCAGCTCGCCGATCGTCTGCCCCGTCGAGGGGACCATGCGACGCACGCGGTCGATCTCGTCGCCAAAGAACTCCAGGCGCACGGGGCTTGTCGCCTGCGCGGGCCACACGTCGACGGCGTCGCCGTGCACGTGGAAGGAGCCGGGCGCGCCAGCCTCGCCGTCATCGTGGTAGCCCATGCCAACGAGCAGCGCGGGGACGTCCTCGAAGGGGACCTCCTCGCCCACGGCAAAGCTGCTCGACGCGAAGTACCCCGAGCCCTTGGGCGGCACGCGGCGCAGCAGGGCGTGGGCCGAGGCCACCACGAGGCAGCGCTCGCCCGCCGCCAGCCGCGCGACAGCCCGGCAGCGCGCCCCAATCACGGCGTCGTCGGGCGCGGTGTCGGCCCAGGGGCGGTCCCTGCGCTCGGGGTAGCGGGCGACGGCGTCCTGTCCGACCCACGCCGCGAGCGCTCGGGCCATGCGGTCGGCGGCCTCCTCGCCGGGAACGACGACGAGGCAGGGCCGCGGGGCGCGGGACCAGAGCGCTGCCACGGCGAGCGGGCGCGCGGACTGGGCCACGACGAGCGTGGCGTCGGAGCCGGCGTCGAGCGCGTGCGTGAGCGGGGCGAGCTCCGGCGCGGTGAGCAGCTGTCGAGAGACGCGGTCGATGAGCATGGGCGGCCTTCGCATGACGGCGCGCCGGCCTCGGCGGGCGAGGTCGGTGCGGGGCGGGAGTTCTTCTCGCCCCATTGTAGCGGGCCGGCGAAAGGCGCGGCCGTCGTTTCATTCGCGGACGCTCCAAAACTGGCGCTCGTCCCAGCCCGCGCTGTTGAGGCGCTCCAAAAACTGGGCATGTCCCTGCCGAAAAGAACCTTTTGCTCGCAAATCGCCCCATGTCCTCGTTTTGGTAGGACTCAAAACTGGGACGTGCCACGTTTTTAGAACACACCCGGCACCCAACCTGGGACGCAACCAGATTCCCGAGCGTCTCGCTCCGGGCACCTCACTCCAGGCCATACGCCTCGAGCGGAACCTCCTCGTACCATCCGTCGGACGACTCCCGCCCGCGCGCGAGTCGGGCACGCTCGCGCTCCCGGCCGTTCCAGTGGATGCCGTCAATGCACTCAAGCTCCTCGTAGAGCTGACTGCTCCGCTCGCGACGCCGAGCGCTCTCCGCGCTGGTCAGGCGGCGCACCGGTTGCCCCAGCTCGCGCCGAATCGCATCGGCGATTCCGTCAACGTAGCCGGGCTCTCGGTACTGCTCGCGCCTGATGACGTACTCTCCAATCCCTATTGCCTTGAGCTCGTTGGTGCGCACCGCATCCTCGGCCAAGCGCTCGGGACTGTCATGGCGCCTCCCGTGATACTCAACCGCCACAAAGCGGCGGCTCTCCCCGTCGCGCGCTCCCGGGCGAAGGCCCACGAGGATGTCGGGCTTGCGCACGCACGCCCTCATGCTGTCGTGAATGCGCCGCACCTCAAACGGCTCGTTCATCGAGAGGACGTACAGGTTGTTCCCTCCCAGCGCAGGCTTGAGCGCCAGTCGCATGGACAGCTTGGTCTCGCGCGGCGACCCCGACTCAACACACGCGTCCGCAAGCGCCCGGGCGACCGCCCCGGTCCCGCGTCGAGACCCTAGGCAACTCAGGTGCGAGCGCAGGCTCTCTGGCGTCATGAGGGGGCGGTCACGCTGCGTCATCCCGTCCTCGGCTGAGGGATTGATTGCATAGGTGCCCATGAGCTCGGAGAGCAGGCACACGAGCTCGAGGTGGGTCAGCTGCGACGCCATCTGAACCGCCAGGTGCTCCGGAGACACGCAGAGCACGTCGCTGGTGATCCGAATGAGCGATCCCTGCGGAAGCTCTCCGCTCTCAAGGTGAGCATGGGCCAGCGAGTTTCGCGTGCGCGCTCGACCTCCGCCGACAAGAAGATCGAGCGGCGTCGAGAGCCTTTGCAGCACCGGATCTCGCCCCATGAGCTCTCGAAGGAGCTTGACGCGAGGCAGCGAGGCGGGGACCGCAGCGGACGGCCGCGTGACGGACTCGATCCAGCGCCACGCGCCGGGCAGGCGCATTGCCTCAAGGGCAGTTTCATGTGAGAGCACGACATCCATGCCTCGAACGTACGCCTTGTTGAGGGCAATGTCACTGACAGCTGGCTTGCACGTATCTTTCGTGAGCAAACTGCCAGTTCAGAGGTGTTGTTCCTTGCTTCTGATTTGTCTTGGTCGCACACTGGCCGACAATTTGGCGCCGTTCGACCCCCTTGGGAATCAGCGGCCTCAAAATGAGCGATATTTCGCGTCGCGACAAGACGTGGGGCCGAGGGCGCTCACAAATCGAAGCACGTCCCAGCCGAAATCGGTCGGGCGCTCGCGAATCGGGCTGCGTCCCAGTTTTTGGATGAATAGTTACTGGGACGTGGCTCGATTTGCGAGCAGAATGCCTTTCCCGGCTGGGACATGGCCCGATTTGCGTGCGTCGCGGCGAGAAGGACGGCGCGGCGGAGGCTACCCCAGGACGCGGCCGCTCCGCTCGGCGAGGTCGGCGAGGCGCCCGGCAGCTGCGACGACGTCGTCCGTCTCCGCTCGCCAGGACCAGTTGCCGTCCGCGACGCCGGGCACGTTCATGCGCGCCTCGTCGCCGAGGCCGAGCACGTCCTGCAGCGGCACGATCGCGACATTGGCGTCGGATGCCAGCACGCGGCCCATGATGCCGCGCGCCACCTCGACGGCCTCCTCGCGCTCCAGGCCGTAGCGCCCCTCGCAGAACCCCACGAGCGTCTGGTTGTCGTGCGTGCCCGTGTAGGCCACGGTCTCGGGGCGCGGCACGTAGCCCTCGCGCACGTCGGAGTCGGAGAACTGCGCAACGTCCATGCCCGGGAACCCCGTCGCCGAGACGAGCGCGCGCACGGCGGGCGTGATGGCGCCGAGGTCCTCGGCGATGAACGGCAGCGGCCCGAACTGGCGACGCGCCGCCTCGAAGAGCTCGAGCCCCGGCCCAAAGGCGTACGCGCCGTCGCGCGCCGTGCCGCCCGCGGCGATCCCAAAGTACGACGAGAAGCCGATGAAGTGGTCGAGGCGCACCACGTCGTAGAGCGCGAGCGCGCGGCTGAAGCGACGCATCCACCAGCCAAAGCCCTGCTCGCGAAGGATGTCCCACCTAAAGCAGGGGTTGCCCCAGTTCTGCCCGTCGGGCGCGAAGGCGTCCCCCGGGGCGCCGGCCTCACGGCGGGGGTAGCCCTTCTCGTCCAGGTCAAAGATGTCGGGCTCGCCCCACACGTCAGCCGAGTCGGCCGAGACGAACATCGGCATGTCGCCAATGATCTTGATCCCGCGCTCGTGCGCGTAGTCGAGCAGCTCGTCCCACTCGAGCTGGAACTTGTACTGCAGGCGACGGTGCGCCTCGATCGCGTGGCGCAGCCGCGGGTCCGACGCGAGGCGCGGGGAGTAGGTGCGGTAGGGCTCCGGCCACTCCTGCCAGGGCTTCTCGCCGAGAAGCTCCTTGGCGGCGCGGAAGGTGGCGTAAGGCGTGAGCCAGTAGTCGTTCTCCGTGCAGAACCTGAGGTAGTCGGGGTCGTTGCCGATGCGCTCGAGCGAGGCGAGCGCGGCGGGCGCCGGCAGCTCGAGAAGGCCCAGGTTGCCGGCGAAGGCGGAGAGGCCGGCGTAGGGCGAGCCCCAGCGGTCGGGCGGATTGACGGGCAGGACCTGCCAGTACCTCTGCCCGCCCGCGGCGAGCCAGTCCACGAAGCGGCGCGCCGGGGCACCGAGCGTGCCGGGCCAGCCGCCGTTGGGGATCGAGGTGACGTGGCAGAGCACGCCCATGCCGCGCTCGAGCGGGGCCTGGAGGCGAAGCGTGCCATGGAAGTGCAGCACCGCGGTGCCGAGCGGCCAGAGGAAGACCTCGGCCTGACCGTGGCTCACGCGGGGTGCCTGGCCGGAGACCACGTCGGAGACCTCGCGGCCCCCCACGGGCACCTTGACCGTGTGCGCGTTCTCGAGGCTCGCGTTCACGAGCACGCAGACGTCACCCGACCCGTCGGGCGCGCCGCCGCGACGCCAGAAGCCAAAGACGTCCTCCCCCGAGGAGAACGGCTCGAACTCGCCGTCAACGAGCACGGGCAGCGTCTTTCTCAGCGCGATGGCGTTGCGGTAGATGGCCGTGCAGTCGGTCTCGCCGCCGCCCCACGGGAAGCTCGCGCGGTTGAACGGATCGCGGAAGCCCTGGACGCCGCGCTCGTCCCCGTAGTAGACGCACGGGACGCCCGGCAGCGTCATCTGGAGCAGCGCCGCCACCCACAGGCGCGCCTTGGCAAGGCCCACCTGGTCGTCGGAGAGGCGATAGGTCGCGCGCTCCTCCTCGTTGAGCTCGTCGGGGTTCGGCGCGCCGCCGAGCACCGTGAAGAGGCGCTCGCGGTCGTGGCTGCCGAGCAGGTTGAGCGCGGAGTAGAAGTTGTCGCGCGGGTAGTTCTCGCGCAGCTCCTCCAGGCGTGCCGCCAGCTCGGAGGCGCCCATGCTCCCGCAGAGGTAGGCGAGCACGGAGTTCCTGAACGGGTAGTTCATCGTGGCGTCGAGCTCGCGACCCTGGAAGTACTGGCGGAGCTTGCCGTACGCGAGCTTGTGGGAGGCGTCCTCCCAGACCTCTCCAATGAGGACGCCGTCGGGCTTCTCGGCGAGAAGGGCGCGCTTGATGCCCTCGATGAACTCGTCGGTGAGCTCGTCTGCCACGTCGAGGCGCCAGCCCCGGGCGCCCGAGCGCAGCCACCGGCGGATGACGCCCGCCCGGCCGCACACGAGCTCGTGGAAGCCCTCGCAGCCCGAGCGCACGCTCGGGAGGTTCTGGTCGCCCCACCAGCCCGCGTAGGTCCCGTCCTCGTTGAAGGTGAACCAGTCGCGGTAGGGGGACTGCTCCCCTTGCCAGGCGCCCGGCTCGCGATAGGTGCCAAACCGGTTGAAGTAGCGCGAGTCGGCGCCCACGTGGTTGAACACGCCGTCGAGAATGACCGAGATGCCGTGCTCGGCGGCGTCAACGCACAGCGCGCGGAAGCTCTCCTCGTCGCCGAGCATGGGGTCGATCCTCAGGTAGTCCGCCGTGTCGTAGCGATGGTTGCTCGCCGCCTCGAAGACGGGGTTCAGGTAGAGCGCCGTCACGCCGAGGTCCTCGAGGTAGCCGAGCTTCTCCCGGATGCCCTCGAGCGTCCCGCCGTAGAAGTCCCAGCGCGCTACGCCGCCGTCGGGCGTGCGCTCGTAGGTGGGCAGCGTGTCCCAGTCCTCGACGAGGGCCCGCTCGGGGCCGCCCTTGCGCTGGACGGCGAGCGCCTCAGCGGCGCGCTCCTCCCAGTCCTCGCCCCGGGCAAACCGGTCGGGGAAGATCTGGTAGACGATTCCCTCGCGGTACCACCGCGGCTGTCGCGGACGCGGCGAGAAGACCGTGATCTGGAACGAGGGCGGGTCCCCGTAGGCGAAGGCACCCTCGCCCGTGACCCAGCCCTCGCGCGCGCCGTAGCGCCACACCGCGCCGTCGGACGCCTCGATGTCAAAGCTGTACCACACGACGCCCGTCTCGGCCGGCCGGTAGGTGGCGGTGAAGCGAATAACGTCCCCGCGCTCCGACCCGCGCATCTCGATGAGCTCCTCGCCGTGCGCGTCGGTCCAGACGCGCAGCGTGCAGAACACGACCTCCGCGTCCCACACGTCTATGCTCAGCGAAACGGTGCCGCCCAGCTGGACGGCACCGAAGGGACTTCTGTACTCTCGCTCTGAGGTTACGTGACGCGCCTTCAATGGCTACCTGTCTCTCCGCTTGTTGTACCTGATGATCTCCGGGTGGAGGTCGTGGTAGATGTCCATGTAGTCGTTGGCCGCGCGACGCCAGCTGAAGTCGGTGTCCATGGCCTGCAGCTGAAGCTTATGCCAAGCCTCGGGGTCAGTCCAGAAGATCTCGCAGGCGCCCAGGAGCGTGTCGGCCATCTCGTCGGCGTTCATGTTGGCGAACGAGAAGCCCGTGCCCTCGCCGGTGTACTTGTTGAACGGGACGACCGAGTCGCGCAGGCCGCCCGTCTCACGGACCACCGGCAGGGTGCCGTAGCGCATGGCGATCATCTGGGAGAGGCCGCAGGGCTCGAACTCGGAGGGCATGAGCAGCAGGTCGCCGCCGGCGTACATGCGGTGCGAGAGCGCGTTGTCAAAGGCGATGCGCGCGCACATCTGGTCGCCGTACTTGGCGTCGAAGTAGCGGAAGGCGTCCTCGTGGTCCTTGTCGCCGGTTCCGAGAATGGCCACCTGCACGCCGCGCTGCATCAGGTGCTCCATCGCATAGCGGACGAGGCCGAGGCCCTTCTGATCGGTCAGGCGGCCGATCGAGACCACGAGCGGGCGCGTGGGATCCTGCGCCAGGCCCAGCTCCTCCTGGAGCGCGCGCTTGCACTCGGCCTTGCCCGCGAGGTCCTTGGGCGTGTAGTTGACCGGGATCATGGCATCGGTCGACGGGTTCCAGATGCCCTGGTCAATGCCGTTCAGGATGCCGTGGAGCACGCCCTGGCGGCGGCGGAAGATGTCGTCGAGGCCCTCTCCGTAGAAGGGCATCTGCAGCTCGTAGGCGTAGCTCGGGCTCACGGTGGTGAGGGCGTCCGCGTAGCACAGGGCGCCCTTCATGAAGTTGATGGAGTCGCGGTCGCAGTAGAGCTGGTCGCGGGCGGCGGGGATGTGGCCGAGGCCGAGGACCTCGTCGAGCATCTTGTCGCCGTACTGGCCCTGGAACTTGACGTTGTGGACCGTGAAGACCGTCTTGACGTTCGCGCACTGCGGGACCTGCTGGTAGAACTCGCGCAGGAACACGCAGGAGAGCGCCGTCTGCCAGTCGTTGCAGTGCAGCACGTCGCACTCGAGCTCGGGCACCTTGGCGATGGCCTCGCAGATGGCCTTGGCGAAGAAGGCGAACCGCTCGCCGTCGTCGAAGTAGCCGTAGAGCCCGTCGCGCTTGAAGTAGGCCTCGTTGTCGATGAAGTAGAAGTCAAGGTCCTGGAGGGTGAGGCGCTCGATGCCGCAGTACTCGTTGCGCCAGGCGAGCGGGACGTAGAACTCCGTCACGTGGCGCATCTGGTCCTTGTACTCCTGCGGGATGCTCGCGTACTTCGGCAGGATGACGGCGACGCGGGCGCCGGCGTGCTTGAGGGCGCGCGGAAGCGAGCCAGCGACGTCCCCCAGGCCGCCCGTCTTGGCAAACGGGACGGCCTCGGACGAGGCGAACAGAACCCTCAGCTTCCGGCGCTTAGCGTTCGTAGACACAGCTCTTCCGATCTACTCGTGAGACTTTTCCTTGATCAGAACGTCCTCGGGGGTGCCGCGCAGCTCCGTGCCGGCGGGCACGACGTTGGCGCGGTCAACGATGGCGTTCTCGACGCGGGCGCCGCTCTTGATGACGCACCCCTGCATCACGATGGAGTTGCGCACGGTGGCGCCGGCCTCGATGACAACGTGGCGGCCCAGGATGGAGTCGCACACGCTGCCGTAGATGCGGTCGCCGGAGGAGGCCGCGGAGTTGATCACGTGCGAGCCGACCTCGAACTTGGCGGGCGGCGTGTCGTGCGTCTTGGTCTTGACCGTGCGGTCGGCCGGGAAGAGCTCGGCGGAGATGCGCGGGTCGAGCAGGTCCATGTTGGCGCGGAAGTACGCGCGCTTGTTGAAGATCGGGGCGACGTAGCCGTCGAAGTCGTAGGTGCGCACGTCAACGCGGCCGAAGTCGCCGGCCATGGCCTCGAAGATGTCGAGGTAGTCCGTGGGCGCATACCAGTCGAACATGTCGAGCAGGAGCTGACGGTTGATGACAAAGCAGTCCAGGAACATCGAGTCGCCGAAGTTCACGCCATGACGGAAGCCCTGAACGCGCCCGTCGATCGCGTCAACTGCCGTGACGTCGGAGTCCTTCTCGGAGGCCGTCTTGGTGAGGACGGTGATGTCCGCGCCGGACTCCTTGTGGGCGTCGTAGACGCGGTCGAGATCAACGTTGTAGACGAAGTTGGCCGTCGAGCAGATCACGGCGTCTGCCGAGCTGCGCGTGAAGTACGCCTTGTTGTGGATGAGGTCGCGCAGCAGGAAGCGGGAGCCGGTGCGCGACGTGCCGAAGGCGGAGCCGGGAAGGATGAACAGGCCGCCGTTCTTGCGGTCGAGGTCCCAGTCCTTGCCGGAGCCAACGTGGTCGATGATCGAGCGGTAGTTGTAGGGCATGACCATGCCCACGGTGCGAATCCCGCAGTTCACGAGGTTGGACATCGCAAAGTCAACGAGGCGGTAGCGGCCGAAGTACGGCAGCGACGCGATCGGACGGCTCTCGCTGAGCGGGCTCGACTCCTTGGCGGAGTAGTTGCAGGTGATAAGGCCGATGACCTTCTCCATGGCTAGTTCTCCCCCTTTCCGACGACAACGTCGTTGCCGATGACGGCCGTGTCCTTCGTCTGGTCGACGCTGCCGACGCTGACGTTCTCCTCCACGACGGAGTTCTCGCCGAGAATGGCGCGCACGACGGTGGCGCCGTCCTTGACGACCGCGCCCGGCAGGAGCACGGAGTCCACGACGGTCGCGCGGGCGCCCACGTAGGCGTCGGTCGAGAGGATCGAGTGCTTGACCTTGCCAAAGACCTGGCAGCCGTTGGCGACGAGGCAGTCGTCGATGTCGCCGTCCTTGCCCACGAACGCCGGCGGGCGCGTGGAGGCGTTGCTCATGATCGGGAAGTCGGTGCTGAAGATGTCGAAGGCGGGGTTGGGCCCGAGAAGGTCCATGCTCGTCTCGTGGTAGCTCGAGATGGTGCCGACGTCGCGCCAGAAGCCCTCGAACTTGTAGGTATAGAGGCGCTTGCCCTGCTCGAGGAGCTTGGGGATGATGTCGCCGCCAAAGTCGTGGTTGGAGTTCTTATCGTTGGCGTCCTCCCTGAGCGTCTCAACGAGGAGGTCGGCGGAGAAGATGTAGATGCCCATGGAGGCGAGGTTTGAATCGGGCTTCTTGGGCTTCTCGGTGAACTTGGTGATGCGGCCGTCCTCCTCGGCGGTCAGGATGCCGAAGCGAGAGGCCTCCTCCCAGGGCACGGGCATGACCGCGATCGTGAGGTCGGCGTTGTTGGCCTTGTGCGTTGCGAGCATGTCGTCATAGTCCATGCGGTAGAGCTGGTCGCCGGAGAGGATGAGGACGTACTCGGGGTCGTTGGTCTCGATGTAGCCGAGGTTCTGGGTCACGGCGTCGGCCGTGCCCTCGTACCACGCGCCGCCCGTCTGGGTGGCAAAGGGGGGCAGGATCGCGACGCCGCCGCCGCGCTCGTCGAGGTTCCACGCCTCGCCGGTGCCGATGTAGCTGTGCAGCAGGTACGGACGGTACTGGGTGAGCACGCCCACCGTCGTGATGCCCGAGTTCGCACAGTTGGAGAGCGCGAAGTCAATGATTCGGAACTTGCCGCCGAACGAGACGGCCGGCTTGGCAACGTTGCTCGTCAGGGCGCCGAGACGACTGCCCTGGCCTCCCGCCAGGAGCATCGCGATGCACTCTTTCTTGCTCATACCCCCACTCCTTTCGACAACCCATACAACGCACGGGGGCGAGAAGCCCCCAACACATACACCTAAATGTGCCAGATGTCGCGCATGTACTCACGAATCGTTCGGTCAGAAGAGAAGTATCCGGCCTTGGCGGTATTGTGGAGCGCCGAGCGGTTCCACGCGCGACGGTCGGCGTAGGCCCCGGTGAGCTCCTCCCAGGCCTGGGCATAGGCGTGGAAGTCGCGCAGGACGAGGTCGGGGTCGTTGTCGACCATCAGGTAGTCGTGAATGCTCTCGAAGTTGCCCGACAGGCGCGCGAGCGTGCCGTCGGTGAGCATGTCGACGATGCGGCCGATGCGGTCGCGGTCGCCGTTGTACATGTCCCAGGCGTAGTAGCGACCCGAGGCGCGCAGGGCCTCGACCTCGTCGGCGTGCAGGCCGAAGATCTTGATGTTCTCGGGGCCGACGAGCTCGGAGATCTCGATGTTGGCGCCGTCGAGGGTGCCGAGCGTGATGGCGGCGTTCATCATGAGCTTCATGTTCGAGGTGCCCGAGGCCTCCGCGCCGGCGACGCTGATCTGCTCGGAGATCTCTGCCGCGGAGTAGATGAGCTGCGCGTTGGAGACCGCGAAGTTGGGCACGAAGGCCACCTTGATCTTGTCGTTCGCGCGCGGGTCGTTGTTGATGACGTCGGCGACCGAGTTGATGAGGCGGATGACCTCCTTGGCGAAGGTGTAGCTCGAGGCGGCCTTGCCGGAGAAGATGAAGGCGGTCGGGCGCGGGCTGAAGCCGGGGTCGGAGATGATGCGGTTGTAGAGGTCGAGGACCTTGAAGACGTTCAGGAGCTGGCGCTTGTAGGCGTGGAAGCGCTTGACCTGGACGTCAAAGACCATGTTGCAGTCGAGCTCGACGCCCGAGGTCTCGCGCACGTAGGCGGCGAAGCGCTCCTTGTCGGCCCGCTTGGCGTCCTCCATCCCGTCAAGGAAGCTCGCGTCCTGCTCGAAGGCGGCGAGCTTCTCGAGCTCCATGGCGTCGTCGAGCCAGCCGTCGCCGATGGCCTCCGTGATGAGCTTGGAGTAGGACGGGTTGGCCTCGGCGAGGAAGCGACGGTGCGTGACGCCGTTGGTCTTGTTGTTGAAGCGGTGCGGCATCATCTCGTAGAACTCGTGGAAGACGGAGTCCTTGAGAATCTGCGTGTGCAGCTCGGAGACGCCGTTCACCGAGTGGGAGAAGATGATCGAGAGGTTGGCCATGCGAACCTGGCCGTCCCAGAGGATCGCGGTCCGCTGCAGGACGTCGGTCCAGTTGCCGTCGTTGGGCGAGAGGTGAGTGGACAGGTTGTCACGGTAGCGGCGATCGATCTCGTCGATGAACATGTAGAGGCGCGGGAGCAGGTTGCGGAAGGTGTTGATCGGCCACTTCTCGAGCGCCTCGGGCATGACGGTGTGGTTCGTGAAGGAGATCGTCTCCTTGGCCACCCGGTAGGCGAGGTCGAAGTCCACACCCTTCTCGTCAACGAGGATGCGCATGAGCTCGGGGCCGCACATGGCGGGGTGCGTGTCGTTGGTGTGGATGCAGACGTGCTCGCCGAGGTGCTCCCAGTCGGGGCCGAACTCGCGCTCGTAGGTGCGCAGGATCGTCTGCAGGCCGGCCGAGACGAACAGGTACTCCTGCTTGAGGCGCAGCATGCGGCCGTGCTCGCCGGCGTCGTTGGGATAGAGGATCGTGGAGATGGCCTCGACGTCGGAGCGGAACTTGTTGGCGCGCGCATAGTCGCCGGCATTGAAGGCGTCGAGGTCGAAGTCCTCGGTGTAGGGCTCGGCCGACCACAGGCGCAGCTTGTTCACGACCTTGCCGCCGTAGCCGACGATCGGCACGTCGTACGGCACGGCGCGGACGATCTCGCCGCCCTCCTGGGTGAACCAGAACTTGCCGTCGCTCTCGTGGCGCACGACCTGGCCGCCAAAGCGCACGAGCACGGCGCTGCCGTCCTTGCGCGTCTCCCACGGGAAGCCGTGGGCGAGCCAGTTGTCGGTGCGCTCGACCTGACGGCCGCCCTCGATGTACTGGCGGAAGAGGCCGTAGCGATAGCGCATGCCGTTGCCGTAGCCGGCGATGCCCTCGTGGGCCATGGAGTCAAGGAAGCAGGC
>DXBM01000006.1 GCA_019116525.1 Candidatus Olsenella pullistercoris | reverse complement strand
ACGTCGTGTTCGTGGTGAGCACGAACCGGGTCCTCTCGAGCCTCCCCTACGGCGGCCGGCCCCAGGCCGCCTACCTCGCCGACGCGCTCAACACCTCCATCGCGCGCCTCATGGCGCAGAACGACGACTCGTCCACGCCGACGCGCGTGAGCGTGATCGGCTACAACTCGGACGTGGTCACGCTCATGCCGCTCGACGTCTACGAGCCGGACGGGAGCGGCCGCTACGTGCGCTTCACGGGCGGCTCGGGCGGCGACGCGGGCTCGCTCGAGGTGGTGGCAACCGCGAAGGGCGGGAGCCAGACCACAAACGCCGTGCTCGGCAACGGCTCCTACCTGCAGCGCGCCGTGCACCTGGCGGGCGAGTCCCTCGTGGGGGCGGCAGGCGACTCCGGAGCCGCCGAGCGCGAGCCCGTCCTCGTGGTGATGGGGATCGAGACGCCGCCCATGGCGAGCACGGACCTCTTCGACCCGCCTGCCTACGAGGGGAACGACACCGACTTCCTGGGCCCGCTGCCCGGGAGCCACGCGACGGGCTACGGCACCGACGCGCTGCTCGCCACGCTGCTCACCATGCGCTACGAGGCGAGCCGCGTGGACGAGGCCTGGGGCGAGGGGAACGAGCTCGCCTTCTACAGCGTCGGCCTCGACACGAGCGAGACGGCGGCCTACCTGCTGGAGACCCCGCTCGAGCAGGCGGCTCACGAGCTGCCGGGCTCGGGGGCGGCCGCCGACCAGGACCTGCGCAACAACCTCAGGAGCGCGGCCCAGGCCTACGCAGCCGCGGCAGCCGCGGCAGCCGCGGACGAGCAGAGCGTGACGCTCGACCTCTTTGGCTCGGGCCAAGGGGGCTCGTCGCCACACAGGTGACGCTCCCCACAAGGGAGGGCCTGGTCCCCACCGACGACCCGCTCGCGGTCTCCCCCGTCGACGACTACCTCCCCGCTCGCAGCGCGCGAGCGCTCACCTGGGCGCTCGGGTCGGCCGTGGGGCGCTCGCTCGGCATCTCCTACACCGCCCCCGCATCGGGAGGTCCGGACGAGGACGTGCCGGGCGGGAGCCGCGTCCAGCTCACCGACCGCGTGGGCGCGGGCATGCAGGTCGCGCGCGTGGACGGGATCGTCTACGGGTCGCACCTGCTCAGCGGGGCGGGAGCGGCCCAGGCGGTGGAGGTCAGCCTCGAGGACCCGTACGACCCCGACGCCACCCGCAAGTTCAGCTACCTCGTGGAGGCCATGAACGCGCGCTACAACCTGGGCTATGCCACGTACGACCTCTTCTACCAGGCCCTTGTCGACGGCCAGTTCTCCTATGCCAGCAGCAGCGACTTCTCCAACCACGCCTCCTGGTACGTGAACGACGCGCACGAGATGGTGCCCTCGCAGGGCGCCCCGTACACCTTCGCCACGCAGGCGGAGGTCGACGCCGCGGCGGACGGGGACTGGCGGGAGCGCGCCCCCGAGGGCGTGAGCTCGAGCATCGAGGCGGCTCAGGCCGCGGGCGCCACCGCCGTGTGCGAGACCTACTTCTACGTCGGCGACTACCGCAGCCAGTACGACGGCGGGGACGTCACGCTCTACGACTTTGTGGTGATGGTGGAGACAGACCTCGAGACGGGGCGCCAGGAGCTCCTGCTCTCAGTTCCCGTGGAGGCCGTGCCGGCCCTGCGCGCAGACGTGAGCGTGCGGACGGACGGCACCGCCACCATGCGGCTCGACAACGCGCTCGAAACGACCCCGATCCGGCTCGCCTACCAGGTGGCGCCCACGCCCGCCGTGTCCGCGCTGCTCGAGCGCATGGAGGCCGGCGAGCTCGTGAGCGACGCGGAGCTCGAGGGCGCGCTCGGCGAGCAGGTCGCGCACAGCGGGCTCGCCAGCCGCCTGATCTACGCGAGCGACTTCACCGGCTCGGGCGACTCCGCCGAGGCGGGCGCGACGGCCGTCGCCTGGGCCGCCCAAACGAACTCCTACTACGCCTTCACGCGCGACACGCCCCTGTTCGTGCGCCAGGGCGACGCGTACGCGCCGCTCACCACGATGCCCGTCGCCGGCGGGACGTACTACTTCGAGAGGACCGTGTACTCGGCGAGCTTCCCCTCCTCGCCCGACGCCGAGGTTCCGGCGCGCGTCGAGCGGACGTACGTGCCCTACGTGATGGCGGTCGACGCCGCCGACGTCCCGAGCCGCTTTGCCGTTCGCAACGGGCAGTGCGTGGCGCTCGCGGGCACGCCGCGCTTCGTCACTGCCGAGGCGCTCGGCTCGGTGGAGAAGAGCCCCAACGTCACCGGGAGCGCGCCCTACGTGGAGCGGCTCTCCGTGGAGGCGCCCGAGGCCGGGGGTGTCCGTCTCAGCGCGAGCCTCGGCAACAACGGCGCGCTCGTCGTGCCGGCAGGGGTCGGGCTGGGCACGCTGCGCGTGAGCAAGGGGGTTGACGGCGGGCCCGCTCGCGCGAGCTTCGCCTTCACCGTCACGCTCCTGGACGCGGAGGGCGCGCCCCTCTCCGGAGCGGTCAGCTACCAGGTGGGCGGCGCTGCTGGCACTGCGGAGCTCGACGGGAGCGGGTCCTTCTCGGCCACGCTCTCCGACGGGCAGGAGCTTGTGGTCGAGGGCGTCCCGGAGGGCACGCGCTACCTCGTGCGGGAGGACGACTACGCGAGCTCCGGGTACCTTGCGCTGCGAACGGGCAGCGAGGGGACCATAGCGGCGGGCCAGGAGGCGCTCGCCGCCTTCACCAACGTATGGAGCGCGGGCGACCTGGGCATCGCCAGCGTGATGGCCGGCAACGACTCCGAGCCCGACCGCGCGGTCTCGTTTGAGGTGATCGTGCGCGACCTCTTTGCGACGCACCCGGACGAGGACGAGCTCGTTCTCGAGGCAACGCGCCACACGGGCTCCTCGGCAACCGAGGAGCAGCTGGTGTTCACGCGCGCGGGGGCAGGGAGCGACGGGGTGGCCCGCGTGGAGGGCCTCACGGGCGGCACGGGCCTGCTCGTGTCCGGACTTCCGGAGGGAGCCTCGTACGTGGTGAGCGAGATTGACGCAGACGCGCTCATCTCCGACGGCTACGCCATCTACGCGGGAAGCGCCGACGAGGTGGCGGCGGGCAGGGAGGCCACCTCCGCCGAGGGCACCATCGCGGGCGGGGACGCCGTGAGCGCAGCGTACTTTGTCCACGTGCGCGAGAAGGACCCTGAGCCGACGCCCGATCCGGAGCCTGAGCCAGACCCTGACCCGGAGCCGGACCCTGATCCTGAGCCGACGCCCGACCCTGACCCTGAGCCAACGCCCGAGCCTGACCCGGATCCGGAGCCGGATCCTGAGCCGACGCCTGATCCGGACCCTGAGCCCCCAACGGACACGGCATCGGACAGCGGGAGCGACCATGAGGCCCTCCCCGAGTCCGGCGACGTCACGAGCCCCGACGGGGCCCTTCTCGCCCTGGGCGGGGGCGGTGTGGCACTCGCTGCCGCTGGCCTTGCAATCACCAGGAGGCGCGGTGGACGATGAGCCGGGCGCTGCAGATGAAGGGCCGCCGCCACGAGTCGTTCGTCTCGCCTTTCTTTACCAATGGTTGCGCGGACGCGAACCGCGGGGATAATCCCTCACGACGTCCGTTCGGCTTTTCGAACCATTGGGGGACAGCGTGGACCAGGAGCTCATCGCCAGCTCCATGCGTGAGCTCGCGCGCGTGACGAGCGACGCAGAGCGCTTCGTGCGCGCGATGGTGGCGCTCGATGCGCGCGGCGAGGGATGCTCCCGCCGGGACGAGGGAGACAAACGACCAAGGGGAGAACGCAGATGACCTCAACGCCCTTCGACGCGCGCGTCGCCGCGCTCGACGCCGGCTCGCTCGCCGAGCTCATGCGCGGCCGCCACTCCGTGCGCGCCTTCACCGACCGACCGATCGAGGGCACGGTGCGCGAGGCCCTGGAGAGGCAGGTTGCCGCCGAGAACGAGCGCGCAGGCCTCAGCGTGCAGCTCTGCCTCGACGCCCCGGGCGCCTTTGACGGCAGGCTCGCCCACTACGGCAGCTTCCGCAACGTGAGAAACCACCTTGCCCTCGTGGGCCCTGCCGGCCCCGGCCTGGACGAGGCGGTGGGCTACGCCGGCGAGAAGATCGTGCTGCTGGCGCGCGCCCTGGGCCTTGACTCCTGCTGCGGCAATTGGGGACGAGGTATTTCTCTCAGAGAGAAATACCCCGTCCCCAATTTCGCCCCGTCCCCAATTTCGGATTATTCCGAATTTCTCGTCCCGAGCCCTTCTTTGTCGCGCTAGTGGGATTCGCCCACGATCTTGAGGCCCACTACGCAGCCGACGAGCCCCGCGAGCAGCACGACCTTGGCCCACGAGAAGGGCTCCGCCCCGGTGGCGATGCCGTAGCCCACCGTGACCGCTGCGCCGATTCCAACCCAGACGGCATAGGCAGTCCCAATGGGAATGGTGCGCACGGCGTGGCTGAGACCAAGCATGCTCGCCGCGAGCGCGGCCACAAAGACGACCGACGGCAGGGGCTTCGTAAAGCCCTCCGCGCGATCGAGCGCCAGCGCCCACACGGCCTCGAGCATCCCAGAACACACGAGCACGACCCAATTCATGAAAGCCTCCTTCGGTAGATGCGCCGTCTTTTCGTTCCTGGTACGGCTGCCCTCGTCAGGGACCCCCATGGGTCGTGCGGCAGTGTAACACGCCACGCGAGAGCACGTAATCGTGCGAGGGAGCACAAGCAGGCCCAGGCCCTCTTGGCCGCATAATCGTCCGACTGGTATATCTATGTCTTCTATAGTCGACAAAATTTTGTATATCTGTCGACTATAGAAGACGAACTAGCTATATTATTGTCGCCTATATAAGACAGAACCAGAGAGACGAGGTGCCATGAATCGAGAGGCACTCAAGCGCATCATCTTTGACCAGCACGAGGTCATTCGCAACGCGCACATCGTTCCTCGTCGCTATTCGCTCGACCCCCAGGCAAACTACGTCATCACAGGCCTGCGACGCGCGGGGAAGTCAACCCTGCTCTATAGCGTCGCGCAGGGCCTTGTGAAGAGCGGCGTCGCGTGGGAGCGCATCATCTACGTCAACTTTGAGGACGAGCGATTTGTAGGCTTCACCTCCGATGACTTTCAGGACATCCTGCTTGCTCAGAGCGAGCTCAGTGACGAGCGGGGCTACTACTTCTTTGACGAAATCCAGATCGTCGCCAACTGGGAGAAGTTCGCCCGTCGCCTTGCAGACGCGGGCGAGCGCGTGTACATCACGGGGAGCAACGCAACGATGCTCAGCAGGAAGGTCTCCTCGACGCTGGGGGGCAGGTACCTCACCTTGCATGTGACGCCCTATCGCTTTGACGAGTATCTCGACGCTCGCGGGCAGGCACACAAAGGGAGCGCGCTCTACACAACGCGGGACATTGGACGAATCTCTCGTCACTTTGACGCCTTCTACCAGCAGGGCGGGTTTCCCGAGTCGCTGCGCTACGCCTCGCCGCGCGAGTACGTTGAGAACGTCTACCAGAAGGTGCTCCTCGGCGACATCGCCGCGCGCTATAACGTGCGCAATGTCGAGGCGCTGCGCGTGCTCATGAAAAAGATTGCCGAGACCGTCCGCACGGACGTCTCTTTCTCCACACTCCACAACGCCCTGAAGAGTATCGGGCACGCTATATCCAAAGACACCGTCATAACGTATGTAGGGTATGCTCGCGAGGCATACCTTCTCTTTAGCGTCACCAACGCAACCGCCAAGTTCGTCGAGCGAGAGGGGGCTCCCAAGTACTACTTCTCGGACAACGGCCTCCTGAACCTGTTCCTCTTCGACCGGGAGACGGCCCTGCTTGAAAACGAGATAGCGGTTGCGCTCTACGACCGATTTGGCGAGGGACTTCACTACGCAAAGTCCTCGCGGACGGGCGTTGACGTTGACTTCTACGTCCCCGAGGCCGGTCTTGCCGTCCAGGTTGCCTACTCAATCGCCGGCGAGGCGCGCGAGCGCGAAGTGGGCAGCCTTGTCCGGCTGGCACACGCAGACGACGCGATCAAACGTCTTGTCATCGTGACCAAGGAGGAAGAGGAGGTCCTCGAGCAAGACGGAGTGCGCGTGGAGGTTGTCCCCGCTTGGAAGTTCCTGCTGAGCGAGCACCCGTAGACGCAATCTATGGATTCGGTTGGGAGTCGGGGGTCGATCACATCTTGGGTCTGCCCTCGTCAGGAATACTGGATGTGGTATCCCCGATCCGGAAAGGACCGTCGTGCTCCTCAACCTCCTCATCATCGTCGTCGGCTTTGGGCTGCTCGTGGGCGGTGCCAACCTCCTCGTTGACGGCGCCTGCCGCCTTGCCGCTCGCTTTGGCATGCCCGAGCGCGTGGCGGGCCTCACCGTCGTCGCCATCGGCACCTCACTGCCCGAGCTCGTCGTGAGCGTCACCTCGGCGGTCGCGGGCCACGCCGACATGGCCTTCGGCAACGTGGTGGGCAGCTGCCTCGCCAACCTGCTGCTCATCCTCGGCCTTTCCGCCGTCATTGCCCCTGTCGCGCTCTCGCGCGGCACCATCCGCTTCGAGATCCCGGTGAGCGTGGCCGCCTGCGGGCTGCTCGCGCTTCTCGCCAACACGGACGGGGAGGTCACGCAGGTCGAGGGCGTGCTGCTGCTTGTTGCCTTCGTGGCGTTTGTCGCCCGAACCGCGCAGATGGGCCTCAAGGAGGGTGCTGACGAGAAGGGTGCCGCAGGGGATGGCGCCGCAGACGGAACGGCCGCGGACGCGCCGCGCCCGAGCGTGGCGATGGCACTGTGGCTTGTCGTCGTGGGCGCCGTCATGCTCAAGGTGGGCGCCGACCTCGTGGTGGACAACGCAACGCTCATCGCCGAGGCCGCGGGCATCTCCGAGCGCGTCATCGGCATCACCGTGGTGGCGCTCGGCACCTGCCTGCCCGAGCTCGTCACGAGCGTCGTGGCTGCCCTGCGCGGCAACTCCGACATCGCAGTTGGCAACGTGATGGGGTCGAACATCGCAAACCTGCTGCTCGTGATGGGCGGGCCGGCGCTCTTCTCGGCCATCCCCTACGACACGGCGTACAACCTGGACCTTGCGCTCGTGGCCGTCTTCTCGCTCGCGCTCGTGGGCTTTTGCTACGTGGGCCGCCGCCACGAGATGAGCCGCGTGAACGGCGTGATCTTCGTGGTGCTCTACGCCGCCTACATCGCCACGTCCGTCATGCGCTAGGCGAGCATCGCCGGCAGGAGCGCCAGCAGGAGCAGGCCCACGGCGGCAAGCCACAGCCAGAAGCGCCACATGGGCAGGAACGTGCGATAGAGGAAGTCGTCGGGCAGGGCGTCCTCGGGACCACGCCCCTCGAGGAACGCCCAGAGCCTCGTGGCGTCCGCTAGGTCATGCGCGCGCATGAACCGGGTGACACGGGCGTCGCAGACACAGTTCCAGGCACAGGCGGCGAGCCGGAGGAAGCTGGTCAGGAGCTTCACGCCCGTCGCATCGCCCCAGCCCGGGCTCGCGAGCAGAATCACATAGCAGTCGATGAGCGTGGCGACAAAGAACACCGCGTACGAGAAGACCGCCCGACCGAGAAGCACCACGAGCTCGTGACGAGACCCGGCCTCGGCGCGCACCGCCTCCATGCCGCGCTCGCCAAGGAGCTCGGAAGCGCCCGTGCCCAGCACGGCAGCGACGAGGGTAAGGCTTTGCACGTCGATGAGCGTCTTGCCGGTCTCCCAGTTGTTGACTGTCTGTCGACTCACGTAGACGCGGCTCGCAAGCTCTGCCTGCGTGAGACCGGCGGCCTCTCGTCGCTCGCGGACGCGCTCGCCAACAACCCTGCGCGCGCTCTGAAGCTCCCCTGCCATGGCACACCCCTCCCTGCGAAAATCGTACCCGCGTCGCCTGCGAAAATCGTACCCGCGTCGGGCGCTCAGGGTGTGTCAAACCCTTTGACATGCCGTGCCCGATGAGACGGATGCCGGTTATGTACACCCTTCGGAGACGCCACGAGTACGTTGGTCCACAAAGCCGCAGGTAACGGGCGCGGACCTACTTAGGGCTCCTTTGGGGGGTGTACATAACCGCAACGTTGCGAGAAGGGCGCTCACGCCGTGAGGAAGATCGTGGCGCCGAGGGCGATGTAGACGAGGCCCGAGACCACGGAGGTCACGCGCCCCGCACGTGGGCTGCGCGTGAGCAGGCGCGAGAAGGGCGACGCAATGGCCACGATCACCACGGTCCAGAGCGTGGAAAGCGCCACGTAGGTGAGGCCGAGCGCCAGGAACGGCACGGGGCCGAAGGGGTTGGGCGTGGCCACGAACTGCGGCAGCAGCGCCAGGAAGAACAGGATGATCTTGGGGTTGAGCACGTTGGTCAGCACGCCCTGGGCAAAGGTGCGCAGGCTCGAGCCGGTCGACGCCCCCTCGTCCCCCTCGCCCACCGAGAAGGACGAGCCGCCGGAGAGGATGCTCCGCACGCCCATCACTGCGAGGTACGCCGCGCCCGCGACCTTGATCGCGCCGAAGGCGACCGGCGAGGCCGCAAGCACGAGCGACAGCCCAGCCGCAACGAGAATCGTGTGCACCACCAGACCGGCGTTGATGCCGAGCGCGCTCGCCAGCCCCTCGCGGCGGCCGCCGGAGACGGTGCGCGTGAGAATGTAGACGGTGTCGATGCCTGGCGTGAGGCACAGCGCCGCCGCGGACGCGACGAAGCCGCCGTAGCCGACAATGCCCAGCACAGCGCGCCCCTCGACGCCTAGAGGACCTTGGAGAGGAAGCTCTGGGTGCGCGGGTTCTTGGGCGAGCCAAAGACCTCGGCCGGCTCGCCCTGCTCCATGATGACGCCCTCGTCGACGAAGCACACGCGGTCGGCGACCTCGCGCGCGAATCCCATCTCGTGCGTGACGATCACCATGGTCATGCCCTGCTCGGCGAGCTCGCGCATGACGTCGAGGACCTCGCCGACCATCTCGGGGTCGAGCGCGGACGTGGGCTCGTCGAAGAGCATGATGTCGGGGTTCATGGCCAGCGCTCGGGCGATGGCCACGCGCTGCTGCTGGCCGCCGGAGAGCGAGCGCGGCATGGCGTCGGCCTTCTCGGAGAGGCCCACGCGAGCGAGCAGGCGCTCGGCGGTGGCGGAGGCCTCCTCCTTGCTCATGAGCTTGAGCTCCACGGGCGCGTACATGATGTTCTCGCGCACGCTGTAGTGCGGGAAGAGGTTGAACTGCTGGAACACCATGCCCACGTGCTGACGGATCTTGTCGACGTTTGCCTTGGGGCCCGTGATGGACTGGCCATCGATCAGGATCTCGCCGGAGGTGGCCTCCTCGAGGCGGTTGATGCAGCGCAGGAACGTGGACTTGCCGGAGCCCGACGGGCCGATCACGCAGACTACCTCGCCGGCGTGGATGTCGATGTCGATGCCGCGCAGGACGTGGTTCTCGCCGAAGTCCTTGGTGAGCCCGGCGACGTGGATCTTGACCTCGCTGGTCTGCTTCTTGCTTGCCATTACTTGCGCATCCTTTTCTCGAGCTGGGACGAGACGAGCATCAGCACGCTGGTGATCACCAGGAAGATCACGGCAACCCAGGTGTAGGTGGCGAACGAGTCCATAGTGCGGCCGACGTAGACCTTTGCCTGGTTCATGATCTCAGG
>DXBM01000005.1 GCA_019116525.1 Candidatus Olsenella pullistercoris | reverse complement strand
GCTCGATTGCGACTTAGTGACCACCGCCCGCCATCATCTTGGCGGCATGGGGCAGCGCCTTGACGATGCCATCCCAGTTCTCGCGCGCGGCTTTCTCGCTGCCGGGCAGGTTGATGACCAGATGGCGTCCGCGCTGCATGCACAGGGCGCGGGAGAGCATCGCGTACGGCGTGATGGCCAGCGAGTGGGCGCGCATGGCCTCGGCGATGCCGGGCACGTTGCGCTCGCACACGTCCATCGTCGCCTCAGGCGTCACGTCGCGCAGCGACAGTCCGCTGCCGCCGCAGGTCAGCACGATGTCGACGTCCAGCTCGTCGCACGCGGTGACGATCGCCGCCGAGATGTCGGCGCGCTCGTCTTTGACCACCACGTGGCTTTTGCACTCCCAGCCGTTCTCGGCGATGAGCCCCTCGAGTGCGGCACCGGCGGTGTCCTCCTTCATGCTGCGCGTATCCGAGCACGTGATGATGGCGAACGTCAAAGCGTTTTCAGACATCTCTCTTCCTTTCCTAGCGCCTGGCGTTGCAACCAGGTATCTCGCAGGGCCCTCCGGGAGGGGAGGGTCCGCGCGCAGTATCCGCAGCCCTTTGATCGCGTTCCGCGGGAACGCGATGAGCAGAGGCGAGGACTTGTTTGAGCACGTGCCCTCCCCTCCCGGAGGGCACGTCAGGCTGACTTAGATCACCGTCTCCTCGGCAACGTCCAGCAGCACGCATTCCACCAGATCGCCTGCCGAGCGGCCGCCCTGGCCCTCGGGCAGCACCGCCATGCAGTTGCTGCGCTGGATCACGCCGAACAGGCCCGAGCTCTGGTTCTTGGCGGGCTCGACGATGTAGCCGCCTTCGGGATCCTTGCGCAGGGTGGAGCGCAGGAACAGCCGGCGCGTGTCGTTCTTCTTGGTGTCCTTGGCGAGCTTCGCCATGACGATCGGACGAACGAAGCGGGTGTAGCCCTGCATCTTGCGCAACGCGGGGCGGATGATCATCTCGAACCCGCAGTAGGCCGCCGCCGGATTGCCGGGCAGGCCGAACACGGGCGTGCCCTTGACGACACCGAACGTCTGGGCCTTGCCGGGGCGCATGTTGACGGTCGTCATCATCAGCTCGCCGAGACGCTCGACGACGGGCTTGATGAAGTCGAAGTCGCCGTTGGACGCGCCGCCGCTCGTCACGATAAAGTCGTAATCGTACGTCGCGTCGGAGACCACCTGCGCGAGCGCCTCCTCGTCATCGGAGACGATGGGCAGGATGGTGGGAATGGCGCCGGCGGCCTGAGCGCAGGCAGCGAGCGCGTAGCTGTTGGAGTTGCGGATCTTGCCCGGCGTGGGCATGTCGGTCGGATCGACCAGCTCCGAGCCGATGGCGATGATCGCCACGCGCGGACGGCGGTACACCGGCACCTCGATGATGCCGCATCCCGCCAAAAAGCCGGCGCCGGCGGAGCCCACGATCTCGCCGCTCGACACGACGACCTCGCCCGCCTTCGCCTCCTCGCCCGCCTGGCGCACGTTGGATCCGAGCTTGGTGGGCGCGTCGAACGCCACGCGGCTGCCCGGCTTGCCGTCGCCGGACACGACGCTGACGATCTCGTACTTGACCACCGAGTCGGCCGCCTCGGGCAGCGGCGCGCCCGTCATGATGCGCACGCACTGGCCCTCCTCGATGGGGCCTTCGTAGGTTTCGCCCGCGGCGATCTCGGCGATGACGTCCATCTCGATGGGAGCCTCGGCCGTCGCGCCTTCCAGCTCGGCGGCGCGCAGCGCGAAGCCGTCCATCGCGGAATGCGCGAACGGCGACACGTCGATGTCGCTTTTCAGATCATCAGCCGCGACGCGCCCCACCGCATCCAGCAGCCCCACCGTCTCGACGGGAAGCGGCGCGACCTGCGACAGCACCAGCTCGCGCGCTTCTTCGAGCGAGATCATCTCCGCCATGAACAACCCCTTTCATCGTTGCGCCGCCGACGCGTCCCATGCGCGTCTGCGGCGTTCGTCTCATGTCCGTCCATTATAGCGTTCTTAGAATTATTCGCGTGCAAAAGAAACCGGGCCGACCGCTCGCAACGAAGCATTCCCTCGGCTCTCCAAACGCATATCACCTCAGCGGTGCAGCCCCGCCCCAAACAGAACGGGCCGGCACCCGAAGATGCCGGCCCGCATGCAGTCCAAACGATGATCCGCCGCTACTTGATGTTGTAGAACGCGCTCCAGCCCGCATAGAGGGCATCGCCGTCGAGCTCCTCCTCGATGCGGAGAAGCTGGTTGTACTTGGCGACGCGGTCGCTGCGGCACGGCGCGCCCGTCTTGATCTGGCCGGCGTTGGTGGCGACGGCGAGGTCGGCGATCGTGGTGTCCTCGGTCTCGCCGGACCGGTGGCTCACCACGGCCGCATAGCCGGCCCGCTTGGCGGTCTCGATGGCGTCGAGCGTCTCGGTGAGGGTGCCGATCTGGTTGACCTTGATGAGGATCGCGTTGCCGGCACCGAGCTCGATGCCGCGGCGCAGGCGGGCGGTGTTGGTGACGAAGAGGTCGTCGCCCACGAGCTGGACCCGCTTGCCCAGGCGCTCGGTGAGCTTGACCCAGCCGTCCCAGTCCTCCTCGGCCAGGCCGTCCTCGATGGAGACGATTGGGTACCGCTCCACGAGCTCGGCCCAGTAGTCGACCATCTCGTCGGACGTGAGCGTGCGGCCCTCGCCCTTGAGCTCGTAGACTCCTGCCTCCCTGTCGTAGAGCTCGGAGGTGGCGGGATCCATGGCGAACACGAAGTCCCTGCCCGGCTCGAACCCCGCCGCGCGCACGGCCTCCATCAGGTAGACGAACGGCTCCGCGTTGGTCTTGAGGTCGGGGGCAAACCCGCCCTCGTCGCCCACGCCGGTGGAGAGGCCGGCCGACCTGAGCGTGTCCTTGAGGGTGTGGTAGACCTGCGTTGACCAGCGGAGGCCAGTGGCAAAGTCGGGCGCGCCGACCGGCATGATCATGAACTCCTGGAAGTCGACGTTGTTGTCGGCGTGGACGCCGCCGTTCAGGATGTTCATCATCGGGACGGGAAGGGTGTGCGCCCCCGCCCCGCCGAGGTAGGCGTAGAGCGGCAGGCCGGCGGAGGCGGCAGCGGCGCGAGCGACGGCGAGCGAGCAGCCCAGGATCGCGTTCGCCCCGAGGCGGCCCTTGTTGGGGGTTCCGTCGGCGGCGATCATGGCGGCGTCGGCGCCGCGCTGGTCGGTGGCGTCGCGTCCCACGAGGACCGCGGCGAGCTCGCCGTTGACGTGGGCGACGGCCTTGGCGACGCCCTTGCCCATGTAGCGGTCCTTCTCGCCGTCGCGCAGCTCAACGGCCTCGAACTCGCCGGTGGACGCACCGGAGGGCACGATGGCGCGGCCGAGCGAGCCGTCCTCGAGCGTGACCTCCACCTCGACGGTGGGGTTGCCGCGGGAGTCCAGGACCTCGCGGCCGTGCACCTTGGTAATCTTGCTCATGGCAGACCTTTCTGTTGGAGGCTTCTCTCATGCTAAGAGTATACCCACTCTAACTTCTCTCAGACGCGCCGAGAAGGACAGTGTTCCTGCACTTTTCTCGCGCACGCCCGAGCTCGCCGGGCGCGCGGTTATACTCATCGTGATGGAGGCGCGGCTGGTCGTGTGGGAGCGCCCACCGCTCGAGCAAGGAGGTTGCATGGGAGCGTTCTTTGGCGCGGTCTCGCACCGTGACGTCGCACTCGATGTGTTCTTTGGCGTTGACTACCACTCACACCTCGGCACGCGCCGTGCGGGCATGGTCACGTGCCGCGAGGGGGGCGGCTTCAACCGCCAGATCCACTCCATCGAGAACACGCCGTTCCGCACCAAGTTCGAGCACGACCTGCCCGGCCTCACGGGCACGTGCGGGATGGGCTGCATCTCCGACAATGACCCCCAGCCGCTGCTCGTCCGCTCGCACCTGGGCATCTACGCCATCTCCACGGTCGGCGCCATTGCCAACCAGGACGAGCTTGTGGAGCGCTTCGAGCGGGACGGCCACCAGTTCGGCGCCATGGGCTCGGGCGCGGTCAACGTCAACGAGCTCGTTGCCGCGCTGATCAACTCCCAGGGCAGCATCGTCGAGGGCATCCGCTACGCGCAGGACGAGATCGAGGGCTCGCTCACCCTGCTGATCATGACCGAGTCCGGCGAGCTCATCGCCGCGCGCGACAAGATGGGGCGCCTGCCCGTCCTTATCGGCCGTGACGACGAGGGCTACTGCGTCTCCTTTGAGTCGTTCGCGTACGGCAAGCTCGGCTACGTCGACGAGTACGAGCTGGGCTCCGCCGAGATCGTGCGCCTCACCCCCGATGGCTACGAGACGCTCTCCCCGGCGCGCGACGAGATGCGCATCTGCGCGTTCCTCTGGGTCTACTACGGCTACCCCAACTCCAACTACGAGGGCGTCAACGTTGAGGTCATGCGCTACCGCAACGGCCAGATCATGGCCCGCTCCGAGCGCGAGGCCGGGCTTCTGCCCGAGGTCGACTACGTTGCCGGCATGCCCGACTCGGGCCTGCCGCACGGGATCGGCTACGCCACCGAGTCCGGCGTGCCGCTGGCGCGACCCTTCGTTAAGTACACCCCCACGTGGCCGCGCTCGTTCATGCCGGCCAACCAGGAGGTCCGCAACCGCGTTGCCAAGATGAAGCAGATCCCGGTGCCCGAGCTCATCCGAGGCAAGCGCCTGCTGCTCGTCGACGACTCCATCGTCCGCGGCACCCAGATGCGCGAGACGATCGACTTCCTGCGCGACACCGGCGTCTCCGAGGTCCACATGCGCTCGGCCTGCCCGCCGATCATGTACGGCTGCAAGTTCCTCTCGTTCTCTCGCAGCCGCTCCGAGTACGAGCTCATCGCCCGCCGCAAGGTCCGCGAGCTCGAGGGCGAGGAGGGCGAGCAGCACCTCGACGAGTACGCCGACGGCCGCTCGGAGCGCGGGCGCTGCCTCCTGCGCTCGATCTGCGAGGAGATGGGCTTCGACTCGCTCGAGTACCAGAGCCTCGACGGCATGCTCGAGGCAATCGGCATCGACCGCAAGAAGGTCTGCACCTACTGCTGGAGCGGTCGCGACTAGGTCTCCGGGGGCGGCCGGCGGGGCAGCTCTCCGCGTCGCGCGAGAGGAGAGGACATGGCGTACGTGCTCGTGGGGCTGGGCGTGCTCTCGATCGGCTACGGCGCCCTCATGGCTGCGCTCTACCCCGCCGGCGGCTTCTTCCTCGTATGGATCGCGATAGGCGCGGCGCTGCTCGCGGCGTGGCGCTTCGAGCGCGCCCGCGTGGCGGTGTGCGCCGTCCTGGCGGCGGGGCTTCTCGTCGTGGGGGCGCTCTCCGGGCTCGTGCTGACCACGGCCGCCGCGCGCCCGCCGGCAGGGCTCGACACGCTGGTGGTGCTCGGCGCCGGCCTTCGCCCCGACGGCTACCCGAGCGAGGCTCTTTGCTTCCGCCTGGAGGCGGCGATCGAGTACCTGGGCGACAACCCCGAGACGCAGTGCATCGTCTCGGGCGGACAGGGCTACGGGGAGCCGTGCTCTGAGGCGGAGGCGATGGGGGAGTACCTCGTTGCGCGCGGCATCGACAAGGGCCGCATCGTCCGGGAGGAGCTCTCGGGCACGACGGCGGAGAACGTCCGAAACTCCGCCGAGCTTGTCGCCGCGGGCTCGACCGTGGGGATCGTCACCAACGACTTCCACCTCTACCGCGCGCTGCGCATCGCCGAGAAGAACGGGCTGCCCGGAGCGTATGGCCTCGCTGCGCCGTCGAACCCGCTCTACCTGCCCAACGCGACGCTGCGCGAGTGCGCCGCCATCGCCAAGGACGCCCTCGTCGGCAACCTGTGAATTGGGGACGTGGTTTTTCTCTCAGAGAGAAGGGGACAGGCTCGTCCGCCGAGAGGCGCGAGCCTGTCCCCTTCTCTCTGAGAGAAAAACCACGTCCCCTTTTGCTGTTACTCGGCGTCGAGGGTCTCGCGAACGGCGAGGATGAACTCGCGCGTGCCGAGGGCCTCGGGGTTAGCGAGCGTGGTGATGCGCGCGAGGTCCCCGGTCATGCGGCCGGACTCGATCGTGTGGATCGTGGCCGCCTCGAGGCGGTTGGCAAAGTCAACGAGCTCGGGCAGCTCGTCGAGCTCGCCGCGCTTGCGCAGGGCCCCCGTCCAGGCGAAGATCGTGGCAACGGAGTTGGTTGAGGTCGCCTCCCCGCGCAGGTGCTTGTAGTAGTGGCGCTGGACGGTGCCGTGCGCGGCCTCGTACTCGAAGTAACCGTGCGGGCTCACGAGCACCGAGGTCATCATCGCCAGGCTGCCAAACGCCGAGGAGAGCATGTCGCTCATGACGTCGCCGTCGTAGTTCTTGCACGCCCAGATGAAGCCGCCCTCGGACTTGACCACGCGCGCCACGGCGTCGTCGATCAGCGTGTAGAAGTACTCGATGCCCGCCGCCTCGAACTTCTCGCGGTACTCCGCTTCGTAGATGTCCGCGAAGACGTCCTTGAAGCGGTGGTCGTAGGTCTTGGAGATGGTGTCCTTGGTGGCGAACCACAGGTCCTGGCCCGTGGAGAGCGCGTACTCAAAGCAGCTGCGAGCGAAGCTCTCGATGGAGGCGTCGAGGTTGTGCTGCCCCTGGACCACGCCGGGTCCGTCGAAGAGGTGAACGAGCTCGCGGCGCTCGGTGCCGTCGGCCGCAGTGTAGACGAGCTCGACCTTGCCGGGGCCGTCGACGCGCATCTCGGCGTTCTTGTAGACGTCGCCGTAGGCGTGACGGGCGATGGTGATGGGGCGCTTCCAGGTGGTCACCGTGGGCTCGATGCCCTTGACCACGATGGGAGCGCGGAAGACGGTGCCGTCGAGGATGGCGCGGATGGTGCCGTTGGGGCTCTTCCACATCTGCTTCAGGCCGTACTCCTCCACGCGCGCGGCGTTGGGGGTGATGGTCGCGCACTTGACGGCCACGCCCAGGCGCTTGGTGGCCTCGGCGGAGTCAACGGTGACCTGGTCGTTTGTGGCGTCGCGGTTCTCGAGGCCGAGGTCGTAGTACTCGGTCTTGAGGTCAACGTACGGGCAGATGAGCTCGTCCTTGATGATCTGCCAGATGATGCGGGTCATCTCGTCGCCGTCCATCTCGACGAGCGGGGTCTTCATCTCAATCTTGGGCATGCGTGCCTCCAGGGTCGCGGGTGTTCGGCGGCGCTCACGCGCACGAATGTAGCACGGGGACCGCGCGAGGAGGCCCTTGCCGCCAAGTTGAGACGCGTTTGATACATGGGCGGTCCAGGAGTTTGCAAAACGTCCGCGAGTCACACTGGGAGGGCCGTTTTTTTGCAAAACAGTCGCGAGTGACACGTAAAAACGAGGTCGCGAGAGTATTCACGGCGTGCGATGAATCTATGCGGGCAGGTAGAAGCGTTGCCGTTCGCTCGAGCTACTCAAGAGGGGCGAGAAAAACGTGTCACTCGCGGGCATTTTGCAAAAAAACGGCCCTCCCAGTGTGACTCGCAGAGGTTTTTCAAGGTCGGGAAGCTCGCGACGCGCTGTTGCGCGTCAGCAGTCGATTCCCCGCGTGAGCCAGCGAGGCTGCTCGGAGCTCACCACGCGCGCGCAGGCGTAGGCGTCGGCGAGCGTGAGCTCAGCGACGAGCTCGTAGCCCGTGTCGGTGACGCCGAGCGCAAGGGCGTGGCGCCCGTTGGGGAGAAGCAGCCGCACCTCGTTGGAGAGCGGGTCGTAGGCGGGTGTCGCCAGCCGGGGGTTCCTGAGCGCGGCCTCGCGCGCGGCAAGCTCCGGGCAGGGGAGGGCCGGGTCGAGGACGGCCTGCGCGAGGCTGGTCACATAGCTGACGGGCCGGGCCGATCCGCCCGTGCGGAAGCCGTCGAGCTGCCAGGGTATGTCCCCCGGAAGGCGAGAGAGGAAGGCGTGGACCGGCTCCCCCTCGGGCGAGAGCAGGCCCGTGTCAAAGTCGGCGCGATCCTGGTCCGGGGAGACGGCGAGCGCCCCCTCGGCGCAGACGCGCGAGAAGGTCATGGTGAGATAGTCGCGAAGGACGTGCCGGTCCGTTCCCCAGTCCTCGGGCGCGGCGGCGCGCTCGAGGTCTCGCAGGGCGTCGTCCCACGTGCCGATCGCGATGGTCTGGGCGAGTGCGAGCTCGGGATCCGTGGCGCCCTCCCGCGAGAACGCGACCCAGGCGCCTCGGCTCGCGATTTCGAGACCGTTGAGGTCGACCTCGGCCGCCTCGCCCGCGTCGACCTGCGCGAGCGTCCAGTGCTTGCCCGCCACGGGCCGCGCGCTTCGACGGAGCGTGACCGTGACCGGTGACGAGCCGTCCGCACGCAGGTAGCGGAGCGAGAACGTCACGTTGCTGCGCGTCCCTGCGAGCTCCCCGGTCGCGCGCGCCGCGCGGAAGTCCTCCTCGAGCGTTGCGATGGGGTCCACGTTGGGCGGGAGCACCTGGTAGAGAACGCTGAGCTGCTCGCTCAGGCAGCGGACGTCGCGGTGGAAGTCCTGCGGAAGGTCGCGCTGGGCGCCCGGCCCCTCGGCAGGGGGCTCGGGAGTGGGAGAGACGACGTCAGCGGGCTCGTGCTGCTCTGGCTCCTCGACGGGCTCGGGCACGTAGGTGATGGTGAGCGAGATGGAGGGCCCCGAGGGGGCGACCGGGTCAGGCTCCGGCTCGGGCGCCGGCTCGGGCTCCGGTTCGGGCTCCGGTTCGGGCTCGGGCGCCGGCTCCGCCACCGCCACGGGCTCGGGTGCCGGCTCGGGCTCCACCACCGGCTCCGGCTCCGCCACGACTTCGGCCTTCGCCTCCACGTGCCTTGGCTTCACGGGCCGCAGCGCCTTGGCGCCACGCCGCCGCTTCCAGGGCTTGTCGCCGGGCGCCTTTGCCTCGCCCGACCGCTCGAGCGCCCGGTCGTACTCCTCGTTGGCGAGCACCGTCACGTAGACGTAGCCCTTCTTGAACACCGTCAGCTTGACGAACTCGCCGAGCTGCTCGCAGAGGCCGCGCACGTCCTCGCAGCCGAGGTCCGCGGGGGAGATTCCGTCGGCCGCGAGCGTCTCCTCGGCGCGGGCGATGAGGGTCTGCCGGCCAAAGCCGAGCTCCCGAGAGAGCAGCTGGTACAGGTACAGGCGATTGCCCGGCGTGATTTTTGGCATGGCGGACCCCTCTGGGAGTTGGCGTGGCGTTGGGCTTCTACCTTACTACCGCCGCGCCCCCGAGCGACCGCGCTCCACGCGAAGCGCGTGATTGCGAAGGTTCTCGACGGTCGCCTGCATCCCGTGGGGCGCGTACCCGATCCCCTCGAGCTCCTCGAGGCTCTGCGGCAGGTACGCTGCGAGCGAGAGCTCGGCGGTCTGCTCGACGCGCTCGGGCGCGGGTCCCGGCGTCACGGTGAGCGCGCGGACCTTGGCCCCCTGCGCCCCGAGCTTCTCCTCGTACTCGCTCGACGGCTCGTCGGGGAACTCCGCGCGCGCGTCGAGCGTGCTCCACAGGAGCCGGTACCCAGCGAGGGGGACCTGCGTGAGCATGAAGTCAAAGAGGGGCTGGCTGTCCGTGCGCAGGCGCACCTCCCCGCCCTCGGCGAGGACGTCTCGGAAGTCCATGAGCCGCTCCATGCACGCCATGCGCCGGTGCGCGTCGCGCTTGCGCGGGAACGGCGTGGGGAAGTTGAGGTAGATCACAGAGAGCTCGCCGGGCGAGAAGAACTCGCGCACGCGCATTCCGTTGCCGGGGACAACGACGACGTTGGGCAGGCCGCTCTCGAAGACGTGCTGCGCGGCGTAGGCAACGCAGAGCGGCTCGGCGTCCATGGCGACGAACAGGACGTCCGGCTCGCGCCGCGCCGCCTCGATGGCAAAGGCTCCCTTGCCGCAGCCGAGGTCGAGGCGAACCTCCGAGAAGCCCGTGCCGCCCGCGGGCGCGCAGGCCTGCGCCCACTCTCCGCGCCAGCGCTCGGGCGCGGGCTCGATGACGCTCGCGTAGCGCTCGAGTCGCTCCTCGAGCACGAAGTTCTTGGGCAGGCGTGCGTGAAGGCCGTGGGGCATGGGTCATGGCTCCGTTTCTGGTGGTTGGGCCCGACGGGGCTGACAGGGGGGGCGGGGGCTGACA
>DXBM01000053.1 GCA_019116525.1 Candidatus Olsenella pullistercoris | reverse complement strand
CCGCCTCGAGGCGATCCGTCACGTTGCGGGCGTAGTCGCGGCTCTTCTCGGAAACGGGCAGCACATTCACCTGGCAGGGCGCGAGCCACGTGGGGAACTTGCCCTCGAAGTGCTCGATCAGGATGCCGATGAAGCGCTCGATGGAGCCGAAGCACACGCGATGCAGCATGATGGGGCGCTTCTTGGAACCGTCGGCGTCGGTGTACTCGAGGTCGAAGTTGAGCGGCATCTGGAAGTCGAGCTGCACGGTGCCGCACTGCCAGGTGCGCCCGAGCGAGTCCTCGAGGTGGAAGTCGATCTTGGGCCCGTAGAAGGCGCCGTCGCCCTCGTTGACCACGTAGTCCTTGCCGAGCTTCTCGAGGGCGACGCGCAGGGCCTCCTCGGCGCGCTCCCAGTCCTCGTCGGACCCCATGGAGTCCTCGGGACGCGTGGAGAGCTCGAGGTGGTAGGTGAAGCCGAACTTCTCGTACACCGAGTCGATGAGGTTCACCACGCCGACGATCTCGTCGGTGAGCTGATCGGGGCGCACGAACAGGTGGGCGTCGTCCTGGTTGAAGCAGCGGACACGGAAGAGACCGTGGAGCGCGCCGCGCATCTCGTGACGGTGCACGAGGCCGATCTCGCCGGCGCGGATGGGCAGCTCGCGGTAGCTGTGGGGCTTTGACGAGTAGACGAGCACGCCGCCCGGGCAGTTCATGGGCTTCACGCAGTACTCCTCGTCGTCGATGATCGTGGAGTACATGTTGTCCTTGTAGTGGTCCCAGTGACCGGAGGTCTTCCAGAGCTCCTTGCTCATGATCATGGGCGTGGAGATCTCAACGTAGCCGGCGGCGCGGTGGATCTCGCGCCAGTACTGGAGCAGCTCGTTCTTGAGGGTCATGCCGTTGGGCAGGAAGAACGGGAAGCCGGGGGCCTCGTCGCGCATCATGAAGATGTCCATCTCGCGGCCGATCTTGCGGTGGTCGCGCTTCTTGGCCTCCTCGATGAGGCGCAGGTGCTCGTCGAGCTCCTCCTTGGTGGCGAAGGCGGTGCCGTTCACGCGCGTGAGCATCTTGTTGTTCTTGTCGCCCTTCCAGTAGGCGCCCGAGACGCCCGTGAGCTTGAAGGCCTTGAGGGCCTTGGTGTAGGTGAGGTGCGGGCCGACGCACATGTCAATGTACTCGCCCTGCTGGTAGAAGGTGATGCGGGCGTCGTCCGCGAGATCACCGATGTGCTCGACCTTGTACTTCTCGCCGCGCTCCTCCATGAGGGCCACGGCCTGCTCGCGGGGCAGCTCGAAGACGGTGAACTTGAGGTTCTCCTTCACGATCTTCTTCATCTCGGCCTCAATCGCGGGGAAGTCCTCCTCGGAGATCTTGGTGCCCTCGGGGAGGTCAACGTCGTAGTAGAAGCCGTTGTCGGTCGCGGGGCCGTAGGCGAAGTCCGCCTCGGGGTAGAGGCGCTTGATGGCCTGGGCCATGATGTGGGCAGCGCTGTGGCGGACGACGTGCGTGACCTCCTCGGCGGGGCACTCGTCGATGTGACCGTCGTTGTAGAGAACCTTCATGGGAAACAACCTCTCTCTGGCTGGGCTCTGAGAACATGAAAAACGCCCGCACGCCGCAGCTGCGACGTCGAGCGATATGCGGCGCCTGCCCGGGGCCTGCCGGCCGGGATGGACAGACGCCTAGATAGTCTGCGTTCGGGCGATATGTGAGGCAAAGCGCTGCATCTGCGTGCTGCCTTTCGTCATCGGTCCCTATAGGTTTACCACAAGTGGCGACGCGGGTCACCCGTGCAGGACGTCTTGACGCAAAGCGCGCACAGGGGCGAGAGGGCGAGGCTGCGAGCTGTTAGAAACGTGCACCAAGTGCGCCTCTGCGCCGTCCGTTCGCTTAGGAAATCAAGGGAAGTGCGCTCCTAAGCGAGCTGCGAGCGCCACGTTCTTCTCGATACCTGCGCAAACGGCGGCGAGAAGAGCGCAGGGAACGAAATCCATCCGGATAATGGCGCATTACCCTTGATCCACTAAGCAGCGTGAGGCGATAAACCCGCAGTCACCTCGTTTTCTTAAGCGGCCAGGGCAAGCCGCAGGGCTGCGCAAAGCGATCGAGGCGTCAACGGAGAGCGCCGCCCCTTTGGTCCGGGGGTCAAACGCCCGGCCGCGCTCTCGGACGCTCCCCGGGCGCACAACCGCCCTCAATTGCCTCAGAAAAGGAGAGTCGGAGGTGCGGACTTCCAGTCCGGACTCATGGCGTGTCCAACTTTCGTCCGCACCTCCTTGGCGGTTGTGAGCAACACCTTTGATGCAAGCGCGTCCGACCCATTAATCGTTTTGCACACAAACTGCCAGAACACGCCAAAAGATTCATAAGCGGGCCCAGATACGAGCGTTCTTCTTCCGCGACATAAAACGTGTTGCACACAATCCCGAATCGAGCTGCGTGTCGAGGGCCCCTGCTGACGGGCGCTCCCCTGCGGTGCAAAACCGCCCTCTGAGCGCATGGCAACGGTGAGCGTGAGCACGGACGCATCAACAAAAAAAGCCCCGCCGAAGCGGGGCCGGACGCACGCTCTGAGCGCTCGCTAGTTCTGGATGCGGGTGCGGCAGTACGGGCACACCTTCCAGTCCGCGTTGAGCGGGCGGTGGCAGGTGGGGCAGACGTTGCGCACCTGCGTGTTGCAGATCGGGCAGACAACAAAGTCACGGTCGATGGGGGCGCCGCACTTGGGGCAGATGCCGTAGTGGCTGAGCTGGTGCTCGCGCAGGGCGATGTCCAGGTCCTGCTCCTCGCGGTCGATGAGGTAGGAGCTCGGACGAAGGATGACGTAGGCAAGGAGCCCCACGATGGGGATGACGGAGATGATCGCCCACATCCACCACGGCTCCGCGCCGCGGCGCTGGGCGTCGCGAATGACGTAGACGATGGAGAGGATGTAGAGCATGACGACGCACACGACCATCAGGTAGAGGACCATACGGACCTCGGGAGTGATGAGCTGGTCGAGAAGTTCTTGCATGTCGGGGACTCCTTCGGACGTCGGGGCGCGACGGCGCGCCGCCGCAGACAAGGCGAATTGTAGCAAAAGCTACGTGAAAAGGCCCGCCAGCTCTCCCGCAAGCGTGATCGAACCGCACGCCACGCAGGATTCTCCACACAATGCCGACGCCGCTGCCTCAACCGTCGGGTACGTGCCGACCACCTCCGCGCCGTGCTCGGCAAAGGAGCGACCGAGCTCCTCGGCGGCGAGCGCACGGGGGCTCGAGGTCTGGGTGACGGCCACGCGCGGGAACGCCCCCGCGAGAAGCCCCACGATGCCCTCCACGTCCTTGTCGGCGAGCACGGCGGCGAGAAGGACGGGCCGCTCGGAGCGCTCCGGGCAGACGGCATCCACGGCCGAGAGGAACGCCTCGACCGACTGAGGGTTGTGGCACGCGTCGATGAGCAGCGGGGGCTCCGGGCGCAGGAGCTGGAAGCGACCCGGGGTGGGACACTGGACGACGGACGTGAAGAGCGCGTCGGCGTCGAGCGCGCGGCCAAGGTAACCCTCGGCAAGGGCCACGGCGCACGCGATGTTCTGGGCCTGGTATGCCGGCTTGAGCGCCGCGAGCTCAGCGTAGGTCGCGCGCGGGGTCGTCACGGTGAGCTCGAGCGGCGCGCCGAGGCGATGCGGGAGCTTGGTTATCTCGAAGCCGGGGCGCACGGGCTCGACGCCCGCCTCGCGCGCCCGGTCAAGGAACACCCTCTCGACAGAGGCGGGCTCAGCCGTCCCGGCACCGAGCACGCAGGAGCGGCCGGGCTTGATGATCGCGGCCTTCTCGCCGGCGATCTCCTCAAGGGTGTCGCCGAGGATGCGCATGTGGTCGAGGCCAATGCCCGTGACGGCCACGCTTGTGATGGACTTGGCCGCCGACGTGGCGTCCCAGCGACCGCCCAGGCCGCACTCGAGCACGGCCACGTCGACGCCGGCCTCGGCGAAGAGCACCATGGCCGCCACCGTGAGCGTGTCGAACTCGGTCACGTCGTAGGGGCGCTCCCCCGCCGCGGCGCGCCGGGCGTTCACGCGCTCGCCGGCGACGCGCGCGGCCGCGACGCCGTGAGCGAAGGCAGCCTCCGTGACCGGACGGCCCCCGACCTCCATTCGCTCGGTGTAACTCACGAGCTCAGGGGAGGTGTAGAGCGCGACGGAGAGCCCCTCCCCCGCCAGGATGGCGGCGGTGTAGCGGGACGTGGAGGTCTTGCCGTTGGTGCCGGCGACCTGCACGCACTTGAACGCGAGGTCGGGGTCGCCGAGCTCGGCGAGCATGTCCTCGACGGTCTCGAGCAAGGGCTCGATGCCAAAGCGCAGGGCGCCCCGCACGTGAGCGAGGGCCTCCGCGTACGTCATCTCCGGAACCTCAAACGGCAGCTGGTACATGCTCCTCCTAGCAGCTCTCCCGACGGGGCCTGGGCATGCCCCGGCGCTCAAACAGCTTGCCGCGAAAAACGCGGCAAGAACTCGCGGCGGGGCATGCCCAGGCCCCGGCACGAGGTTATCACGGCAGCGTGCGAAGTGCGGTGCGTCCCCGAGCAGGCTACAGCCCGAGCAGGCGCAGCGCCTCCTCGCGGGTCTTGAGGTCGCGCAGGCACCCACGGACGGCAGAGGTCGTGGTGAGAGCGCCGGCAGCGCGGATGCCGCGCATCGTCATGCAGGTGTGCTCGGCCTCCATCACCACGAGGACGCCGAGCGGGTCGAGCTCGCGCACCATGGCGTCGGCAACCTGCGAGGTGAGGCGCTCCTGCACCTGGAGGCGTCGGGCGTAGCCGGAGACGCAGCGCGCGATCTTGGAGAGCCCGGTGATGCGACCGTCGCGCGGGATGTAGCAGACGTGCGCACGCCCGGTGAACGGCAGGATGTGGTGCTCGCACATCGACGAGAACGGGATGTCGCGCACGATCACGAGCTCCTGGTTGCCGGGCTCGTGGAACTGCTTGCGCAGGTGGGCGCCCGGATCCTCGCCCATGCCGCCAAAGAGCTCGGCGCACGCCCGCGCCACGCGGTCCGGCGTGCCGAGAAGCCCCTCGCGGTCGGGGTCCTCCCCTATCGCGAGCAAGAGCTCGCGCACGGCGGCGCGCACGCGCGCCTGGTCCAGCGGCCCGAACTCGTCCGAGCCCCGCCCTGTGGGATCGCCAGAGATCTCCGTCACGCCTTGCTCCCTTCCGCACGCGTCCGTCCGTAGACAAACCAGTATGAGATTCCCACGAGGCAAACGCCACCCACAAGGTTGCCGAGCGTCGCCGCGCTCAGGTTGGAGAGCACCCCGGAGAGCTCCACGGAGCCCGCGGCAGCCCCTGTCGCCTGAAGAATGAGGGCGTACGGCAGGAAGAACAGGTTCGCGACGCAGTGCTCGAACCCGCAGGAGACGAACGCCATGACGGGAAGCAGCGCCGAGAAGAACTTGTCGGTGACAGAATTCGCCGCGTGCGAGATCCACACGGCCAGGCACACGAGCACGTTGCAGAGGACGCCTCGGGCAAACGCGGTGCCCCACGCAAGGGTGGCCTTGCCCTCGGCAAGCGAGACCGCCGCCTCGGCGAGCGCCCCGCCGTTCAGCGAGCCGACGTCGGCGAGCGAGATGAGGCAGGCGGCCGCGATCGCTCCGACGGCGTTGCCAGCGAGCACCACGATCCAGCTCGAAACGAGCCTGCCCCACGAGAAGCGTCCCGCGAGCGGCCCCATCACCATGAGACAGTTGCCCGTGAAGAGCTCGGCTCCTGCGCCGAGCACGAGAAACAGGCCCACGCAGAAGACGAGAGCGCCAAGAAGGCGGGAGATGGCAAACGGCAGCGTGGCGTCGGACTGCACCACGAGCATGAACGTGGCGCCGAACGCGATGAAGGCGCCCGCCATGACGCCGAGAACAAAGGCGCTCAGCGGGTCTGTGCTCGCCTTGGTGGTGGCGACGCGCTCATTTTTGTGCTCCATCGACGCGGGAGTCATCGCGGAGCTGTAGGAGGACGAAGGCCTCTCTGTCACCCTCATGCGCACGACCTTTCCGCTGCCTCGACCACGTGCGCGGCGAGGACCGCCGTGGTGACGGAGCCCACTCCCCCGGGAACGGGGGTCAGCGCGCGCACGACGCCCCGCGCGGAGGGGTCAACGTCGCCAACGAGGCGCTGCTCGCCCTCGTCCCAGTTGATGCCCACGTCAACGACGACCTGGTCCTCGGCGAGACAGGACGCGCCCACGGCGCCGGCGCGCCCGGCAGCTGCCACGACAACGTCGGCGCGGCGGCACTCGGCCGCAAGGTCGGCGGTCCTCGTGTGGCACATCGTCACCGTGGCGTTTCTCGCCAGGAGCATCATCGCGACGGGCCGGCCGATGACGAGCGAGCGGCCCACCACGGTCGCGCGCGCCCCCTCAAGGGGAACGCCATAGTGGTCGAGGACGGCGAGGACCGCCTCCGCGGTGCAGGGCGGAAAGCCCGTCGGCCGCCCCGCAAAGACGCCATAGAGCGAGCCCGCCGTCACGCCGTCCACGTCCTTCTCGGGCGCGAGCGCGGCGCAGACTGCCGCCTCGTCCAGGGGCGCGGGCAGCGGGCGGAAGATCAGGCAGCCGTGGATCGAGGCGTCGGCGTTGATGCGCTCGATCACGGCGAGAAGCTCCTCCTGTCGCACGCCCTCCGGGAACGCGAAGCGCCGAACGGAGACGCCGACCCTCTCGCAGCGCTTGAGGGCGCCGCGCTCGTAGGAGAGGTCGTCGGCGCGCTCCCCCACCCGCACGATGGCAAGGGTGGGCGTGACCCCGCGCGCGACGAGGGCGCTGGCCCGCTCGGCGGCCCGCTCGGCGAGCGCCGCCGCGACCGGCGCGCCCTTGAGAAGCTCGCTCATCGGAGGCCTCCTTCCACCTGCTCAAAGGTCTCGTCGGCAACACGGCGCGCCTGGGCAACGAGCTCGTCCGCGCGAGCCGTGAGCCCCTCGGCGCAGCTGCGGTCAGCCATGGACCGCGCGTTGATATACACGTTCAGGCTCGCGGCCCTCACGGCCGCAGAGAGCAGGACCGCTGCCGCCCCGGCGTCGCTGACGGCAAGCCTTGAGCCAACCCGAGCAAGCTCGGCGATAAGCCCCGTGGCCTCCGCGACCCTCTCCATGATGGCAAGCGGCGGCTCGCAGGCCGTCCTGAGCGCGGCCTCCATGACCTCCGCCTTGCGGGCGCGCTCCTCCTCGGTGTCCTTGGGCATCCCGTAGGCGCGCGAGAGCGGCTCGAAGGCCTCGGCGTCCCTGTCCGCCAGGGCGAGAAGGTCCGCGCGCAGGACGTCAAGCCGGTCGGCGATGGCCCTCACACGGGGCTCGACCTCGGCGTAGCGCCTCTTTCCGAGCGTGAGGCTCGCCACCATGCGGCCCAGCGCGCAGCCGACCGAGGCTGCGACCGCGGAGGCCCCGCCGCCGCCCGGAACGGGCGCCTTAGAGGACAGAACGTCCATGAAATCGCCTATCGAGAGATCAGCGATCTTCTCGCTCATGAGAGCTCCTCACTAGGTTGTTGCGCGTGCGGGGCGACGGTGCCCTAGAACAGGCCGACGATCTTGCCGTCCGGTGTGACGTCGATCTTCTCGGCGGCAGGGACCTTGGGCAGGCCCGGCATCGTCATGATGTCGCCAGTGAGCGCCACGATGAAGCCCGCGCCCGCCGAGACCTTGAGGTTGCGCACGGTGATGCGGAAGCCGCGCGGCGCGCCGAGCTTGGTCTGGTCGTCGGTGAAGGAGTACTGGGTCTTGGCGACGCAGATGGGCAGGCCGCCGAAGCCCTGCTCCTCGAGCTGGGCGAGCTGGCGCCTGGCCGGACCGGTGAAGTCCACGCCGTCCGCGTGGTAGACCTTGGTCGCGATGGCCGTGAGCTTGTTCTCGATGGTGTCATCGAGCTCGTAGGCAAAGCGGAAGTCGTTCGGCTCCTCGCAGAGGCGCACGACCTCCTCGGCGAGCGCCCGTCCGCCCTCGCCGCCCTTGGCCCAGACCTCGGAGAGCGCGACGCTCACGCCGAGCTCGTTGCATTTGCGCTCGACGAGCTGGAGCTCGGCGGCAGTGTCCGTGGGGAACGCGTTGATGGCGACCACAACGGGCAGGCCCCAGACCTCACGGATGTTGGTGACGTGCTGCAGGAGGTTGGGCATGCCCGCCTCGAGCGCCTCGAGGTTCTCGGCGCCGAGGTCCGCCTTGGCAACGCCGCCGTTGTACTTGAGGGCTCGAACGGTGGCCACGAGCACCACGGCGCTCGGCTTGAGGTCGGCGTAGCGGCACTTGATGTCAAGGAACTTCTCGGCACCGAGGTCGGCGCCGAAGCCCGCCTCGGTGACCACGTAGTCGGCGAGCTTCATGGCCGTGGTCGTTGCCTCGACGGAGTTGCAGCCGTGCGCGATGTTGGCAAAGGGGCCGCCGTGGACGAAGGCGGGGTTGCCCTCGAGCGTCTGGACGAGGTTGGGCTTGATGGCGTCCTTGAGCAGCGCCGTCATGGCGCCCTCGGCGTGGATGTCGGCCACGGTCACGGGCTTGCGGTCATAGGTGTAGGCGATAACCATGCGCGAGAGGCGCGCCTTCAGGTCCATGAGGTCGGTCGCGAGGCAGAAGGCGGCCATGACCTCAGAGGCCACGGTGATGTCAAAGCCGTCCTGGCGCGGCATCCCGTCCGCGATGCCGCCGAGGCCGTCGACCACGTTGCGGAGCTGGCGGTCGTTCATGTCAACGCAGCGCCTCCAGACGACGCGGCGCGGGTCGATGCCGAGGGAGTTGCCCTGCTTGATGTGGTTGTCGAGCATGGCGGCGCAGAGGTTGTTGGCGGCGCCGATGGCGTGGAAGTCTCCGGTGAAGTGGAGGTTGATGTCCTCCATGGGCACGACCTGGGCGTAGCCGCCGCCGGCAGCGCCTCCCTTGACGCCAAAGACGGGGCCGAGCGAGGGCTCGCGCAGGGCGAGCATGGTCTTGCGACCGGTAAGGTTCATCGCGTCGGCGAGGCCGATGGACGTGGTGGTCTTCCCCTCGCCCGCCGGCGTGGGGTTGATGGCCGTGACCAGGACGAGCTTGCCCTTGCGCGGCATGTTGGCGAGCGAGTGGATGTCCACCTTGGCCTTGGTGTGGCCATAGGGCTCGATCATGTCCTCGCTGAGGCCCGCCCGCTTCGCCACCTCCACGATGGGCAGGAGCTGCGCCTCCTGCGCGATCTCGATGTCAGACTTGTGATCGGCCATCAGGTCCCCTCTCCTCGGCGCTCGCATGGGCCTCTACTATACCGCGCCGCTCCTCTCGCCGTCCCTCTCGGCCAGCCGGCCCTACTCGTAGCGCTCGTCGAACACCCGGCGAGTCTTCTTCTCGCTCCTGGGCAGGACGCCGAGCTCGACCACCTTCACGAGCGGGGTGAAGCCGATGCGCCGCTTGACCTCGTCGGACACGGCGTCCGCGAGGTCGAGGAAGTCCTGGGTGCCGTCGGTCTCCACGTAGATGCGCATGGTGTCGCGTCCCTCGAGGTGCGAGATGCGAATCTGGTACTCGCTCGAGAGTTGCGGGAAGTCCTGAAGGACCTCCTCGATCTGGCGCGGGAAGACGTTGACGCCCTTGATCTTGACCATGTCGTCGGAGCGGCCGTGCAGCGCGTCGATGCGCGGGAACGGAGAGCCGCAGGGGCACTCGCCGGGAATGATGCGGCTGAGGTCGTGGGTGCGGAAGCGGATGAGCGGCGCCGCCTCCTTGACGAGCGTCGTGATGACGATCTCGCCCCACTCGCCGTCCGGCACGGGCTCGCCCGTGGCCGGGTCGAGGATCTCGATGTAGAGGTAGTCGTCCCAGTAGTGCATGCCGCTCTCAGCGCCGCAGGAAATGCCGATGCCGGGGCCGTAGACCTCGGTGAGGCCGTAGATGTCGTAGACCTGGATGCCGAGGCCCGCCTTCACGCGCTCACGCATGACCTTGCCCCAGCGCTCCGAGCCTATGACGCCCTTGCGCAGGGCGAGCTCGCCCAGCATCCCGCGGCGCTCGACCTCCTCGGCAAGCAGCAGCGCGTAGCTCGAGGTGGCGCCGATGACGGTGGTCTGGAGGTCGACCATGAACTGCAGCTGCTTCTCGGTGTTGCCGGGACCCATGGGAACGGCCATCGCGCCGAGCTTCTCGGCGCCCGCCTGAAAACCGATGCCGGCCGTCCAGAGGCCGTAGCCGGGCGTGATCTGGATGCGGTCCTCGGAGGTGATGCCCGCGAGCTCGTAGCAGCGGCGGAACTGCTCCGCCCAGTCATCCACGTCCTTCTCGGTGTAGGGGATGATGACCGGCGTGCCCGTGGTGCCCGAGCTCGAGTGGATGCGCACGATCTGGCGCTCGTCCACGGCGCTCGCCCCGAGCGGGTAGCAGTTGCGCAGGTCCTCCTTCTCGGAGAACGGTAGCGCGAGGAAGTCCTCGACAGTGCGGACCTCGGTGACGCCGGCCTCCTGGAGGCGCCGGCCAAAGTAGTTGCCCGACGCCACAAGGCGCTGGATCTGATCGTTCACGAGCTTGAGCTGGGACTCGTTGATGCGCATGGGTGCTCCCATCTTTGGCGGGGCAATGTTTCTGGGCCCAGACTACCAGAGGGCATGCTTGTCGAGGCCAGGGCGCGCGCGTCAGAAAGCCACAGGAAACACGTTGGGCCAGCCAGGCAATCCCCGGGGAGCCTAGAAAGCATCCGACTGGCTGAAACGGGCCGAAGTGTGGGGCGAATCGTTGGACCCTCATCGCAGCCCCTCTGCTACACAACGTTTCCGCAGGTCGGTGAGCCCCGGAATCCTGTCAGGGGCGGTGAGGCTGCGTTTGGTCCCGCACTTCGGGCTTTTTCAGCCAGTTCTCGGCCTACGAGCCGCCCCTCGCGCCAGAAAGCTAGACGCCGAGCCCGAGGGCGCGGAGGTCGAGGTCAACAAAGCGCGGCTTGACGATGGCGCGGACGGCGGCAACGAGGTCGTCAACCGTCACGGGGCCGAGGGCGCCTGCGCGCGCGGCGGCGCCCAGAAGCACGACGTTCAGCGCCTTTGCAGTGCCGAGCTCGGTCTCTGCCGCGGCGGCGTCAACGACGAAAAGACGGTCACCGACGCTTGCCCGCAGGTAGGACATGATGGCCGGCAGGTCGTAGGCTGGGCCGCCCGTAGCAGCGGAGACGGGAACCACCGGCGCGTCGCTCGTGACGACCATGCCTCCGGGGCGCAGGAACGGCAGCTGACGGACGGCCTCGGCGGGCTCGAAGGCGACTATGGCGTCCGCGCGGCCACGGCCAATGAGCGGCGAGACGGGGCACTCCCCCGGGCGCTCCCCCACCCGCACGTGGCTGAAGACGGACCCTCCGCGCTGGGCCATGCCAATGGTCTCCGCGGTTCGGACGGAGAGGCCGCGCCCCATGGCGGCGCGCGCGAGAAGCTTGGAGGCAAGAACGGCCCCCTGGCCCCCCACGCCGGCGAGAATGACGTTCGTGCAGCGCCGCTCGCTCACAGGCGCTCACCTCCTGAGATGGCGTGCGTGGGACAGACCTGCTCGCAGAGGGTGCAGCCCGTGCACTGCGCAGCGTCGATGCGAACCTTGCCGGTCGCGTCGTCCGGCACGAGGGCAGGGCACCCCAGCTCGCGCACGCAGCGCTGGCAGCCGACGCACCTCTCGGCGTCAACCGCGCTTGTGGCCTGCGGCTTGGCGAGCACCACGCACGGGCTCCGGAAGATGATGGCCTTGACGCCCGGCTCGTCGGCAACGCGGCGCACCGCGGAGACGGCGGCATCGAGGTCGAGCGGGTCGACGGTCTCCACGACCGTGAGACCGATGGCGCGCAGCACGCGCTCGATCGAGACCTTCTCGACGACCTGGCCCATCATCGTGCGCCCCGTGCCGGGGTGCGGCTGGTGGCCGGTCATGGCCGTGGTGGAGTTGTCCAGCACGACGAGCGTCATGTTCGCCTGGTTGTAGAAGGCGTTCACCACGCCGGTGATGCCCGAGGCAAAGAAGGTGGAGTCGCCCACGAAGGCAAACGCCGTGGTGTCGGGCTCCACGTGCGTCACTCCCTGCGCGATGTTGATGCCCGCGCCCATGCACAGGCACGTGTCCACCATGTCGAGCGGCTTGGCGTTGCCCAGCGTGTAACAGCCGATGTCGCCGCAGAAGAGCGTCTTGCGGCCGCGCATGGCGCGCTTGACGGCGTAGAAGCTCGCGCGGTGCGGGCAACCGGCGCAGAGGACGGGAGGGCGGATGGGGAGCATGGGGGCGGCAGGGTGATTCCCCGTGCTCAAACATTCTCGGCCTTCGGCCTGCGAAACTGCGCGCGGGAAATCACCCTGCCGCTCGCTCTCGTCGGCCTCTCCCTTGCCGAAGAAACGGTCGAGGGCCTCTCCCACGCTTTCGACGGTGTTCTCACCTGACGGCTGAATGTCGCCGGTGAGCTTGCCGCGGACGCGCACGGACAGGCCGCGCCGCCCGCAGGTCGCAACGAGCGCGCGCTCGATCACCGGGTCGAGCTCCTCCACGCAGAGGACCTCGTCGAGGCCGTCGAGAAAGTCAGCGGCGAGGTCCTCGGGGAACGGGTACGGCGTCGCCACGCGAAGGACGCGAACGTCGTCCTTCTCGCCGAGGTTCTCGGCGACGTAGGTGGCGCTGATGCCGTGGGTGGCCACGCCGAGGCGCGGGCGCGCGTCGGGGCCGGCCGTCTGCGTCACCGTGTTTCTCGCGTAACCAGAGAGGCGTCCAGCGAGCGCCGCATCACGCCTCTCGATGGCGGCATGGGCGCGCACGGAGAGCGCCGGGAAGATGACCCAGCGGCTCGGGTCGCGGACGAAGCCCTCCGCCTCGTGGTGCGCCCACTCCTCCGGCCCCGCCACGAGCACGTCCTCGTAGCCGTGGTCCACGCGCGTGGTTGGGCGCACGATCACGGGGCAGCCCAGCTCCTCGGAGAGCCCGAACGCCTCGCACATCATCGCGTAGGCCTCGGACGGGCTGGAGGGGTCAAGGATCGGCAGCTTGGCGTAGGCGGCGAAGGTGCGCGTGTCCTGCTCGGTCTGGGACGAGATGGGACCTGGGTCGTCAGCCACGAGCACGACCATGCCGCCCTTGACGCCGATGTAGGAGAGGCTCATGAGCGGATCGGAGGCAACGTTGAGGCCAACCTGCTTCATGGTCACGAGCGCGCGGGCGCCGGCATAGGCAGCGCCAGCAGCTACCTCGAGCGCGGCCTTCTCGTTGACCGACCACTCCACGTAGACGCCCTCCGGCCTGCGGCGCGCGACCGTCTCCAGAACCTCGGTCGAGGGCGTGCCGGGATAGCCGGCCACGACGTTCACGCCCGCCGTGAGCGCGCCGAGGGCCATGGCCTCGTTGCCCATCAGGAACTCTCTGTGCATGCTACCTCCCCTTCGCTCCGGCCACTCTACCAGACCCACGTTACAGGTTGGCAAATTGGGGGCTCTGCAAATTGGGGACGTGCTTTTTCTCTCAGAGATTTTGGGACAGGCCTGTTGCGGCAAAGCCGGACCTGTCCCAAAATCTCTGAGAGAAAAAGCACGTCCCCATTTTCGGGAGGCAGAGTGGCGGAGACGGCAACGGACAGGCTCAGGCTCGTCGTCGGCGACGAGGGCCTTGAGCGGCTCGCACGGGCGCGCGTGGCCGTGATCGGCCTCGGCGGCGTGGGCTCCTCCTGCGCGGAGACGCTCGCCCGCGGCGGCGTGGGGCACCTCGTCCTTCTCGACCGCGACGTGGTGGCCCCGAGCAACATCAACCGCCAGGCGCTCGCGTTCACGAGCACGCTCGGCCGGCCCAAGGCCGAGGTCATGCACGCGATGGCGCTCGACATCAACCCGGACGCCGACGTCACCGCCGTGACCGCGTTCCTCGACAAGGACGCCCTGCCCGAGCAGATGGACGCGCTCGGGCGCCTCGACTACGTGGTGGACGCCATTGACACCGTCGCCCAGAAGCTGCGGCTCGCCGCCTGGTGCCAGGAGCGCGGCGTACCCGAGCTCTCCGCGATGGGCGGCGCCAACAAGCTCGACCCGTGCCGCCTGCGCTTCGCTCGCCTCGAGGACACCGTCAACTGCCCGCTCGCGCGCGTCATGCGCAAGGAGTGCCGCCGCCGCGGCATCCACGGCCTGCGGGTGCTCTTCTCCGACGAGGAGCCCGTGCGCATGGAGGCCATCTCCGACGAGCAGTGGATGCGCGAGGGGTCGCTTCTGGGCACGATGAGCTACCTGCCGCCGATCATGGGCCAGATGCTCGCGAGCCGCGTGATACGCGACCTTCTGGGCTGGGAGTAGCGAGAGGGGCCGGCGGGCGGTCAGTCGCGCAGCAGCCAGGCGAGAAGGGCGTCGGCGAGAAGCGCGCACGCGAGCGCCGGCACCGTTCCGAGCAGCCCCGCGAGCCCGACGGCGAAGAGGCTCGCCGCGCCCGCGAGAAAGACCGTGGGCGAGGCGCCCCCGCGGGCCGCAATCCACGGGTCGTCAAAGCCCGCCGAGAGCACGAGCGCCGCGAGCATCGCCCACGAGAGCGCGACCGTCCCAAGCACGTCCGCCGAGAGCAGCGCCGCCCCGCCACCGGCAACGATCGCGGACGCGACAGCCGCCACGAGCGCTGCCGGGAGCGAGTCGAGCGCAAGAAGGCAGAGCGTGGGCGCCGGGAGCATCGGGCGGACGAGGCGGTTGGCGCAGTCCGCGCGGAACACGTGCGCAAGCTCGAGCGGGTCACGAAGCTTGGTCACTGCGAAGAGGTACCAGACGAGCAGCACGCCCACATCAGGACGCAGGCCGACGAGCAGCGCCCCTCCCGGCACGACGAGCGCGCTCCAGGAGAGGATGCCGAGAAGGGCCGGGAGGTCCCGCGCGAGGCTCACGAGCGCGTGGGAGACGTACGCCCCCGGCCCGCGCCAGAAGCGCCAGGTCCTTCTCACCTGGCGCCGGCGGCCCAGGCGCCGGCGACGGCACGCCTCCTTGTACGCGCCCGCGTTGGCGAGCGCGAGAAAGCGCAGCGCGCGCCGGGCGGCGTAGAGCTCGTTGTCGTCCACGACGAACGCCATGTCAGCCCGGGCAGCGAGCCAGAGCGCAAGGACGACGAGCAGGGCGCCGACTGCGAGCACGGCGGGCACAAGGACAAGCCCCAGCACGAAGACGAGCACGGGCACGGAAAGCGCGAGCGCCGCGGCGAGAAGAACCGCGAGCGCCCCTGCCGCCACGGAGACCACGAAGCGCCGCCGGCGGGGCGCCGCGCTTCTCGCCAGCCCCGCGACAAGGGCGAGCAGGCGGGCAACGAGCATGAGAGAGGCCAAGAGGGCCGCCCACGCGAGCGGGCTCGGCGCGAGCGCGAGCACGCCGAGCAGCTGCCCGCCGATCGCGCCGCACGCGACAACGGGAGCGAGGTCGAGGACGAGCCGAACGGCGAACAGGGCGCCAGGGCGAATGACGCGCGCGAGCCAGGCAATGTCTGGCGCCGCGAGGCGCAGCGGCGTCTCGCGCAAGTCGGAGACCGCCCACAAGGCGAGCGCGAGCGCCGGGGCGAGCGCGAGGAGCGCCAGCTCGACCGTGCCGGGCTGGCTGCCCAGCGCCCAGCGGGCGCCCTCAACGAGGCTGAGCACCTGCGCCCACGAGAGCGCGACCACCACGGCGCCAATGACCGCCAGGTAGAGCTGGTAGGTGCGCTCGAGGAACCCGCGGTCCTCATCGATGTCCACGCCGGCGGCAAAGAGCAGGAAGCGCAGGTCGCTGCGCAGATGGCGCAGCTCGAGGCGCGCAACGAGTGAGGCGTTGGGGCGCGTGCCCATCTCAGGCCCCCACACGAGCGGAGAGCGCGCCGTCCTCGAGCGTGAGAGAGAGGTCGGGCACGAGCCCCGGCACGTCGTGGTGGCAGCTCAGAAGCACTGCCGTCCCCTCGGCCGCCACGGCGGCGAGCTCCTCGGAGAGGACGAGCGACGCCTCGCGGTCGAGCGGGCCGTGCGGCTCGTCAAGCAGCATCACGCGCGGGCGCAGCATGAGGGCGAGCACGAGCGCGAGCTTCTCGCGCATCCCGCGCGAGTACGCGGACGGCAGCAGCCGCTCTCGGCCGTTGAGGCCAAAGCGCTCGAGCAGCGCCTCCGCGCGCGGGCGCTCGCTCTCGGCACGGTTGGCCGCGAGCACGAGCTCGACGTGCTCGATGGCGGTGAGGTCGTCGTAGAAGGAGGGGACGTCGCTCACGAAGGTGAGCTCGCCCGGCGCGAGGCGCGTGCGCCCCGTGAACGGGCGACCGCCGACGAGGACCTCGCCGGCCCCAGGGGTGAGCCAGCCCGCGAGGCAGCGGAAGAGCGTCGACTTCCCCGCCCCGTTGGGCCCGGTGAGAAACGCCACCTGCCCGGCTCCGATCGAGAAGCTCACGTCCTCCCAGACCGGGATGTCACCGTATCCGAAGCAGAGGCCCCGCGCCTCGAGCGCAGCTTCCATGAGTCCCCCTCTCGCAGATCGCGCAAGTATAGTCCCGGGAGCCACTACTGCCAAGAGGCAGCCCGCGAGCGCAGCGACTCCAGGCGCTCACCTGCGGCGAGCGCCTCCCACGACGAATCGGAGAGCCGCTCGACAAGGGCGGCGCAGGCTGCTGCGCGGGCCTCGTCGAGCTGGGCGCGCTTGTGCTCGGCCCATGCCGCGCCGTGCCGCTCGGGATCGAGCGCCGCGAGGGCGCGAGAGAGGAGCGGGGACGGCGACGGTGCGGGACCGCCCGCCGCCAGGCGCTCGGCGGCGTCGAGGGCGCGCTCGAGGGCAGCGAGCGCCTCGTCCTTCTCGCCTGCCCTGAGCAGCGCGTCCGCAACCTCGGCCTCAAGCGTCACGGGGAGGAGCGGGTTCACGTCCTCGATCGCGAGCGCGGAGCTGACGGCGCGGGCGGCATCCGCGGCGGCGAGGACGAACGCTGCGTCGTCGCTCGTGCCAATCTCCTGGAGAAGCGAGTTCACCACGAGCAACCCGGCGGCAAGGCGGCGAGACTGCAGCAGCTCGGCAGCCTCACCCTCTCGACCGAGCCTTCGGTAGCAGCTCGCGAGCAGCATCATCGCAGGCGCGTCGTCGCCCCGGCGCACGAGCGGCTCCAGGAGGGCCGTCGCGCCCTCGACGTCCCCCGCCGAGAAGAGCGCCGTTGCCTTGGCCTGGCGCGCCAGGGCGATCGTTCCCGGGTCGTCCGCCCCGGCGAGCACGCGGTCGAGAAGCTCGCCCGCCTCGGCGCGCATGTCCTGCGCATCCTCGTCCTGCTCGGCCATGGCGGACCACGTGGTGAGCAGGGACGACATCATGAGCAGAAGGTTCCAGTCCGAGAAGTGCTCCGACACGGCGCGTCGCAGGCTCTCCCTCGCAGCCGAGACGTCCGCGCGCCCCTCAGCGCACACCCGGGCAAAGACCTCTGCGGCCTCCTCCTCGCTGAGCCGCGCCCTCCAGTCGAAGAGCTCGTCCAAGGTGAGCGAGAAGTATGCGGCGATCCTCGGCAGCAGCGCAACGTCGGGCAGGCTGAGCCCGAGCTCCCACTTGGAGACGGCCGCCTTGCTCACGCCCAGGTGCGCCGCGAGCGCCTCCTGCGTGACGCCCGCGCGCCTGCGCTCCCGCGCGATGGTTCTCCCAATGTTGACGTGCGGTTCCATGCCGACCTCCTCGCGTAGGCTGCGGGACGAGCCCCAAGCGCTCGGAAACAGTATGTAATCCCGTGCACGCCCCCTCAAGCGAGCGCAGGTTGACGTTGCGCCCCCTCGGTCAACTGGCAGGAGTCCCGCGGGGGCTCCGGCCGTGTTGGGAGCCCGCATCACGTAGGCGCTTGCCGACACTTTCCCAGGCAAAACCGTCGGCACGTGCCTACAGCTCGCTTCATTAGGCGCCTGCCGACGCTTTCCCGCCCCAAACTGTCGGCACGCGCCTACAGGCCCGCGCCCCCAGCCCGAGCGGGGGCCACAACGCAGAGCGCCCCGGCTCTTCTCGGCCAGCGACTTCTGGGCAAAGCCCAGTGAGCTGGCGAGAAGAACCGGGGCGCCCCCAGGTGCGTACGGACCTACGCGAGGTCGGCGATCTGGGCCTTGAGCTGCTCGATCGTGGTTGCGAGCTCGGCGGCCTGCGCGCGCTTCTTCTCGATGACCGCAGGCGCCGCCTTGGCGACGAAGCCCTCGTTGGCGAGGGTGCGCTCCACGCCCGCGAGGTCCTTCTCGGCCTTGGCGAGCTCCTTGGCGAGGCGCGCGGCCTCGGCAGAGAGGTCCACGAGATCGCCCACCACCACGTACGCCTCGAACTCCGCCGTAACCACCGAGACGGAGCCCTCCGGGCGCACGAACTCGTCGGGCGAGCCCACGCCGAGCACGCTCACGTGGCCCACCGAGCGGATGAAGTCTGCCTGGGCGTCGAGGGTGTCGCAGAGCTCCGGGGCAACCTTGACGTCAACGCGCAGCTCGGCGCGCGGAGAGAGGCGGTAACGGGCGCGCGTGGAGCGCACGCAGGAGATGACGGACTTGGCGAGCTCGAAGTCCCTCTCGGCGCGCTCGTTCACGAACTCGGCGAAGCGCTCGGGATCCGGCCAGGCGGCCACCATGAGGAACTCGGCGGAGTGGTCGTCAAGGCCGCTCGCGGGCAGCGCGTCCCACACGCTCTCGGTCACGAAGGGCATCACCGGGTGGAGCAGGCGCATGCAGGTGTCGAGCACGAAGACGAGGTTGCGCTGGACCTGCAGGCGCTCCTCGGGCGCGCCGTCAAGGAGGCGGCCCTTGCAGAGCTCGATGTACCAGTCGCAGACGTCTCCCCAGAAGAAGCTCTGGATCTCGCGCGCGTAGTCGCCGAAGGCATAGGCCTCGAGCTGGTCGGTGGCACGGGAGACGGCGCGGGCGAGGCGGGAGAGCATCCAGGCGTCCTCGGGCGTGACGGCGGCGGGGGCGCCCGGCTCGTAGCCCTCGAGGTTCATCTGGACGAAGCGGCTCGCGTTCCAGACCTTGGTCACGAAGCCACGGGCCTGTTCGGTGCGCGGGCTGTCGATGAGCTGGTGCGTCTTCTTGTCGATGTTGGCGTCGAACTTGACGTCCTGGTTGTTGGTGATGAGCGTGAGGAGGTTGTAGCGCATGGCGTCAGCGCCGTACTTCTCCATGAGCTCCATCGGGTCAACGCCGTTGCCCTTGGACTTGGACATGCGGCTGCCGTCCTTGGCGAGGATCGTGGCGTAGATGTAGACGTCGTGGAAGGGCACCTCGTCCGTGAAGTAGAGCGAGCTCATGATCATGCGTGCGACCCACAGGGCGATGATGTCGCGCGCGGTCACGAGGACCTTGGTGGGGTGGTGGCCCTCCATCTCCTCGGGGTGGTCCGGCCAGCCCTGCGTGGCGAAGGTCCACAGCTGGCTCGAGAACCACGTGTCGAGCACGTCCTCGTCCTGGCGCACGTGGCGCCCGCCGCACTTGGGGCAGACGTCGGCGTCCTCCATGAGGGCGTCCTCCCAGCCGCAGTCCTCGCAGTAGAACACGGGGATGCGGTGGCCCCACCAGAGCTGGCGGGAGATGCACCAGTCCTTGAGGTTGTCCATCCAGGTGAGATAGGTCTGGGTCCAGCGCTCGGGGTGGAACTTCACCTCGCCCGAGCGAACGACCTCGGTCGCGCGCTCCTTGAGCCTGTCCACGGCAACGAACCACTGCTCGGAGAGCCAGGGCTCGAGCGCGGTCCCGCAGCGGTAGCAGTGCATGACGGAGTGGTCGAGCTCCTCGACCTTCTCGAGCAGGCCGTGCTCCTCAAACCACGCGACCACGGCCTCACGACACTCGTCGCGATTCATGCCGGAGAACTCGCCGTAGCCCTCGACCACGACGGCGCGCTCGTCGAAGATGTTGATCTGCGGCAGGTCGTGGGCCTGGCCCATCGCGTAGTCGTTGGGGTCGTGTGCGGGCGTGACCTTGACGAAGCCCGTGCCAAAGCCGGCGTCCACGTGCCAGTCCGAGAAGATCGGGATCTCGCGGTTCACGATCGGGAGCATGACCTTGGCACCAATGAGCTTGGCCTTGTCGGCGTCCTGCGGGGAGACCGCGATGCCGGTGTCGCCGAGCATGGTCTCGGGGCGCGTGGTGGCAACGGTCACGTGATCGATGCCGTCAACGGGCTCCACGAGAGGGTAGCGGAGGTACCAGAGGTGGCCCTTCTCGTCCTGGTACTCCGCCTCGTCGTCGGAGATGGCGGTGCAGCACGACGGGCACCAGTTGACGATGCGCTTGCCGCGGTAGATGAGGCCGTCGTGGTACCAGTCGCAGAAGACCTTGCGGACGGCGCGGGAGAACTCGGGGCTCATCGTGAACTTCTCGTCCGAGAAGTCGATCGAGCAGCCCATGCGCTTGATCTGGGAGACGATCGTGCCGCCGTACTCGCGCGTCCAGTCCCAGCAGGCGTCGAGGAACTTCTCGCGACCGATCTCGAGGCGGGAGACGCCCTCCCCCTTGAGCTTCTTGTCGACCTTGGTCTGCGTGGCGATGCCGGCGTGGTCGGTGCCGAGGATCCAGCGCGTGGAGCGGCCGCGCATGCGGCTGTAGCGCACGTAGGTGTCCTGGATGGAGTCGTCCATCGCGTGGCCCATGTGCAGGATGCCCGTCACGTTGGGCGGCGGGATGACGACGGTGCAGTCCCCCACCCCCTTGGAGCGCTGGTAGCAACCGGCGCTCATCCAGCGCTCGATGAGCTCGGGCTCGGCGGTCTGGGGATCGTAGTTCTTGGGCATCTCTTCCACGAGCGTTCCTCTCCCGGTCGCGTTCATATCAGCTCAACAGGATAGCACGCGGCCGGGGCGAGGGCGCCCCATCGAGGCCTCTCACGCATTTCGTCAGGACCGTATTCGCTGGGACCTGCCCCGGCCGTGCGCGCTAGACTGGGCAGGACGGACGAAGGGAGGGCCGTGGCCGGGCTGCGCCTCTATGACATGCACGTGCACCTGGGTTGGTTCGCCGACCCAGCCTCCGTGGCGCGCGACCTCGCGGCCCTCGGAGTCGGCGCGCTCGCCGTCACGGTGACGCCCGAGGAGCACCGCCTCCTCGAGGCAGCGCTCGCGCCCGAGAAGAACGTCGCGCTCGCCGCGGGGCTCCACCCGTGGTGGGTGCGGGCAGCCCCGGACGCGGACGCCCTCTGCGAGCTCGCGAGGCGCGTGCGCTTTGTTGGCGAGATCGGGCTCGACGCGTCGCCGCGAAGGGTCGCGACGTGGGACGCGCAGCTCGCGGCCTTCGAGCGCGCCTGTGCCGTGTGCGCCGGCGCGAGCGAGGCGTCGGCCCCCAAGGTGCTCTCGATCCACGCCGTCAGGGCGGCGGGCGCCACGCTCGACGTCCTAGAGCGGACGGGCGCCGCCGAGAGCTGCCGCTGTGTGCTGCACTGGTTCTCGGGCACCTCCGAGGAGCTCTGGCGCGCCGTGCGCCTGGGATGCCGCTTCTCGTTTGGGGAGCGCTCGCTCGCCACGCGACGAGGCCGCGAGTACGTGCGCGTCCTGCCCGCGGAGCGCCTGCTCACGGAGACCGACCTCCCCGAGGCGGAGGGAGCGCGCACGGGCGCGAGGGAGGTCGCTGCCTCGCTCGAGCGGGCCGCGGCCGGAATCGCTGCCGCGCGAGGGACGGAGGCCGCGACCGTCTGCGAGCTCACGGCGTCCAACGCCGCCGCGCTTCTCGGCGTTTGAGGGGCGGGGCGGTCAATGGTAGAGTTGACAGGGCCCTGAAGGCGCGCGAACCGAGGACACATGAAGCCACTGCGCAAGACCACGCACGCGAGAAACCCGCTCTCTTCGACGATGCTCGCCAGCACGTCGGGCGACCTCGGGCTCCCGCTCGACGACGTCGTCATCGTCTTCGCCTGCAGCGAGAACTTCGTCCCGTACCTCTCCGTCGCCCTCCAGTCGATCATCGACAACGCGAGCCCGGCGCGCCGCTATGACGTCGTCGTGCTCACGCGCAACATCTCTCCCGCGAGCATGATCACGCTCACGCGGCAGGCCAGCTCCGACAACGTTGGCGTCGGCTTCTTGGACGTGGACGCCGCCCTTGGCGACATTGAGCTCCCCCATCATGGCCACTTCAGGCCGGAGACCTACTACCGCCTGCTCGCGCCGCAGCTGCTCCCCAACGTCGACAAGGCCCTCTACCTCGACTCGGACCTCATCGTTGACGCTGACGTCGCCCCGCTCTTTGACGTGGACGTCACGGGGTACCCGCTCGCCGCCACGCGAGACGCCGACACGATCGGGCAGATCGACGGCTACGACACCACAGTCGGCCCCTATCTCAAGCACGAGCTCGGCATGAGCGACCCCCATGACTACTTCCAGGCGGGCGTCCTGCTCATGAACCTCGCCGAGCTGCGTCGCACGGTCACGCCCGAGGAGTTTCTCGCGCTCTCCACGCAGCGCATGTGGCGCTGGCTCGACCAGGACGTCCTCAATAAGGTCGTGAACGGCAACTACGTTCGCGTGCACATGCGCTGGAACTACCTCATGGACTGGCAGCACCTGCGCCGCACCCACATCGTCGCCAACGCCCCGGCGGACGTGCGCGCAGAGTACGAGCAGGCCGCGGCGGACCCTGCCATCATCCACTTCGCCGGGCCCGACAACAGGCCCTGGCTCTACCCCGACGCGGACCGCGCCGAGCGGTTCTGGCGCTATGCGATGCGATCGCCCTACCTCGACGAGATTCGCGGGCAGCTCGAGGAGTCTCGCGCCTCGCTCGGGGGCCTTGCCAAGCGCGTCCAGGTCATGGCCCTCTACAAGGGCATCATGCCTGCCTTCGACAGGGTGTGCCCCGCGGGCACCCGTCGGCGCGCGGCGGTGATCAGGGCGTACATGGGGCTCGGCGGCGCCAACCTGTAGCGCGCCTCCCCGGCCGACCCTCGCCTCTGCTCAGAAAAGGGACAGGCTCCGCCGGCCTTTGCCGAGGGAGCCTGTCCCTTTTTCTCTGAGAGAAAAACCCCGTCCCCTTTTTAGGCGGACGCACGGTGCTTGCCGTGGGCGGTCGTCACCAGGCGCGGGGACGCTCCCCCGCCGACGCTCTCCTTGGTGACCACGACCTTGGTGATGTCGAGGTCGCTCGGGAGGTCGAACATCGTGTCCTGGAGCGTGGCCTCGCAGATGGCGCGCAGCCCGCGGGCGCCCGTGCCGCGCTCGATGGCCTGGCGCGCGATCTCGACGAGCGCCTCGTCCTCAAAGACGAGGTCAACGCCCTCGAGCTCGAACATGCGCCGGTACTGCTTGACGAGCGCGTTGCGCGGCTGCGTGAGGATGCTCACGAGGTCGTCCTCGGTGAGCTCGCGCGTGGCCGTGATGACGGGGATGCGGCCAAGGAACTCGGGAATCATGCCGAACTTGTGCAGGTCCTGGGGCATGACCTGCTCCATGAGGTAGTCCTCGTCGTGCTCGGCGCTCTGGCCGACCTCCGCCGCAAAGCCGATCCCCTTCTTGCCGATGCGGTCCGCCACGATCTTGTCGAGGCCGACGAATGCGCCGCCGCAGATGAAGAGGATGTTGGTGGTGTCGATGTGAATGAGCTCCTGCTGGGGGTGCTTGCGGCCGCCCTGCGGCGGGACGCTCGCCTCGGTGCCCTCGAGGATCTTGAGGAGCGCCTGCTGCACGCCCTCGCCGGAGACGTCGCGCGTGATCGAGAGGTTCTCGGCCTTGCGGGCGATCTTGTCGATCTCGTCCACGTAGACGATGCCCACCTGCGCGCGCTCGACGTCGCCGTCGGCCGCGGTGATGAGCTTGAGCAGGATGTTCTCGACGTCCTCGCCCACGTAGCCGGCCTCGGTGAGCGTGGTCGCGTCCGCGATGGCGAACGGCACCTCGAGGAAGCGGGCGAGCGTCTGGGCGAGCAGCGTCTTTCCGGTGCCGGTGGGGCCGAGCAGCAGGATGTTGCTCTTGGCAATCTCGACCTGCTCCTCGTCCTCGGAAACCTCGTCGTTGCCGGAGAGGATGCGGCGGTAGTGGTTGTAGACCGCCACGCTCATGGCGCGCTTCGCCTGCTCCTGCCCCATGACGTACTGGGAGAGCTCGTCATAGATCTCGTGCGGGGTGGGAAGGTTCTTGATCGGGGGCTCGTCGGCGAGGACCTCGTCCTCGGGCGCCTCGGCGAGGTCGGCCCCGTCGATCATGCTGGCGCACTCGTGCACGCACTCGTCGCAGATGTAGACCCCGCCGGGGGCGGCGATCAGCTTACGCACCTGGCTGCGGGTCTTGCCGCAGAACGAGCAGCGCATCTCCTGGCCGCGCGCGTCCTGGTCGTTTGCCATCCGCTACTCCTCGCTCTGCTCGACGCGGGACGTGATGACCTTGTCGACGAGGCCGTAGGCGAGCGCCTCGGAGGCGCGCATGTAGTTGTCGCGCTCGGTGTCGGCGTTGACCTTCTCGATGGGCTGGCCCGTCGCCTCGGAGAGGATCTCGTTCAGGCGCTGGCGAATCCAGCGGGTCTCGTCGGCAACGATTTGGATGTCGGTCTGCTGGCCGGAGACGCCCGAGCTCGGCTGGTGGATGAGGACCATCGAGTTGGGCAGCGCGAGGCGCTTGCCCTTGGCGCCGCAGGCGAGGATGGCGGCGCCCATGGAGGCGGCCATGCCCACGCAGATGGTGGAGACGTCCGGCTTGATGAAGTTCATCGTGTCAATGATGCCGAGGCCGGCGTAGACGTCGCCGCCGGGCGAGTCGATGTAAAGGGAGATGTCCTTCTCGGGGTCCTGGCTCTCGAGGTGCAGGAGCTGCGCGATCACGAGGTTGGCGGAGTCGCGCGTGACCTCCTCGCCCAGGAACACGATGCGGTCGTTCAGGAGGCGCGAGTAGATGTCGTAGCTGCGCTCCCCGCGCGGCGTCTGCTCGACGACGTAGGGGATGAGCGGGATGTTGGTGGGCTGGTGCATTGATTCCTCCTAGGTGTGCGAAGCCCCGGGCGAGCCAGGCTCGTCCGGGGCGGGTGCTGCCTTGGGCGAGGGCTACTCGCCGTCCGCCTCGGCCTCGGCCGCGCGCTCGGCAACCTCGTCGACAATCGTCACCTTGGCGTTCTCGACGAGCCAGTCGAGGGCCTTGGTGCGACGGATGGAGTCGCGGATGGCCGGGAGACGGCCCTCGCCGCGCCACTGCTCGACGGAGGCGTCCACGTCCTCGACGCCGGCCTTCTCGAACTCCTCGCGGACGTCGTCCTCGGTGGCCTCGATGCCGAGCTTGGCGGCAACGGCGTCGAGCGCGAGCGACTGGCGGGCGCGCTCCTCGGCCTGGGCGCGCAGGTCGGCGATAAAGTCCTCGGACTTGACGCCGCGAGCGCGCAGGAACATGTCGAGGGAGACGTTCTGGCGCTGGAGCTGGGCGAGGAACTCAGAGGCGAGCTCGTTGAAGACCTCGTTCTGGTAGGCCTCGGGGATGGTCTCGAGCTCGAGGAGCTTGCCGACGGCCTCGACGACGCGATCCTCCTTGAGGTTGGGAAGGGTCGTCTTCTTGTCGCCCTCGATCTCCTCCTTGACGGCCTCGCGGAAGGCAGCAACGTCGTCGTAGCCGTACTTCTTGGCAATCTCGTCGGTGAGCTCGGGCTTGACAGCCTTCTTGATGGCATTGAGGGTCACCTTGACGGAGAAGGTGTGGGAGTGCTCCTCGCCCTCGTGGACGTGGGTGTGCGTCCACTCGATGGCCTTCTCCTCGCCCTTCTTCATCCCGACGATGCCCTCCTGGAGCTGCTCGGGAACCTGCTGGCCGTCAAGGGCGAGCATGCGGTTCTTGCCCGCGAGATGACCGGCGCCCTCGACGTTCTCGACGTCGACCGACACGACGTCGCCGGGCTCGGCGGCGCGGTCCTCCTCGACGTCCTCGTAGGTCACCTGGTAGCTGAGGAGCTGGTCGATCTGCCAGTCGATCTCGGCCTCGGTGGCCTCCTCGGGCGGCATGTTGATCGCGGGGGCGTCATAGGAGGAGAGCTCGGCGGACGGGCGGACGCCGATGGTGGCGGCGACCACGTAGTCGGCGCCCTGCTGGGCGAGCTCGGGGTCGGCGCCCTCGGGGCCAAAGCTCACGCGGCCGACCGGGGTGACGTCGAGCTCCTCGAGCATGAGGGGCTCAGCGGCGTTCAGGAGGTCGTTGGTGGCCTGGGCGAGCACCGCCTCGCGGCCCATGATGCCGTCGATCACCGGGCGCGGCGCGTGGTCGCGACGGAAGCCCTGGAAGTTGTACTTGTGGGCGATGTCCTTGTAGGTGTCGGCGATGGCCTTGTCAACGTCGGCGGCGGGGATGGTGATGGTGGCCACCATCTTCTCGTCGGCCGGCGCCTCAGCGGTAACGGTGATCTTCAACGTTCCTCCAGTGTGTCCTGATGGCGGGCGCACCCGCCACGTTCCTGCCTTGCTGGTGCGGGCGAAAGGACTCGAACCTTCACGGAGTTTCCCCCACTGGAACCTAAATCCAGCGTGTCTACCAGTTCCACCACGCCCGCGCTTTTTGCAGCCTTATGAGTGTAGCAAACTTCTGGGGAATGCCTACTTCTCGCAGGATTTTCACGCCCTTTGCGCGCTCCCCTCGCTCAGGTGCTGTACCCAGAAGCCGGAGGCGCGCGTCGCCCGTCACAAAAGGGGCGCACCTCGCGGCCGCCCGCGGGCCGAGGGCGGCACGCCGCCTCACCTGAGGGGCATCCGCTCCCAGCCGCCGTCCGCGCGGGGAACGTCCGTGCTTCGGTACCCAGCGCCCCAGGCGTGCGCGTGCGCGGCGAGGATCCCGTCCGCCACGTCGGCGGGCCGGTGCGCGTCGGAGCCCACCGCGATCGGTACGCCAGCGCGGCAGAACCGCTCGAGCAGCCCGAGCGACGGGTAGTAGTCCCCCACCCCCTTTCGCAGCCCCGCCGTCGAGAGCTCCACGCGACGGCCGCAGTCACGCGCGCAGGCAGCCATCTCGTCCCACAGCGGCGCGAGATCGATCGTGGGGGCGAGCCCCTCGCGCGAGAAGCGCGCCGGGAGGTCGGGGTGGGCCATCACGTCGAAGGCGAGCGGGCTCTCGCAGGCGGCGCACCATGCCGCGACGTAGCGCCGCCACACCTCGTCGGGCCCGAGCTCGCGCCAGACGCGCAGGTCGGAGGAATCGTCGATCCACGCGCCGTTGTCCTTCTCGCCAAGCCAGTGAACAGAGCCCAGGCGAACCTGCGCCCCGTCCGACCATCGCGCCACGGCGCCCTCGCAGCCCGGGTACCAGTCGCACTCGAAGCCAAAGACCATCTCGAGCGCGGGGTGCGCCTCGCGCGCCGCCGCCCACGCGGCCCGGTGCGCGGGCAGCTCGGCCTCCGTCACCTGCACCTCTCCCGCGGGGTCCATGGACTCGGGCAGCGTGAGGTGGTCGGTCGAGACGAGCACCGCGCAGCCCGCCGCCTCGGCGGCAGCGGCCATCTCCTCGAACGTGCCCTCCCCGTCCGAGAAGCGCGTGTGCGTGTGGCAGTCTGCGATCGAGCCGGGCGCAAGCGCTCGCATGACGCTCCTTTCTACAGGGCGGGCCGCCGGGCGAGAAGCCCGACGGCCCGTCTCACTTGGAAAGCCTGTCCCCTTTTCTCTGAGAGAAAAAGCACGTCCCCAATTTACAGGTCCTGGAGGGCGTAGACGTCGAGCGGGCCCTCGCGCAGCGCGGCGATGGCCTGGACGAGCGCCACCGCGCCGGACATGGTGGTTGCCATGTCGATGCCGCGGCTCACCGCCTCGCCGCGCATCTTGGTGCCGTCGCCGCGGGAGCTGTGACCCTTGGGCGTGTTGATGAGGAAGGAGATCTTTCCGTCCGCCATGAGGTCGAGGATGTTGGGCGAGCCCTCGGAGATGGGCTTCACGACCTCGCACGGGATGCCCGCGGCGCGCAGCGTCTTGGCAGTGCCGCGCGTGGCCAGCAGGTCGTAGCCGAGGTTGCGCAGGGAGAGCGCCACCGGCGCCACCGAGCGCTTGTCGCGGTCGCACACCGAGATGAAGACGGTGCCGGACTGGGGGACGTCGTACTCGATGGCCTCGCGGGTCTTGGCGTAGGCCTTGGGGAAGGTGACGTCGAGGCCCATGACCTCGCCGGTGGACTTCATCTCGGGCCCGAGGGTGACGTCGGCGCCCGGGAAGCGGCTCCACGGCATGACGGCCTCCTTGACCGCGTAGTAGCCAAGGTCGCGCCCCTCCTCGGGAAGGCCGAGGTCGCGGATCTTCTCGCCGCTCATGATGCGCGCGGCGCACTTGGCGAGCGGCACGCCGGTCGCCTTTGACGAGAAGGGCACGGTGCGGCTCGCGCGCGGGTTGAGCTCGATCACGAAGACCTGCTCGTCGCGAACGGCGTACTGCACGTTGAGAAGGCCCTGGATGTGGCAGGAGAGAGCCAGGCGCCGCGTGGTCTCGCGGACCTTCTCGACCAGGCGGTCGGAGAGCGAGAAGGGCGGGAAGCAGCAGGCGGAATCGCCGGAGTGGATGCCGCACTCCTCGATGTGCTCGAGGACCGCGCCCACGTAGCACTGCTCGGTGTCGCAGAGGGCGTCCACGTCGAGCTCGATGGCGTCCTCGAGGAAGGCGTCGAGGTAGACGGGGTGGTCCGGGGAGACCTTGGTGGCCTCCTCCATGTAGCTCACGAGGTCGTCGTCATCGTAGACGATGCCCATGCCGCGGCCGCCGAGCACGTAGCTCGGACGGACGAGCAGCGGGTAGCCCACGCGGCGCGCCACGGACTTGGCCTCGTCGAC
>DXBM01000052.1 GCA_019116525.1 Candidatus Olsenella pullistercoris | reverse complement strand
ACGCCCGAGCAGCTGGCCGCCGACCGCGAGGCCGCCCAGGCGCGCAAGGACCCCTTCCAGGGCTACCAGCGCCGCTGCCGCGACCTTGACCCCGCCGAGGCCCGCGCGCGCATCGAGGCCGGTGAGCCCTACGTCCTGCGCATCAAGGTGCCCGAGGACCGCGGAGACGTGATTGTGCGCGACGCGGTCCACGGCGACGTGACCTTTGCGGCCCGCGAGCTCGACGACTTTGTCATCCAGCGCACCGACGGCACGCCGACCTACAACTTCGCCACGGTCGTGGACGACGCCGCCATGGGCATCACCCACGTCATCCGCGGCGACGACCACCTCTCCAACACCCCGCGCCAGGTCATCGTCTACGAGGCCCTGGGCGCGCCCGTGCCAACCTTCGCGCACATCTCCATGATCCTGGGGGCGGACGGCAAGAAGCTCTCCAAGCGCCACGGGGCCACCAACGTCGAGGAGTACCGCGACGCCGGCTACCTCTCCGACGCCTTCGTGAACTACCTGGCCCTTCTCGGCTGGTCGCTCGACGGCGAGACCACGATCGTGCCGCGCGACGTCCTGGCGCGAGAGTTCTCGCTCGACCACGTGTCCAAGAACCCCGCCACGTTCGATCCCAAGAAGCTCGACTGGATCCAGGCGGAGTACCTGCGCACGATGGAGAGCAGCGCGTTCGTCGAGAAGGTCATGCGCCCGGCGCTCGATGCCGCCGGAGTGGACGCCGGCGAGCACGACGCCTCGTGGTGGAACGCGCTGGCAGAGATCGTGAAGCCGCGCACCAAGTTCCCGGCCGACGTTGTCACGGTGACGGCACCGGTGTTCGCGACCGCCGAGACCCTTGCCTACGACGAGAAGAGCGTGGCAAAGGGCCTCGCCAAGGAGGGCATGGGCGCGGTGCTCGACGCCGCGCGCGAGGCCCTCGCCGGGCTCGAGGCCTGGGAGCCGACCGCGATCGACGCCGCGCTCGAGCCGCTGCCCGAGGCGCTCGACCTGAAGAAGCGCCTGGTCTTCCAGGCCGTGCGCGTGGCCGTGTGCGGCAACATGGTCTCCCCGCCGCTCGGCGAGACGATGGCGCTCGTGGGCCGCGAGGACTGCATGGCCCGCATCGACCGCGCCCGTCCCCTCGCCGGCTAGTGGGTCAAAAGGGGGCAGGCCCCTTTTGACCCATTCTTAGGAGCCCTCATGGCAGCAAAGCCACAGACCCTTGCCACGACCTCGGCCTTCGAGGTGCTCGGGCCCATCATGGTCGGCCCGTCCTCCTCGCACACCGCGGGCGCGCTTCGCTGCGCGCGCGTGGCGGCATCGCTTGCCTCGGGGCCCATACGCCGCGTTCGCTTCACGCTGTGGAACTCCTTCGCGCACACCTTCCGCGGGCACGGCACCGACCGCGCGCTCGTAGCCGGCGTCCTCGGCATGGACACCGACGACGAGCGCATCCGCGACGCCTTTGACCTCGCGCGCGAAGCCGGGCTCGAGGTCGTCTTCGATGAGGCGCCCGACGACACGTCCGTCCACCCCAACACCGTCGACATCGACATGACGTGCTCTGACGGCACGAGCTGCCAGGTGCGCGGCGAGAGCCTCGGGGGCGGGCGCATCCGCATTAGCCGAGTGAACGGCGTGGGCGTTGACCTCACCGGCGCCTACGCGACGCTCTTCGTGGCGCACAGAGACGCCCCCGGCATCCTCGCCTCCCTCACGCACCTGCTGGCGGAGGCAGCGGTGAACATCGCCTTCTGCCGCACGTATCGCACCGAGCAGGGGGGCAGGGCGTACTCCGTCTTCGAGACGGACGGCGCGCCCGCAGACGGCGTGCTGCCACAGGTGCGCGCGCTGCGCGACGTGAGCTTTGCCACGTTCATCATGGTTCCTGGCTCCGCCTCCGCGACGGCGCCCGGCGTCACCGCCGAGGAGCTCTTCGATGACGGCGCGCAGTTGCTCGACGCCTGTGCCGAGCGTCGCCTTTCCATTGGCGGCGTCATGGAGCTGCGTGAGCGCGGCCTCACTGGAGCCGACTACGCCAAGGCGTCCATGAGCCGCGTCATCGAGGTCATGCGCGAGGAGACGAGCGCACCGATCTCGGCGCCCGCGCGCTCGCTCGGCGGCTTCATCGGAGGCGAGGCGCGCCTCGTGGACGCGGGCGCCGCGCGCTGGTCCGGCGCGCTCATGGGGGCCACGCAAACCGATGCCGTGGCGCGCGCGATGGCCGTGCTCGAGCGCTCCGCCGCGATGGGCGTGATCGTGGCGGCGCCCACGGCGGGCTCTGCGGGCGTGGTCCCCGGCTGCGTGCTCGCCGTGGCAGACGCCATGAGCGCTGGCGAGAAGGACGTGGCCTCGGCGCTCTACTGCGCCGCCGCGGTGGGCCTCAACATCCAGACGCACGCGTGCGTCGCTGGGGCCGAGGGCGGCTGCCAGGCCGAGGTGGGCAGCGCGGCGGCGATGGCGGCCGCGGCGCTCGTGGAGCTTCTCGGCGGCACGCCCGAGCAAGCGCTCACGGCGGCGTCGCTCGCGATTTCCAACCTGCTGGGACTTGTCTGCGACCCGGTCGGCGGGCTTGTGGAGGTCCCCTGTCAGGCGAGAAACGCGATCGGCGTGGCGGCGGCCTTCTCGGCGGCGCAGCTCGCGCTCTCCGGCGTGCGCTGGCTCGTGCCGTTCGACGAGGTCGTGTCCGCGATGGCGGAGGTCGGCCACGCGCTGCCCTCTCGGCTGCGCGAGACGGCACGCGGCGGGCTCGCGGCAACGCCCGCAGCACGGGCCGCGTGCGCGAGCTGCCTGGGCTGCGCGTAGGGCGCGTGAGCCCGCCGCCCTTCTCGCCGCTCACGAAGCTCCCTCCCAAACCGACGGAAGTCGCCCCTAGGCGTAGGTTTGAGCGGCATTAAGCAAGTTGAACCCTCCCAAACCAACGTTCCAGCGAGAAAACCGTAGGTTTGGAAGGGACTAAGCGCGCCGAGCGCCAAAAGAAAACAGGCCAGAGGACGTATCCCCTGACCTGCGGTCTTGTTGGTAGCCCGTACCAGATTCGAACTGGTGATCTCCGCCTTGAGAGGGCGGCGTCCTGAACCGCTAGACGAACGGGCCATTTGGTAGCCCGTACCAGATTCGAACTGGTGATCTCCGCCTTGAGAGGGCGGCGTCCTGAACCGCTAGACGAACGGGCCACATATGCGATTGTGAGGCAAGCGGCAAATGGCTGGGACTGAGAGAGTCGAA
>DXBM01000051.1 GCA_019116525.1 Candidatus Olsenella pullistercoris | reverse complement strand
AGCTGCGCCAGCTCGCCGGCATGCGAGGCCTCATGGCCGACATGTCCGGTGACACCATCGACCTGCCGATCAAGGCCAACTTCCGCGAGGGCCTCGAGCCGCTGGAGTACTTCATCTCCACCTACGGCGCGCGCAAGGGCCTCGTCGACACGGCCTCCCACACCTCCGACTCCGGCTACCTGACCCGTCGTCTCGTCGACGTGGCCCAGGACGTCATCGTCCGCGAGGAGGACTGCGGCACCGACGAGGGCGTCACCTACCCGCTCATCAAGCCGGGTCAGACCTCCGTCGACACCGACCTCGTGGGCCGCTGCGCCCTGAACGACATCTGCGACCCCGAGACGGGCGAGGTGCTCATCGCGCGCGACGGCTACATCGAGTCCAAGGCCGACCTCGAGATGCTCGTCGAGCACGGGCTCAAGAGGGTCGAGCTGAGGGCGCTGCTCACCTGCAAGTCCAAGTACGGCGTCTGCCAGAAGTGCTACGGATGGGACCTCTCCACCCGTCGTCCGGTCAACATCGGCACCGCGGTCGGCATCATCGCCGCGCAGTCCATCGGCGAGCCGGGCACCCAGCTCACGATGCGCACGATTCACTCCGGCGGCGTCGCCGGCGCCGACGACATCACGCAGGGCCTCCCGACGGTCGCCCGCATGTTCGACGTCGTTGGCAACGTCAACGAGAAGATCCTCGGTCGCGAGGCCGACCTCTCGCCCGTCTCCGGCACCCTGCGCATCACGCCCGAGCAGGCCGAGTACGCCCTGCGCGTCGTTGACACCGAGGACCCGACGCGCACGATCGAGGAGTGGCACGTGCCCGCCTCCGTGCGCTTCATGCCGGGCATCGAGGACGGCGTGGAGGTCCGCGCCGGCGACCAGATTACCCGCGGCTTCGTCAACTTCCGCAAGCTGCGCAGGCTCACCGACATCGAGTCGACGATGCACACCTTCGTCGAGTCGGTCAAGGACGTCTACACCTCGCAGGGCGTCGACCTCAACGACAAGCACATCGAGGTCATCGCCCGCCAGATGCTGCGCCGCGTCCAGGTGACCAACCCTGGCGACTCGCAGTACCTGCTCGGCCAGTACGTCGACCGCTACGTCTTTGCCGACACGGTGCGCAACGTGGCCCTCGCCGGCGGCACCCCGCCCGAGGCCGAGCCCGTGATCCTCGGCACCCTCAAGGTCGCGAGCTCGATCGACTCCTGGCTCTCCAGCGCGTCGTTCATCCGCACCGCTGGCGTCCTCACCGAGGCCGCCATCGAGGGCGACGTCGACCACCTGCTCGACCTCAAGTCCAACGTCATCGTGGGCAAGCAGATCCCTGCCGGCACGGGCCTCTCCGCGTACAGCAACGTGGAGCTCACCTACCACGGCACCAAGATCGACGGCCCCACGTCCCCGCTCGCCAAGAGCCTGCCCGAGTGGGCCCCCGACGAGCTCAAGGACATCGAGGAGCAGCTGCCCAAGCAGCTCGACTGGGTCGGTGACGACTACGGCTTCGGCGGCGTGTACTCCAAGAACGGCCGCACGCTCTCCAGCGAGGACGCCAAGCTCTACCTCTTTGACGATCTCGGCGTCTCGCAGCGCTGGACCAACAAGTTCAGCGAGGTGGGCATCGAGACCGTGGGCGACCTCATCGGCAAGACCGAGGACGACCTGCTGCGCATCGACGGCATCGGTGCCAAGGCGATCGAGGAGCTCCGCGACGGCCTCGAGGCCCGCGGCCTGCTCTACATCCTCGAGCCCGATGACGACGAGGCCGACAGCGAGGACCTCTCCCAGCTCCTCAACATGGTCTTCTCGCCCGACGCGGACGCCGACATCATGCTCGGCACCGCCGCTCCCTCGACGCACCACTTCGACGACGAGCTGATCGGCGGCTCCGATGACGAGGGCGGCAGCTCCGACGTCATCAACGAGGACCTTGGCTCCCTCGACGACCTCCTCTCGCAGGTGGTCCGCCAGGAGAGCGAGTCCGACATCGAGTAGTTTTCTCGCCTGCTCCACCTGTAAAGTGCCCCACTTGTACCAGGTACAAGTGGGGCACTTGCCAAAAGACCCTCCTGAACCTACGTTCTGAGCTTTGGAGTGTAGGTATGGGAGGGTTCAGCTTGCTTAATGCCGCTCGAACCTACGCTCTGGCGAGAAAAACGTGTGTTTGGGAGGGATTATCGCGCTCGCGCCAGGCGAGAAGGGCGTGCGCTAGGGAATCGGCCTCAAGGACGCGAGCTCGGAGGCGTACGCGACCCCGTCCACCACGGCACGCCCCCAGCGGTCGACGCCCTCGAGCACGCCGCGCGCGAGCTCGGTGCCGTCGGAGGCCGCAAGAGCGCGGACCTTCTCGCCGCGCCAGGCGAGGCACGCCTCGTACTCGTCGACAATCCCGTCGAGCGGCAGCTCTCCCGGGAGGGAGGCCCACTCGGCCGCGCGCCGGGCGACGCCCGCCCGCAGCGCCTCTGCGAGCTCGGTGAGGGAGGGTTCCGCGCCGAGCTCGGCGAGGCAGACGGCGCCCATGCCGCGCGGCGTCCGTGCCACGTTGACGCCGACCCCGCAGACGGCGAAGGGCTCGCCCGCGTTGTCGCGCGACGCCTCGACGAGGATTCCCGCGAGTTTTCGCCTGCGCGCGAGTACATCGTTGGGCCACTTGAGCTGGGCCTCGTTTGCAATCCCGAGCTCCTTGAGACCGTCGAGCACGCCCAGGCCGCACGCGGCGGCAAGCCCTGGCAGCCGCGTGGGCGAGACCTGCGGGCGCAGAACCACGGAGAGGTAGAGGTTGCCGCGCGGCGACTCCCAGGCGTGCCCGCGCCGCCCGCGCCCCGCGGTCTGGAGCCGGGCCGCCACGGCGCTTCCGTGCGGCGCCCCCTCGCGTCCGAGCGCGAGGGCGTCGTCGTTGGTCGATCCCGTTGACTCGAGCACCAGCAGCTCTTCTCGCATCCCATCGCTCCGTTCGCCGATGTCATGATTCTAGGGACGCGCGAGGCGCGACGCATGTGAAGGTATCGTGGCAAAATGAAGCCCCGGCAAAACGCGGCTCGCAAGCCCCCGCGTTTTGCTAGCCTACCATAGAGATGTTGACGCGTTAACAAGATGCGCGCAGCACGGACGTGACAGGAGGCGAAGTGGGACTCCACGTACTGGGCACCGGGTCGGCGCTGCCGGCGCGCTCGGTTACCAACGACGACCTCTCCGAGTTCCTTGACACCTCGGACGAGTGGATCTCAACGCGCACGGGCATCTCGAGCAGGCGCATCTGCACCGACGAGACGCTCGACGACCTCGCCGTCCAGGCGAGCGAGCGGGCGCTCGAGGCCGCGGGCGTCACCCCCGACCAGCTCGACCTCATCGTCTGCTCCACCACGAGCGGCGACCACCTCATCCCCGCGGAGGCCTGCGCCATCGCAGAGCGCCTCGGGGCGAGCTGCCCCGCCTTTGACGTCTCGGCGGCGTGCGCCGGCTTCATCTTCGCCCTGGACGTGGCCGACGGCTGGTTCGCCCGCGGACGCGCCGAGCGCGCGCTCGTGGTCTCGGCAGAGAAGATGAGCCGACTCGTTGACTGGTCCGACCGCGCCACATGCGTGCTGTTCGGCGACGGCGCGGCGGCTGCCGTGCTCGGCGCGGGCGGCGAGAACCCCCTCGCCACGCACCTCGCCACCGAGCCCGCTGTTGACATCCTGCACGTTCCCGGCATCGGCGGCAGCTCCCCCTACGACGGCTCCGAGCGGCCCGCGAGCGTGCTCACGATGGAGGGGCGCCGCGTCTTCAAGTTCGGCGTGAACGCGATCTGCTCGTCCGTCGAGGCCCTCTGCGAGCAGGCGGGCGTCTCCCTGGGCGAGATTGACCACTTCGTCTTCCACCAGGCCAACGAGCGCATCCTGTCCTCCGCCGTCGCGCGCCTCGGCATCGATGACGCCAAGGTCGCTCGCGCCCTCGCCGAGACCGGCAACATCTCGAGCGCCTGCGTGCCGCTCGCGCTCGATCGCCTCGTGCGCTCGGGCCAGCTCGAGCCGGGCCAGCTCGTTGCCCTCGTCGGCTTTGGCGCCGGCCTCGACACGGGCGCGTGCCTGCTGCGCTGGGAGTAGCGCCCGCCGCCGGCCGAGCCGGCACCCAACCGTCCATTGGAGCGCCCGCCGGGCGCATGGAAAGAAGGAGAACCAAATGGCAGACCAGAGCACCTTCGACCGCGTGTGCGCCATCGTGCGCGAGCAGGTTGGCGACGACACCGTCGAGCTGACCGCGGACACCAAGCTCGCCGAGGTCGGCCTTGACAGCCTCGCCACCGTCGAGGCCGTCATGGCGTGCGAGGACGAGTTCGGCATCGAGATCGACGCCGAGTCCAACCCCGAGACCATCGGCGCCTTCGTCGAGATGGTCGACGCCCTCCTGGAGAACTAGCCATGCTGCGCACCCCCATCTGTGACCTTCTCGGCATCGAGAAGCCCGTCTTCCAGGGCGGGATGGCCTGGATCGCCGATGCGAGCCTCGCCTCGGCGGTGTCCGAGGCCGGCGGCCTCGGCATCATCGCGGCCATGAACGCCAATGCCGACTGGCTGCGCGACCAGATCCACGAGCTCAGGTCCAAGACCGACAAGCCCTTCGGCGTGAACGTGATGCTCATGAGCCCGTTCGCCGACGAGGTGGCGCAGGTCGTCATCGACGAGCACGTGCCCGTGGTCGTGACGGGCGCCGGCA
>DXBM01000050.1 GCA_019116525.1 Candidatus Olsenella pullistercoris | reverse complement strand
TTGTAGGAAAATCCAAAAGTTTAGATTTTCTCAAAATGCTTATCTTTTGGTCTTTGGTTCGGAATAGTGTAGTGCTGGCGGTCTATCTATTGTTTTCGGTTGCTTGCTTCTTTACCGTACATGAGCATTGTCGTGGGACATGTCGCAACCTCGAGGCTCGTCGGCAGGGCGTCATGCGTCCTTGCGCGCCACCGCGACACAGGCCGTGACGCCCACGCGGCGCCAGCTCACCCGGCTGAACCATGTGCCCAGGACGTCGCGCAGCTCCGCCTCGGAGTAGATGCGCACGTCGCCCTCGCGCGAGCGCGGCATCCACGCGTTCATGAGCGCGCGGGCCGGCGCGGGCTGCCAGACGTCTCCCAGCACGAGCGCCCCGCCCGTCGCAAGCACCCGCCACGCCTGGAACACTGCCCTCTCCGGGTCCGGGTAGTGATGGAACGAGTCGTTGCAAACCACCACGTCAAAGGCGGCGTCATGGAAGGGCAGGCGCTCCGCGTCGCCGAGAAGGACCTTGGCACGATCGCGCAGCCGCGCACGGGCCACCTCGACCATGCGCGGAGAGAGGTCCACCCCCGCGAGGGAGCAACCCGGGATCGCATCGAGCAGGCGCTCCGCGAGCGCACCCGTCCCGCAGCCGAGGTCGAGCACGCGCGGGGAGGGCACCCCCGCCGCAACGCGCGTCACCTCGCCAACAACGTGCTGGTAGAGGCGTCGGGCATGATCGCCCTCCATGCCCTCGTCGTAGGTCGCTGCCTGCGCGTCGAACGCGGCGCGCGAGCGGGCGCGCAGAAGCTCGGCGTTCTTCTCGTCCATTCTTATCTCCTTTTGTTGAGCAATGTTCAATACAGCGTCTCGAAAAGAGCCCCGGACCATGCCGGGGCGGTTTTCCTATCTTGGGTCGGTGCCGTCAGCGCCCGCAGTGCGGAACTCGGCGAGAAGCGCCCGCAGGTAGCGCCTTGCCGCGGCGATCGCGGCCTCGTCCGGCATGCTCGGGCCGCCCGCCAGACCCACGCACCCGTAGGTCATGATGGCCGCGAGCTGGTCCGCGTCCGCGGCGGATGCCCCCCGCTCCGCTGCGTCGAGCTCGAGCGCGGCGCGCAGGTGTGGCCGTACCGCCTCGCACATGGCGAGCGAGAGCCGGTCGTGCAGGGCACCGGCGCCCTCGGCATGGAAGAAGTCGGCGTAGGGGTAGCCGCCGTGCGCGGCCCCCGTCTCGAGCGCGCGCTCGAGCCTCTCGTCGAGCGAGGGCCCACGCTCGTCCAGGATCTCGCACACGCACTCCGCACAGCGGCGAGCGTAGTCCTCTATCGCGGCGGAGAAGAGACTCTGCTTTGATTCGAAGTAGTGGTACGCGAGGCCCGGCGCCACGCCCGCAGCCCGCGCCACCGCGCGCACGGACACGTTGTCGTAGCCCTGCTCGGCGAAGAGCCGCATCGCACAGGCCAAAAGCTCGCGCCTGCGCTCCTCGGGTTCCTTCACGGTTCTCGCCATACGCGCCACCTCCTGACAGGAGACTACCACTCTATTGAACATTAGTCAATTAATGTCTCGACGGATCCCTGCCGTCACGCACCTTGCCCTTTCTCTTAAACCTATCGTATACTAGGTTTTGGCGACCACGGGAGGAAGCATGGGACGACCGTCCGGGCCAACGCGCGACACCAAGCGCCTCATCTGCGAGCGCGCCCTCGAGGTGTTCGCTGAGAAGGGCTACGCCGCGACGACGATGCGCGACGTCGCGGCCGCGGTGGGCATGCGCGACGCCTCGCTCTACAGCCACTACCCCAGCAAGCAGGCCATCTTCGACGCGGCGGTGGAACACCAGCTCGATCGCCTCACGCAGGCGCTGCGCTCCCAGCACGCCCTCGCCCACCCCACCGACGACCCAAGCGCCTACCTCACGGAAGGGCCCGAGCTCGCCGAGGTGGTTCTCGCCAGCTACGAGCCCCTCTTCGCGGACGCCGGCATCACGCGCCTGCGCCACGTGCTCGAGGGCGCGCGCCGCTCGGACCCCCGCTGCGACGAGCTCTTCCGCACCGTGTTCATCGAGCGGCCGCTCGAGCTGCAGCGCACGATCTTCTCGCGCCTCGTCGACGCCGGGCTCTTCTCCCCCTGCGACGTAGCCCTCGCCGCGCGGCAGTTTCACGGTCCCGTGTTCCTGGCCCTCTGCGAGGACATGCCCTGGCCGCAGGCGCGCGACCTCGTGGAGCGGCACCTCGACGCGTTTCTCACCCAGCACCGAGCAAAGGAGTGAGCATGAGCACCGCCGTCGTCTACTGCTCGCAGACCGGGTTCACCGAGAAGTACGCCCGCTGGCTCGCGGAGTCGCTCGGGACCAAGGCTGTCCCGTTCGCTGGGCGCGCGTCGGCCGGCGTGGCCGACGCGGGAACGATCGTCTTTCTCAGCTGGTTCCACGCCGGAGGGCTCAAGGGCGCCCGCTGGCTGCGCGACCTCATGGACGAGCGCCCCGAGTGCCGCTACGTGGTCGTGGGCGTGGGAGCCTACCCCATGCCGAGCGAGGAGTGGCCCAGGAGCGAGACCGACGCCGCCCTCGAGCGCGCGTTCCCGAGCGAGCGCTACCCACGCCTCGCGCGCTTCTACTGCCAGGGCGGCTTTGACTTCGACCGCCTGTGTGCCCTCGACAAGCTGGCCATGCGCGCGTTCTTCCGCATGCAGGCAAAGGAGGCCAGGACCGACCCGCGCGTCGCCTTCGCGCTCGACGCCATGCGCGAGGGCTTTGACGGGACGCGCCGCGAGCACCTGCGGCCGGTGCTCGAGCACCTGCGCTCAATGGAATAGATGTGCGCCTCCAAAGTCGACGACCCCGTCAGGCATCGGGCGAGAGCCCCATGTAGAGCAGCGGATAGGGGCGCCCGTCCTCGTCCGTGGGCGTGCGGCGAAGGACAACGAACCCCATGCGCTCGTAGAAGCCAACGGCCTGGCGGTTCTGCTCGTTCACCGAGACCTCGCGCGCACCGAGGAGCTCCGTCGCCCGCTCCATGAGCAGCCGCCCCACACCGCGCCCTCGCTCCCCGGGGCCCACGAACAGCATCTCCACGAAGTCCCCGTCCATGCCGAGAAACCCAATCGGGACGCCCTCCCGGCGCGCCACGAGCAGGCGCGGCACGCGACCGATCACGCCGGGAACCGTGGGGCGCATCCGCTCCACCTCCCCGGGGAGGAGGAAGTCGTGCGTCGCGCGAACCGAGCGCTCCCACGCGTCTGCGAGCGCGCTCACGAGGGTCGCGGGGCGCTCGCGCGCCTCCTCGATCGAAAGGCCCTCGAGCTCGAGGGCGAGAAGGGCGCGCTTGCGCCAGACGCCACCGGCGTAGCCGGTGAGCTCGCCGCGCGAGCCGAGTACCCGGTGGCAGCCCACGATGACGGAAACGGGGTTGCGGCCCACGGCCGACCCCACCGCCCTGGCGGAGGTGACGCGCCCCAGGCGCTGTCCGACGCGCGCGGCAAGCTCGCCGTACGTGACGGTCTGGCCGTAGGGCACCTTGCACAGGGCGTCCCAGACGCAGGTCTGGAAGGGGGTCCCCGTGAGCCTGAGGGTCAGCGGCCCCAGGTTCTTCTCGCCCGAGAAGTACGAGCGGAGCCAGGCGCGGGCAGCATCAAAGACGGGCAGGTCGTCACGGGGCGTCGCGTCCGGCGAGAGTCCCGCGGCAGCATGGCGCTGGCCCGCGAACCACAGGCCCGTGAGGGCAGTGCCGTCGCTTGCCAGCAGCATCTCGCCAAGCGGAGAATCGTAGGCGGTCGTGTGGAGCACGGACATCCCCTCCCTCGGTTGACGGTGTCGACGATACCACCCGAGAGGGGCGTCAGGAGCCCGCGGCCCCAGGAGGGCCTAGGTCCCGCCCCCTAGGAGCGCGCGGGTCGGCGCGGGCGCCACCCCTTGAGCCGCATGAGCGCGACGAACGCTCCCAGCACCACGAGGCTCAGCGCGAGCAGCGCCACCGGGAAGAGCCAGAACCCAAACGACTGGCCGAGAACCCCAAAGAGCGGGGCGAGCAGCAGCGACCCCAGATACGACGCCGCCATCTGCACGCCTATCACCGCCTGCGAGAGCTCGCGGCCGAACAGGCGCGGGGTGAGGTGGAGCATGTTGGGGTAAAGCGGGCTGTTACCGAACCCAACGAAGAACAGGCCCGCCGGAGCCACCGCCGACGGCAGCGGCAGGAGCAGGGCGAGAACCGCCGCGAAGGTCACCGCCTGGCCCAGCCCCACAAGCTGCTTGCTCGAGAGCCTGTTGGCGAGCACGCCGGAAAGGAAGCGGCCCGCTGTCACGCCCACGTAGTAGACCGTGACCGTGCCGGCAGCCTCGGCGGGCCCCAGCCCCCGGTCGTTGACGAGGTAGCTCGACCCCCAGTTGTTGCAGATGCACTCGATGGCAACCGAGCAGAGAAAGACCAGGCACGCCAAGCGCACGTCGTGGCGGCGCACAAGGGAGAGCGGGCTTGCGGCGCGCGTCTCAACGTCCTTCTCGCCCTGCTCGCCCCGCTCTCCGGCCTCGTGCCCGACGCGACCCCAGAGCGGCAGGATCGCGACCGTGAGCGCGCAGATGAGCACCTGGCAGAGCGTCGCGCCGAGGTAGCCCTCGCGCCAGGTCCCAACAGAGAGCGCCATCGACATAAGGAACGGGCTCAGCGTGACGCCCACCCCGTAGGCGCAGTGCAGGAAGTTCATGTGCGTGGCACGGTAGTGCAGCGCCACGTAGTTGTTGAGCGCTGTGTCGATGGCGCCGGCGCCCAGGCCCAGCGGCACGGCGAGCACGCACAGCCACGGGAACGCGGGCGCCACGGCAAAGCCGGCGAGGGCAACGACCGTGAGCGCGGTGGAGGCCGCGGTGACGCGCCCCGTCCCAAAGCGCGAGATCACCGTGGCGGACGCCAGGCTCGAGACGATGGTCCCGCACGAGACGACCATGGTGACGAGGCTGCCCCACGAGACTGGGACGCCAAAGTCGGCGTAGATGGCGGGCCACGCCGCGCCAAAGAGCGAGTCCGGGATGCCAAGGCCAACGAAGGCCACGTAGATGACAACGAGAAGGACAACGGTCACGGTGAGCTCCCTGCGGGGGCGGATTGGCGTGGAAACGTTTCCATCACATCATAGCAGAAATTGGGGACGTGCTTTTTCTCTCAGAGCGAAAGGGACAGGTTCGCTCCCGGCCGGAAGCGGGCCTGTCCCCTTTTCTCTGAGAGAAAAAGCGCGTCCCCAATTTCTGTCCCCAATTTCTGCACCTTGCGAAATGCTCACTCAACCGCAAGGGGACGCAATGGCATCTCGCGGCGCGCTCCCGCACAATGTACGGACCAACCCTGCGAGAAGAACGGGCAACATGAACCTCATCAGGCACTTTCTTGCCGGCTACACGGAGAACTTCCTTCTGGCGCTCGTCCTGTGGCCGATGGCCTCCATCGCCCTGACGCTCCCGATCCTCGCCTGGCTTTACCACCGCGACGGCCGTCTGCGCCTCGGAACGGGCATGTCAACGTACCTTGCCGTGCTCTACCTGCTCGGCATCGGGTGCTTCACGCTCTGGCCGCTCCCGAGCGGAAGCTCCGGACCGGGCATCACCTACGGCATTCCCTGGCAGCTCGACCCCCTCGCCTTCATCGGCGACTTCGCCCGCGACGGCGTGAGAACGCTGCCGCAGATCGCCTTCAACGTTGTGTTCTTCATGCCGCTCGGCTTCATCGCCGGACGCCTGCTGCGCTGGGGCTTCTGGAGGTCCGTCCTCACGGGGCTCGCCGTCTCGCTCTGCGTCGAGGCGGCCCAGGGGACCGGTCTCTTTGGCATCTATCCGTACGCCTATCGCACCGCCGACGTGGACGACCTCATTTACAACACCTCCGGCGCCGCACTGGGCTGGCTTGCTGCCGCGGCGCTCTCCCGCGTGCTGCCGCCTGGCGCGCTCGCGGAGGAGGGGGAGGTCACGCACGAGCCTGGCTTCGTGCGCCGCTGCGTGGCGTTTTGGCTGGACACGCTGATCGTCACGCTCGCCTCCACGGTAGTGGCGGGCATTGTGGTGCTCGTCCTCCACAACGTGCCCGGCGGCGAGCGCTGGGTCGACGGGCCCTGGGCGCTCGCGGCGGGCTGCGTGGCGTTCGTCCTCGTCGAGCTTGTGCGACCGGCGATGAGCGGGGGCTCCACGCCCGGCGGGGCGTTCGTGCGGATGAGCTGCGAGACGAGGCCGCGCACGGGCGTGCGGAGAGCGGCGTTCTACGTAGCACGCCTCATGGTCCTTGGGGGCGCGTACCTCTTCCTCCCAATGGCATGGCCCCTGCTCGCGCTCTTCTACCTCTTCGTCCGCCAGATGCCCTACGACCTCATCTGACAGAAATTGGCAGAAATTGGGGACGTGCTTTTTCTCTCAGAGAAGAAGGGACAGGTTCGCTCTTGGCCGAGCGTGAACCTGTCCCATTGTCTCTGAGAGAAAAAGCACGTCCCCAATTTCACTACTGGGCAGGGTCTCCGGCCAGCTCCCGGAGCGCGTCGCCCGCGACTCGATACACCGTCCAGTCGCTCATGGGCTCCGCCCCCATCGAGAGGTAGAACTCAATGCTCGGGCGGTTCCAGTCGAGGCACCACCACTCGAGGCGCCCGCAGCCGCGCTCGAGCGCAATCTGGGCGAGCCTGCGCAGCATGGCCTTGCCAAAGCCCTTCCCGCGCCACTCGGGCTTGACGTACAGGTCCTCCAGGTAGACGCCCGACCTCCCGAGGAACGTCGAGAAGTTGTGGAAGAACAGAGCAAAGCCGACCTCGACGCCCGCGTCGAGCGCAAAGATCACCTCGGCCCCGTGACGGTCGAAGACCCATGTCTCAAGCGTTTCCTCGTCTGCCACGACCTCGTCGAGCATCCCCTCGTACTCGGCCAGCTCGCGTATGAACGCCAGGATGAGCGGCACGTCTGCCCTCACTGCCGGCCTGAACGCAACCTCGTCAGCCATGTCCGTGGCCCCTTTCCCCATCTCTGCCTGACTCCCACCTACGCCGAGAAGAACGAGGCGTCGGCGGCTCGGTACGGGCGCAGTCGCGCCGGGTCCGCAACCGTGTGCGCGTGCGCGGGCACGTCAGCCCACTTGACCGTGTGGCCCGCGCCGTGGCTGCAGAAGACGGAGTCGGGCGTGTTGGGCAGGTCTGCCTCTGGGTCATACCCCGCTGCGGCAACGACCTCGTCCGCGTTGTGGCACTCCCGATAGCCGGCGAGCTCGAGCGAGAGCCTCCCACGCCCGCCCGTGTAGCGAGCAACCTCGAGCGCGTACTCCCCCACCTCGGACGCTGGGACCTCGCCGGTTATTCTCGACAGATCCCCCGAGGGCTCCGGGGCACCAAACTCCGCCGCCATGCGCGTGAGGTCCGTGAGCGCGCGGCCCACGCGCTCGGCCGGCACCGCAAGCCGAAAGCGATACCACGGCTCCAGCAGCAGGCACTCCCCGCGCTCGCGCGCCCCCATGAGGGCTTGTCGGACGGCACGGTAGGTGGCCTGGCGGAAGTCTCCGCCCTCGGTGTGCTTGGCGTGCGCGCGGCCCGCGAGCAGCGTGACCCTCACGTCCGTGAGCGGCGAGCCCGTGAGCACGCCCAGGTGGTCGCGCTCCATCGCGTTCGTGAGGATGAGGCGCTGCCAGTTGAGGTCGAGGTCGTCCGTCGAGCAGCGCGTGCCAAACTCCACGCCCGACCCGCGCGGCAGCGGCTCCACCAGAAGGCGCACCTCCGCGTAGTGGCGCAGCGGCTCGAAGTGGCCCACGCCCTCCGCGGGCGCCGTCACGGTCTCCTTGTAGAGGATGCCACCGGGGCCGAACGTGACGCTCATGCCATAGCGCTCGCGCAGGAGCGCAGCCACCACGTCCTGCTGGACCTCCCCCATGAGCTGCACGTGCGCCTCCTGGAGCTCCTCGTGCCAGGTCACGCCAAGCATCGGGTCCTCGCCAGCGAGCTCGCGCAGCGCCCGCACGAGCGCGGTCACGTCTGCGCCGGGCTCGGGAATCACCTGGTAGGAGAGCACGGGCGCAAGCATCGGACGCTCCCCCGCCGCCTCCGCGCCGAGGGCGCTCCCCGGCATCACGTGGGTGAGCCCGGTGACGGCGCATACCCGCCCCGCCGGCACCTCCGTCACGGTCTCAAAGCTCGCCCCTTGGTAGAGGCGCACCTCGTTGACCTTCTCCTGCCACGAAACTCCCCAGTCGCTGCCCGCAAGCTGCGCCTTGGCACGCAGCGAGCCGCCCGTCACCTTCACCCACGCGAGGCGCTCACCGCGCGCCCCGCGCGAGACCCGGTACACACGCGCCGCAAACTCCTCCGGCCAGTCCCTCTCGGCAAGCAGCTCGCACATGCCGTCGAGCAGGTCGCGCACGCCTTCGCCTCGCAGCGCCGCCCCAAAGAAGACCGGAAAGACATCGCGAGCGGCCACCAGGCGCACAAGCGTGCGCACGGCGAGCGCCCCGCTCTCCAGAAACTCCTCCATGGCTGCCTCGTCGCTCGCGGCTGCCTCCTCCGTGGCGGCAGCGTCCCCGGCAAGCAGGGCGCAAGCGTCAAGGCAGGCAGGGGAAAGCCTCGCGGAGAGCTCGGCGAGAAGCCCCTCTCGCCCGGGGTTCTCAAGGTCGCACTTGCTCACGAAGACGAAGGTCGGGACGCCGTGGCGCTCGAGCAGGTCCCACAGGGTCTCGGTGTGGCCCTGAACGCCGTCGTTTGCGCCCACCACGAGAATCGCGGCGTCAAGCGCGGCGATCGTGCGCTCCGCCTCGGCGGAGAAGTCCACGTGGCCGGGCGCGTCCACGAGCATGAGGTGCGTTCCCGCCCAGTCGAGAGCCGCGGTGGACGAGAAGATCGTGATGCCGCGCTCGCGCTCCATCGCATCGGTGTCGAGGTGGGTGCTTCCGTCGTCCACGCGCCCGGGCGCGCGAATGGCCCCCGCCTCGGCGAGCATGGCCTCCGCAAGCGTGGTCTTGCCTGCGTCCACATGCGCCAGAAGCCCCACGACCGCCTGTCTCAAGCGACGCCCCTCTCTTTCACCAAGCTGTCACCCGCCTTCATCATAGCTTGACGCAAACGTGCCCCACGGGCATACTGGCGGCGTCGGCCGAGCGGGGAATGGGCCCCGCAGCGCGGGTGGCGCCGCCATCGGACCGGCAGGAGGACAGGGAGACGTGCGCATTCGCTAGACACTCTCGATCAGATTCGCCCTGACGCGCGCGGGGCACGGCCCCAGCGCGCAGAGAAGAGATGTCTATGCAGCTTGTGCTCTCCGGCGTCAGCTACGCCTACCCCGCGGCCCGCGAGGCCGTCATCAACAACGTCACCATAACCTTCCCGACCGGCTGGACCGCGCTCCTGGGAGACAACGGCTGCGGCAAGACCACGTTGGCCAGAATCGCCTGCGGGCTGCTGCAACCGGACGCAGGCTCGGTCACGCGCGGGCTTGTCTGCTCCTACGTGGCACAGGACGCCGACGAGCCTCCCGAGGGACTCGCCGACTTCGCCCTGGACTACGGCCGCGACGCCCGCGAGCTGCGCGAGGCGTTCCGCATAGCCGATGACATGCCCTGGCGTTTCTCCGAACTCTCCTTTGGCGAGCGCAAGAAGCTCCAGGTCGCTGCAGCGCTCTGGAGCCGTCCCGACGTCCTCGTGGCGGACGAGCCCACCAACCATCTCGACGCGGACGCCCGTGCGGAGCTGACGGTGGCGCTCGCGCGCTTCCGCGGCATCGGCATCCTCGTGAGCCACGACCGAGACCTCGTGGACGCGCTCGCGACCCGCTGCGCATCCTTCGAGCCCGGCGGCATCGTCGTGAGGCCGGGAGGCTACAGCGCCGCGCACGACCAGGCAGAGCTCGAGCGCAGCGCTGCCGCAGCCGAGCGGGCAAACGCCAAGCGCGAGCTCGCCCGTCTCTCCGCCGAGAAGGACAAGCGCGCCCACGAGGCGGCGCGCGCCGACGCGCGGCGCAGCAAGCGCAACCTGGACCCCAGGGACCGCGACGCCAAGGGCAAGATCGACCTCGCGGTCTACACCGGCAAGGACGGGCAGGCAGGGCGCCTCTCCTCGCAGATGGACGCACGGGTAGCTGCCGCGCAGGAGCGCCTCGCCGCCGTGCGCGTGCAGAAGCGCTACGACGGCGACCTGTGGATGGACGCAGAGCCCGCACGCCGCCGCACGGTGCTGCACGTTCCGGCCGCGACCATTCCCTGCGGGCCGGAGGGCACGCTCGAGCTTCCCGAGCTCTGGGTGGGCAACACCGACCACGTGGGAATCGTCGGGCCAAACGGCGCCGGTAAGTCCACGCTTCTCGCGCACCTGCGCGTTCTTCTCGCCAACGCCGCTGACGCCGGCCTGGGCGTGGAGGTGCTGGACATTCCGCAGGAGCTTCCAGCCGCCGCGCGCGATGCGCTGGTGGCCCGCGTGTCCGACCTCGCTCCCTCCGAGCGCGGGCGCGTGCTGTCCAGCGTGGCGCAGCTCAACTCGGACCCGGACCGCATCCTCGAGGGCGGGCGCACGAGTCCCGGCGAGCTCCGCAAGCTCATGCTCGCCGAGGGCATCCTGCGCCGGCCCGTGCTCATCGTCATGGACGAGCCGACCAACCACCTCGACCTCCACTCCACCGAGGCGCTCGAGCGGGCCCTAGCTGCCTATCCGGGCGCGCTGCTCCTAGTGAGCCACGACCGGAGGTTCCTCTCGGCCTGCACGAGCCGCACCTGGGAGGTCCGCGACGGCCACCTGACCGAGAAATGAGTCAAAAGGGGACAGTCCCCTTTTGACCCATCAGCGGACGACGCCCTTCCAGAGCAGGAAGCTGTAGAGCGCAACGAGTGCCACCCCGCCGAGAAGGGCGACGAGCATTGCGACCAGCATGAGCTCGGGCGCCGTGGAGGAGAAAAGGGCCGAGGCGACCGTGGCCACGCCCATGACCACGAAGACCGGACCCGCGAAGCGGTGCGTGCGACGCCAGTTCTCCGGGTCCGCGAGCGTCCAGGGCAGTCGGACGCCGAAGGTGTAGTTGGGCTCGATGCGCGGCATCACGATGCCGAGGCCGACGAGGAGCAGCCCCATGAAGCCGAAGACTATGATGTTGACGATCGGAACGCCCGTCGTTGGGAGGGCGCCGAGCGCCGAGAGCGGCGTGATCCACGCCGCGACGACCATGAACACCGTGAAGGCCGCAGAGAATCCCTGGTAGATGCCCTTGAAGTGGTTGAAGCTCCCGCCGCGCGGGTCGAGGTGCGGCACTGCGAAGAGCAGCGCGAGCATCAGAAGCGGCATGGCCACGCCCATGAAGAGCGTGGAGCCCTTGTCGCCCCAGCCGTCCGCCGCGCCGTCGGCGCCCCAGTGCGTGGGCACCGTCTCGGGCATCGCGGGCAGCGCCCAGAGGACGTAGGCCGCGGCGCTCGCCAGGCACAGGGCGAGCAGCGCGATCCACAGGGCCTTGTCGCGCGTCGTGTAGTTCAAGCCAGCCATGAGAGCCTCCTCAGACGAACCTGATGCGCGATGTAATACCCCTCCGTGAACACATATCAATCTCGCCGCTCGCCGCCCTTGCGGCGCCGCTCGCCAAAGCTCAGCCAGCCATGATGCCAGAAGAACGCCACCTCAACGGCAACTATCACAACGCACACCACAATCACCGCAGCGTAGCCCCACGGCACATCAAAGAGCGCCATATGCGGGAAGTTCATGCCATACCACCCAGTGACAAAGGTGAGCGGCATCACGATTGTAGTCACCACCGTGAGCCACTGCATGACGTTGTTCTGCCGCACGTCGATGGACTCCTGGTAGAGGCTGTGCACCTGCAGGCTGTAGTCCTGTAGCGACTCAAGACGCGTGGCAAGCCGGCCCAGGAGGCGCGCGAGCGAGCGGAGCCTCGAGCGGTCTACCGGCGCCACAAGGCCGGAGTCGCCCTCGGCAAGGTCTGCGGCAAGGTCAGACATGCCCTGGTAGAACGTGTCGAGCCCCAGCATGCGACGCGAGTCCGCCATCATCTTGCGTCGGTCCGGACGCTCTCTGCCCTCAAGGATCTGCTGTTCCATCAGCTCGAAGTCCTCGCGCATGCGAGAGAGGCGAGCCGGATGGTCGCGCAGCAGCTCGCGGAGCAGCGCACAGAGGGCGCCGGCAGGCCCCTCGACGGGCGCTCGGTCCTCCACGGCACGGCCGAGCGCCGTGACGCAGACGTCCTCGTCGTCAATGAGCACCAGCTCGCCGATGGTGAGGATGAAGCCAAAGCGACGCCGCCCGCTCGGCGTGACCACGAGGCCCGCCGCCCCGGTGGACGTGCGCTCCAAGAAGGGCATCGTGGCGTGCTCGAGCTGGCCGAGGACCTCACGCTGAGTGTGGGAGAGGTTGCGCGCCCGCGCCTCCTCCAAGCGCAGGAGGATAACAACGTACCCGCCGTCCTTCTCGCCCGTCGCGAGATGCCCGTTCGCGATGTGCCAAGCCCGCGCCATGTTGCGCCTCCACGATCGCCTGAAACGAAAGAGTTCCCTATGAGTTCTACCCGTAACCAGCGGACAGGTTCACCGGAGAGGAGGCGCGCGGAGCGCCCTGGCGTAGAATCTGGGTGTCTCAACGAGAGAGGGAGGCCCCATGAGCAGCCTTGGGAACGTCCGCGTGTTCACGCAGAGCGCCATCCGCATCGAGGGGACGGGCGGCACAGTTGTCTATCTCGACCCCTTTGGCCTCACGGAGGGCGAAGCCGCCCACGACGCCACCTATGTGCTCATCACGCACGCCCACTACGACCACCTCTCGCCCGAGGACTACGCCCGCGTGGCCAGTGAGAGGACCGTGCTCGTGGCGCCTGCCAGCATGGAGGCCGACGTCGCGGGGCTCGACGCCGCCGCCACGCACCTCATGCGAGCTGGCGAGAAGCTCGAGCTGCCCGGACTCGTCGTAGAGGCCGTGCCTGCCTACAACGTGGAGCCTGCGCGCCTTGCCATGCACCCGCAGGCAAACGGCTGGCTCGGCTACGTACTCTCGCTCGACGGCGACCCCACGCGCTACTATGTCGCCGGCGACACGGACCAGAACCCCGACAACGAGGCCGTGAGCTGCGACGTCATGCTGCTGCCCATCGGCGGAACGTACACCTGCGACCCGCTCCAGGCTGCTGCCTTCGCGAATGCCGTGCGACCGCGCATCGCCGTGCCCATCCACTACGGCAGCATCGTCGGCACCTACGCCGACTTCGACGCCTTCGCCTCCGCTGTGGGACCCGCGGTCACTGTGGTCAAGAAGCTGGAGCGCTAGCCGTGCTCGGCAGGCGGGAGGTGCTCGAGCTGCTCGACCGCGAGGAAGTCGCCTACGAGCTCTACGAGCACGAGGCGGTCTTCACCGTGGAGGAGGCGCGCGCGGCGGGCATCCCCCACCGCGAGCTCGGCGCCAAGAACCTCTTCCTGCGCGACGACAAGCACCGAGCGTACTACCTCGTCTGTCTTCCGGACGACAAGCGCGTCTCGCTGCGAGAGGTCCAGGAGCGCCTTGGCTCGCGCCGCCTCTCGTTCGCCAGCGAGCAGGACCTGAGATCGATGCTTGGTCTTGTGCCGGGCGCCGTCACACCGCTCGGCGCGCTCAACGACACCGAGCGGCGCGTGGAGGTCGTGCTCGACCAGGCGATTGTCGATGCCAGACGTGTGACCGTGCACCCATGCGACAACACCGCGACCGTCCTTCTCGCCACGACGGACTTGACTGCGCTGCTGCGCCGGCACGGCCACAACGTCCGCGTGGTTGACCTGTAACGCTCCTTCAATTCGAGACACAGCACGTCTCGAATTGTGCACGCGCTGCGTGCACTTTCTTGACGCATTGCGTCAAGAATCTTCAGCCCAAGGATTCGGCACACGGCGTGTGCCGAATCTGAATTGTGAACGCATTGAGTTCGAAATTATGAGTCAAAAGGGGTCTGTCCCCTTTTGACCTACTTATAGTGGTAGACGCCCTTCTCGAGGTAGCGACGCTTCTCGACCGTGGGCCCCATGGCGTTTATCGCCGCGTAGCGCGGGCAGTCGCGACCGTGGTCGTTGATGATGCCGCAGGCCTGCAGGTGCGAGTAGACCGTCGTGGGACCCAGGTACTTGAAGCCGCGCCGGCGCAGGTCGGCGGCCACGCGCGCGGAGAGCCCGTTGCTCACGGGGATCCACCCGTCGGCGTGTTTGTTGTAGAGGATCGTGGCGCCTCCGGCCATACCCCAGAGGTACGCGTCGAAGCTGCCGAACTCCGCGCGGACCTGCTGGAAGCAGCGCGCGTTGCCCACAATGGCCTCGACCTTGCGGCGGGAGCGAATCATCCCCGGCGTCTCCAGGATGCGCTCGACGTCGTCCGGGCCAAATGCGGCCACGGCGTCAAAGTCAAAGCCCGCAAAGCACACACGGAACACCTCGCGCTTGTGCAGCATCATGGTCCAGTTGAGCCCACACTGCATGACCTCGAGCGAGAGAAACTCGAACTGCCCGCGGTCGTCGTGCAGCGGCACGCCCCACTCCTCGTCGTGGTAGCGCAGGCAGAGCTCGTCGGTGGTGTCCCAGTCGCAGTAGGACATGCGGGCCTCCGCTCTTCTCGGCAGGCGACGGGTCTATTATCTGACAAACGGAGGGAGGCCGGCATGCCCGCAGGCTTTGACATCGAGCGCTTTGTGCGCGCACAGGGCGGTGGCGCCTACGAGCAGGCGCTCGCTGAGATTCGCGCGGGGCACAAGCGGAGCCACTGGATCTGGTTCGTCTTCCCGCAGGCTCGCGGCCTCGGGCGCAGCCCCATGGCGGAGCGCTACGGCATCGGCGGCCGCGAGGAGCTTGACGAGTACGTCAACCATCCCCTACTCAGAGCACGTTTGCTTGAGATTTCGCACGCGCTTCTCGCCCTGCCGGGGAGCGACCCTGTTGCCGTGCTGGGAGACATCGACGCGCTCAAGGTTCGCTCGTCGATGACGCTCTTTGAGCTCACGGACGTGGACCCTGTCTTCGGTGCCGTGCTGGACAAGTACTACGCCGGCAGCCGCGACGAGCTCACGCTGAGAATCGTGAACGAGACCTGGGAGTGACAGCGCGCCCGTCCCCCGTCACGCGTTCTCGATATGGCGGATGGCGGGGATTGACCAGGTCACGCAGGCAAGAAGGACCATCGCGACACCGGCTCCCACGAACCACACCGGCGCGCCCACGGCATCCGCGAAGACGGACGAGAACGCAAGTCCGAGCGGCAGCGCCCATGACATGATGGCGCCGTAGAGGCCAAAGACGCGGCCCAGGTACTCGGGCGGGACCTTCTCCTGCATGAGGGCGGTCTGCGGGCCGGAGTAGAACGGCGAGCTCAGGCCCATGAGGAAGCTCGTCACAAAGAAGAGCTGCATGCCGCCAGCGCTCGGTCCCGCGCAGCCCGCGGCCAGCGTCGCAAAGCCGTAGAGCGCCGTGGCAAAGCAGACGGTGTACGCACGGTTCTTGAGGCCGCCCGTAGCCGTGAGCAGCGCCGAGCCCGCGATCATGCCCACCGAGAGCACGATCTCCGCCGTGGCGGCGTCGCCCGTGGTGCCGCCAAAGTGGTCGAGCGTCATGATCGGGAAGAGGGCGGGGATGGGCGAGAAGACCAGCGTGAACGCGAATCCGCACCACAGCAGCGAGAAGAGGCCCCGATAGCCGCGCAGCACGCGGTAGCCCTCTCGCGTCTCGGCGGCAAGGGCCCGCGCCTGGGCAACAAGGCTGAGGTTCTTCTCGCCTGCCGACGAGCCCGACCCGCCCACGTCGAGGCGCGCCGCGAGCACCGCGGCCGTGGCAGCGAGCGCGCCCGCCACGTCGAGCGCGATCATGGCCGTGAAGCCCCAGAGCGGGTAGATCACCGCCGCGAGCGCCGTTCCGAGGATGTATCCGCCGGACTGGACCGCCTGCGTCACGCCCGCGAGACGCGTGAGGTGCTCGGCAGGGGCGACGAGCGGCGTGAGCGCCTGGAAGGCAGGGGTATGCAGCGAGCTGCCCACGGCACGGAAGAAGAGCGCGACCATGACCACCCACACGGGAAGCGCGCCGGTGAGCGAGACCGCAGCAACGACGGCGCTCACCGCGGCGATGAAGAGGTCCGCGCCGATCAGCGTGACCCTGAGCGGCAGCCGGTCCACGATGGCCCCAGCAAAGGTGCCAAAGAGCGCGAGCGGCAGGAACCCGGCGAGGGATGCCAGCGAGAGCATGCTCGCCGAGCCCGTCGTGAGCGTGATGTGCCAGACGAAGCCCATCTGCAGCACAGAGCTCGTGAGCACCGAGACCAGCTCGCCGCCCCACACGCACGCGAGCTTGAGCTTCCAGGAGTCCTTGCCGTCTGTCATCTGAGCGCCCTCCAGTAGGCCACGGCGATCTGGGTGCGGTTGCGAAGGCCCAGTTTTGCCAGGATCGAGCTGATGTGGTTGCGAACGGTGCCCTCGCCCATGTAGGCAGCAGCCGCGACCTCGCGGTTGTCGAGACCCTCCGCGATGAGCGCCACGACCTCGCGCTCGCGATCCGTGAGCTGCGGAAAGAGCGTCGCGAGGTCGGGCTTCTCGGCAACCGGCTCACCCGCGCCGAGGGCGACCGCACGCTCGAGCACCTCGCCCTCCAGCACGCTGCGCCCCGCCATGACCGCGCGCAGCGCCGGCGCGACGCCCGCCACGTCCTGCTTGATGAGGTAGCCCGCAGCCCCCAGCGCCAGGGCTCGCACGATGTACTCGTCGTCGGAGAAGGTAGTGAGAAAGACCACGCGCGGCGGCACCGGTGCGGCGAGGATCCTCTCGGCAGCGCTCAGGCCGTCCATGCCGGGCATCTGGATGTCGAGAAGAACGATGTCAGGCGCAGAGTCAGCCGCCAGACGTACGGCGTCGGCCCCGTCAGTCCCGCAGCCCACGACCTCGATGTCCGGTTGCGCGTCCAGCACAATCCGGAGCGACTCCACCACAACGGCGTCATCGTCTGCGATGACCACCCTCATGCGCTCCCCCTCTCTCCACCAGAGCGCGGCACGCTCGCGAAGACGGTCCAGCCGCCGCGTGCGCCGGGACCGGCGCGAAACGCCCCGCCGAGCGCCCGCACGCGCTCCTCCATCGAGGCGAGCCCCATGCCGGAGCCGCCGCCGGGCGCGCCGGCCGGCGCTGTCCCATCATCAGTTACCGTAAGGCGCCAGAGCCCCGGATGCTCCACCAGCTCCACGCTCACGTGGCGCGCGTCCGCGTGGCGCAGCACGTTGGAGACGGCCTCGCGCGCGACCGCTGTGAGGCAGCTCGCCACGGCGGCCGGCGCCTCTCCCGCCTCCACGCGTACCGCGGGCACGACCGCCGTCCCCGCACAGGCGCGTTCCACGACTGCGCGCACCTGAACCGAGAGGTCGCAGGCATCGTCACGCAGATCGTGCACGCTCGCGCGCACCTCGTCGAGCGCCTCGCGCAGGGTGAGCGCCACGGCGGCGAGGTCCTTCTCGGCAGGCTCGCCGCTGTGCACCACGCGGTACGCCTCGGCCTGCACCACGGCACGCGTGAGCAGGTGGCCCACGTTGTCGTGGATGTCACGCGCGATGCGGGCCCGCTCCGCGAGCGTGGCCAGGCGCACCTCGTAGTCCTGGGCGTCCAGGAGCTCGCGGTTCTTCTCGACAAGGGCGAGGCGGGCGGCAGCGAGGTCGTCCCGGGTGCGGAGGGCGTCGCGGCATCGCAGCTCGGACGCCCCAACGCGCAGGCCGAGCCAGCCGCCCACAACGATCCCGACCGCGGCGAGAAGAACCGCACGTCCGTCAGGCACGCCGCGCGCTGCGCCCCAGGCAAGCGGCACGAGCACAGCGGAGGGCGCGGCGCGCACGCATCCCCGCTCCCCGGCGCTCACGCGGCACAGGTCGTAGGCAGCCACGCCGAGAAGCGCCGCGGCCTCGGGCAGGGCGCACGCGAGGGCGCAGAGGGCAAGCGGCGGCACGAGGGCCGCCCGGCCTCGGGCGAGCTCGCAGAGGGCCGCCAGGGCAACCGCCGCCAGCAGCGCGACCACGAGGCCGACGCCGGCCGTCCCGCCCGCCGTCGCGACGAGCGCGGGCAGGCAGGCGACGAACACCACGAGCTTGTCGGCCAGTCTCTCCATGGGGCGATTCTAGCAGCGCGGCCGGACAACAACACACACGGGCGTCGCTCACGCCGCGCCGGCGACGCGGCGGCGCGCGCGGCCGAGCGCGAGCCCCACAGCAAAGAGCGTCACCGCGAAGAGCAGAACGATCCCCAGGTTGGTCCCTAGCTCGGCGGCCAGCTCGGGCGTGAGCACCTCGGCGTGCAGCGCCGACTCGGCCGCCCGGCTCACCCAGTACGAGGGTGAGAGGCGCGCCACCATCTGAACGACGTCGGGCAGCATGGAGAGCGGCACCCACGCCCCGCCGAGAAACGAGAGCATCATGGCGCCGATGTTGCCGCAGGCGTTGACCGCGTCCTCGCTGAGGCCGAGCTGCGCAAGCAAAAACGCCAGCGCGAGCGGCACCAGGGCAAAGGACAGCACGCTCCCGAGCGCGCAGGCCACGAGCACCGGGTCCGTCCCCACGAGCGCGCCCGCGCACGACGCGAGGGCCACGGCGCAGGTCCATGCCCACACGGCCACCGCGAGCACGAGGCACGCCGCGACCTGCCCCACGGAGAGGCGCGCGGGCGAGACAGGGCCCGCCGCCGTGCGACGCCGCAGCTCCGGCCGCTGGAACGCCGCGAGCGATACGCCGGCCACCACCACGATGGAGCTCATGACGGAGTACGTCGAGAAGTTCAGGTACGTGACGAGCCTATCGGCGCCGCCGAGCGCGCCCTCGGACTCCCGCACGCCCACCTCGGCCCGCTCCTCCGCCGCAACCAGCGCGAGGTCCGCGACCTCGGACGCCGACGCCTGCGGCTCGAGCGCCGCCGCGGCGGCCGCGAGCGAGACCCAGCGTGACGCCGCCTGCGCGGCGAGCGCGCCCGCCTGCACGTCCTGGCCGTAGGCCACCTCAAGCACCGGCACCTCGTCCCCTGCGCGCGCCGCGTCGAGCAGCTCCCGCTCGAAGCCCTCCGGCAGCACCACGAGGCAGTCCGCCTGGCCCGTGGCCACGCTATCCTGCAGCGCGAGCGGCTCGTCCGCAACGTCCACGAGCTCGAAGGCGTCTCCCGCCCACGCCGCGAGCGCACCCGAGAGCGCCGTGCCGTCCCGGTCCACCACGGCGACGCGCGCCTCGTAGGCGGCATAACCGTCCTTCTCGCCTGCGGTGGCCGTGCCCATGTCCCCCACCACGAACACGCCCATGAGGGAGAGAAACACCACGTAGAGCGCGAGGTAGATGGGGTGTCCAGCAACCACGCGCAGGGCGGTCCTAAAGGTGCTCATAGCTCTGCCTCCTAAAGATGGCGCCGGCCACGGCGAGAAGGGCGAGCGCGCCCGCCACGCAGGCGGCGAGGCGCGCGGCAAACGGCGCGAGCGAGGTGTAGTAGTAGAGCGCGTAGAACGTGTCGCACACGAGCTTGGTCGGGTTCACCCAGCTCGTCCACGGCAGCGTGTGGGCGAGGTTGTCCGCGAGCTCCATCGCCGCAGTTCCGTAGAGGCCGGCAAAGAGCGAGAGCACGCAGGTCAGCGCCGTGAGGATACCCGAACGTGCGGAGATGCCGGCCGAGAGGGGCAGCGCCCCCACGCACGCACCGAGCGCCGTGGCGAGCAGCGCGCAGACGGCAACGGACACGAGGGCAAGTCCTTCTCGGCCGCCAAAGTCCACGCCCGCCACAAGGCGCAGGAACGCGAAGGCCAACGTCAGCGCCACGGTCGAGACCGCCCACGCGCCGAGCACGCAGCCGGCGAGCTGCCGCAGACGCGAGGTACCCGAGACCGCCCGGCGCGCCCCGAGCGCCGAGACGCCGGGCTGCGCATACGCCACGGCGAGCATGCCCGCCTGGGAGGCCATGAGCGCACCCATGCCGAGAAGCGCGTAGTAGTAGCGCACGATCTCCTCCGGCCGGGCGTGCGTGATCTGCACCTGCTCCACGTCAACCTGGATGCCCAGGGCATCCGCCACTGCGGCGGGATCCGCGAGCGCCGCCGGGTCACGCCGCGCCACCTCCTCCAGAAGGGCCCGCGACTGCACGTAGGAGCTGGCGACGGTCTCCAGGATCGTGCGGTTGACCGCCGTCTCGCCGTCCGCGCTCGAGAGCGTGTAGGCCGAGCCCACCGTGAGCGCGGGCGTGCCGTCGAGCGCGAGCTCGAAGTAGCCGTCGATCTCGCCGGCGGCTAGAAGGTCTTCGGCCTCGCCAGCGGTCTCCACGCGTCGCAGGTCGAGCAGTTGGTCCTCCCCCGGCTCCGCGAGGGCGTCCACGACCTGCTCGAACGAGCCCGCGGGAGCGCCGTCCTTCTCGGCCGCCGGCGTCACGAGTGCCACCGGCACCGGGTCCACCGCGCCGTCCGTGCGCATGCCGGAGAACATGAAGAGGAAGATGGCGGACATGATGAGGGGAAACGCCAGCACCCACACGATCACCGAGGGCGTGCGCACGAGGCTCTTGACGCTCACCAGAAACGAGGTTCCCATGGCCGCCCCCTAGTCGCGCAGCTCGCGGCCGCAGAGCTCGAGGAAGACATCGTTCAAGGTGGGCGGCTCGGACCACACGCGCCCCAGGCGCACGCCGGCCGCGGTCAGCACGCCGAGCGCGTCGGTGAGGTTGTGAGCGCTCGCCTCGCAGGTCAGGCGCAACATGCCGTCCGCGCAGTCCGCCGAGAGCACGTGCGAGAGGCCGCGTAGGCGCTCGAGCGTGCCCTCGGGAAGCCCGCCCACCTCAGCCGTGATCTTCTCGCCGAGGCTGATCATGCGCTTGAGCTCGTCGGCGGTGCCCTGCGCCACGGCGCGCCCGCGGTCGCAGATCATGATGCGGCCGCAGATCTGCTCGACCTCCTCCATGTAGTGGCTCGTGTAGACCACCGTGGCGCCCTTGTCGCGCAGGCGGCAGATGCCGTCCAAGATGTTCGCGCGGCTCTGCGGGTCCACGGCGACGGTGGGCTCGTCGAAGAAGATGAGCTCGGGGCGGTGCGCGATGCCGCAGGCGATGTTGAGCCGCCGCGCCAGGCCGCCGGAGAGCTTGGCCGGGCGGAAGCGCGCGTAGTCGCCGAGGCCCACGAAGTCGATCGCCTCGTCCACGAGCTGGCGGCGCCGGCGGCGGTCGCGCACGTAGAGCGCGCAGAAGGCGTCCACGTTCTCGCGCACGGTGAGCTCGTCGAAGACGGCCACCTGCTGCGGGACCACACCCACGCGCGCCTTGAGGTCGTAGCGGTTCGGCGCCATTGGCTCGCCGAAGAGCTCGATGGTGCCGCGGTCGTAGGAGAGCAGCTGGAGGATGCAGTTGATGGCCGTGGTCTTGCCCGAGCCGTTGGGGCCCAGGAGGCCAAAGATCTCCCCCTTGCGCACGGAGAGGTCCAGGTGATCGAGCGCGACGAGCTCGCGATAGCGCTTGACGAGCCCGGTGACGCGGACGACGTCTTGTGATGATGCGGTCTGCGTGTGTGACATGGCGGCCCCTTTCTCTTGGCGCCATTGTCACAGGCGGCCCGCAACCGCAGAAGTGACTTTTGTCACGAGTGCGACGCGACGCGCAGGCAAGGCACCTAGGGAGGGGTGGTGTGTCACTTTAGGCGAGATTTGAGTGACCTCGCTTCCCAGTCTCGGGAATATGGCTGGACGAGCGCAGAGAAAGGCCAGGTAACTTGCTTCAACTTCTGCTTAAGTCGAGTGACACGCCGTTTCAGCCACTCATATCTCGCCTAAAGTGACACAGCCCGCGTCCCTGAGTGCCTCTGCGGGCAAAAGTCGACCGGGAGGATGCGGCCGACTCCCCAGCGCACGCATTGGAGCCGCCCGCACTCACGTATCATGATCCCGCGAGACGAGAGGAGCCCCATGTACGAGCAGACGCCGCTCGAAGAGGTCGAGAAGAACGCCGCGCCCAGCCCGCAGGCAGTGCTGTACCGGCCCGCGCCGTCCGTCGAGGAGCGCCGCGCCGCCGGCCTCGCCGCGCGCGAGGCGTGTCCGATCGCCTCGCTCGGCACCTGGAAGCAACGCGCGTCCAGTGACACCGCCGTGGACCTCCTCGAGCAGCAGTCCGTCACGCGCGACCCGAGCCTCGTGCCGCTGCGCTACGAGCGCATGGGCGTCTCGCCGTTCACGTTCTACCGCGGCAGCGCCGTCATCATGGCTGCCGACCTCGCCACCATGCCCGTCACCGGCATCGAGGTCCAGTGCATCGGCGACGCGCACGTCGGCAACTTCGGCATCTTCATGAGCCACACGCGCCACCTCGTCTTTGACGTCAACGACTTTGACGAGACCGCGCCCGGGCCCTGGGAGTGGGACGTCATGCGCCTTGTGGCGAGCATCGAGATCTGCGGGCGCGACCGGGGCTTCTCCAAGCAGGATCGCAAGGACGCCGTGCGCGCCTGCGCCAAGCAGTATCGTCGCGCGATGGTCCACTTTGCGGAAATGGGCGAGCTGGACGTCTGGCACGCCCACCTCGACGTGGAGCGGATGCTCGACGAGTTTGAGCTCGACGGCAAGACGGGCCGCACGATTCGCAAGGTCGTCGAGAAGGCGCGCGAGAAGGACAGCGTGCGCGCGGCAGACCGGCTGACCGTGCGCGACGACGGACGTCTGCGCTTTGATTCGCGTCCGCCCGAGCTGGTGCCGCTCGCGGAGCTTTCCGCGGAGCAGGGCTACGATCCCGCACAGCTCTCCCACGCCCTGCGCGGTCTGCTCAGCACTTACTTCGGGAGCATCCCCCGCGACCGCCGCGTCCTTCTCGGCCACTACCGCCTGCAGGACGCCGCGCGCAAGGTCGTGGGCGTGGGATCTGTGGGGCGGCGCGCCTGGGTCGCGCTGCTCACCGGCCGCGACGAGGACGACCCGCTGGTCCTCCAGGTCAAGGAGGCGGAGGAGTCCGTCGTGGAGCGCTACTGGCGCCCGAGCGGCCTTGCGAGCCACGGCGAGCGCGTGGTGGAGGGCCAGCGCCTCGTGCAGTCCACAAGCGACTTTCTATTGGGTTGGACGAGCGTGCCCACGGCGGGCGGCGGCACGCGCGACTACTACGTGCGCCAGCTCTGGAACGGCAAGGGCTCGATCGACCTCGCCGCGGTGGGCCCGGAGAGCCTCGAGAACGTCGCGCAGCTCTGCGCGTGGTCGCTCGCGCACGCGCACGCCCGCACCGGCGACGAGGTTGCCATCGCCGCCTACCTCGACGACGGGCACGCCCTCGAGGACGCCATGTGGGACTTCGCCCGCGCCTACGCAGACCAGAACGAGGTCGACTACCAGGCGTTCTGCGAGCGCATCCTCCCCAGGGAGACCGCCTAGGAGGGCGGGAGCGGGCGCGAGCTGGCGTTCTTCTCGTCGTGGGCGCGCGCATAAGCAACGTACCAGTCGGGCGCTGCAGGGGCGCGGCCGGACTCGACCTTGGGGAAGAGCTCGCGCGGAGCGGCTCCCACCGCATTGACGGCAACGCCATAGACCAGCTGTTCGCCCCACAGCGCGACGTCGGTGAGGCGCGCGTCGCGCGTGCGCGTGAGCTCGACGAGGTAGCGCTGGAACGCGTGGCAGCGCACGAGCAGCGTGCGGCCCTCGGCCGTGTAGACCTCGCGCGGCCGCGAGTACGCGACCATCATGGCAAGCCCCGGCAGGCCGAAGAAAATCATGGGCAGCACGTCAAAGCCCACGAGCAGGAAGGCCCCGAGCACATACGCAACGAGAAGGACGACGGCGAGCCAGAAGAGCGACGGCGAGACGCCCTCGACGAGATGGCGCCCCTGCATGTCGCGCGTCGCCATGTCAGACAGGCGACGTCCCTGGCGCGCGAGGTAGGCAGGAACCTCAAGGCGCGCCTCCGCGAGCTCCTCGGCCGTGATGCTCGTCCGCCCGTCAACAAAGACCTGCTCAAGCGCCATGCGCTCGTACGCTGTGAGGCGCTCTGGCCGCACGTCGGCCGCTAGGGAGACGCGGACGGTCTCGCGCTCGAGGCTGGCAGCACGCTGGGCGAGCGCCTTGGCCGCGCGGGCCTCGTCCATCCGGTCGTCGATCCTCAGGCAGCGCCACGCTGTGGGAACGCGCTCGATCCGCACGACGCCCTTGCGCTCGAGGGCAAGCAGGGTCGCCGTGACACCGGAGAGCACGAAGTCCTCGTCCATGACGCGCGCCAGGAACATCGGCTCGTCGGTGCTGGGAGGCTCGCGCAGGTAGCCGTCGCGGATGTCCGAGCGGTCAACGTGCGCGAAGCGCGCGCGGTCCGAAAGGCGCACCATGGCGAGGGCGAGCGCGTACGGAAGGACGACGTAGTAGAGGAAGTTGGTGATGACGCTCATCTGTGCCCCCTAGCTGTCGCTCGCGCGATAGTCCTCGTGGACCGCGACATCGAAGAGCTCCTCGAGCGCGCGCAGCGGCGAGGGGAAGCCCTCGGCCGGCGGGGCGAGGAACTGCGTCATGCTGTCGTCGTCCGAGCTGCGGGCGAGCCCGGCCACGACCTCGTCGCTGAGACCGAACGCCAGCGCGAAGCGCAGCGTCCGGTCAACGTGCGCCGCCGACCCCAGCAGCGCCTCGCCCGCGCGGCAGCGCTCGACGATCCACCGACGGTGCGCGTCCGCACGCGCGAGCGCCTCACGGAGCTTGTCGGCGTCGGCTCTCGGGCCGCGAACTCCCTGCACGCAAATCAGGACAACGAACCCTCCGATCACGACGGCGATCGCAGAGAGCCCGGGCAGCGTCGTGAACGCGATGAGGCACGACCCCACGATGATCTGCGCCAGCATGAGGGCGGCGGTCGCGTTCCCGAGCTCGCCGTCCTTCTCGGACAGGTATTTCTCCTCCGCGACACGGGCGTTGGCGAGCTTCATGAAGTTGCGCACGGGATCGCGCGCGTCGTCGGGCTTCTTCACGTAGCGCGCGATGGCTCCCCCGACCGTATTGTCAGGCGAGCCCTCAGGCAGGCAGACGCGCACGGTCGCAGAGGCCAGGTCTGTCCCTGCGAGCAGGCTCCGGTCGAGCACGTCAAAGCGATAGGCCCCCTCTCCCGGCGAGTCCGTCGGCGTCATTGCGAGGCGCCCGTCGCGCAGCAGCGAGAGCACCGAGAGCGCGAAGGTCCGGCGGCCCACCTGCCCGCAGAAGGGAATCCCCAGCACCTCTGGCCGCGCGCCCGCGGGCAGCTCTTCGAGCAGCTCCCCCGAAAAGACCGCTGCCTTTGGCGCACGCCGTTCGATGCGGTCGCGCCGCGCCGCGCAGAGGCGCGCGACGAGCAGGACAACGAGCGGGATGCCGAGAAACACCACGACAAAGGCAACGTTGACGAGGTCCTGCGAGACCGGGACGCCCGCAATGCTCGCGTGCCCGAGCATCGCCTCAATGCCCAAGGCCACCACCCCCTTCTCAGGGGCATGATGGCAGACCAACGTCAGCGAACGGTAAGGCGTGGCAGTGAGACGGGGCTCTGTCACGCCCCTCCCCGTCACGGCCTAGCAGCCGAAGAGCTCCGCGGCCGCGGCCATGCGCTCGGCCACGCGCACGCCAAAGGGGCAGCGGCCCTCGCACGCGTGGCACGCAACACAGTCCGCCGCCGTGGGTCCGAGCGCGCGGTAGTGCTCGCGCAGCGAGTCCGGCACCTGGTCGTAGCTCGTGGCCAGGTCGAAGAACTTGTTCACCGAGGCGATGTCGATCCCGCGCGGGCACGGCGCGCAGTGGCCGCAGTAGGTGCACTGTCCCACGTAGGCGTGGCGCGGCGCGCCGGCGAGCACGGAGGCGTAGTCCTTCTCGGCATCCGTCGCGCTCTCGTAGGCAACGGCGTCGGCCACGTGCGCAGGCTCGCCGAATCCCACCATCACGCTTGCCACCGCCGGGCGCGTGAGCGCGTAGTGCAGGCACTGGACGGGCGTGAGCGCCACGCCGAAGGGCGACTGCGAGGCGTCGAAGAGGCGACCGCCCATGTAGCCCTTCATGACCGTGATGCCCGTGCCCGTCTCCTCGGCGAGAGCGTAGAGCTCGGCGCGCTCGGGCGTCATGCCGTCCGTCGCCGCGGCCTCCCCGCGCTCGTCGAAGTAGGCGTCAAGGTCATCGGCAGCGGGCATCATGTCAAAGGCCGGGTTCACGGAGAAGAGGATCGCCTCGATCTCGGGGCTCTCCACGGCCAGCCGCGCGACCTCGGGGTTGTGCGTCGAGAGGCCCACGTGGCGGATGGTGCCCGCCGCGCGCAGCTCGCGCACGTAGCCCATGAAGGGGCTGTCATCCATGAGCTCGAGAAACTCGGCAGGCTTATCCACGTAGTGAATCATGCCGAGGTCCATGTAGTCGGTGTGGAAGCGCTCGAGCAGGTCCTCGAAGGCCGGGCGCACCTGCGCAAGGTCGCGCGTGCGCACGTACTGCTCGCCCTGCCAGGTGGAGCCGAGATGGCCCTGGATGACCCAGCGCTCGCGTCGGCCGGCCAGAGCGTCGCCGAGGTTGGAGCGGCGCGTGGGGTCGGGCATCCAGCAGTCAAGGACGTTCACGCCCGCGGCCTCCGCCGCGTCCACCACGGCGCGCGCCTCCTCCGGTGCTCCGTCCATCCACTCGCCGCCAAAGCCGATCTCGCTGACGCGCAGGCCAGTGCGGCCCAGCTCCCTGTAGCGCATGCGTCTCCTCTCGCTGCAATGGTTCACGTCATGGTAGCCAACAGGGACGGCTCGCGACCATCGAGGAGGTCAGACGGACATCCATTGGCTCCAAAGGGGCGAAGTGCACGGCTCAAATTCGCAAGGGCTCCTTCCGAGCTCGATTTGTCGGGCGTCGCCCCAGTTGGACCCGTTTGAGCAGGGCTCTCTGTAAACGACGGGCGCGCACTTCCGCCAAAACGAGCCAGTTCCTCGCCTCGCAGGCACCTCTGTCCCTCTCCCTGCCCCGAGGCGCACGGAGCAAGCGCAGACCACGATCCGCCCGTCGCAGCGACAGACGCGCCGCCTCACTCCCCCAACAAGAAGAGCGCGGGTCCCGCGCCCGCGGCGCGCCACACGGCAATCGCCTCCAGCCGCTCCGTCGTCGACGCGGCCAGCGGCTCCGGAAGCGCGTCCGGCGCGAACCATCCCACCTCGAGGCTCTCGTCGTCAGCCACGCGCGGCTCGGCGCTCCCGCCCTCCGCCAGCCGACACGCGAACATGAGGTCCAGGTACTGCGTGCGGTCCCCGTTAGCATAGATGGTCTCGTCCTGCTGGGCGCGCACGCGCACCAGGTCCGTGGGCACCACGTCCACGCCCGTCTCCTCGGCGACCTCGCGAACCACGGTGTCGGCCGGCTCCTCGCCGGGCTCGTTGATGCCGTAGACGAGCGCCCACTCGCCCGTGTCCGCACGCCGCCCCAGCAGCACGCGCCCTCGGCCGTCCTCCACGTACGCCGTCACGCCGACAAGCCACAGCAGGTCGTGGCCAATCCGCTCGCGCAGGCGCAGGATGAAATCAGGTGTTGCCATGCGATTCTCGCCTCCCGGGTTGCCGAGATTCTAGCGCACGGCCCGTGGGTGCGTTTTTGGCAGCTGTTCTCGAAATATGTGGCAAACAACGGCCACGATCGCACCCAAACCACGGCGACAAGAACGGCGACAAGACCGGCGCGCCTCAGACGTCCACGCGGCTGCCCACGTGCAGGTAGCCGACCCGCTCGCCAAGGCGGTCGCGCAGGATCGAGAACGCCTCGATGCCGGTGCAGTGGAAGGTGAGGCAGCGGACGCCGCGCTCGTCGAGCTCGCGGGCAAGCTCGCGCACGAGGCAGGCGTCCTCCACGGAGCCCCCGCTCGGGTCCATGAGGTGCATGCCGGCCAGCACGGCATCGAGCGGCGCTCCGGCAAGCCCCTCCGCAGCGTCCATGATGTTGAGGACTCCCCCGTGAGAGCAGCCCGAGACCAGAATGAGGCGCCCTCCCTCCCGCACGAGCAGGCTCTGCTCGTGGGCAAAGTCGTCGGGGGCAAGGCGTCCGTCCTCGCAGCGCCTGAGCAGGCGCGCGTTCGAGCGGGCGGACGGGTGGGCGCGCCGGGACGTCGAGAAGAGCGTGAGCCCGTCGCCCAGGTCGTGCCGTTCGCTCACAACGCGCACCCGCGGGTCGCGCGCGAGCTCGGGGTCGATCCCGATGGCGTGACGGCTCGCATGCGTCCCCGACACGTGCTCGTCGAACGACCCCTCGCGCACGTACACGGGAACGTCGCGACCCGCGGCGGCGCACGCGGAGAGGAACGCGGGCAGGCCGCCGCCGTGATCGTAGTGACCGTGGCTGAGCACCGCCGCGTCAGCCGTGGTCACATCCACGCCAAGCGTCCGCGCGTTGGCGATAAACCCCTCGTCGGGGCCCATGTCAAAGAGGATGCGCCTCCCGTCCGCGAGCTCGAGCCACAGCGAGAGGCCGTGGCGAGCGAGCAGGCGGCTCGAGGGCGTTGAGTTCTCCATCAGGACCGTTGCGCGCATCTCGCCCCTCCCGCCGAGCCATGGGCCCCATTGTAGACCGGTCGCCCAATAGTGGGCGGAGCTCCCGCGCCGCAGGGGTATACGTCTGGTAAGTGTCGCCACGTCAGAGGGAGGTCGCCATGCACTTCAAGAACATCCTGGTCCCCTACGACGAGTCCGACCATGCGCTGAGCGCGCTGCACACGGCCCTCGCCCTGGCCGGCCCATACCCCGAGGCGAGGGTTCACGTGATCACCGTGATCCCCGCAGGGGCGCTGCCCGGCCCCACCCTCATGGGCGAGGGCATCGGCACCGCCTACGCGCTCTCCAACCCGGCGAGCTACGAGGAGCTCATGGACTCGGTCGTGGGGCGCGTCCGCGCCGAGGTGGACGAGGCCGTGCGACGCTCGCTCGACGACGCCCGCTGCCAGGTCGTCACCGACGCGATCATCTCCGCCTCGCCGGTCGAGGGCATCGCCGAGTACGTCGAGCGGCAGGGCATCGACCTCGTGGTCATGGGCAGGCGCGGGCTCGGGGCCCTGCGCGGCATGCTCGGGAGCGTGAGCTTTGGTGTTCTCCGCTCCGTCGAGGTGCCGGTGCTCACGGTCAAGTAGCGTCCCGCTCGCCCAGGAGGGGCGCCACGCCGCGCTCCGCCAGCAGACAGGCCCGCGCGGTCAGCTCGGGCAGGGGCACCGCGCTGCCGGAGAGCAGCCACCACCGGTAGAGCGCGAAGAGCCCTCCCAGCTCAAAGACGAGCAGCGGCTCCAGCTCCCCCGCCGCGAGCTCGCCGCTCACAAAGCCGCGATCCACGATCTGCCTGATGAGGGGGCGCGCCAGGTGCGCAAGGAGCAGGTCCGCCGGCACGTGCTCGCAGTAGCGCTGGTCGAGCACCACGTTCTCGCTCAGGTGGTCCGCGAGCGCACCAAAGAAGGCCCGCAGGGTCGTCACGTCCCCGCCCGACTCCACGCGCTCCCTCGTCGCATCCTCGACCTTGTCGAGCAGCTCTGACACAGTCTCCTCGGCAATGGCGTCGAGAAGCCCGTCAATACTGCCAAAGTGCTGGTAGACGGTCTTGCGGTCCACGTCCGCCTCGCGCGCGAGGCGGCTCACGGTAATCCGCTCGAGCGGCTCCTCCATGATCAGCCGTTCGAACGCCTCGATGATGGCGCGACGGCTCCTGCGCACGCGGCGGTCGACGCGCCGCACCCCCCGGCCCTCCTGTGACATAGTCCCCAAGCTCCGTCCGACTGTGGGATAGGCGACACCGTCCCCTCCCTTCACGGAAGAGACATGCACATTATTCCACATCTGAGGGTTTTCACCTATCTGGGTATAAAGCAAGACACCCAACAAGTGCGAGCGAAAGGAAGGACGATGTCACTGGCCCAGTCGGCGGAGCGCGCCGCGCTCTGCAAGCTCATCGACTACGTTGACGAGGACCCCGAGGCGCGCATCCCCAAGCTCATGGACATGGTCGACCGCTACGTTCCGTCCGACGTCTTCCCCGCGCAGCGCGCGGCCTTCTCGCGCGCGATCGAGAGCCGGAACAACTGGTACGAGCTCATGATGCGCGTCTTTGACCTCAACCCCGAGGTGCGGCGGCGACTGCTCAAGTGCTTCCTCGTTGACGCGAACGTCCTTGCCTGGCCCATCCAGGAGCGGATGCGCGACGCCCACCAGTGCAACATACCGTGGGCCATCCTGCTCGACCCCACGAGCGCCTGCAACCTGCGCTGCACGGGCTGCTGGGCGGCGGAGTACGGCCATGCGCTCAACCTCTCCTACGAGGACATCTGCTCGATCATCGACCAGGGCCGCGAGCTCGGCGTGCACGTCTACATCTACACCGGCGGCGAGCCGCTCGTGCGCAAGGCCGACCTCATCCGCATCTGCGAGAGGTACCCGGACTGCGCCTTCCTCTGCTTCACGAACGCCACCCTCATCGACGAGGAGTTCTGCCAGGACCTTATCCGCGTCGCCAATTTCGTGCCCGCCATCTCCGCCGAGGGCAGCGAGGCCACGACCGACGAGCGGCGCGGCAGCGGCACCTACGCCAAGATCGAGCGCGCGATGGACCTGCTGCGCGAGCACGGCCTGCCGTTCGGCATCTCGGCCTGCTGGACCCGCGCCAACGCCGACGCCATCGCCACCGAGCAGAACATGGACTGGATGATCGAGAAGGGCGCGCTCTTCTGCTGGTACTTCCACTTTATGCCCGTTGGGCGCGCGGCGTCCGCCGACCTCATGCCCACCCCCGAGCAGCGCGAGCGGATGTACCGCTTCGTTCGCGAGATGCGCTCCAAGAAGCCCCTCTTCACGATGGACTTCCAGAACGACGGCGAGTACGTCGGAGGGTGCATCGCAGGCGGCCGCCGCTACCTGCACATCAACGCGGCGGGCGACGTGGAGCCCTGCGTCTTCATCCACTACGCCAACGTCAACATCCACGACGTCAGCCTGCTCGACGCGCTGCGCTCGCCGCTCTTCATGCGCTACTACGAGGGTCAGCCGTTCAACGCCAACCACCTGCGCCCGTGCCCGATGCTCGAGAATCCCAACGAGCTGCCCCGCATGGTGGCCGAGACGGCGGCGCACTGCACCGACCTCGTGGAGCAGGAGTCCCCCGAGGAGCTCCGCGAGAAGACCGCGCCCGCGGCTGCCGCCTGGGCCCCGGTCGCGGAGCGCCTGTGGAGCGACCCTAGCGACCCCGACCACGAGCGAAGGGGCTGGCGCGAGGGTCAGGCCGAGACGGACATCTCGCGGCTTGCCCGCGTGGGACGCGACCTGGAGCACGAGGGAGGGCGGTAGCGCCAGGTGAAAGGGCGTCGGCGGCAGCGCCGCCTCAACCGTGCGTTGACCTCGGCGTGAGAGCGGGGCCAGCCGTTTGACGCCCCTCGCCGCGCGAACCTATGCTGTGGGCGCCCTGTCCCGGGCGCCCACAGCACCCTTGGGGCACTCTCGTCCATCCCCTCCCGAAAGGAGCGCCCCATGTCGTCTGACTGCAAGATCGTGCGCGGAATCTCGCTGTTCCTGTGCTTCGTCGGCGTCGTCTCCGTTGCCGCCGCCGTCATCATGTTCCTCTACGCCCCCTCCGCCGGCCTCGCCAGCGAGGACGACGTGCTCATCGCCCAGGTCTCCGCGGGCGTCCTACTCGCCGTCGGCCTGCTCGACCTCGTCTGCGGCGTCATGGGCGCGCGCCTCTCCAAGACGCCCGCCAAGCTCAAGCCCTTTGTCTGGGCGGCGTGCGCCGTCTGCGTCGTCAACATCGTCACCATCATCCGCAGCGTCGCCGAGAACTCCCTCGACCTGGTCTGGGTCAACGCGCTCTACGCTGCGACCGCCTTTGCGGCGATCGTCTACGCGTCGCGCGCCCTCAAGGCCGCCGGGGACAACTAGGCAGCGAGAGCGCGCCGAAGGCCGGCCGACGTGAACATCCGACAGCTTCGGTTCTTTGAGGAGGCCGCACGGCGCGGGAGCTTCTCCGCGGCGGCGCTTGCCCAGCACGTCACCGTGCAGGCGGTCTCCAAGTCGATCTCCGAGCTCGAGGACGAGCTCGGGGACCGGCTCTTCGAGCGCTCGGGCAAGGGCGTGGTCCTCACGCCCCTGGGCGCGGCCATCCTCGACCCCGCGCAGAAGGCGGTCGCGAGCTTCGACGCCGTCGGGGCCGTGGCCGAGTCGTGGCGCCGCGTCGAGAATGCGCGCAGCGGGCTCAGGATAGCCCTCGTCACCCCGCCCTTTGCCAAGCACCAGCTCGTGTGCGGCCTCATCTCCCGCCTCCTTTCCCACACGCTCGACGTGAGCACCGAGGTCTCCGTCTCCCTCGGCCCTGACGCGCTCGCCGGGCTGCGCGCCGGCACCGTCGACGCGCTCGTCACGATAGGGCGGCTCGACGCGCCGCACTGCGCCTGCTCGACGATCGGGACCGTCTCCCCCGGCGTCTTCCTCGGGGGGAGCCACCCGCTCGCGCACAAGCGGACGCTGACCTTCGAGGACCTCAGGCCCTACCCCGTCCTGCGCTCGGAGGCGGTCGACGGCTTCAACGACACCATCCTCGCCTCGTGCCAGCGCAGGGGGCTCGCGTCCGTTCCCGTTGACGTCAGCACCGACGCGGAGGTCGTCGACCTCCTGGAGCGCCGGCAGGGCTTCATCATGAGCGTCCACCTCAAGGCCCTCAGCGTCCGGCCGTTCGCCGTCATCCACGAGCTCGACCCAGCCGACGCCGTGCCCGTTCCCGTGTGCCTCGTCACGCTCGAGGGCGCCACGCGCCCGGAGATCGAGCGGCTGAAGGGCCTCGTCCGCGGCGAGCTCCCCCTCCTCAAGCGCCTCCTCGACTCGGAGGGCAGCGTCGGGAGCTACTAGCGCCCCGCGGCGAGGGGCTATCATGGTGGCGTTGCGCACACGGAAACGGAGTTGCCATGCCCCATGCCATCTCGCGGCGCACCCTCGCGAAGGGGGCCCTGCTCGCCCCGCTCGCCCTTGTCGGCTGCTCTGGCGAGACGCCCGCCGACCTCGACAAGGACGGCGCGCAGGCGCAGGGGCTCGCCGCGCTCGGGGAGCCGTCCCCCGTCCCGCTCGCCCGCGCCACGCAGTTCTCGCTCGACTCCTTTGAGGGGGGCTGGAAGCTCGCCACGCTCGCGAGCGGCGAGAGCCTTCTCGTCGTTCCGGAGGGGGAGGTCGCCCCGGAGGGCCTCGAGGACGGCGTTGCCGTCGTCCGGCAGCCCCTCGAGAACGTCTACCTGGCCTCCACCGGCATGATCTGCCTCGTTGACGCCATCGGCGCGCTCGACGCCGTGAGCATCTCCTCCGTCACGGCCGAGGACTCCCCCGTCCCCGCCTTCACCGAGCGCCTCGAGGAGGGGGCCATCACCTACGGCGGCATCTACCGGGCCCCGGACTACGAGCTCATCTCCGCCACAGGCTGCCCGCTCGCCATTGAGAACACCAACATCGACCACGTGCCCGAGGTGCGCGCCAAGCTCGAGGAGCTCGGCGTGACCGTGCTCATGGAGCAGTCGAGCCGCGAGGAGGACATGCTCGGCCGCCTTGAGTGGATTCGTCTCATGGGGGCGCTCTTTGGGAGGGACGAGGAGGCGGGCGAGGTCTTCGAGGACGTTGCGGCGCGCGTGGAGGAGGTCTCCTCTGAGGGCCCGCTCGGCACGACCGTCGCGTTCTTCTACGTCAACGAGGACGGCGCCGCGGTCACGCGCCGCGCCGGCGACTACTTCTGCCAGATGATCGAGGCCGCGGGCGGCGAGTACGTGAGCTTCTCCGAGGATGGCGCCGCGGACTCCTCCCCCACCACCGTGACCGTGGAGATGGAGCAGTTCTACGCCGGCGCCCGCGACGCCGACGTCATCATCTACAACGGCACGATCGACGACGGCGTCTCCACGCTGGACGCCCTGGTCGAGAAGAACGGGCTGCTCGCGGACTTCCGCGCGGTCCAAAGCGGCAACGTCTGGACCTGCGACTCCAACCTCTACCAGCAAATGACGAGCATGGCCGAGATCATCTCGGACCTGCGCGCGGCGCTCAGCGGCGCCAGCGAGCCCACGACCTTCTTCTGGCGGCTGGGCTAGTGGCGCGCACGGCTGACAGAGCGGCGGGGGGCGCCTCGCGGGCGGCGACGTTCGACCTCGTCGTCCTTCTCGCCCTGGTCGCGCTCTTTGTGGCGAGCCTGTGCCTCGGCAGCGTCGAGACAACGCCGGCCGAGGTCGTGCGCATCCTTGCCGCCGGAGCCGGCGACGCCTCCACCTCCGCGCAGGTCATCTGGCAGATTCGCCTGCCGCGTGCGATCGAGGCGCTGCTCCTGGGAGGGGCGCTCTCGCTCTCGGGGTTCCTCCTGCAGACCTTCTTTGCCAACCCCATCGCCGACCCCTTTGTGCTCGGCGTCTCCTCGGGCGCCAAGCTCGTGGTGGCGGTGGTGATGATCGTGGTGCTCGGCGCGGGGCAGGTCATGAGCCCGGCCGTCTCGGTGGCCGCCGCGTTTGCGGGGTCGCTCGCCACGATGGGCTTCGTGCTCGTCATCTCGCGGCGCGTCCGCACGCAGGGCATGCTCATCGTGGCCGGCATCATGGTCGGCTACATTTGCTCCGCCGTCACCAACTTCCTCGTTGCCTTTGCCGACGACCAGAGCATCGTGAGCCTGGACAACTGGTCGCGCGGGAGCTTCTCGGGCGCCACGTGGTCCGACGTCGCCATGATCGCCGTTGCCGTGGGCGCGATGGGCGCGGCGGTGTTCGCGCTCTCCAAGCCGCTCGGCGCCTACCAGCTCGGCGAGCCCTACGCGCAGAGCGTGGGGGTGAGCGTGCTCAGGCTGCGCATGCTCATCGTGCTCGTCTCGAGCCTTCTGTCCGGATGCGTGGCCGCCTTCGCAGGGCCCGTCTCGTTCGTGGGCATCGCGGCGCCCCACCTCGCGCGGCGCGGGGTCGGCTCGTCCCGCCCGCTCTACGTGACGCCGGCGTGCCTCCTCGTGGGGGCGGCCTTCTGCTGCGGCTGCGACCTCGTCGCCCGCACGCTCTTCTCGCCCGTTGAGCTCTCCGTGAGCGCGGTCACGGCCGTCTTTGGCGCTCCCGTCGTGATCGCCCTCATGCTCCGGGGGAGGTCCGCCCGATGACTGCGAAAGGGGGACGTGCTTTTTCTCTCAGAGAAAATGGGACAGGCTTGTCCTCGGACGAGCCACGGGAGGACGGCAACCTGTCCCGTTCTCTCAGAGAGAAAAAGCACGTCCCCCTTTCGCAGCCCCTCTCGCTGGAGCTGCGGGGGCTGGACGTGGGGCACGGCTCGCGGCCGCTCGTGCGCGACGTCTGCCTCGCCGTGCGTCCCGGCCAGGTCGTGGCGCTGATCGGGCCCAACGGGTCCGGCAAGACAACGATCCTGCGCACCGTTGCCGGGCAGCTCCGCCGGCTCGGGGGCACGGTGGAGCTCTTCGGGCGCCCGCTCGACGACGTCCCCGCGGCGGAGCGTGCCCGCGCGATGTCCGTCATGCTCACCGGACGGCCGCACACCGAGCTCCTCACCTGCCGCGACGTGGTCGAGGCGGGCCGCTACCCCTTCACGGGCCGTCTCGGCGTCCTTGGCGAGAAGGACCACGAGGCCGTGCGCGAGGCCATGTCCGCCGCGGGCGTGGCCGAGCTCGCGGAGCGCGACTTCTCCCACGTGAGCGACGGCCAGCGGCAGCGCGTCCTTCTCGCCCGGGCGCTCGCCCAGGATCCCCGCGTCCTGCTGCTCGACGAGCCGACCTCGTACCTGGACGTTCGCTCCCAGCTCGAGATGCTCGAGCTCCTGCGGCGGGAAGCGCGCGAGCGCGGCGTCGCGGTGGTGGCGTCGCTCCACGAGATCGACCTGGCGCAGAGGGCAGCCGACTACGTGATCTGCGTCCGCGACGGCCGCACCGTCTTTCAGGGCACGCCCGACGAGGTGTTCACGGCCGAGCGCATGGCGGAGCTCTACGACATCGAGCCGAGCGCCTTCGAGCCCGCCTTTGGCAGCGTGGAGCTCGCGAGGCCAAAGGGCAATCCGGAGGTCTTCGTCATTGCGGGCGGTGGCTCGGGCGCCGCGTGCTTCCGCCGGCTCGCGCGCGACGGCGTGCCGTTCGCCACGGGCGTGCTCTACGAGCACGACGCCGACGGCCTCCTGGCGCGCAGCCTCGCGTTGCGCGCCGTCTACGAGCGAGACTTCGAGCCCGTGGGCGAGCGCGCCGTCGCCGAGGCGCGCGAGGTCCTTCTCGGCTGCCGCCGCGTCATCTGCTGCGTGAGCGCGTTCGGAACGACGAACGCCCGCAACGCCGAGCTCCTGGACGCGGCCCGCGAGGCGGGCATCCCCGTGACGAGCGCGCCCGTCCCCCCTCACAGGGTGTCGAGGGACTGCATCCAGGCTATGTAGACGCTCGGGTAGTGGCCGTAGAGCACCTGCACGGGATTCACGTCGGCGAGAAGGTCGCGCACGAGCGAGAAGATGCCGCCGGCGCTCGCGAAGTCGTCCGCCGTGGGGATCTCGCGCCCCAGATCCTCCACGAGCCTGTCAACGCGCTCGCGGTCCTCGGGCACGTAGGGGCTCTCCACGCCCGTGTTCGCCTCGAACGCAGCGCGCATCGCCTCGTGCCTCTCGTCAAAGCCGTCGTCTCCGTAGCCGGGAAGCCACAGGTCACGGCCATAGCGCGAGTAGCCCCAGGAGGCAAGCGGCAGCCGCGGCACCATGTCGCTCGGATTCAGGACGTTGAAGATGTTGTCGTAGAGGGCGTCGCCCGTGCCCTCCACCAGCGTGACCTCGGGCGTCGCGAACGTGTAGCAGTAGATGCTGCTCAGCGGCGCCAGGGCGCGCAGGCCCTGCGTCATGTCGTCGGCGTAGGAGGCGGCGAGGTTGGCCGTCGCCGCACCGCGCGAGTGCCCGCAGAAGAGCAGCGCGATGTCATCGGTGCCGCCCGTGCCCGCCTCCTCGGTGATGCGCGCCGCGAGGTCCTCCACGATCTCGTTCGCCGCGCGCATGAAGCCCTCGTGGTCGATGGCGTCCATCTCGTAGTCTGCCGCGTCGCCCATGTTAGCGTCGCTCAGCCACTCCGAGCCGTAGCTCCCGCGAACCGAGACCAGGTAGAGGGTCTTCTCGCTTCCGTCCGCGCTCGTCACGCGCTTGGTTGCCACGGAGTAGGCCACCACGTCGTCCGTGCCGGCGAGAAAGTCGATGACCTCGTCGAGAATCTCGCTGCGGTACTGGTAGGAGGCCGTGGAGACGTCCTCGAACCCCAGCTCGGCAAGGGCCGCCTCCATGTATGCCGGGGAGCCGGAGCCAGCCTGGTAGTAGGCGGACTCCGAGTTGGCAACGGCGGAGAGCACCGCGCACGTGGTGGCAAGCTCGTGGTTGTAGACGGTCGGGTCCTGGAAGAACCACTCGTCGTCCCAGGCGACCTCGGTGGAGACGGTCTCTGCGCCCGTGGCCATGCTCGTGAAGCCGATCCGCGCGGTGAAGGCGCCGGTGCGCCCCGCCGGGCCCTCGAGCTCCTGCGGCGCGCTCGGCTCCGAGACCGCCCCGAGCCCCATGCGCTCCTGCTCCCGACGATGCAGCACCGCCGCGACCAGCGCCGTGCCGGCCACTGCCACGACCACCAGCAGGGCGACAAGGGCGCGCAGGCCCCATCGCGGACGAGGTGCGGAAGGCTCTGTCACGTCCGTCCCCTCCCTTGTGTGACAAACTGAACATGGGCAATTGTCACACAAGGGAGGGGCCATGACACGAATCGCCATCGTCACCGGCGCGTCCTCGGGACTCGGCGCCGAGATCGTGCGCCAGCTCGAGGCCGGCGCCTTCGGGAGGCTCGACGAGATCTGGACGGTCTCGCGCCATGCCGAGAAAGCCGGCGCGCGCATCCGCCCCTTCGCGCTCGACCTCACGGACCCCGCCTCCCTCGACGCGCTCGAGGCGGCGCTCGACGAGCGAGGCGACGCGAGCGTGGCCCTGCTCGTCAACAACGCAGGGTTCGGGACGTTCGGCGACTTCGCCGACATGCCCGCTGCCGACAACGCGCGCATGGCGCGCCTGCTCATGCTCGCGCCCGTCGAGCTCATCTACCGCACGCTGCCGCACATGGGGCCCGGCTCGCGCATCCTCAACGTGGCGAGCGTCGCCGCGTTCATGCCGCAGCCCCAGCTCGCCACCTACGCGGCGGCCAAGCGCTTCGTGCTCGACCTCTCGCTCTCCCTCGACGCCGAGCTCAGCGACGCCAACATCCACGTGACGGCGCTCTGCCCCAAGTTCATGCGCACCGCCTTCCTCGACCACGCGGGCGCTGATGACGTTGCCGCGCGAATGGCCCGGATCACCGGCTTCGAGGACGTTGGCCGGGTCGCGCGCAGGGGCCTCGCCGCGGCGCGGGCGGGCCGGGCGCTCTGCATCCCGTCACCGGACATGCGCGCCCTCTACGTTGCCACCAAGCTGCTCCCCTACCCGCTCGCCCTCGCGGCCGAGCGCGCGCTGCTCTCTCGCCGACGCGGCGCCTAGCGCAGCACGTAGGCAGACACGATCTCGCCGTAGTACTCCGTGTGCGAGGCAAGGTTGGCGAGCGCGACCTCGGGACCCTTGTCCTGCGGGTAGTAGCGCTCGCGAAGGCCGTCGGGCAGCAGTGCGACGTCCTGGTCGCGCCGGTAGATCACGCGGCACTCGAGCGTGAGTGGCAGCTCGGCGATGGCCGGCGAGGCAACCTCCTCGCCCTCCACGAGCGTAAGCCCGCACTCGGTCACCTTGTCCGTGTCGCGACCGCTCCTCGACCCGCACGTGGCCAGAATCGCCCGAACGCGGGCGTCCCGTTCGGCGTCGCCCGTCGCAACCGGCACGCTCACCGTGAACTCTCCCGACCTGTCGAGCAGCTCATGGGTGTGGCGGCTCGTGCGCACGTAGGCAACAAAGACCGGCCGACCCCACTCCACGCCGAGCGTGCCCCAGCCGATCGTCATGACGTTGACCTCGCCCTCGGCCGCGCTCGTCAGCAGCACGCCGCTGCGCAGCTGCCCCAGGATCTCCGGCGCCTGCCCCCACACGTCAATCTTCTCGCGCATGGCCCTCCTCTCGCCGTTGGCTGCGCCCATTGTACTCGCCCGCAAGAAGGGACCCGATCATCCCTCCAGTTTGCGGAATACAGTATTTATCTACTCAACAGACCTGATCGCCACGCGAGAAGAACAGCACTCTCGTACCTGTGCCATACAAAACGCCTAGCCAAAGAGCTCGAGGTACTCTGCGCAGGTCATGGCACGCACCTTGGACCGCCCAAAGGCCCCCGCGTCGCGTGTGAGAATGACGTCCACATCATTGAGCTCGGCGCAGGCGCGGATGAGGCCGTCCTCAAAGTCCGGCTCGCCGCAGCCAAGCGAGAGCTCGCACTCCTCCGCACCCAGCGGCGCGATCACAAGCAGCTCGCGCAGCCATTCCACAGATCTTCTCGCCCGCGCCTCATCGTAGTGGCGCTGCAGCACGTAATAGGCGTCCTTGAGCGACCCCACGACGACAAGCCCCAGGTCTCCCCCGCCGTTGCACCGATGAAGGACCTCGCATGCCTCCGCGGACTGAGGCCGCTCCCTGCAGACCGCGTCGAGAAGCACGTTGGTGTCAAAAAGCAACCTCCTGCTGTTGAAGTCACGCATAGCGGCTCGCAATCATGTCGCGCATCTGCTCCTTGGTGAGATTGACCAGCCACGGCTCGGCCTCGGGAAGACTCTCCCTGAACTCCATGAAGCGCTCCCAGGCGCCGCAAGGCTCCTCCGGTTCCTCCTCCGGAACTTCGCCCGTACGCGCGATGTTCTCCCAGACCACCTTGATGACCTCTGCCGGCGTTGACCCCGCTGCCCGGATGTAGGCGTCCGCACGCTGGCGGACCTTCTCGTCAACGCGACCAGAGACGACCGAAGTTGACATGCGAGCCTCCTCTGTAGACGTGTCTACAGCATATCAGAGGTATGGAAGCAACGGACAGGCCGTCCCACGATAGCGTCCACGTTCATGGTGATGCCACGTGCCGCTCCGGGCTCGGCCTCGCCCCCACCGACGTGCGCATACGCGAGGCGCGGTCGCTACTGGGGCTCTACACCGGGGGCAAGGTCGCCGAGTGAGCAAGGAGGCGCAGGCCCTAGAACGTCACGTTGCCGAACTCCGAGAGGCGCAGGCCCTCGTTGTGCTCGAGCGCCCAGTCGATGTTCCAGGGGCTCTTGAACAGCAGCAGGCGCCCGCCGCGCATGTCCTCCACGCGCAGCGTGTCGCGCGTGAGGTCAAGCGAGCGCACGTCAACCTCGTCTGCCGAGTTCTCGATCCAGCGGATGTCGGTGTAGGGAAGGCCCTGCCGGTACACCTCCACGCGGTACTCGCTCTTGAGCCGCTGCTCGAGCACCTCAAACTGCAGCTCGCCCACCACGCCCACGATCACGCTCTCCATGCCGGCCCCAAGCTCGCGGAAGATCTGGATGGCGCCCTCCTGGGCGAGCTCCTCCATGCCCTTCACGAACTGCTTGCGCTTGAGCGTGTCGACCTGGGAGACGCGCGCGAAGTGCTCCGGCGCGAAGGTGGGGATGCCGGCGTAGCGCACATGGGCGCCCACGCGGCACAGCGTGTCACCGATCGAGAAGATCCCCGGGTCGAAGAGGCCCACGATGTCACCGGCGCACGCCTCGTCCACCGTGGCGCGGTCGTCCGCCATCATCGCTGTGCCGGTGGCGAGCTTGATCTTGCGCTCGCCCTGCACGTGCCAGGCGTCCATGCCGCGCTCGAACCTCCCCGAGCAGATGCGCAAAAACGCGATGCGGTCGCGGTGGTTCTTGTCCATGTTGGCCTGGATCTTGAAGACGAAGCCCGAGAAGTCCGGGCTTGTCGCCTCGACCGGCTCGCCTGTGGCGGCGTCGGTGTGCGGTCCCGGCGCGGGCGCCATGCGCAGGAAGTCGCGCAGGAAGGGCTCGACGCCGAAGTTGGTGAGCGCCGAGCCAAAGAAGACCGGCGTGAGCTTGCCCGTGCGCACGGCCTCGAGGTCGAACTCATGGTCCGCGCCGTCGAGCAGCTCGATGTCGTCCACGAGCGCGCGGTGGTTCTCCTCCCCGATGAGCTCGTCGAGCGCGGCGTCGCCGAGCTCGGCCTCCACCTCGGCAACGCGCTTGGTGGCGTTGGCGCGGCCGTCGCCCTCGAAGGCGAGCACGCGGCGGCTCGCGCGGTCAAAGACGCCGCGGAACGTCCGCCCGTTGCCGATGGGCCAGTTCATCGGGTACGTCCCGATGCCGAGCACGCTCTCGATCTCCTCCATGAGCTCAAAGGGGTCGCGCGTCTCGTGGTCGAGCTTGTTCACGAAGGTGAAGATGGGAATGCCGCGCAGGGCGCACACCTTGAAGAGCTTGACGGTCTGCGCCTCCACGCCCTTGGCGCCGTCAATCACCATGACGGCGGAGTCGGCGGCCATGAGCGTGCGGTAGGTGTCCTCGGAGAAGTCCTGGTGGCCAGGGGTGTCAAGGATGTTCACGCAGCAGCCGTCGTAGGTGAACTGGAGCACGGACGACGTCACGGAGATGCCGCGGGCCTTCTCGATGTCCATCCAGTCCGAGACCGCGTGCCTCGCGCTCGCCTTCCCCTTGACCGAGCCCGCGGACTGCACCTGGCCGGTGTAGAGCAGCAGCTTCTCGGTGAGCGTGGTCTTGCCCGCGTCCGGGTGCGAGATGATGGCAAAGGTACGGCGAGAAGAAATCTCCTCCGCGAGGCTTGGCATTCGTTCCTCCTGATAGGCCAAAAGGGGACAGTCCCCTTTTGACTCATTTTCGATGGGTTTGAGCGCAGCTATTGTAGCGGGAATCGTCCCCTCGCACGCCGGCGGCGATGTGCGACAATTCGCTCAAAGCCGTTCGAAGGAGGCCCCATGCGCCGTCGCCTTGCCGCGCTCGTCCTTTCCGCCGCGCTCCCCCTCTCACTCGCCGGGTGCTTTGGCCTGGGCGAGGCGACCGACGTCGCCTCTGACGTCGCCGACGCGGCGTCGAGCCTCGCGGACCAGGCGGAGGAGGCGGCTGACGCCCTCTCGAGCGTCGAGTGGGGAAAGCTGAGCCGCGCCGTCATCCTCGACGCCTCCACGGGCGAGCAGGTCGCGGAGATCACGGACCAGGCCGCCATCGAGGCTGCCTTCGAGCCCCTCTCCGGGGTCAACGGAGTTGCCGCGAGGCCCGACGAGGCGCAGGAGGAGTACGTCATCGAGCTGTGGCAGCCCTCCACCGCCCTTCTCGGCCAGGACGCGAGCGACGTCGAGGAGGTCAAGGTGCTCGAGGTCGTCACCTACGAGGGCTCCGACACGCTCGGCGTCCGGGTCCCGCTCGTGGGGATCTCGCTCTACCTCTCCGCTCAGGAGGGCACCGCCGACGCCCTGCGCGCGCTCGCCGGATAGCGTCCGCGGCCCGCGCCGGGCGCTCGGGAACAAAATGCCTCAACAGGTGCTTGAGTTGCGTTCGTCGGGGTACGATGGACGCAACGCACCCCCACCCCTAAGGAGCAACATGAGCACAGCGCCCAAGCCCGCGCCCGCAGAGAGTCGCAAGATCTCCGTCCTTCTCAAGGTCTACGGCGTCTACTGCCTCGTCACCGCGCTCGCGGTCCTTGCCCTCGTGGCGCTGCTCGCGGTGCCGCTCGCCCAGTACGGCGCCCAGCTCTTCCGCGAGAGCAACGACGTCACGCTCACCATGTCGCTCACCGTCATCCAGCTCGTGACGATGACCGTCGCGGCGCTTGGCTACGTCGCCTTCGGCGTGCTCGTCCTCAGGAACCGCCGCCGGCACGTGGCGCAGATCGCCTACGCGCTCCTGGGCGTGGGCATCGTCAACCTCGTCCTTGAGATCATGCTAAACGGCTTTGGCGACAACCTCATCTACGACGGCGCGCGCCTGCTCGTCCTTCTCGTCATCTCCGCGACCATCGACCCCACGCTCATCACCGAGCGCCGCATCCAGCGACGCCTGCGCGAGATGGAGACGGCCGAGGACGTCCGGGCCGGCACGCTCGGCCGTGCCAAGGGCGACCGCGGCTTCATCGAGCTGGACTTCTTCAACCTCTTCTGGGTCTTTGTCGTCTGCTGCGTGCTGGGCCTCGTCATCGAGGTCATCTACCACATGGTCGTCGTCGACCCGGGCGTCTACCAGGACCGCGCCGGGATGCTCTACGGCCCGTTCTCGCCCATCTACGGCTTTGGCGCCGTGCTCATGACCGTGGCGCTCAACCGCTTCTACAAGGCCAACCCCGTGATCATCTTCCTCGTGTCGGCCGTGATCGGGGGCCTGTTCGAGGCCGCCGTCTCCTGGTTCATGCAGGTAGGCTTTGGCGCCGTCGCCTGGGACTACTCTGGCTCCACGATCTTTGGCCTCTTCCCCGACCCCATCGCCATCCTCTTTGGCGGACGCACGTCCACGCTCTTCATGTGCATGTGGGGCGCGCTCGGCTTCGTGTGGATCAAGCTCTGCCTCCCGTGGCTGCTCAAGCTCATCAACCTCATCCCGTGGAAGGCTCGCTACTCCGTCACCACGCTCTGCGCCCTGCTCATGCTCGTGAACGGCGTGATGACGCTCCAGGCGCTCGAGTGCTGGTACCAGCGGGAGAGCGGCCTCGCGCCGAGCTCGCCCGTTGAGGAGTTCTACGCGGAGCACTATGACAACGCCTACATGCAGAACCGCTTCCAGTCCATGACGATCACGCCCGAGGACTCTGCGCGCGTGCAGGGCTGAGGAACAGGAGGACAGCAATGAGCTACGTGATGGAGCGAGACCGCGTCCAGCTTCTGGACGAGTCGTGGAACGTGCTTGCGGAGGTAACGTTTCCCGAGGTCGAGCGGTGCGTGGTGGAGATTCGCCGCACCTTCGTGGACGAGTCGCTGCGCGGGCAGGGCGTCGCGGGCGAGCTCATGCGCCGCGCCGTGACGAGCATCGCGGCGAGCGGGTTCCGCGCCCGGCCCACGTGCTCGTATGCCGTGAGCTGGTTTGAGAAGCACCCGGAGCATGCCGCCCTTCTCGCCTAGCCGGGGACGCAGGCCAAAGGACTGCCCCTCAATGAGACAAGGGGGCTGTCCCCTTTTGGCACGTTGCGTCACAAAAAGGGCCGAGTGCGCGCCGGGGCCTGCCCCGCAGCGCGCACTCGGCGAGAAAAACGTCCATACGGACACGAATCGTGGCGAGTGCGACCTTCTTGGCGCGCACTCGTCGCGATTGCTGTTCTACGCCGGGTAGTCCCCGTCGTCCACGGGCTCGAGCCACTCGTTGGAGCAGTTCTCGCCCGGCACCTCGAAGGCGATGTGCGACATCCAGGAGTCGCGCGCCGCCCCGTGCCAGTGCTTCACGCCCGCCGGGATGTAGACGACGCTGCCGGGGAGAAGCTCCTGGGGCTCCTTGCCCCACTCCTGGTACCAACCGCGCCCGTCGGTCACGATGAGCATCTGCCCGCCGCCCTTGTCGGCGTGGTGGACGTGCCAGTTGTTGCGGCACCCCGGCTCGAAGGTCACGTTGGCGAGGCCCACGCCGCACTCCGCGGCGCTCGTGAGCGGGTTGAGGTAGGAGTTGCCGATGAAGTACTGGGCGAAGGCCTCGTTGGGCGCGCCCATGCCGAACATCGGGGTGAAGTCGTTGCTCTCTGCCATGATCTGTCTCCTTGGTCGATGGGTTGCTATGCGCGCGCGGCCGCCGCGCTGTCGATGCAGGCGAGCGCGTTCAGGCTGCGCGGGTAGCCTATGTAGGGAAGCATCTGCGACACCACGCGGTACAGGAAGTCCTTGGTGCGCCCGAGGTTCATGTTGCCTCCCGCGTGTGCCGTGGCCTGCGGCTCGCAGCCGCCCTGGGCCGCGATGTAGCAGAACGTGACCATCTCGCGGTCCAGGTCGGAGAGGCCGCCGCGCGTGTAGTAGTCGCCGAAGCAGTTCTCCGCGAGCCAGCGGTTGACGTGCGAGCGCTCCGCAGGTCCGCTCTCCCAGCTCTCGCGCATGCCCTCGCCAAAGTAGTCGATCTGCTTCTGGTTGCCGGCGGCGCAGCGGGTCTCGAGCGTGGTGGTCGCCTGAGGCTCGAGCGGGAGCTCAACGCCGCGCGCGGCGAGCAGCTCGTTCGAGGCGTCAAGGAACGGCCTCACCCTCCCGATGCCCAGGTAGGCGCATGCCTGGTAGACGACCTCCTTGAGCTCGACCGGCGTGACGCCCGCGTCGAGCGCCTCGGCGGCCATGAGACGGAACTCGTCCAGCCCCTGGCAGCCGAGAAGGGCGGCGAGCACCACAAGGTAGCGCTCGCGGGCGGGCAGCTCCGCGGCGGGCTCGCCGGGCACCTCCTCGCCCGCGAAGTACGCGAAGCGCTCGGCGAACTCGGGGTCGGTCCGATCGAGCCCCGCAACGCCCTGATAGTCAGCCATCGTCCTCTCCTTTCCCGTCCGCCGGGCGGCGCCGGCAGGCGCCGCCCGCGGGCACGTCTACTTCCTTGCATTGGGATCCGTCGTGCCAGCGAGGGGCTTCTCGCCGGGACGGCCCAGCGGGCCCACGAGCTCGTGCGCCGCATAGGGCTCCTCGAGGTAGGCCAGCTCCTCGGCCGAGAGCTCCACGTCGAGCGCGGCCACGGCGTCGTCCACGCGCTCGGGGCGCGAGCAGCCCACGATCGGCGCCTCCACCCCGCGCGCCCAGTGCCACGCAAGGGCGACGCGCGACATCGGCACCTCGTGCCGCTCGGCGACCTCGGCCACGCGCGTCACGATCTTCATGTCATTGTCGCGCGCGGCGTCGTACTTGTTCACCATCACCTGGTCGGTGCGGCTGCGGACGGAGTCGGAGTCCCAGGTGGGACGGCAGAGGTGGCCGGACGCAAGCGGGCTGTAGGGCGTCAGCGCCATGTCGTACTGGCGGCAGACGGGGATCATCTCGCGCTCGTCCTCGCGGTAGAGCAGGTTGTAGTGGCACTGCATGGACGTGAACGTGGTCCAGCCGTTGCGCTCAGCCGCGACCTGCATGTTGTGGAGCTGGTAGGCGTACATCGCGCTCGCTCCGATCGCGCGGACCTTGCCCACGCGCACGAGGCCGTCGAGCGCCTCCATGGTCTCTTCGATGGGCGTGTCGTAGTCAAAGCGGTGGATGATGTAGAGGTCGAGGTATTCCGTGCCAAGGCGGCGCAGCGTCCCCTCGATCTCGCGCTCGATGGCCGAGGCCGAGAGGCGCCCCTCGTTGAAGTAGACCTTGCTCGCCAGCACCACCTGGTCGCGCGCCACGCCCAGATCGCGCAGGGCGGCGCCGATGTACTCCTCGCTCGTGCCGTTGGCGTAGCAGTTGGCCGTGTCGATGAAGTTCACGCCCAGCTCGAGCGCACGGGCAATGACGGCACAGGTCTCGCTGGGGTCGATGGTCCACTGGTGGTGGTCCGGCGTGGGGACGCCGAAACTCATGCCTCCCAGGCAGACCCTCGAGACCTCGATGCCGGAGTGGCCGAGTTTCGCGTAGCGCATGTCTTCCTCCTCAGTCCTCGCCCGGGGCGTTCCCGGCGCTAGTTCACATCAATTACGGCATCAAGCCGGCCGTCGAGCGTACGCAGCGAATCGAGCTGACCCTCAATGCGCCCGATGGTGAGCTGGTCTCCGTACCGAAGCGAGTTGCGCTCGTCCTCGAAGAAAATCGCAAGCCAGCCGCCCGTCGGGTTGTAGTTGACGTCCCCGTCCGTCCAGCCTCGGTGCACGAGCGCGGGGTCAGCGGGGAGCGAGAAGGGCAGCGCGCCGCAGCATCCAACAGAGGAGGCGCACATGCGAAGGACCAGCGGAAGGCGCTCGACGAGTGCGCGAGCGGCGGGGGTGTCGTTGAGCGCGACGCGCGCGGTGACGTCTCCCAGGCGCACGGTGACTCGCCTTCCCACGGACGTCTCCCCTCGCCTTTGCCATTTCGTACGTCTTCAGTGTGAAACCGGATGCAAGAGAATACAATTGCTTATAATCTATATCGTGATATGACTTTCCCTTATATGTTGCGAGTCGCAAGGGGGGACCGTGGAGCTCAGGGGTCTTCGCTACTACCTCGCCGTCTGCGAGCACGGCACCATGTCACGCGCCGCCGAGGAGCTGCACGTCACGCAGCCTGCGCTCTCGCGCCAGATTGCCTCACTCGAGCGCGAGCTCGGCTGCGAACTGCTCGAGCGACGCAGCCGCAGCGTGCGACCAACCGAAAAGGGCCTCTACCTGCGTCGTCGCGCACAGGAGATCGTGGGTCTGGCGGACCAGACATCGGCGGACTTCTCGCACGGCGACGACATCGTGGCGGGGGACGTTCACATCGGCGCGGGCGAGAGCGCGAGCATGCGCCTCATCGCACGGCGCGTAAGCGCTTTTCGCCAGCGCTACCCCGACGTGCGCTTCCACCTGCACAGCGCTGTGGCTACCGATCTCATAGAGCGACTCGAGCACGGCCTCGACGACCTCGCCGTGCTCATGTCGTACCCTGACGACGAGCGCCACGAGCACCTGCGACTGCCACTCAGCGACGCGTGGGGCGTCGTCATGCGCGCGGATGACCCGCTCGTCGAGCGCGAGGTAATCTCGCCTGCCGACCTCTCCGAGGGCCCGCTCGTCATGCCGGAGCGCTCGTGGACGGGAGAGCGCCTCGCAGGCCCGCTCGCAGCATGGTTCGGGGACGACGGAGACGGAATCGAGGTCGCGGCAACCTACAACCTCTCCTTCAATGCCGCGCTGCTCGTACAGGAAGGCGTGGGCCGCATGCTCACCCTCGAGGGCCTCACGCCCGCCGATCCGGGTAGCGGGCTCGCCTTCCGCCTGCTCTATCCGCCCGCAGTCTCCATCATTGACGTGGTCTGGAAGCGCACCGCAACGACCTCGCGGGCGGCAAGCCTGTTTCTGGAGAGCCTCCGGACGTAGGCGCGGGCCCTCTCCGCCTGGCGCTTCTCGCCGTCGTCACATGCCAAAGTACGCGGCGATCTCGCACATGCGCGAGGACTGCGCCACGCCGAAGGGGCAACGGCTGTCGCAGTGGCCGCACCCCACGCACTCCCCCGCATGGTGCTCGAGGTTGCGGTAGTGCTCCGCCGCCAGCTCGTCGCCAACGCGGGCGAGGTCGTAGTACTTGTTGACCAGGCCCACCTGGATGCCGGACGGGCAGGGCTGACAGTGGTTGCAGTACACGCAGCGCGCCTCGCGCGACTGCGGCGCCATGCTCGCGAGCTCGGAGTAGTCGCGCTCCTCGGGCGTGGCGTCGAGATAGCCGAGAAGGTCGCGCAGGTCGGCGAGGTCGTGGACGCCCGGCAGCACCGTCACCACCCCGGGCTTGTCGAGCGCGTACTGGATGCACTGGGTGCGCGTGAGCACCCGCCCGAACGGCGACTGAGCGGCATCGAGCAGCTGGCCGCCCGCGAACGGCTTCATCACGCTCACCCCTATCCCAGCGCGCTCGAACTCGCACAGCAGCTCCATGCGGTCCGCCGCCTCGCCCTTGCCGTACTCGGACTCGTCGGCGTAGTCGGTGCCGATGGCTGTCAGGCGCTGCTCGAACTCTGCGATGGCAGGCTTGGCGTCGGTGGTCCAGCCGTAGGCGCCGCTCCCGTAGAGCGCCCCGATGTGCACCTGAACGTGCACGTCGGCGCGGTGGCGGCGCAGCGCGCGTCCCATCGCCGCAAGCGGGCGCGACTCGCTGGGGATGAAGTCGAAGTGGTTGACCCCCGCGTCCACCGCCTCGTCGATGGTGCGCTCGACCTCGGCGTCGCTCGCGTTGTGCAGCCCCGCCGACCCCAGGCCTATCACGCTGATCTTCTCGCCGCCATGAGGCAGCGCGCGGTACTCCATGTCTGTCTCCCTCGTCTTCGTGGGCCCCGTCGATGCGCTCAACGTCATGGCCCGCCTGCCGCGCCCCACGCGCAAACTCATCGGCCAGCATGGCCGTGGACCCGTCCCGGTTGGGGCTTCCCTGCAGTATCAGGACCTTCATTGGCTGCCTCCGCGCTACCGCGCGACGGACTCGACCCAGGTGCCGAGCGCGTCCGCGCCCATGCCGTTCACGAGCTTGGCGGGCAGCAGCTCGCCGGCCGTGGGGCACGCCGCGCGCAGCCTGCGGTCAGACCCGCTTGCACCCGAGCCGCCCGAGGTCGCGAACGGCGCCACCACCTTGCCCGAGAAGTCGTACTGCTCCAGGAACGTGTCCACAATCGCCGGCTCGTGCCCCCACCAGATGGGGAAGCCCACGAAGACCGTGTCGTAGTCATCCATGTCCCCCACCGCGCTCGCCACCGCCGGACGCACGGACGGGTCGCGCTCCTCGAGCGAGCTGCGGCTGCGTCGGTTGCGCCAGTCGAGGTCAGCCGTCGTGTAGGGGTCCTCGGGCACGATCTCAAAGAGGTCGGCTCCCGCAGCCTGCGCGAGCGCCCGTGCCGCTCGCCCCGTGGCCCCGCTCGCCGAGAAGTACGCGACGAGCCTTTTGCCAATTCCGCTGTCAGTCATGTCCAGTCCTTTCTCCTGTCGCCACGCGTCTCGTGCCCCTGCGCCGGTTATGTACACCCCACCAGATCATCGACGTTCTCAGCACTGCCCTGAGCTGCGAGTTCATAGATGTCACCCCATGCGGAGGTGTACATAACCGCACGCGCGCACCCCAATCGCTACGGCACGCACCTACAGCGCGACCTCGATCGTGCCGGAGAGCTCGGAAATCCTCTCCTCTCCATCCACGGCCCACCCCAGCTCGTAGAGGGCATCATTGGGCGAGAAGGACCCGTAGAACATCACGACGTCGCCCCATGGCGCGTAGTACGCGAGCGTCCCTGCCTCGCCGGACTCGGCGCGCAGGGCGTCCGTCACGTCGAGCTCCTCGGGCGGGTAGAAGACCTTCTCGTTGTCGGAGAAGTCGTCGACCTCGAGCGTGAGCGGCAGCTGGCCGAGAAGCGCATCGGCCGCGGGGCTGTCGTTGAGCTCGTAGGTAACCACCGCGTCCCCGCAGGTCACGGTCATGGTTCTCGCGCTTGTCACAGTCTCCTCCTCTTCGGCGCTCCCTGTCGGGGCGTCCGTCTCCGCCGCGCCCGCGCCCCTCTCGCCCGCCGAGCAGCCGCCCAGAAGCGCGCTGGTTCCCAGCGCGGCCGCCGCGGCGAGGAAGTTGCGGCGACCCATCATGCCCGCGCCGCCTTGGCAAAGTCCGCGCACGGCCCGATGACGTCACCGGTGCGCAGGTAGCCCGATGTTCTTGCGCATGATGGCTCCTTTTCACGAGAAGCGACACGAAGGTGATACGAAGGGACTGTCCCTTCGTATCACTACAGGCTGGCGCGAAGCACCGACACGATCTCGTCGCGCGTGAGCGGGTGGTAGCCGCCCTGCATCACGAGCGTAGAGTCGGCGATGGCCTCAAGCATGTCCTCCGTGACGCCGAGCTCGCCGGTCGTCATCACGCAGCCGATCTCACGCATCCATGCCTCCATCGCGTCGAGGCCGGCTGCGGCGAGCTCCTCGGTCGAGCGACCCTCCGGCGAGACGCCCCACACGTTGGTCGCGAAGCGAGCGAACTTCTCCGCGCCGTACGGCATGACGAGGCGGTAGTACGGCAGCGCCACGGCGGAGAGCGTCATGCCGTGCGTGGCGTCGGTGTGCGCGCCCACGGCCTGGCCGAGCATGTGCACCTCCCAGTCCGTGCTCTTGCCCATGGCGATGAGGGTGTTCAGCGCCCACGTGGCGCACCACATGATGTTGGAGCGGGCCTCGTAGTCCTCGGGGTTCGCAACGGCGGCACGGCTCGCGGCCACGAGGCTGCGCATGAGGCCCTCGGCGAGGTAGTCGGAGGTGTTGTCGTCGGTGCCCGAGAAGTACTGCTCGGTGATGTGGTTCATGATGTCAAAGATGCCGGCGACCATCTGGTAGCGCGGCAGCGTGTAGGTGAACTCCGGGTTGAGCACCGCAAAGCGCGGGAACACGCGCGCGTCGGCAAAGACGTGGCCGACCTTCATCTTTGCCTCGTGGTTGGTGATGACCGAGCCACAGTTCATCTCAGAGCCGGTTCCCACCATCGTGAGCACGCTGCCCACAGGGACCACCTCGAGGTCCGCGGCGGGCTCGTCGAAGTCCACCCAGTACTTCTGCCAGGGGTCAACGTCCTCCGGCAGGTTGGCGGAGACGGCCACGCCCTTGGCGTAGTCGATGCACGAGCCGCCGCCCACGGCAAGGATCAGGTCAACGTGGTTCTCACGCGCGATGGCAACACCCTCGCGGAGCTTCTCGACCGTGGGGTTGGGCATGACGCCCGCGTCCTCGACCACGGTCTTTCCCGCGTCGGCGAGCGCCGCCATGACCTGGTCGTAGATGCCGTTCCTCTTGATGGAGCCCCCGCCGTAGACGAGCTGGACCATAGGTCCGTACGCGCGGAGCTCGTCCGCGAGCGCCGCCATGGCGTCCTTGCCAAAGATGAGTTTGGTTGGGTTGTGGTAGGTGAAGTCACCGAGCATGACGGTCCCTCTCTCTCGTTTAATGACGTCACGTTACTTATACCATAATTTGTTGCCTCTCATTCGCTAATCTTGCGAACAATTAAAGGCAGGCATCACTCGGACGCCCCACATACGCGACGCCGCGTCACATGCAGGGTGCCTGCGCTATACTTCTCTTATCTAGAAGCACGGAGGGTTCCATGGCCGAGTTCATACGGGCGCGCAGCGCCGAGCAGAAGGGGCAGCGCCTCGAGGAGATCAAGGGCGCCGTGCGCGAGCAGTTCGCGGAGCGCCCCTACCACGAGATCACGCTCACCACCATCGCCGACGAGCTGGGGTGGTCGCGAGCGAACCTCTACAAGTACGTGAGCACCAAGGAGGAGGTCTTCCTCCTGCTCACGGCCGACGAGTGCGACCGGTACTTCGACGCCCTTCTCGCCGCGCTGCCCGAGGGGTGCGGACTCTCCCCCGACACCGTCGCCGAGGTGTGGGCGGGGATCGCCAACGCGCACCAGGAGTACTTCCGCCTCGGCGACCTGCTCTCCACGATCGTCGAGACCAACGTCACGCTCGAGCGCCTCGTCGAGTTCAAGCGCGGCTACTACGAGCGCGTCGGCCAGATGCGCGAGCGCCTGCCGCAGATCCTGCCCGTTGCCCCCGAGCGCGTGGAGCCGCTGCTGCTGGCGGTCTACTACCACGCGGTGGGCTACGTCAGCGCCTGCTGGACAAACCCGCTCCTCGTCAAGGCGCGCGAGCAGCTCGGCACCAGCGCGCCGACGACCGACTTCCGCGCCGAGATGCGCGACTTCATCGGCATGTGCCTCGCGCACTACGCCGGCTGAGCCCCTTCGGTCGCACGGACCTGCGACGAGCGGGCGAGAGCCCTACCTCACGTAGCCCGCCTGCGGGCGGGCGAGCCGGTGCGAGAGGACCAGCACGGCCACGCCTGCCACGACGAGCGGCAGGCTGAGGAGCTGTCCCATCGTGATGGGGCCGAAGAGGTAGCCGAGCTGTGCGTCGGGCACGCGCACGAACTCAACGAGGAAGCGGAAGACTCCGTAGAGCGCCAGGAACACGCCGATGAAGGTGCCCTGAGGGCGAGGCGGCACGCGGCGCGAGAGCGCGTAGAGCACGGCGAACAGCACGAGCCCCTCGAGGATTGCCTCGTAGAGCTGAGAGGGGTGGCGGTACACCGCGCCCCCCGTCTCGAACATGACGCCCCAGGGCAGGTCGGTCTCCTTGCCCCAGAGCTCGCCGTTCACGAAGTTCGCGCAGCGGCCAAAGAACAGGCCGATCGGCGCCCCGATGACGCCGAGGTCGCACATCGTGGGGACGGAGATGCCGTAGCGCCGGCACACGAGGGCGCCGCCCACGACGGCCCCCACGAGCCCCCCGTGGAAGCTCATGCCGCCATGGCTCAGCATGAAGATCTCGAGCGGGTGCTCCAGGTAGAAGCCCGCCCCGTAGAACACGACGTAGAACAGGCGCGCGCCCACGATCACGCCGAAGACCACGCCGAGGACGACGGAGACCACGTCATCGACCGAGAGCCCCAGGCCCCAGCGGCGCTGCGTGCGCCAGATCATGACGCCGGCAAGCACGAACCCCGCCAGGTAGGCGAGCGCGTACCACCTGACCGTGAACGGCCCGAGCGAGAACGCGACCGGGTCGAGCGCGTGGTAGAGGTCGTTCAGAAGCACGTCCCGCTCGCCGGCCTAGAACGCGGCGGGCTGGACGCGGGTGACGCCGGGGACGTGCTCGCGCAGGATGCGCTCGATGCCCTCGGACATGTCGAGGCTCGAGAGCGGGCATCCCGCGCAGGCCCCCTGCATTTCGAGGGTGACGACGCCGTCGTCGGTCACGTCGATGAGGGCGACGTCCCCGCCGTCGGCCTGAAGGCTCTGGCGGATGACGTCGAGGGTGGCTTCCAGAAGCGCGCGGTCAACGGCCATGGTGATCCTTTCGACAGGAGAGCGTTCCAGGTGACATCTTACCCAATGGGCGAGAAGAGATGACCCGACGTGGCGCCCTTGGCACGCGGCGCGGGGCGGCGGCCCTCACGGGCGGCGCGCAGGGCCGCCACGGCACGCGACACGGCAGCGGCGACCTCACGCTCGTCCATGAGCTGCGCGTCAACGAGCAGGCGCGTCACGCCGGCGCCGACGAGCTCCCCAATCTGCGGGGTCGCGTCGAGCGGGCGGGCCGAGAAGATCCTGGAGCGGCCGCTCACGTCGGTGCGCACGGGCAGGAGGTTGCCGTCTATGTCGCGCAGCGAGAGCCTCCTGGCGCGCTCGGGACAGCGGGCGCAGTCGTGGCGGCAGCGGCCGAGCGCCTGCAGGACGCAGTGCTCGCTCGTCATGACGCGCTCGCGCCCGAACACTGCCAGGCCGACCGGCACGGGGGAGACGCGCGCGAGGGCGCACACCTCGTCAAGGGTGAGCTCCGGGGAGAGCCAGACGCCCGCCGCCCCGTTCTCGGCGAGCGCCGCCAGGACGGACGCGTTGTGGACGGGAACGCAGGAGCGGACCTCGGGCGCCGCGCCGCGAGCAACGGCAAGGGCAAGCTCAGAGACGTTTCCGATCGCCACGGGCTCGCCCGCGCGCACCCACGCGTCGAGGCGGGCGTGGTCGGCCTCGCGGCAGACCTCGTCGAGCCAGGGGATGACGCCGTCCGGCCAGGCGCCGTGCGCGAGGTCGTCGGCGGTGGCGTAGAGGCGCGTCGCGCCGGCCGAGAGAGCGGCCTCGGCGCACGCGGGCGATGCCACGAGGGCGCAGACCTCCGGAGACGGACACGGGCGGCCTCCGCCTTCCACGGGGGACGGCGAGAGGGGGGCCATGCTCATCTTTCGGGACGCATAGGGGGCGAGCAGGGCCTCCTCAAGCCGCGCGCACGCCTCGGCGCGCACCTTGTGCACGGCCGAGAAGGACATGCCGCAGCCCTCGTCGAGGCTCACGTCCCACTCCTCGGGCGCGAAGGCGCTCTGGCCCATGCGGCCCACGTGCTCCACGAGGTCCCCCTCGCTGACCGGGCGCGTTCGAGCGGCCTCCACGACGAACCCCTCGGCGCGCGCGGACGCGGCGCCGTCGAGCGTCTCCACCTCCACCGCGAACGGCTCGCCCAGGCGCGCCGTCACGCGCACCCGCACCGGCCGGCGGCGCACCACGTCCTTGTCGGCAACGCGCGCGGCGGCGTCGAGGGCGGCCTGCGAGCGGATCACGCGCACGAGTGAGCCCGCCTCCATCGCCCTTGACGCGCGACAGACGATGGTCTCCCCCGCCGCGGCGTCCGCCTCGGCGTGCGCGGTCAGGAACTGCGACGGGTCGGAGAGCGGGCGGATCTCGAGCAGGTCGCCCGCGCCGACCGGGGCCTCGAGCAGGACCTCCACGTCGGCCCGCGTGAGCCGCCGCAGGCGCTCGCGCCCTCCGTTGCCGCCGCCCCGCCGCACGACCGCGTCCTCGAGCGCGCGCGACGCCACCACGCGCCCCACGAGCTCACCGCGGTTGTTGGAGCGCTCGTAGCTCATCATGTCGTTGTCGGAGCCTCCCCAGAGGTAGCTCTCGGTGAAGTCCCGGTTGAACGCGCGGCGCAGGCGACGGTCGCGCGCCGCACGGGCATCGTCGCTGTCACGGCCGTCGCGCAGCGCGTCGATTGCGTCGCGATAGGACGCCACGACGGAGTGCACGTAGTCGGGGGCCTTCATGCGGCCCTCGATCTTGAGCGAGCCCACGCCCGCGTCGCGCATCTCCCGCACGCGGTCGACCGTGCGGTAGTCCTTGGGGCAGAGCAGCCGCGTGCCGCCCACTCCGCGGCTCGTCTCGGGAACGCCCTGCGTGGCAACGCCAGGAATCTCCAGCACCTCGCCCCGCTCGTCCACCAGGTCGTAGGGCAGGCGGCACGGCTGCGCGCACAGCCCTCGGTTGGCCGAGCGGCCGCCTCCCAGCGAGCTCATGAGGCACACGCCCGAGTAGCAAAAGCACAGGGCCCCGTGGGCGAAGCACTCCAGCTCGACGCCCTCCTCGGCAATGCGGGCGATCTCCGCGAGCGAGAGCTCGCGCGACAGCGTCACGCGATCGACGCCCCAGACGTCGCGGCACCACGCCACGCCGCGCGCGTCATGGACGTTCGCCTGCGTCGAGACGTGCGTCTCGACCTCGGGCCAGCGGCGACGGACCTCTGAGAGCAGGCCCCAGTCCTGGATGATGAAGGCGTCCGCGCCCAAAAGCCACGCCCGACGCACCAGCTCGAGCACGCGCGGCAGCTCCTCGGTTGAGACTGCCACGTTGACTGTCACGTAGACGCGCGCGCCCGCCACGTGGGCTCGCCGGCACGCGGCCGAGAAGGTCTCGTCGTCAAAGTTCTTTGCGCCGCGACGTGCGTTGAAGTCGTTGCCGAGGCCGCAGTAGATGGCGTCAGCGCCGGCGGCGAGCGCGGCGTTGAACGGCTCCGGCCCACCCGCGGGCGCGAGCAGCTCCGGAACGCCGTGCGCCTCCAGGAACGTGGGTCGTCTCGTCACGCCTACACCAGGCGAGCCCAGCGCTTCTTGCCGGACTGGATCGTGGTGCCCGCCGAGAAGAGAGACGGATCGACGTTGTAGCACTTGGGCGCAACGGGCTCGCCGCCGATCTTGACGCCGCCGCCGTCGACGAGACGCCTCGCCTCGCCCGCGGACTTGGCGATGCCCACCTCAACAAGGAGCTTGCCAAGGTAGACCTTGCCCTCGTCGTTCACCTCGACGACAGAGAGCGGGAACTCCGGCATGTCCTCGGGGGCCTCGGCGCGCTTGAACTGCGCGTCGAAGGCGGCCATCGCGGCCTCGCCCGCGCCCTCTCCGTGGTAGAGGTCCACGATGTTCACGCCGAGCTCGCGCTTGAGCTGGTAGGGATCGGCCGTGCCGTCCTCGAAGGCGGCGTCGATCGCGTCGATCCTCTCGATGCTCGCCGTGGAGCACAGGCGCCAGTAGAGCGGCACGAGCTCGTCGGTGATGGACATGACCTTGCCGAACATGTCGGCCGGCTCGTCGGTGAGGCCGATGTAGTTGCCGTAGCTCTTGGACATCTTCTTGTGGCCGTCGGTGCCCACCAGAAGCGGCATCGTGAGGGCCACCTGCGGCTCCATGCCCATGGCGCGCATGAGGTCGCGGCCAGCGAGGAGGTTGAAGATCTGGTCGTTGCCGCCCATCTCGAGGTCGGCCTTAATGACCACCGAGTCGTAGGCCTGGAGCACCGGGTAGATGAACTCATGCAGGGCGATGGACTTGCCCTCGGTGTAGCGGTTGTGGAAGTCCTCGCGCTCGAGGATGCGGGCCACGTTGAACTTGCTCATGAGGCCGAGCATCTCGCCGAGGTTGAGGCCCTTGAGCCAGTCGCCGTTGTGGACGATCGTGGTCCTCTCGGGGTCGAGGACCTTCATGGCCTGCTCGACGTAGGTCTTGGCGTTGGCCTCGACCTGCTCCTCGGTGAGGGGCGGGCGGGTGGAGTCGCGGCCGGACGGGTCGCCGATGAGGGCGGTGCCGTTGCCGATGATGAGGGTCACGTTGTGGCCCAGGTCCTGGAACTGGCGCATCTTGCGCAGCGGCACGGCATGGCCGAGGTGGAGGTCCGGCGACGTGGGGTCAACGCCCAGCTTGATGTTGAGCGGAGTGCCCTTCTCGAGCTTCTTCTTCAGCTCGTCGAGCGGCACGATCTGCATCGTTCCGGACGTGATCACCTTGAGTTGCTCGTTAACTGGCAGCAATGCTCTGTCCTCCATAGGGTCTACGTCTTTCCAAGCTGCTCGGGGGCAGCCCTGTGGCCGTCTAGCATAGTATAATGTCGATTGACTGTGGACGGACGTCCCAGAACAAGGAGGACTTCATGGGGATCAGGACCCGCAGGGCGCGCGCGCACTCCAAGACGCACTTCGTGGGCTTCAGCCTCGCCGGTTTGCTCGGGTTCATAGCTCTTCTCTGCGTGGCTCTCGCCGTTTCCCTGGGCGCGCTCGTCACGACGTGGCTCCAGGACCTGCCTGACTACACCTCGGCCGACGCCTTCCTCGTGGCGGAGCCCACGCGCGTCTATGACGCCGATGGCAACGAGATCGTTGCCTACTACCTGCAGAACCGCCGCTCCGTTGAGCTCGACCAGATCTCCGACTACGTGAAGCAGGGCACGGTCGACACCGAGGACGTGCGCTTCTACACCCACAACGGCATCGACCCCGAGGGCATCATGCGCGCCGCGGTGGTGCAGCTCACGGGCGGCTCCGAGGGCGGCTCGACCATCACCCAGCAGCTGGTGAGAAACACGGTGCTCTCCGACGAGCAGTTCGAGAACACGATCCGCCGCAAGGTCCGCGAGGCCTATATCGCCATCCAGATGGAGAAGACCTACACCAAGGACCAGATCCTCAACATGTACCTCAACACCATCAACTACGGCAACGGGGCGTACGGCATCGAGGCGGCGAGCATCACCTACTTCAACAAGAGCGCCAGCGAGCTCACCCTGAACGAGGCCGCCACGCTCGTGGGCATCCCCAACTCCCCCACCTACTACGACCCCTTCGCCAACTACGAGGCCTGCAAGAGCCGCCGCAACGTGGTCCTCTCGCGCATGCTCTCCGCGGGCACCATCACGCAGGAGGAGTACGACGCCACCGTCGCCGAGGAGATCCCGATCAACCCCGGCGAGCTCACCGACTCCGAGAGCGCCTACCCCTACTTCACCGACTACGTGCGCAACCTCCTGCTGCAGGACTTCTCCTATGACACCATCTACCAGGGCGGCCTCAACGTCTACACCACCCTCGAGCCCGACAAGCAGGATGTCGCCGAGCAGGCGGTGAGCGAGGGGGTGGCAAGGGCCAACAACTCCGATCTCGGGGGCGCGCTCGTCTCGATTGACAACTCCAACGGTCACATCGTGGCCATGGTGGGCGGCCAGAACTACGGCAGCGACACCGAGAACGGCCAGAGCCAGGTGAACCTCGCAACGTCGCAGCGGCAGGCGGGCTCGAGCTTCAAGGCAATCGTCCTCACCGCCGCCCTGAACAACGGCATGAGCCCCACGGTCCTCATCGACAACCCCGCCGAGCTCCAGGTCACGCCCAGTTGGACGCCGCACAACTACGGCTACCACGACTACGGCATCCGCACGCTCGCGAGCGCCACGCTGGTCTCCTCCAACACCGGCTACGTGCAGGTGGCCGAGGCCATCGGCATGGACGCCGTCATCGAGACGGCCTCTGACCTCGGCATCGACTCCGCGATTGACTCCGGCCTCGCCTCGGCGCTCGGCGCCTCGGAGGTCACGCCGCTCGAGATGTGCGAGGCGTTCTCCACGATCGCCTCAGGCGGAGTCCACCGCAACGCCATCGCCATCACGCGCATCGAGGACCGCAACGGCAACGTCGTCTACGAGCACGAGGACGACCCCCAGGAGGTTCTCGACATGGCCGTCGCCGACGACGTGATCGAGGTCCTCGAGGGCGACATCTCCTCGCAGGGCACCGCCTGGGTCGTTGCGAACCGCTTCTACCAGAACCAGCCCGTCGCCGGCAAGACCGGCACCTCCGACAACAGTGCCGACCTCTGGTTCTGCGGCTTCACCCCGCAGTACACGACCGTTGTGTGGTGCGGCCACATGCACGGCAACTCGACGGTCATCTACCAGGGCGGCGAGGGAACCACCCAGCAGCTCCCGCAGCCCATCTGGTGCGACTACATGAACACGATCCTCGAGGGGGTGGCGCGCGCGGAGTTCCCGCAGGCGGACCACGCAGCCACGTACAAGCCCAACGACTCGTGGGTCTTCATCGGCACGAGCACCGAGGTCAACACCGAGGGCTGGAGCGAGGAGCCCGAGGAGGAAGAGACGGAGGAGACGACCGAGGGGGAGGCAACCACGCAGGAGCCCACCACCCCGACCGAGCCCACGACGCCCACCGAGCCGGAGACGCCCACGACACCCGAGACGCCTACGACGCCTGAGACGCCTGAGACGCCCGCCAATCCGGAGACCCCGACCACGCCCGAAACGCCCACGACGCCCGAGGATCCGAGCGCTGGCGGCGGGGGAACGGACACGGGCAACCAGACCCAGTAGCCGGACCTGACGGGCAAAGCTTCGCACAACGAGGGGACGGGGGCCGAGCAAGCCCCCGTCCCCTCTGTCATACCGCTCCCCGATTTAGGGCCCCATCGCGCGTCCGCCCTGCTCCGCTGCCGTATCATGCGATAAGGGTCATTCTGCACAGGGCGTGTTTCGGAGGGACTATGGCGAGCTACAGCGACCGCGGCGGACGGCTCCGCGAGGGATCCGGGCAGAGGCACCAGACGAGGCCGCGCGTTCCCGAGCAGGGCCCCTACCACGGTCCGCGCGGAACGCGCACGCGCTCGAGCGCCCCGCGCCGCGGCTCGTCCTCGGGCGCTGGCTACCCGCTCCGCGCCCGGAACATCAACTTCAGCAGCGGCCGCGCCCGCAGGATGAACGCCAACCGCCGCCTCATCATCCTCGCCGTGATCGCGCTGCTCGTGATCGTCCTGCTCGTGGTGGGCATCTCGAGCTGCGTGCGCAGCTGCTCCTCCGACCAGACGACCGGCAGCGAGAACCCCGTGGACTCCCGCGTCGCGGCGGGCGTGAGCGAGGACCTCACGCGCCAGTTCGCCACCGAGCTCGACCGCGCCGACAAGCTCGCGCAGATTGCCGCCAACGCCGACCAGTACGAGAACCAGGGCCTGCTCGAGCTCGCGCTCTCCGAGCCCGCCGCCATCGACTTCGTGGCCGCCTACCCCGAGTCCTCCAAGGAGGCCCAGCCCTACGAGGACGAGGTCACCCAGGGCACGGTCCCGGAGCTCTACTGCTGGGACGAGCGCTGGGGCGCTGTTGACTACGCCGACGCCCCGCTCGCGCTCACCGGCTCCGGCCCCACGGCGCTCGCCATGGCGCGCATGGGGCTTCTCGGCAACGCAGAGCAGACGCCCGCCACGATCGCGCAGGCCGTGAGCGACGCCGGCATGGCCGGCGGAGACTCGGGCATGTCCGCCGACTTCCTGGGAGAGCAGCTCTCCGCGCTCGGCCTCTCCAGCTCGAGCTACGCCTCGAACGCCGACAACCTCCTGCAGGTGCTCGACACCGGCACGTACCTCCTGCTCGAGGTCTCCGCGGGGACGCTCACTGACTCTGCCCACTGGGTGCTCGTCACCGCTGAGAACGAGGACGGCTCCGTGACGGTGCTCGACCCCACCTCACCTGACGTCAGCTCGCACACCTGGGACGCCGCGACCGTGGCCTCCGCCGCCACGAACATCTACGCGCTCACGGCCGCCGACGCCGCCAGCGGCGGCGACGCGGCGACCGAGTAGCGGCAGGGGCTAGCGCAGGCGCACCGCCGTCCCTGAGCAGCACGTCATGATCATGCCCTCGAAGGTCTCGTAGCCAATGCTCGCGCCCACCACGGCATCGGCGCCGAGAGCATCTGCCCGCTGGCACATCTCAGCGAGTACCTCCTCACGGGCGCGGGAGAGCTCCTCCTCGTAGCCGGCCGAGCGGCCGCCGAAGATGTTGCGCACGCTCGCGCCGATGTCGCGGAACATGTTGATGCCGCTCACGGCCTCGCCCGTGACGATTCCCAGGTACTCGACGATCTCCCTGCCCTCAACGGAGTTGGTGGTCGTGACGATCATGCGCGCTCCTTTCTCTGTGGCGGAGGGGCGCCCCGCCGCCACGGTCAAAGAGGGACGGCCCCCTACTGGGCCATCTCAAGGGTAACGACAAGGACCGAGCCCTCCAGACGGGCGGAGAGCCCCATCCCCTGAGCGGTCGCGAGTTTGGCGGCAACGGAGAGGCCAAGGCCCGACCCGGCGGTCGAGCGCGAGGCGTCGGCCTGGTAGAAGCGCTCGAAGAGGCGGTCGGCGTCAAGGGATCCGGGATCCGCCACAGGATTGGAGAACTCTGCCGTGACGCGGCCCTTCTCGCCGGCGCCCCGAACGCGGACGCGCAGGGCCCCGCTGCCGTGGCGCAAGGCGTTCACCACGAGGTTTTCCGCGATTCTCGCCAGCGCCTCAGCGTTTGCCATGACCTCGGGGGCAGGGTCCTCCACGTCGAGCGAGGGCTCCCACCCGCGCTCCTCGAACTCCGGGTAGTGCCCGAGAAGGACGCGCTCAAGGAGCGGCCTCAGCGCCACGGGCCCCAGCTCGAGCGGGGCGTCAGGGTCGGCGGCGCGAGCATACGAGAAGAGCTCGTCGAGCAGCGACGACATGGCGGCGAGGCGCGCGTCGGCGGCCGCGAGCTGGGCGTCCTTCGTGCCCGGGTCCGTCTCCTCGCGCGCGAGCTGCAGATACCCGCGGGCGCCCGTGAGCGGCGTCCGCACGTCATGGGAGAGCGCGGAGAGCCCGCGCGAGAACTCGTCGGAGGCGCGCAGGGCCCGCACGCGCTCGGCGTCCGCCGCGTCGATCTCGGCGTTCACGGCGTCCACCAGGCCCACCATGCCCGGCAGGCGGCTCCCGCAGGTGAGCCGCGCGTTGCTCGCGCGCTCGCGACGGGCGAGGAAGCGCGCCTGGCGACCGAGCTCGCTCTGGTAGCAGGCCACCACGAAGACGCCTCCCAGACCCGCGCCGATCGCGAGCATCGCCACGAGCAAGAGTCCCTCGGCCATGTGAAGCTCCTCCACGACGCGTTCCAGCCATTCCATCCTAGAGCTCGCGAGCAGCCACTCCGCGATCGACTCGAGCCAGCGGTAGAGCTGCTCGAGGAGCGCCTCGCTCATCACGCCAGGTCACGCCTCGAGCCTGCCACAGCCGCGATCGACGTCAGCCCCAGGCAGAGCGGGACGCACACGACAAGCGCGCGCAGGGCTGGCGCCACGCCGGTCGAGTCCACGGCGAGCATCGCGGCTGCACCCTGCTGAACCGACGCCAGTGACACGTAGGGCATCCAGGCGAACGCCGCTTCGAGGGCGGAGTCCCAGCCCAGGCCGAGCACGTCGCTCACAAGGAGAAGGAAGGTGAAGAAGCCCTGCTCAAGCGCAGATGAGAGCAGCAGGAACGCCACAGAGAGCGCAAGGGCGCGGCTGCGCGTGAGCTGGCCCACGAGCAGCGCGACGAGCGCATAGGCGCAGCCGATGAGCCACGCGTCGCCCGCCCAGGCCACGACCTGCCAGAGCGGCTCCACGTTCACCACGGGACGCATGGTCACGAGCACGCCCATGCCGCTGAACAAAAGGTACGCGAGCAGGACCATGCCCGCGAGCAAGGCCACGAACAGGCACTTCTCGACAAAGTAGACCACGCGGCCGCGAAGCGAGGAGAGCAGCGTGCGGTCGAAGCCGGTGTCCGAGTCGGCCGTCGAGAGGTACGCGGCCAGAAACGGCGCCAGCATGACGACGAGCTCGATGTTCGTGCCGCGCCCAGCGAGGCGGAGCGCCCCCGATCTCCCGGTGAGGCCGTCGTAGACAACCCCGGGATCGAGCGGCCACCAGATCGTGAGGACGGCCGAGCCCAAGGTGGCAAGTGCTATGAACGCGAGCACGGCCCACGGCCAGCGCGAGCGGACCGTGCGATGGAGGTCAGAGCGCAGGAGGCTCACAAGCTTGCTCATGCGACGTCCCTTCTCGAGAGGGCAAGCGCGCTTGCGGCCGTTGTCGCGAGCACGACCGGCACACAGACGACGAGCGTGCGAAGAGCGGGGGCCACCCCGGTGGAGTTCTGCAGCGAGAGAGCCTCCGGCGCGCCGGAGGCCAGGGCCGAAACGATTCCCGCCGGCACCCACGGCGAGGCCACCGAGGAGACGGAAAGGAACTCCCCGCCCGCAAGGAACGCGAGTATGTCGATGCCCAGCAGGGCACCGCCCTCGAGGATGCCCGTGGACGCGAGCAGCGCAAAGCCAATGGTCACGGTCTGGCTGCGGGTGAGCAGGCCCACGGCCATGGTGAGGGTCGCGTAGACGGCGCAGCAGAGCCACATGCAGCCGAGCCAGACCGCCACCTGCCACGCCGGCTCGACGCTCAGCACGGGCACGCCCGAGACCGGGAGCGCAAGCAGGCCGAGCGCCAGGGCGTAGGTGACCGCCGCCAGCGAGAGGAGCGCCACGAAGACGCACTTCTCGGCGTACCACACCGTTCGCGCGCGCCGCCCGAGGGCGGAGAGGGCCGTTCGGTCAAATCCTCCCGCGCCCGTGCCCACGGCAGCTGCCATGCAGGCGGAGAGGATCTCGACGCCGCCGAGGCTGACCCCCGAGCCGATGAGCCTGTCAAAGGAGGTGGGACCCATGCTGGTCCACCGCATGAGCAGGGCCGGGGCAAACGTCAGGATCGCCATGGCAACGACGAACGCCCAAAACCAGCGCGAGCGCAGCACACGGTAGGCATCAGAGCGGAGCAGGGCGATCATCGGGCGCCACCGCCCTTCTCGCCGGCCTCCATGAGCTCGACGAAGTACTCCTCGATGTCGCGCTCCTGCTGGACGAGCTCGCGCACCTCGATGCCCGCCGAGAAGCACGCGGCGCTCACCTCATCGAGCGAGGCGCCCGTGACCACGAGCGCGCCGTCCGGCTCCGCGCGGAAGGCCGCCGCGGGAAGCGCCTGCTCGAGCAGGGCAAGCCCGCGCTCCGGCTCCGCCAGGCGCACGCGGACGGAGCTGCCGCAGCGCTTGTGCAGCTCCTCGTCGGTGAACTCCGCCGTGAGCCGGCCGCTCGAGATGACGCCGAAGCGCGTTGCCACGCGGTCGAGCTGGTCGAGCACGTGGGAGGAGATCATGATCGTGACGCCCTGCTCGTGGTTGAGCCGCACGAGAACGAGGCGCATGGCGCGAGTCGCCTCAGGATCAAGGCCATTGAACGGCTCATCGAGCAGAAGCAGGTCGGGCGCGCCCACGAGCGCGAGCGCGAGGCCGAGGCGCTGCTTCATGCCGAGCGAGTACGCCTTCACGCGGCGCCGGTCGCTCGGGTCAAGGCCCACGAGCGCAAGGAGGTCGTCTGCGACCGCGCCCGCATGCGTCATGCCGAGCGCGAGCGCCTTCGTGACGACGTTGTCGCGCGCGGAGAGGTTCGGGATGACCCCCGGGCTCTCGATGAGGGCGCCGATGCGAGAGAACCCCTGCGGGGTGGCGCCGGCTCCCTCCGGGTCTCCGAAGAGGACGATCTCGCCGGAGGTTGGGCGGGCAAGACCAGCGATCATCTTCATCGTGGTCGACTTGCCCGAGCCGTTCTTGCCCACAAAGCCGTAGATGTCCCCGGCAGCGACGGTCATGCTCAGGCCGTCGACGGCGGTCTTGCGCCGATAGCGCTTGGTGAGGCCGTGCGTCTCGATGACGTTCACGCTCGCTCCTTTCCTGAGGTCGCTCCTATGATGGCAGGCAGGTCTTTAGCAAGCGTGAGCCAAACCTAAAGAAAGCTTGAGGAATGGTCGCTGCAGCCGCGCGCCGGGACCCCGCGATTCGCAAAACGGTCACGAGTGACATGAAAGCCCCTCATTATTTGCAATATGCTCGCGAGTGACACGCAATTTGGCACCCCACTGAGTAGTCGCTCCGCAAACCCCCAGGTAAGTTGATATATTATGCAACTAAAATCACGTTTGCCGCGGATTTCCTGTGTCACTCGCAAGCGCTTTGCAAATAAACGGGCCCACGAATGCGACTCGCGGCCATTTTGCAGGAAAGCACGGCAAGACCCTCGGTCAGGCCAGTTTAAAGCCCATACCCCAGACAGTCTTGACGTAGTCGTCCGTACCCGTTGCGCGAAGCTTGGCGCGAATGTTCGAGACGTGCACGGAGACGGTGGAGTCGTCGCCGGAGAAGGGCTCCCCCCACGCCAGCTCGAAGAGCTCCGCCTTTGAGAAGACCTTGTTAGGCCTGCGAACGAGGAGCTCGAGAATGTTGAACTCAATCTTGGTGAGCGGCACCTCGGCACCTGGCTCGCCCTGCCCGCCGGGCACGACCACGAGCGTCCGGGCGTCGGGGTTGAGCTCCCAGCGCCGGTAGCGCAGCACGTCCACCGCGGGCGCCCCGCCCGAGCCGCGGTGACGCAGCTGAACCTCAACGCGCGCCGCGAGCTCGTCGAGGTCGAAGGGCTTGGTGAGGTAGTCGTCGGCGCCGAGCCGCAGCAGCTCCACCTTGTCCGCCGCCGTCGTGCGCGCCGAGATGACGACCACCGGCGTTCCCTCCTGACGCGCCCGGACCAGGCCCACCAGCTCCTCGCCGGTGGCGCCCGGAAGCATGAGGTCGCAGACCACCACGTCAAAGCTCGCGCCCTCGCCCAGCAGGAGCCGTGCCTCAGAGCCCGAGAACGCCTGCGTCACCTCGTGCCCGTCGCGCGCAAGCCGCGTGGCAACCACGTCGTTGATCGCCGCGTCGTCCTCCACGACCAGCACCCTCGCCATGAGCGCCCCCTTCCAGTCCGACCGCCCCATTCTGCCACAGACCCCGCAACGGAGGAGGCAATCGGCACGAGAAGAGCCCCGCCTGATTCCTAAGAGGAAGTTCCGCACAGCGCACTTCCTCGTGGAAACAGGCGGGGCTCCTTACCTCGCATGAGAGTGACCTACGACAGGATCTCCTTGCTGGCGGCCTCGAGCTTGGCGCGCACGGCCTCGGACTCCTCGCGCGTGGCGCCCTTGGAGAAGAGGTACGCCTTCACCTTGGGCTCGGTGCCAGACGGACGGAAGATGACCTTGTTGTCGTCCTCGAGGCGGAACTCGATGACGTTGGCAGGCGGCAGCACCTGCGCCGCCTCCTTCTGCAGGCCGGAGACGCGCGGCATCTCGGGACCGGTGGCGTAGTCCGTCACGCCCGTGACCTTGTAGCCCGCGATCTCGGCCGGCGGGTTCGTGCGCAGGCCGTCCATGATGCCGGCCATCTTCTCGGCGCCGGCGGCACCGGGGAACGAGGCGTTGACCGTGCCGTTGAGGTAGTAGCCGTACTTCTGGTAGAGGGCGTCCATGGCCTCGTAGAGGTCCATGCCCTTCTCGGCGTACCAAGAGGCCATCTCCACGCAGAGCATCGTGGCGACGATGGCGTCCTTGTCGCGGGCGTGCGTGCCCACGAGGTAGCCGTAGGACTCCTCGAAGCCCATGAGGAAGCGGTCCTCCTCGCCCTCGTCCTTGAGCTGGTCGATCTGGTCGCCAATGTACTTGAAGCCGGTGAGCACGCGCCTCATCTCAAAGCCCCAGTCGCGCGCGAGCGCGTCCGGCATCGAGGACGAGACGATCGTGGAGACGGCCACCTTGGAGGCAACGTCCTCGCCGCGATCCTTGGCCATCGTGGCGAGCCAGTCCATGAGCAGGACGCCCATCTCGTTGCCGGAGAGCAGCACGTAGTCGCCGCCGTGCGGGATGGCGGTGCCCATGCGGTCGGCATCGGGGTCGGTGGCAACGACGAGGTTGGGCTTGACCTCCTCGGCGAGCTTGAGGGCAAGCTCGAGGGCCTCGCGGAACTCGGGGTTGGGATAGGTGCAGGTGGGGAAGTTGCCGTCCGGCTCGGACTGCTCGGGCACCACGGAGACCTTCTCGACGCCAATCTCCTTGAGGATGCGGGTCACGAGCTCCATGCCCGTGCCGTTGAGCGGGGTGTACACGACGGAGTAGTCGTCAGAGGCCTTGAAGCCGGGCACGGAGACCTTCTTGATGTTCTCGATGAAGGCGTCCAGGACCTCCTCCGGAGTCCACTCGATGAGGCCCTTCTCGATGCCCTCCTCAAAGTCCATGATGCGCACGTCAAACGGGTCGACCTTGGCAATGTTCGCGGAGATCTCGGCCGCGGCCTCGTCGGTGATCTGGCCGCCGTTGTCGTTGTAGACCTTGTAGCCGTTGTAGGGCGCCGGGTTGTGGGAGGCCGTGAGCACGATGCCCGCAGAGGTGCCGAGGTAGCGGACGGCAAAGGACAGCGTGGGGACGGGCTCGATGCGCGGGTAGACGTAGACGTGGATGCCGTTGGCGGCCAGGACGCCCGCCGCCACGCGCTGGAAGTCCTCGCCCTTGTTGCGCGAGTCGCGCGCGAGGGCGAGCGTGGGGTTCTCGTAGTGGGCGTTCAGGTAGTCCGCCACGCCCTGGGTGGCCTGCGCGACCACGTAGACGTTCATGCGGTTGGTGCCCACGCCGAGCGTGCCGCGGAGGCCAGCGGTGCCAAAGGCGAGGTCGCGGTAGAAGGCGTCAAAGAGCTTGTCCTCGTTGCCGGAGCTGCAGAGCTCGTTGAGCTCCATGGTCAGGTCGGCCTCGGTGACGTTGTCCTGCCATGCCTTGACCTTGGCCTCAATGGTAGCGTCCATTGTTCCCCCATCTGTTCCCAGGGCACGAGCGGCGCCCGCGCCACATACACACGTACAGGCTGATTCTACTCACGTCGGCGCCGACTGCCCACGGTCGCTACGCGGGCGGGCGGGGCGCGGCGGCGGACGGGGCGAGAAGGACCCGTGCGGTGCCCTAGACGCGCTCCACGAGGTAGGCGTGGTGAATCTTCCGGTTGCGCGAGAAGTCCTCAGGGATAGTCTCGTCGGTGATGTCGGTCAGCCGCACCCCGGCGCGCTCGAGCTTCTCGACGTCGGGCTTGAAGCCGCGCAGGTTGCACGAGAAAATCGCGCGCCCGTCGCGCGTGAGCAGGCGAGACACGCCGATTACGAGCTCCGCGTGGTCGCGCTGCACGTCAAAGGACGCCCGGCGCATGCGCGCAGAGTTGGAGAACGTCGGCACGTCGCAGAAGACGAGGTCCCAGCGGTTGCGCGTGTGGCGCTGCTCAGAGACCCACGCGAGCACGTCTGCCTGCACGAACTCGTGCTCGGGTCCCGTGAAGCCGTTGCGCGCCATGTTGCGCCGCGCCCACTCGAGCGACGGCCGCGAGAGGTCCACCGTGGTGGTGTGCTTGGCGCCGCCGTCCGCAGCGTAGCAGGTCGCCGTGCCCGTGTAGGCAAAGAGGTTGAGGAAGCGCTTGGAGCCGCGCGTCTGCTTCATCATCTCGCGCAGGCGCGCGCGGGTCTCACGGTGGTCCAGGAAGATCCCGCAGTCGTGCCGGGCGTCAAAGTTCACCTCAAAGGTGAGGCCGCCCTCGTCGACAAGGTGAGAGCCCGCCGGCAGCTCCACGACGCCCTGGCGGCGAGAGGGGCGGGCGCCGCGTCTGTCGCGCTCGCTCGCGCGCGCCTCGTCAGCGTACTGCGACCCGCCGCGGGCACGCGTGCGCACGCGGACGCTCACGTCCGCCGGGTCGACCCCGAGGACGCGCGGGGCGATCGAGAGCACGTCGAGCAGACGGCGCCGCGCAAGCTCCGGATCCACGCCGCGGGGCGGGGCGTACTCGGCGACCTGGAGCCAGCGGCCCGGGGTCTCCGAGCCCTCGTACAGGTCGATCGCCACGGCGTAGTCCGGCAGGTCAGCGTCATAGACCCGATAGCACGTCACGTCCTCGCGACGAGCCCACTTGGCACGCAGCCGCGCGACCTTAGCGAGGCGCGCGGCGAACTGGTCCGAGGCGGCAACGAGCACGCTCACGCGCTCGCCGCCAGCAAGCTCGACGGTCGGCAGCCGGACAGGCTCGTCGGTGCCGTCAAAGACGCGAAGCGTCGCCTCGTCGCGCCCCACGAACACGCCAATCGTGCTCGCAGGGGCGGCACCCAGGGCAGCGCCGGGCGTCGCGTCGCGAGAGAGCACGGCGGCGGGCAGCCCGGCCGCGCCGGCAAGGCCCGCGAGCGCAGACGCCTCGCTCGCAAGCGCGGTCTCGCCGATCCAAGAGAGGTCGGCGACCGCGAGCGCATGCCCCGCCCCAGCCTCGCGCGCCGCCGCGGCAACCTCAGCCGGCGAGAAGAACGCGGGCTCCACGGCCAATCCCGCCGCGCGAAGCGCCTGACGGCACGCCGCCATGGCGCCCGCGCGACCGTCGGCGGCGAGCAGCGTGCAGCCGCCGCGCCTCTCTCCCGCCTCTGCGCGCGCGTCCGCCTCGGCGACAAGGGCATCCCAGGCCGCGGCGTCATGCCCGGCCCAGCCCGCAAAGCCCCAGCGCGACCGAAGCAGCCCCGGAGCACGGTCGAGCGCTGCCTCGGCAGCCTCCACCAGCAGACTTCCCTGCCCTGGCCAGAGCGCCGCGAGCACGGCCTTCCCGGAGCGCGCGACGCGCTCCCAGCCGCCTGCGGCAAGCAGGACCGCCGCGTAGTCGGGCCGCAGCGGAGCCACGCGCGCCTCCGTGCGCGAGTCGTAGCCGCGCCGGAAGAGCGGCTCGCCCGCAAGGTCAATCGAGACGGTGGCGCGCTGGCCGGAGAGCCTCACCGAGACGGTCACGTCCGCGCGCGCGGTGTCCACGACGGGCCGCGCGCCGCGCGCCGCGCTCACGCGGTCGCAGATGGCGTCCTTGGTGCGCAGCGCCACGAACTGAGTGTTTCTGAGCTGGGCGTTCGTGCCGTGCGCGTCCACCACAAAACTCGCGCCGGGGGCGATGTGGCCCTCCCACTCGAGGGCGCGCACCCCCTCGTAGAGGGCATCGGAGTCGTGAGCGTCCACGCGCGCGAGCACGAGCAGCACGTGCGACGCAAGCCGCGACCACAGGCACGCGCGGTACGCGTCCGTCAGCCCGCCGCCAAAGCTCACCTGGCCGGCGAGCGGCCTCACCTGCGACGTTCCGAGCGTCCTCAGCTCGTCCGCCAGCAGCCGCTCGAAGCCCTTCGGGCACGTTGCCACAAACTCCATCGGGTCACCTCTCGCCCGTCGTGCGCGACGCTCTTCTCGCCGCGCCGTTCTTCTCGCCACGCTGCGCCCCGCTGCTTTGCCTGATATCCGGATATCAGCGGCAGAGCTTGTCTGACATCCGGATATCAGACGACGTCGGCAGGCGCGCGTTCACATAACAGCAGGATACACGCGAGAAGAACATCTCGCACGCGTCTGACATCCGGAAATCAGAAGCCATGTCGTCTGACATCCGGAAATCAGAAGCCCCATTGTCTGACATCCGGATATCAGAAGCCCCATTGTCTGACATCCGGAAATCAGAAGCCCCCTTGCCTGACATCCGGAAATCAGAAGCGGGACCCGCCCAGAAGCAGGGGCCCGCCGCCCGAGCGCTCCTCGCCGCCCTAGCGCTTCTCGTAGAACTCGTGCATGTCGGCGCCCATCTGCGCGAGCGCCGCGTCGTCGGTGTAGGCCATGTGGCCGCTCCCCACGCGGTACCAGCTCACGCGCTCCTTGAGCCCCTCCGAGAGGAACTGCCCGCTCATGTCGCGGACGACGTTCTCCCACGGCGTCGCGGCGTCAAAGCGACCGCCGATGATGGCGAGCTTGCAGGTGGGGTTGCGGCGCAGCGCCAGCGCCACGTCGAGCGCCACGTTGGGCGTGGCCACGCGGCCCAGCCCGGGCGCCTCGTGGCTCCAGTCCCAGCTCTCCCCCACCTTGCCGTAGTTGTTGCCCAGGTAGCGCGCGGGGCCCTCGTAGCCCAGCACGTCGGCGCAGAAGCGCCGCATCGAGAGGACCCAGGCGCCGTTCAGGGCGTCGTCCGCCGCGTCCTCCTCAGCGATCCAGTCGTTCGTGCCCTGCACGGGAGAGGGGCCGTCCGACACGTAGCGCACGTCGAGCCGCCCGCAGACGCGCCCCTCGTCGGCGAGCACGTGCGTGCGGAAGTCGAGAAGGTCCACCCGCAGGTGGCGCGACAGGACGTGCTCCACGGAGAGGCCCAGGTAGGAAGCCAGGCCCTCAGCGACCTCTCGCTCGGCGCCCAGGCGGTCCCCGCGCAAGAGCGCCGGGGCGAGCTCGTCCTCCGCGAAGGCCATCGCGCGATCGAACCACTCGTCCTCGTCAACGCCCGCGCCCGCCTTCCCAAAGAACTGCGCGCCAGCTGCCATCGTGGGCATCATGCCCACGTAGTACGCATCCTCCCCAGGGCAGAGCAGGGGCACCGTGTTGAGGACGGCAGAGAGCATGACCACGCCCGTGAGCTGGACGCCGCGCTCCCCCAGGAGGCGCATGAGCACGGAGTTCCTGATCGTGCCGTAGGACTCGCCGAAGAGGTAGAGCGGGCTCGACCAGCGGCCGCTCTCCGTGAGCCACGCGCAGATCGCGCGAGCGAAGGCGTCGGCGTCGCCGTCGGTGCAAAAGACCTTCTTGGGGTCAACGTCCTCGGCAAGGCGCGACCAGCCCGTTCCGAGCGCGTCGAGAAACACCACGTCGGACTCGGCGAGCAGCGTGTGGGGGTTGTCCTCGAGCGGGGCGTCCGCGCGCAGGTGACGCGTGCCGTCGGTGACCACGCGACGCGGGCCGATGCCGCCAAAGTTGATCGGCACCGAGCTCGAGCCGGGACCGCCGTTGTAGGCAAAGGTCACCGGCCGGCTCGCGTCGGGCCTGCCGTCGGCGTCAACGGCCACGTAGGAGAGGGAGAACATCCTGCCGAGAAGGGCGCCCGCGTCGTCGCGCACCTCCACGTGCCCCGCCGTCGCCGCGTAGTCGATCGAGCGCTCGCCGTCGGTCCACGTGAGGCGCGCGGTCGCGCTCTCGGGAACCTCCGCGCACCGCTCGGCCGGCACCGTGGCAAAGCCCGCCGCGCATGCCCTGGGCGCCTGGGCGCCCGCGACCTTCTCGGCACTCTCCTCAACCATTTGCCTCCCCTTCCTGTTGCCTTACCTGACGCCCATTCTAGTCGCATGCAAAAGTGTTATGCTGGGGCATCGTCCCGAGGGCGCACTCCCGGGCCCCGGGCGCATCTGTTGGCATCGAGTTTGGAGCTACATGGCACCTGAGAGCAAGCCCCTGTCCAGCACGAGGAGCAGGGCAAGGTACACGGGAATCCCCCTTTCCGCAGGCATGATCCTCGTCACCCTGGGCGTCGTGTACGGAGACATCGGCACGAGCCCGATGTACACCCTCAAGGCGATCATCGCCGGCAACGGCGGCCTCGCCACCATGTCCGAGGACGTCGTCCTGGGCGCCCTTTCGCTCATCATCTGGACGCTGACCCTCATCACCACGGTCAAGTACGTACTCGTGGCCATGAAGGCGGACAACCACAACGAGGGCGGCATCTTCGCGCTCTACAGCCTCGTCAAGCGCTGCGGGAAGTGGCTCATCATCCCGGCCATGATCGGCGGCGCCGCGCTTCTCGCCGATGGCATCCTCACGCCCGCCGTCACCGTCACCACCGCGATCGAGGGCCTGAGGACCGTTGACTTCATCTACTCCCTCATCGGCGACAACCAGAGCATCGTGGTCGTGATCGTCATCTGCATCCTGTGCGTGCTGTTCTTCATGCAGAAGGCGGGCACCTCCACAATCGGCAAGCTCTTCGGCCCGGTGATGACGCTGTGGTTCCTCTTCCTCGGCGGCGCCGGCCTCATGAACCTCGGCCTCGACCTGGGCGTCCTGCGCGCCTTCAACCCCGTGCGCGGCATCACGTTCCTCTTTGACGGCAACCTCAACGCCGCTGGCCTCATGGTGCTCGGTAACGTGTTCCTCTGCACCACCGGCGCCGAGGCCCTCTACTCCGACATGGGCCACGTGGGCAAGCCCAACATCTACGCCACCTGGCCCTTCGTCAAGGTCTGCCTCATCCTCAACTACCTCGGCCAGGGCGCCTGGATCATCGCCAACGCCGGCAACCCCGAGCTCGGGTCCATCTCAGACCTGAACCCGTTCTTCCAGATGCTCCCCGAGCAGGTCCGCGTCTTCTCGGTCATCCTCTCCACCTTCGCCGCGATCATCGCCTCGCAGGCGCTCATCACCGGCTCCTACTCCATCGTCTCCGAGGCCGTCCGCCTTGACCTCATGCCGCACATGCGCATCAACTACCCCTCCGAGACCAAGGGCCAGATCTACATCCCGCTCGTCAACAGCATCATGTGGATCGGGTGCATCTGCGTGGTCCTGCTCTTCCAGACCTCGGCCCACATGGAGGCGGCGTACGGCCTCGCCATCACGGTCACGATGCTCATGACCACGATCCTTCTGACCGTCTATCTCGCGCGCGTCCAGTACAAGCCAGTGCTCGCCGTTCCCTTCGCGGTCTTCTTTGGCGCCATCGAGTTCATGTTCTTCTTCTCGAGCCTGACCAAGTTCTTCCACGGCGGCTACTTCACCGTGATCATGAGCTTCCTCATCTTCGTCGTGATGTACGTGTGGCGCCGTGGCACCGCCGTCGAGCGCACCCAGACGGTGTTTCTGCCCGTGAACGAGTACCTCGACCAGATCTTTGACCTCTCGCACGACGAGGACTACCCGCTCACCGCGGACAACCTGGTGTTCCTCACCAACGACTCCTCGTTCGACAAGCTCGACCGAGACATCCTCTACTCGATCCTCGACAAGCGGCCCAAGCGCGCCAAGGCGTACTACTTCCTGAACGTCCGGGTGACCGACGAGCCGCACACGCACGAGTTCATCATCAACGACTTCGGCACCGACTTCCTCTTCAAGGTGCAGCTGCGCCTTGGCTTCAAGGTGAACCAGCGCATCAACACCTACCTCTACCAGATCGTGGCCGACCTCGTGGAGCGCGGGCAGCTCGCGCCGCAGAACCACAAGTACTCGATCTACCGCGAGCGCGGCCCGGTCGGCGACTTCCGCTTCTGCCTCATCCGCAAGATGCTCTCCCCCGAGACCGACCTCTCCGGGTTCGACCAGCGCATCATCGAGCTCAAGTACCTCATTCGCGGCTTCTGCGGCTCGCCCGCGCGCTGGTACGGCCTCGAGAACTCGGGCGTCATCTTCGAGTACGTGCCGCTCTTCTCCAAGACCAAGCGCCAGCACAAGCTCACGAGGCGAGACCTCGCCGACGTTGCCCCCCAGGTCGCGGCGAGAAACGCGAGCCAGGACGCGGAGGAGGACGAGGACATCTTCTCCGCTCAGATGAGAGACGAGCGCGATGCCCAGGCCGAGGAGGCAAAGGGGCTCGTCGGCGGCGACACCGCGGTCTTCAAGCCGCTCACCCTCGACGAGGAGGACGAGGGCGAAGAGGAGTAGCGCCCTGCGCCCATGGTAGATGACGACGGCCGTCGCAGCACCCGCTGCGGCGGCCGTCTCCTGTTGCGAGGGGGAGGTTCTTCTCGGGCGTCCTAGCGCTCGGCGAGCGGGACGTAGTCGCCGCCGTGGGGCATGACGGAGTTGTAGGCGGGTCGGATGATGCGGCCCGCGCCGTAGAGCTCCTCCATGCGGTGCGCGGTCCAGCCGGCGAGGCGCGCCATGGCGAAGATGGGCGTGAAGAGGTCCTGCGGGATGCCGAGCATCGAGTAGACGAAGCCCGTGTACATGTCGATGTTGGTGCTGATGGGCTTGGTGATGCCGCGGACGTCACGCATGACCTGTGGCCCGAGCCGCTCGATGCTCGCGATGAGGTCGAGCTTCTCGACCTGGCCCTTCTGCTCGGCGAGCTTGCGCGCGTACTCGCGGATGATCTCGGCGCGCGGGTCGGTCTTGGTGTAGACGGCGTGCCCCAGGCCATAGAGCAGCCCGGCCCCGTCAAAGGCCTCCTTGCGCAGGATCTTGGCGAGGTAGTCTGCGACCTCGTCATCGTTGTCCCAGTTGCGCACGTGGGCCGCGACGTCCTCGATCATGTCGCCCGCCTTGAAGTTGGCGCCGCCGTGCTTGGGGCCCTTGAGCGAGCCGATGGCGGCAGCGTAGGCGGAGTAGGCGTCGGTCCCGGAGGACGAGAGCACGCGAGTGGTGAACGTGGAGTTGTTGCCGCCGCCGTGCTCGGCGTGCAGGACGAGCATGACGTCGAGGAGCATGGCCTCCTCGTGCGTGAAGCCCTCGTCGCTCTTCAGGACGTCGAGCACCGTCTCGGCCATCGAGTAGCCCTCGCGCACGGGCGGCACCATGAGCTTCGTGTCGTTCTGCTCGGCCACGTGCGCGGCGTGCGCCACGGCGGCCGTTCGCGGCCAGCGGCCGAGCAGCGAGAGCGCGACGTCGATCTCGTGCGTGGGCGAGATGTCGTCGGGCGTGGGGTCAAAGGCGTAGAGCAGCAGCGTCGCGCGCTGCAGCACGTTCATGATGCTGTGGCTGTACGTGGCGCGCGGGAACACGCTCAGGTAACCCTCGGGGAGCTGCTTGCGGGCGTCGATGCGCGCGCGGAAGTCGTCGAGCTCCTCGCGCGTGGGCAGCTTGCCGGCAATGAGCAGGTACGCGACCTCCTCGTAGCCAAAGCGGTCCTCCCTCTGCGCGGCCGTGATGAGGTCGGCCACGTGGTAGCCGCGGTACACCAGGTCGCCGTCGTCCGGCTCGATCCCGTGGTCGGTCCTGTTGTAGCCGTGCACGTTGGAGATCGTCGTGAGGCCCACGAGGACGCCCGAGCCGTCGGCGTTGCGCAGGCCGCGCTTGACGTCGTACTTGGCGTAGAGCTCGCTCGGCACCACGTCGACCGCCTCGTAGCCGTGGTAGAGGCCGTCCGAGACGGGCGGCAGGCCCAGCCCCACGGAGGGCATGGGGTACGCGTCCGCTATGTGCTCGAAGGCGGGCGTCTCGTGCGAGGTGAGGATGGGCCAGCCGGCCCCCTTGGGAATTCTGATCATGGAAGCCTCCTTCTTTTGAGGGGACGGTCGGCGGGAGGACAGCGCGCCCGTGTCCCACTTGCGTCCCACTTGTACCTGGTACAAGTGGGACACGGGGCACGGGAACGGGTGGGCTAGAGCCGGTACATGAACCGGAAGACCTCCTCGCGCTGCATCGTGATCTGCACGCCAAGCCCCTCGGAGAGCTCCTCCAGGCAAGCCTTGAGCTCGGAGAAGTCGGCGGAGGCAAGGTCAACGAGCATGGTCATCGTGAAGATGCCCTGCAGGATGGTCTGCGAGATGTCGAGGATGTTCGCCTCTCGCTCCGAGAGCGCGCTCGCGACCGCCGCGACGATGCCGGGGCGGTCGCTGCCCAGCACGGTGATGACCGCACGGGTCTCCGGGCTCTTCTCGGCGCTCGTCGCTTCTGTCGTCATGGGTCCTCCCTGGGGTCGTGAGCGTGCGTGGCAGCGCACCTTTGTGGCGCACTATTGTACGCGAGAGCACGCGGGCGCCACAGCACCCACAGAACCCCGAGCGCAAACGGTAACGGGGCCCCTCGCCCAAACAACGACGGGGCCCTAGCCGGACGCCCTGCGACGGCGCCCTTTGCGGCGGGCGGGGCTAGTTGTCCTCGGGGACCTCGCCGTCGCGCGCCTTGAGGAGCATCACCACGTCCTCCGGCGTGCAGTCGAGCGCAACGGCGAGCTCGGAGACCGACCGCTCGCTCGCCTCCTTGAGGATGCGCTCATAGGCAACGGGCGGGCGCTTGTTGCGCGCGGCGAGCTCGGAGATGCGGACCCTGAAGGTCTTGACGATCCTCACGCAGTCCTGGCAGGTGCCCTCGCGCATCTCGTTTCTGTAGTGCTCCTCCTCGAGCGAGTTGTTGCGCGCCTCGTAGCTCTCCACCTCGATCGTGGGGTAGAGCTCAATGATCCTCTCGGCCTCGGAGCGAGAGAGCACCGGGCGGAGGCGCCCCTCGTTGGCAACGGGGAAGCTGATGTGCACGGGATGGAGCTTGCCTACCGGAAGAAGCTGGTAGACGGCCTGCGGCCCCTCGGTCACTCCCTCGACCCTACAGACCCCCTGACCGGGATGGACGAGGTACTCACCGATGGCATACATAAGCCGCTCCTTTCACGTTGTTCCAGTATAGCACGGAAAGTGGACAAATTATGCCGTTCACGGATAAGTCATTGTCAGCGAACGGTCAGCCTAGTAAGTTTTTACGTTTATGTTTGCGAGATGCCGCTGCGCTGCGGGCGCGAGCCGGCAGCGCAGCGGACGTCTACGAATGCAGGAGCTGGCCGACGTTTTTCTCGACAGAGATGTCGTTTGGCTCCTACGGCGGGGATCTGTAGGAGCCTAACGACACTTTGAGCGGAGGAAACGTCGCTCCGCTCCCACAGCAGCGATCACACGGTCCTCTGAGTTGGAAACCTCAGCGAGCACCTCGGCAAGGCGCGGCGGGGCGAGAAGGTCCGCGGGCCCGGCTGATCAGCGCAGCTAGTCGAGAACCTCGATCGTCGTGATGACGGGCTGGTCCTCGGGGGCAACGAGGCCGCTCGACTCGTCCGCGACGGACACGCTCTCGCAGATTGCGTCGACCACGTCCATGCCCGAGGTCACGGTGCCAAAGGCGGCGTAGCTCCCGTCGAGCGAGGGCACGTCGGCGACCACGATGAAGAACTGCGAGCTCGCAGAGTCCGGGTCCTGGGAGCGCGCCATCGAGAGCGTACCGCGCACGTGCGGGATGTCATTCGTGACGCCGTTCTCCTCGAACTCGCCCGTGATGGTATCCCCCGAGCCGCCGGTGCCGTCGCCCGCAGGGTCCCCGCCCTGGATCACGAAGCCGGGCACCACGCGATGGAAGGTCAGCCCGTCATAGAAGCCCTCCTCCGCCAGGTGGCAGAAGTTGGAGACGGTCACGGGCGCCACGTTGGCGTTGAGGGTCGCCTCGATGGTCCCGTAGCCCTCGACCTCGATCCTCACGTGGTGGACGCCCGTGGCGTAGGGATCGTCGTCGGCGGGCTCCGTCTGGGACTGGGCCTGCTCCTGGCCCGACTCGCCCTCGCTGGCGGCACCGGCATCGCCCTCGGGCGCCGCGGAGCACCCGACAAGGATCGTGACAACGAGAAGGGCGAGAAGGGCGAGGGGCAGCGCCTTGGCGCGCGGTCGGTTCATGGGTTCTCCTCTCGGGGCTAGCGCCCCTGTCCTTGGTTCCTTATGTCGTCGAGCGAGGCGATCGCGGCGAGGAACGCTGCCATGAGGGCGGGGCACACCCAGCCGAGGCCCATGTCAGCGAGGGGGAAGCGGCTCGGTGGGAGCCCCAGCGCGCCGCGCGCCACCTCGGCGACGCTCACGACGGCGGTGACGAGGACGGTCCAGCGCCAGAGGCGCGTGGCCGTGGCCAGGCGCCCCCGGAAGAGCCCCAGCGCCACAAGCACGATGGCGACCGGGTACAGGCACCCGAGCAGCGTGGCGGAGAGGCCGAGCAGGGCGTCGAGGCCCAGGTTCGAGACCACGCAGGAGAAGACGGCGAAGGAGATCGCGCAGGCGCGGTACGAGACGCGCGGGATCTCCTCGGCGAAGTAGGATCCGCAGCAGCTGATGAGGCCCACGCACACGTTGAGGCAGGCGAGCAGGAAGATCGCGGCGACAAGAACGGTCCCCGCCACGCCGAAGTGCGCCGTCGCCGAAGCGGTGATGACCTCGGCGCCGTTGGTCGCGCCGACGAGCGCCTCGCTCTGCTCGACGCCCACCGCCGCGAGACCGCCGTAGACCGCGATCATGAGCACGCCGGCGACGGCGCCCGCGCGACAGACCTCTCGCATGACGCCGCGCTCCCCAGTGACGCCGAGCGAGCGCACGTTCGTGGCAATGACGATGCCAAAGGTCAGGGACGCGAGCAGGTCCATCGTCTGGTAGCCGGTGAGGAACCCCTGGGCCGCCGCGCTGCTCGCGTACGCGGGCGTGGGCTCAGCGGCCGGCAGGGCACCCGCGCCGGCGAGCGAGGCGAGCGCTGCGAGCACGACGGCAACGATGAGCAGGATGAGCGCGGGACCCGTGACGCGCCCGAGCAGGCGCGTGAGCCGCCCGGGCCTCATGGCGAGCACGAAGGCGAGAGCGAAGAAGGCAACGGAGAACGCGAGGCGCGCGAGCTCGGGCGAGACGCCGGCGGGAAGGAGCGGCACGAGCATCTCGAAGGCCGTGGAGGCCGTGCGCGGTATGGCGAGGCACGGGCCAATCAGGAGGTACACCAGCGCCACGAACGCACGGGCGAACGTCGGGTGGACGCGCGACGCGAGGTCGCGCAGCGTACCCGAGAGCGCGACGACCACGATGCCGAGCACCGGCAGCCCCACGCCCGCGACGAGAAACCCGACGAGCGCCGGCAGCGCGTCCGTGCCCGCCTGGACGCCGAGGAGCGGGGGCAGGATGAGGTTGCCCGCCCCGAAGAACATCGAGAAGAGCGTGACGCCCACGGCAAGCGACTGCCGGGGAGCGAGGCCGCTCCGGGGCGCGGGAGAGGGGGACCCTGTCGCGGGTGCGCTACGAAGCACAGCAGGACACGACCCACTCGATGAGGTTGGACGTCGCCGAGCCGGAGCGCTCGGCAAGGACGTGGCCCTGGCCCCAAACGGCCGTGTGGTCGACGCTCGACACGCCATCGTACTTGCGCAGGGCGAGTACGAGGTTCATGCCCGTGACGAGCGGGAGGTCCGAGTCAAAGAGCCCCTCGTTGACGCGCCAGTGAGGGGCCACGCTCGCCTGGCCGTAGCCCTCGTAGTGGCCGCTCAGCCAAAAGAGCGGGTTCATCATGGCAACGCGAGTGGCCATGTCTGTCTCGAGCGCGTCGACCTTCTCGAGGTCCTCCGTCCAGGCGCTGGCGTAGTCCTCCTCCCAGCCCTCGAGCTCCGCGTAGTCCTCGGAGCCACCCTCAACGAGCGAGCCCACGACGGACGAGAAGTGCAGCGTGGACTCCTCCCCGATGCCAAAGAGCTGGTTGGACTTGGAGCTCCTGTCGGGACGGTCGAAGGGGGACGTCTCGAGCGCCGCCGGCCTCAGGTTGAGCGAGAAGTCCCTGAGGCTCGAGACAGAGACGCTCGCCGAGCGGTGGTTGTAGTTGATCCACCAGGAGGAGGCGTTCAGCGCGGCGAAGTAGTTCTGGGCGGTGTCGTAGATGGTCGACTGCACCTGCGCGACGCCGGTGAGGCCCTGCGGGGTGACGGTCTCCCCCGAGTCCGCCTCCCCGGTGCCGTCGGCGGGCGCGGGAGTTGAGACGGGCGCCTGGACCGCGTCAGCCGCGCGCGTGGCGGCGAGGTTGGGGTCGCCGGGGAAGGTCGGGTCGTCGAGGTGCTGCGGGGTGTAGGTGTACGGGAAGGACGCGTTCTGGACGAAGTGCGTGGCTGCCTCGTCTATCTCGGAGAGGAGCTGCGTGGCATAGGAGCCCATCGAGTAGACGCCCGTCTCGGTCTCGTCGAGGGTGAGCTGGACGTCGTCCTCGTCGCGCAGGTCCATCTCATTGACCCAGCCCGCGTAGGCAGCGGCAAGGTCGAGCGAGAGGCGCCCCGTCCACGTTCCCTCCGCGCGCGTGCCGTCGCTCGCGTACTGGCCCTGGCACCACTCGTAGGCGGCGTCCGCAACGTCAAAGGAGGTCGAGGGGCACCACGAGGCGCTGCCGGCGATGGCATCGGAGACGTCGTTTCCCTCGGCGTCGTGCGTGATGGCCCCGATCTGGGAGAGGTAGGGCTCGAAGAGCGCGGCGTCGCCCGAGGCGCCGAGAACCGCGCTCGCACCGCCGCCGCCGGAGAAGCCGAAGACGAAGACGCGGCTTGCGTCGCACGGCAGGCAGGCGGCGTTGTAGCGCAGGTAGCGCACGGCCGCCTTGAGGTCCACGACCGGCCAGGGCGAGCCGCCGGCGAACAGCTCGTTCGATCCCGTCGAGGTGTCATAGCCCGCCGAGCGGCCCCGGAAGCCGGCATAGACGTAGACGCAGCCCGCCTCGAGGTAGGGGGCGAGGCCGTCGAAGCCGTAGGCCGTCGGGCTCGCCTGAGCGGCGAGGCCGCCGGTGTTGATGGGCATGAGGATGGGGGCGGTGGAGGGGGTGAAGTTGCCCACCACGGCCTTCTCGTTCACGGTGCAGGTGTAGGTGTCGCCGTTCTCCTCGGCGCTGAAGTAGGGGCCCGGGACGAAGATCGCGAGCGACTCGTAGGTGGTCGTCGCCGGCGTCTTGCAGTAGGTGAGGCCCAGCTGGAAGTAGACGTCATTCTCGCTGTCATAGCGCCATGCGGAGGTGTCGAGCGCGAGGCTCTCAAACTCGGCGAGGTCCACGGAGGGCTCGGCAGCGGGCTCCTCGGCGGGCGAGTCGTTGCGCTGCGCGGGGGTGCACCCGGCAATCCCCGCGACCGTCCCGGCAGACGCCAGGGCGAGAAACTCCCTACGTGTGCAGCCCATCGCTCTCCTCTCGTCACATGGCGCGCAAACGCGGCTACTATTGTACGCAACGCCGCAGCCCGCTCGCGGGCGCGCCGCAGCGACCATCATATTCAGACAGCGAGCGCAGGGAGGGGCCATGTTCGAACGACGCCAGGATGACCGGTCTCCCGCAGGCGACGGAGCCGACCTCGTCCGCCTGAGGCTGCGCTTCGTCGGGCAGGTGCAGGGCGTGGGATTTCGCTGGACGTCGGCGGGCGTGGCGCGCGACCTGGGCCTCACGGGATGGGTGAGAAACGAGCTCGACGGCTCCGTCACGGCCGAGATCCAGGGGGAGGCGTCGCACGTGGGGGCGTTCTTCCCGCAGATGCTCGAGGCGTATCGCCACCGCCCGATCCGCTACGTGGTGAGCCAGCGCGACGAGATCGACGCCGTCCCCGGCGAGCGACGCTTCGAGGTACGCTACTAGCGGGGGCATCGCTGACCTGACTTCCGGAGGCCCGGCTTCCGCTGCCCCGCCTCCGGTGGTCGCTCCTCCACCACCACGCCCCGCCGCCTCGCCTTCGTTGCCCCGCTTCCGTTGCCCGCTTCCGTACAAGGCGGTTGTGAGCAACACCTTTGATGCATCCGATAAAACTTGTTGCTCACTTCTCGATTTCTGTTCCAAATCATTCGTAAAAGAGCCCCTATACGAACGTCCTTCTCGCCGAACATCAAAGGTGTTGCTCACAACCAAGAAAAGAGAAGTGAATTCGGCACCTCGGCAAACGAGAGGTTCCCTCCGGTGCAAAACCGCAAAAGTGATGGGCAAACGGCGCAGCTGCCCACCCAAGCTTGCCTGCCGACAAGACCGTGGGCATAGGAGCCCTGGTCGCACGAGGGCGACGAGCGATCGGGCCCGCGCGCCAACGTGTCGGGACGCGGACGCCAGCTCCTTATGGGATGTTATGGGATGAGCGCATACAAAAGAGCAGGCCGCGTACCGAAACACGATACGCGGCCTGCGACGTTTCTGGTGGCGGGGAAGGGAGTCGAACCCCTGACACGGGGATTTTCAGTCCCCTGCTCTACCAACTGAGCTACCCAGCCAAGTTAACGCGGGGATTACTATACCAGAGGCCCCTGCGTTGTCAAAGACTTTTTTCAAACGACACCAAAGAGCGCGAGCGGACCAGCGGCTCCGCAGCTAGAAGGCACCGCCGCCTCCGCCGCCGCCAAAGCCTCCCCCTCCGCCGCCGGAGAACCCGCCCCCGCCGCCTCCGCCGGAGCTGTCAGCGGAGGACGCAAGCGCGGCCGTGGAGACGTGGTGGGCGGAGTCGAACCCCTCGCCGAGTGCCGCCGCGGCAGAGCGGTGAGCCGTGCCGTGCCAGAGGTACCAGCCATAGGTCGGCATGAAGTAGGGATCCTCGAGCACCTCGGGGAGCGCCACCTTGAGCTGCTCGATGACCTCCTCGGCAACGCCAAGCACAACGGCCATCACGAGCAGGCGGTTCCAGAGCACCACGTCGGTGGGAACGGCCTCCTCCAGCCGGGTGAACTCGCGCAGCCAGCGCTCGAGCGCCTCGAGCTTGGCCCTCGTCTCGATTGCATCGCGGTTGACGTCCCTCATGCCGTGGGCGAGGCCCAGGCCCACCCCCACCGCAACGATTCCCAGCGCGACCACCGCAAGGAGAAGCCACACCGGGGCGTCGGCGCGCACAAGGAAGAACGAGCATGCGACAACAGCAAAGACGTTGGCGACGGCGAGCAGGACAATGCTCGAGCGTCCGTAGCCCTTGAGGCCCTTGCCCGAGAAGCGCGTGAGGTATGCCCCCTCGATCTCGCCCTTCCAGTCATCAAAGACGTCGGAGTAGCGCTCGGGATCCTCTTTGGCGAGCGCCTCGAGCTCCGAGAAGAAGAGATCCGGGGTCCCGTCGTCGTCCTTCTCGCCGGAGACGCCCTTGAAGAGATAGCGCAGCGTCGCCTCGTCAACCTTGCGAGCCGTGACGGCGTGGGCGCCCGCCCCGGCATCCGGCAGCTCGCCCACCCACGAGACGCGGTAGTCCTCCTCGACCTTGTCGCGCAGGAAGCCGCGACGCTTGGTCTTCACGCGGTCCAGCCGCACGACGCCCTCGTCCGTGAGGCGCATGAGGGTCGCAACAAGCTCCTTGGACTCGGGCGACCCCCCGTTGTAGAGTGCCCCGAGCACAGCGGGATGGTCATCGGTCGGGACGTCGCGGAAGTACTCGTCGTCGAAGCGCGGCCGGAAGTCGCGGTTGTACTTGGCGCGCCGCACCAGCGCGTACGCGACGGAGGCGACCGGCACGCCGATCCCGATCGCGAGCGCGGCGGCAATGGAGGCGCGGGCCTCGGCCCTTCTGGCGTTGGCCTCGTCGGCTGCGGCCTGCTCCTCGCTCAGGATGTCCGGCAGAGCCTCGCCGGCGGTGACGTCAAGCGAGGAGAGCCACTCCGCGGGGAAGGTGACGCGCATCTCGGCGTACTCGTCGGTGCCAACGCCCGGGACGCTGAAGTCGACCGTGTCGCTCGAGAAGGAGACCGTGGCGTCGAGCGGTCCGTGCCCCCACGCGCGCACGGTCTGCCCCGGGTCGAGGCTGGCACCGTCGGGAACGGGCAGGTGAAGCGTACACGTGACGTTCTCGGACGGCACGTCCCAACCGTCGGAGACGAACTTCCAGTAGAGCTCGCCCGTGTCCTCCCAGCGCGTGACGATGCCCGTCGCCTCGTAGGAAATCGTGAACGAGACGCTCTCGTCGGACTGCGCCGAGTAGAGCGTGACGCGCAGGCCGCTCGAACCGCGCCGCTCGACCTCATAGGTGCCGTTGCTCCCAGAAAAGTCCTGCGTGAGGGGAGTCAGGGACCCTGGCTCCCCCACGCCCGCCGAGAGCACGCTCACCTCGACGTCCTTGCCGTTGCTGCTGTTGTAGCCGGTGGGAATGTCCCAGTAGACCCCGTTGAATGAGCCGTCGAAGTCAAAGGTGCGCGTCTCGGTGACGAGCAGGGTTCCGTCAGGCTCGACCGTTGCGTCAATGCTCACGTCGCTGATCGCGTACTCGCGCGCGAGCGCAACCTCGGGCAGGGCGAGTGCCCCGACAAAGATCGCGAGGACGGCGAGAAGGACGGTGGCGGCGCGACGGACGAGACGCTTGGCCATGGGGACCTCCCAAGTCTGTGCAGCGGGACTTCTCTGAAGAGCATAGCAAAGGCCCCGGGGCCGCTGCCTCCCGGCCTCAGCCTCCCCGGACGGCCGGCGGCCCCGTCACGGTCAGCCGGCAGCCGCACAGCTCGAGCGAGTCCCCGTAGGGAACGACGACGCGCTCCGTCACCTCCCGCCCGCGATAGGTCGCCGGGTTCGTAGATCCGAGGTCGGAGACCTCCATCCCGTCCGGCGTTGGCGCGAGGCGAAGGTGACGGCGGGAGACCGCGGGCGAGTGAAGGACCACGTCACAAGCCGGGTCCCTGCCCACGAGCAGGCCGCCCTCGCCAACCCCCACCCATGCGTCCACCGAGCCCGTCCGCAGGTAGGCTCCCGTCCTTGCCTCGCTCGCAGCGCGTTGCGCGGCGGCGGAGAGGTCCTCCGTGTCGCCCGTGCCGCCGTCGCCTGCACCCTCCCCCAGCCCGGGCGCGGGCGGCGGCAGCTCGGCGGAGGCGTCCCGCTCGCGCGTGAAGTCGTACAGGCAGCCGTAGCAGACCATCATGTCCGCGTAGAGCTCTGACCCGCACCGAGGGCATGCCTTTGTCGGGTACGGCGCCCTGCCCCTCGTCTCTCTCATCCTCGCTCTCCCCTCTCACAGAACGCTCGTCCCCACGCTCAGCGCGGAGACCCACAGGTGCTCCCCCTCCTCCGGCCACGGCCCTCCGCTCGCGGGCCGCTCGATCGCGCAGCAGGCCTCGGGGTGCGAGACGACCTCGCGCGGGGGCACCTCCCTGCGCACGAGCAGCACCTCCCCAAGCTCCCCCACGAGCGCGACGTCGATTGGGTAGGTCATGCCGAACGTGTGCACGGAGGGACACCTGAGCAGCATCACCGCCCTTGCGTCCGGTCCCGTGCCGAGAAGCCCGCGCAGCCGCTCGCCCCACGTGCTCAGCACGACGAGCTCCAGGGGGCGTTCCGGCCGCTCGTCCGACTCGACCCGAACCATCCCTGCCACTCAGACCACCACCCCGCTCCGGTACCTGTCCACGACGATGTCGCACTCGTGCCGCAGGGCGAGCGGGGACTCGAGGGAGATCCCGGGCAGGCGCAGAAGGCTCGGCCACGGCCGGTAGGTAAGCGTGCAGACGAACCGAGTGAGCAGCGGCGAGACGAGCCCAGGCGCGTCGTCAGTGGCGCCGGCGGCGTCCTCGCAGCGAACCTCGACCTCGCAGCGGCCCTCTCTGCCGAGCGCGCTCGCGAGCGCGTCCGCGACCTCCCGCTCGGCGTCCTCGCGCGCCTGCCCGCCCGCAGGTGCCACCCCGTGCGCGAGCACGGCGTCGGGGGCGGCCTGGTCGAACGCGGCGCACGCCTCGACATAGCCCATCAGGTTGAGCACCACGAGCGCCACTACGATGGCGACAGGCGCCATCACCGCGAGCTCGACCGTCATCTGGCCGCGCTCGTCGCGCGCGAGCGCACCGCCGAGCGCCGCCCGCCCCCTCGCCCGCAGCGCCCTCATGCCGCACCCGCCAGCCGCGAGAGATCGACGCTCAAGGGGATCGAGACACCCGTCCCCGGGAGGGGGACCTCCGCCACGACCATCCTGCCGCCCGCGCCGCCCGTCAGGGACGGGACCCCAAGCGAGCGCGCCAGGTCCTCAGCCGAGGCTGAGTCGGGGAGCGCGGCCAGGAGCTCGCGCACCCCCGACGCGTGGTCGAGTCCCGCCTGGTCGAGAACGTCCTGCGTATTGACGAGCACCGGCCGCCGGAGACGCATGTCCACGGGAGCGAGACCCGCCGCCTCGACGATTCCCGAGAGCCTGTCACGAAGCCATGCGCCGACGGAGCCTCCCAGCACGCCGTCCAAGCCGTCGAGAAACTCGCTCGCCACCTCGCCAGCCCCGTGCGCAGCGGAGCCGTACCCCACCAGAAGCTCCCCCCAGAGCCCAAGGACGCCGTCTGCCGCCCCGGCGAGCACAGAGTCCCCAGCGACGAGCGCGTCGAGAAAGCTCGAGAGGACGTTGTTCTCGGCCGTCCCGTCGTCAGGGGCGAGCGTCGCGGCCGAGACGGCGACCCCGGCAGGAAGCTCCTGCTCGGAGAGGAACGCTCGCGTGAGCTCCGTGAGCACGGTTGCCCCCTCGCCACGGCCTACCACGGCAACGCACCCCCATGCCCCCGGCGGGCAGAGCGCGGGCCGCTCCACGGCAAGCTGGTCGAGTGCCCGGTCGAAGTCGTCCGCTCCCCGCTCCGCGAGCTCCCTGAGCCTGGACTCCGCCTCCGACCGCTCCGCGACGGCGCGCTCGTAGTCCTCCGATGCCTCCACGATGGCCTCCCAGTGGTGCTCGAACCCGTTCGCGATGGGCGTGGACGCCGCCGCCACACGGCCCAGCTCCCCCACGTCCATGCCGCAGGCGGCACAGCGGGAGACGACGCCCCGGTCAAGGTCGGCGAGAGACGCGGTCCCCGCCGGCTCGCCGAGGGCTCCGGGGCACGACGTCGCGCAGTGCAAGGTCCTCGCACCGCCCTCCATGGTGCACGGCCAGTCGGGAGAGACGAAGAGCTCGGTCTCACGAGTCTCGTCCGCACTGCTCGGCAACGAGGGAAGGTCGGCGACAACGGTGCCGTCAGCGCGCTCAACATAGGAGCCTTCCCTCACCCGGTCGAGCGCATAGGCGTAGAAGGCTCGACGACAGGCGGCGTCGGTGAGCTCCTCGGCGCTCTCCCCCTCCACGCGCTGGGCGGCGAGCCGCGCCGCGTAGTAGCTCCTCGCGCGAGCGAGCGGCGCGCCGAAGGTCCATGAGTCCGCCGTGACGTAGCGCGGGTTCTCCGCCGACGAGAGCCCGGCGAGCGTTTCCGCGCGCTCCCAGAGGCAGTGGGGCTCGGAGCCGCAGTCGGCGCGCCACCCCCGCTCGAGCGCCTCCCGGGCACGCGCGCTCGCTGCCTCGAGCTCCTCCGAGGCAGCACGCATCTCGGCGGAGAGCCCCTCGAGGCCCTCGTCGGACACCTCGGCCTCGAGCGCCGAGAAGTCCGACGCCGAGGTCACGGGAAGCGGGACGGCACAGCCCAGGTACGAGATGCTTCCCTCAGAGTTGGCGGAGGCGCACGAGGCGGAGTTGGCAACGATGAGCGCCGGCAGGGCGCCCTCGAGCCTCTCCAGCCCCTCGGCAGAGCTCCTCGCAAGGCCGCGGCGGGACTCGAGCACGCGCCCTCCCGTCGCGCACAGCTCCGCCCCCGCGACAGAGAGCCCCGGGACGCACGAGACAACGAGGCCCGCCCCCAGGGTGACGAGTCCCGCAAGCCCCATGCTCAGCACGCAGGCGTCAAGAACCTGGGCGACCGTGGAAAACGACGCCACGACGTTGGCCCCCGCCACGGCCGTCGCGTCCGCAACGCGCTGCACCTGCGAGGAGCGCGACGCCACCCACCCCGCCGCTGCCGCGGAGAACGCGAGCGTGACGCTCAGGAGCAGCGCGAGCGCCATGGCGACGGTCGTGAACCCACCCTCATCGTCCCTGAACGCCGAGAGGGCGAGAGGCGCGCGGCGCGCGGCCTCACTCCCACACCTCGATCCAGTCATCGTAGCCTCCTTCCAGCCACTCGGGCCTCGTCTCCGCCGTCACCTCCACGCACACGACCACGCACCCGTCCTCCTGCGCCCCCAGGGGCGCGACCAGCGCACCGAGCAACGGGAGCGGCCGCACCCTCCCCTCGATCGACGCCGTGACGATGCCCCGCTCGTCCGGCCCCTCGACGGTCACGTCCCACGCCCCCGGGCCGCCCTCGTGAAAGATCGCCACGTCGGGGACGGCCGCAAGGCGCCGGAGCGCATAGTCGCGAACCTCCCCCTCGTCGCAGCGGGCAGTCGCCGCGAGGCGGCACAGCTCCCCCGCCGTCGCCGCCATGACGGCGCGCGCGTAGAGCACGCACGCCGGCTGGGCGAGCAGCGCGACAAGCGCGAGCACGACAGGGACGAGCAGCGCCGCCTCCACGCTCATCTGGCCACCACGGTCCTCTCGCGCGCCCACCTCAGTACCCCAGTACGTCCTTGAGCAGGGGAACCGTCCCCTGGCCCAGACCGTGGGAGGCAGAGTCCGCAGCGAGCTGGACGAGGTCCCCCTCGCTCCCCGCGCGCCAGAGCGCCCCGAGGGCCAGGAGCATAGCCAGAAAGGCACCGAGGACGACCAGGTACTCCACGGTCGCCTGCCCCCGCTCGTCCGCTACGGCACCCCGAGCGCCGCGCGGACCTCGCTCGCCTCCATGCGCAGGGTGACGACCTCGCACCCCGACGCCCCTCCGCTGACGAGGCGCACCTCTGACCAGCCCGCTCCCTGAACCACGCATCCCCACACCCTTCCCGAGAGATCCAGGTACCCCGACCGCACGAGCACGCAGTCCCCGCGCTCGCGCAGCTCCTCGAGAGCGCGGGCCGCCTCGTGCCCAACCCCCTGCTCGCTCTCCCTCCTCGAAACGTCCGCCGCCCCCACGGCACCCGCGATCGTTCCCCGCGTCCGCTCGCCCTCCTCCCGCACCAAAGCCTCCCCGTCAGGTGACGGTCCCGCCTCCCCTCCCCCGGGTGACAGCGCGCCAACAGCGAGCCCAGCGAGCGCGCAGACGAGAAGCCCAACGAACAGGCAGCGCCCCAACCGGCGCCTCACAGCGAGTTGATGCCCGTCGCGATGGCGTTCCACAGCTCGGAGACCCGGTCGCGGAACGCTAGCACGGCAACGATGGCTATGACCACGAGGACGCCCACCAGGATCGCGTACTCCGTCGTCCCCTGGCCCCGCTCGTCCCGAGTGAGTCCTCCCACCAGAGACCCTGCCAAGCCGACCAGCCGCCTTCCCATCTCTTCTCCCTTCGCCGGAGCCTACGTGACTACGTGACCACGAGTGCGGAGCCCAGCAGCGGGCCCAGCACCGCAAGGAACATCGCCGGGACGATCAGCGTCCCAAGCGGGACGAGCATCTTCACGGGCACGCGCTCGATCTCCTCCTCGACCTGCGCGCGCTGCTCCTCTCGCAGGAGCTCCGCCTGCCTCTCGAGCTCCCCGGCGAGCGGAGTGCCAAACGCAAGCGCCTCACCCACCATGGACGCGAAGCGCTCGAGCGCCGCGACGCCCACATCTCCCGCGAGGCGCGAGAGAGCCTCCTCCCGGGTGGCCGCCCCGACCCTCCACTCGAGCATCGCCCCCGAGAACGCGCGGGAGAGCTCGTTGTCATACCTCGAGCAGTACAGCTCGAGCGACGAGTCAAAGGACAGGCCGGCCGAGAGCCCGAGCGTCACCACGTCGAGAAGCACGGGCAGCTCCTCGAGGCACGACGCCCGTCGCGCGGCGCGCTCCGCCGACCTGAGCGCCCTCCTGAGCGGCGGGAGGCGCTCGAGGGCGCGCGCCAGCTCACGAGGACCGCTCCGCCCTCGCATCACGGGGCGCCACGGGCGGCGCGTCCCCGTGAGAACCAGCGCCGCGGCGCCGGCACAGGCCCCCGCCGCGACCACGAGCAGCTGCGGCGCCATCACAGGACCCCGCGCACCATGCGCCCGATGATCGCGAGCGCCGCCAGGTCAAGCGCAACGGCAAGCGCCACGCACCCCACCCCGACTGGGGTGAGGAGGCCCCGCTGAAAGTCCGGCGAGACGAGCGCCAAGATCGCCAGCATCGCGGCGGGCAGGGCGCACACGATGCGGACCGAGAGCCTGACCTGCGCCGTCTTGACTGACAGCAGGCGCTCGAACTCTCCCTGCCGCTCGGCGAGACGGGCGGAGCGGGCGAGGAGCTCCCGCAGCGGGCTGCCCGTGCGATGAGAGATCACGAGCGCCGCCGCGAGGAGTCGCGCGCCGGGAACCTCAAGCTCCCCGGCGAGAAGCTCCACGGCTTGCTCCGTCCCCATCCCGCAGCGGAGCCTGAGCGACATGCGACCAAAGACGGCGCCCGCGCGGCCGCGCTCGTGGGCACCCACGTACTCGACAGCCTGCGCAAGCGTCTGGCCGGAGCCCAGCGCCACGGCGAGCGTTCGGTACACGCCCGGCATGGCGGCAACGACCTCCCTGCGGACCCGCCTCCTGCGAGAGGCGTCGCGCGCTCCGCAGCAGGCTACGGCGAGACACCCGGCGGCGACGCCCGCCACGGGTGAGCCAAGGAGCGCCGCGGCGGCGAGAGAGCCGAGCGCAAGGGCGCACATGAGGGCAGCGGCCACCTCGGCGCGCCCCATCCCCAGCGCACGCGGGACGTCACGCTGGGACAGCTCGCTCGCCAGGGCCGCCGCAGCGCCCCACCTCAGGGCGCGGTCGACGAGCCACGTCGCGGACAGCCTGCGCAGCAGGCGCAGGGCGCGCAGGGACAGCACCCTCGCCGCGCGCCCCGCGGCGAGCGGCGTGAGCGCCTCGCCACCGAGCAGCGCGAGCGAGCTCAGCCCGGCGAGAAGTCCTGTGGTCAGGACAAGCGCGACCTCCATGCCTCCACCTCCTCCCGCGAGAGCGTCCCCGCCTCGAGGGCCACCCCCACGAACGACGGCTCCCGCGAGAGTGACCACGAGGAGGTCGTCGGGTCATGGGCGACGCACTCCGTGAGTACCGCCTCGCCGCCCTCCCCACGCGACACCTCCGTCAGCGACGAGACGAGGCGCTCCCCGCTCGCAAGGCGACGCGTCACCACGATCAGGTCTATTGCCATCGCGATCTGCTCCTCTATCAGCGCGGTCGGCAGGTCCATGCCAAAGCGCGCCATGAGGACGAGGCGCATCACCGCCTCCTCGGCACTCCCCGCGTGCAGGGTCGTCAGGGACCCGTCGTGGCCCGTCGAGAGCGCCGTGAGCATGTCCACGCACTCCGCGCCCCGCACCTCGCCCACGACGATCCGGTCAGGCCGCATGCGTAGCGCGTTTCTCACCAGGTCCCGAATCGTGACCTCGCCGACGCCCTCGATCGAGCTGTCCCTCGCCTCGAGGCGTACCACGTTGGGGTGCGCGTCAAAGCGCAGCTCAGCGGAGTCCTCGATGGTCACGATCCTCTCGCCGAGCGGAATCTCGCACGAGAGGGCGTTGAGCAGCGTGGTCTTCCCCGAGCCCGTCGCCCCTGCCACGGCAATGGAGCGTCGCGCCCTCACTGCCCAGCCGAGCAGCGTTGCGAGCCACCCCGGCATCGACCCACCGTCCACGAGCGCCTCGAGCGTGCGCACGCGGTCCGAGAACTTGCGAATCGTGACCGCAGGGCCGTCCACCGCGATGGGCGCCGCCACGGCGTTCACGCGGTCCCCGTTCGCAAGCCGGGCGCTCACGAGAGGGCTTGCCCGATCGAGTCTGCGCCCGAGCGGCGCCAGAATGCGGTCGATCACGATCATGATCTGCTCGGGGGAGTCAAAGGAGGCGTCGGCGGGCAGGAGCTCCCCGCCCCTCTCGTAGAAGAGGGAGTCGCAGCCGTTGATCATCACCTCGGTTATCTCGTCGTCCTCGAGCAGCGGCTGGATGGGCCCGAGCCCGCACACCTCGTCGACGACCCGACGCACCGCCTCGGAGCGCTCCTCGGGGGAGAGTCCCTCAAAGCCCTGGGTGTTGAGGATCGCCTCGAGGGCGACGACGAGCTCGGATCTGACTCGCGGGGCCTCCTCGCCCGAGAGCATGCCCGCGATCGTCGCGAGCCCCAGGCGCTCAATCAGGGACGACTTGAGGCGCTCCCTGGCATCGCGCAGCCGCGCGGCGGAACCGGGCTCCCTCCCCTGGCCGAGCGTGGCGCCGGCCTCCCTCACTCGCTCCAGAACACTCACCTAGCTCGCCTCCCCCCTCATCCTCAGGAGCCCCCTCCATCCGCGCGGTCCCGGCTGCGCCGCGCGTCGCGCGCGCTCGCACTCGGGCAGCCTGCCCAGCTCCAGGAGCAGCTGGGCGAGGGCCGCGGCAACCGAGTCCGCGAACGGCCCTCCCATCTCCGCCAGGTCGCTCGCCTGGCCCGCACCGAGAAGCTCGTCCACCTCGGGACCGCCCTCGCTCACGCGCAGGACGCGCGCGACCTCGAGCCCCACCTCCGCCCTGCCCGCCACCGGCTCGCGCCGGGCCCGTGGATCCGTGCGGTTCTCGAGGCGGGCAATGCGCGTCCGGGCAACGCCGAGACGCACGGCGAGCCCGCTCGCCCGGGCGAGGGACGCAACGGAGCCCCGACGCGCGTCGGATACCAGCACGAGCCGGTCCGCCGTCTGCGTCGCCTGCGCCACAGCGTCCGTGAACGTGGTCGAGGAGTCCACGACCACGAGGTCGAACTCGCTCGCCAGCGCCTCGATGAGCTCCGAGGCGCGCGGGGCGACAAGCTCGGCGTCCTCCGGGCGCTCGCACGGGCCGACGACGCTCACGCCCGGTGAGGCGGCCCGCGCGAGGCGATGCGCCGTCTGCGCGAGCGGCTCGCTCGAGCCGACGGCCCGCGCGAGGTCAGGCCCTCGGGACACCCCAAAGAGGCTGTGCGCGTTCCCGCACGAGAGGTCGAGGTCGAGCAGGCAGGCCCTCATGCCCCAGCTGGCCGCCTGGGCACAGGCGACGGCGGCTACCGAGGTCTTGCCGACGCCGCCGCGCCCCGAGCAGAGCGCGATCACGGCACCGCGGCGCGGCACGACCTCAGGAACGTCAGCCTTCTCGCAAGGCGGCGGGGACGGCGCGGGCGCGCACGCGACAGGACCCCCGTCCTCTCCATCCGGGCTCACGCCAGCGCCGCCCCCTGCCAGCTCGGAGAGGTCAATCACCTGCTCTATCCCCGCGCGCGAGGCGCGCGACCTGAGAGATCCCGACGCCCCGTCGCTCGCGAGAACAACCCGTTGCGCCCCGCCGTCTCGCACGACGGCCGCCGCGAGGTTAACGTCGGAGACGCCCTCGCCCACAGGCCCCACCATGACGCAGAACTCCCCGGGCGCGGAGCCGGCGACGGTTCTGCGCAGCGCGTCGGCGCTGCCCACGAAGAGCGGGCGCGCACCGCGGTCAACCCCCTTCGCCGCTCGCGCGAGGTCCTCCCTGCGCTCCTGCGGGCACACAATCAGCCAGTCGCTCACTGGGCCTCCCCTCCCTCCGGCGCGGTCGCGCCCTCAGAGCCCACCTCCGTGGGCGCCTGCAACTGCTCCTCGGGAAGCCCCGTCGCCCCCTCCGAGGGCAGCGCGAGCCTGAGCGCCCCGGAGGCGCCCGCGGCGAGCACGCTCGCCACGTCCTCGGGCGCCACCGCAATGGTGAGCTCCCCTGTTGTCATGAGGCCGCCTGTGTCCACAGGCGCCTCTATCACCTCGACGTCACCCGCAATGAGGCGCACCCCGTCATCGGCGACCTCGTACGCCACGAGGACGGAGCCCGCTTCCGCGGAACGGGGCAGGCCCAGGTCGTCCGTCAGGGCGACGCTTATGGCAACTGCGCCCTCCGGCACCTCGACCGCGTCCGCCCTCTCCCGAAAGTTGAGCGACGTGAGCGGCGCGCCCGCGGCCGCGGGCACCGTCACCTCGGAGCCGAGCACCTCGTCGATTCCCGTCACGGCGCCCTGCGGGGCAAGGTCGGCGACCCACTCTCGCTCGGCAACGTTTGCCCTGCTCACCACGTCCCCTGGCTCCAGGCCCTCTGTTGCGACGACCAGCCGCACGACCTCCCCGCCATAGCGCTCGAGCGCCTCCGCCCTCACGCGCTGCGCCTCCTCCCTCACCTGCTGCCCGTACAGGGCGCAGGCGGCCGCGGCGAGCAGGGCGAGCGCCCCAGAGACCACGAGTCTCGTCCGTCGTTTCATCCCTGCCCCCTTCCTCGCGCCGCGCCGTTCGGCGAGTGAGGGCATTGTGCCGCCGCCAGGGAGCTGCAGCCTCGACCTTCTGAGAAAGTTGGACACGAGGCTTTCCGTTCGCTGTCGGCCCGCTTTCGCTTGGACATGGGCGCGCAGGACGAGGCCCCCGAAGGGCTCGTCTCACGGAAGCATATAGAGTTTTTATCTTGTTGCTCTTCACGGGCCCTTCACGGAAGCGGCCCGCGGCGCGCTCGGCCAGGCGCTACAGGGAGACGTCGGGGTCGAGCGTGCGGGCGCTCTCCCGCATCTCGGACGCCAGCGCAAGGTAGCAGCTCAGCCGCTCCTCGCCAATGGTTCCCAGCTCACGGCCTTCGAGCACGGCGCAGCCCGGCTCGTGCACGTGCGTGCAGTCCCTGAAGCGGCACTCCTGTGCGGCCTCGGCAATCTCCGGGAAGGCCAGTGCCAGCCCCCGCTCGTGGCCAACGAGCGGCAGGCTCCTGAGCCCGGGGACGTCCGCGATCACGCCCGCACCCGGCAGCTTCACCATCACGCGCGCGACCGTCGTATGACGACCGGCGTCGTCACGCGAGCGCACCTCGCCCGTCGCAAGCGCATCATGCCCGAGAAGGGCGTTGAGCAGCGTGGACTTTCCGGCGCCCGACTCACCGAGGATCATCGCGCTCGTCCGCGGCGGCACGCAGGCACGCACCTCGTCGAGCCCCTCGCGCTCCGTCGACGACGTCACGACCACGCGCGTCCCCTCGCCCACGAGCCTCCTCACGCGCTCGACCTCGCGCGCCACGCCCTCGGCGCCCGCGCGGTCGGCCTTCGTGAGCACCACCACGGGCTCAAGGCCGCAGTCGCGCGCCAGCACGAGCGAGCGCGCCACGCGCCCGAGCGCCACGCCCTCGCCCCCAAGCGCCTGCACGATCAGCACGCGGTCGAGGTTCGCAGCGAGCACCTGGCGCTCCCCGCGGCTGCGCCCGCGCCAGCGCGTGAGGGCCGTGCGCCGCGGGAGCACGCGCTCGATGACGCCCATGTCGTGGCCCGGTGCGAGCCTCACGGCCACGGCGTCGCCCACGGCGGGCAGCAGCCCCTCGTCCTTCTCGGCGTCCTGCTTGGCAAAGCCCACGGCATGCTCCGCGCGGAAGGCACCGCCCTCGGTCACGACCAGCGGAAACCCACGGTCCAGCCGCGCGACGAGACCAAGGCGCATCTCGTCCGCGTTCTCACAGCTGGCATGGAACTCATCAAAGGCGCCTGCCTGAGCGTCGTCCACGCGCAGGTCGCCGAACGCGGGGAGGTCGTGCAGGGTGTCTATGGACGGCAGCGTGATGGCGTCCTGCCGGGCGGCGCGTCTCCTGCGCATCGCCTGACCCCGCTGGCCTCGCTTTCCCACGCGCACCTCCCGCCTCGCCGTTCTTCTCGGCAATCTTACCGCAGGAGGGCGCGAGTGGCCCAGGCGGGCATGCGCACCGTTGACGGTTATGTACACCCCTCTGCGGAGGAGCGCATACAAATCCGCAGGTAAGAACGATGCTGGAATCTACGACATCCCAAAGGGGTGTACATACCCGACACAAGCGCGCTCAACCGAGAAGAACCTGGCGGCCTTGCCCCCCGCCGCGCCTCCGCCTGCACGCAAAAGGGGCGGCCCCGAAGGACCGCCCCATGCAAACCACGCTCCTAAAGAGACCGCTACTCGGCGTTCTTCTCCACCGAGCGCATGACGGCCTTGTAGACCTCCATGATCGGGATGATGAGGAGCGCCAGGCCGATCGCGGTGAGCACCGCCATGGGGTCGAGCGTCATGAAGCCAAAGACCTCAGCCATGAAGTCAACCTCAACGGGCACCACCGTGAGCACGAGGGCCAGCACCGCAGCGCCCCACAGCCACTTGTTCTGGTGCTTCATCGAGAAGATCGAGGCACGGCGGCTGCGCATGTTAAACGAGTGGAAGATCTCCACCATGGAGAGCGTGATGAACGACATCGTGACGCCCTCGGGGTCGGGGATGCCGTCGATGAGGTCCGCGAAGTCGATCACGCCGTTGTTGTGGAAGTACATGCCGGCGAAGAACGACGCGAGCACGAGCAGCGTGATCACGACGCCCTGGAAGGCGATGTCAAAGCCCATGCCACCCGCGAACACGCCGTCGGAGGCGTTGCGCGGCTTGCGCTTCATGACGTCGCCCTCGGCCTCCTCCATGCCGAGCGCGAGCGCCGGCAGCGAGTCGGTGATGAGGTTGATCCAGAGCAGCTGCACCGGCTGGAAGATCGTGAAGCCGATGAGCGTGGCCACGAAGACCGAGAGCACCTCGGCGATGTTGGCCGAGAGGAGGAACTGGATGACCTTGCGGATGTTGTCGTAGATGCGGCGGCCCTCCTCGACCGCGCTCACGATCGTGGCGAAGTTGTCGTCCGCGAGGACCATGTCCGCCACGTTCTTGGTGACGTCGGTGCCGGTGATGCCCATGCCCACGCCGATGTCGGCGCGCTTGATGGAGGGCGCGTCGTTCACGCCGTCGCCGGTCATGGCAACGATGTTGCCACGGCTCTTCCAGGCGTCGACGATGCGGGCCTTGTGCTCGGGCTGGACGCGCGCGTAGACGCTGATCTGGGTGACGCGCTCCTTGAACTCCTCGTCGGAGATCTTGTCGAGCTGCGCGCCGGTGATGGCCTGGGACGCGTCGGAGACGATGCCGAGCTCCTTGGCGATGGCGACGGCCGTGTCAATGTGGTCGCCGGTGATCATGACCGGGCGGATGCCTGCCTCGCGGGCCTCGGCGATGGCTGCCGTGACCTCCGGGCGGACCGGGTCGATCATGCCGGAGAGGCCGCAGAACGTGAGGTCGTGCTCAAGCGCCTCGGGAGAGCAATCGTCGGGCAGGGCGTCGTAGGTGCGGCTGGCCAGCGCGAGCACGCGCAGGGCCTCGTCGGCCATGGCCTTGTTGGCGGCCAGAACCTCGCGCTTGCGCTCCTCGGTGAACGGAACGACCTTCTCGCCGTCATAGACCTTGGTGCACAGGCCGATGACCACGTCCGGGGCGCCCTTGGTGTACTGCTCGAAGGTGCCGTCGGCCTCTTCGACCACAACGGACATCATCTTGCGGCCGGAGTCGAACGGGGCCTCGCCGCGGCGCGGGTGCTCCACGTCCAGGCCCTTCATGCCGGCCTTGGCCGCGTCGTTGACGAGCGCGCACTCGGTGGGCTCGCCCACGGCCTCGCCGGCCTCCTCGTCCCACTTGGCGTCGGAGCAGAGGGCCATGCCAGCGAGGAACTTCTCCTCGGGGGCGGCGAGCTCGTGCTTGACGACGGTCATCTTGTTCTGCGTGAGCGTGCCGGTCTTGTCCGAGCAGATGATCTGCGTGCAGCCGAGCGTCTCGACGGCGGTCATCTTGCGGATGATGGCCTGGCGCTTGGACATCTTGGTGACGCCCATGGACAGCACGATCGTGACCACGGCCACGAGGCCCTCGGGGATGGCGGCAACGGCGAGCGACACCGCGACCATGAACGTGTCGAGAATCATCTCGGGGTGGCTGCCGAGCTCGCCGCCGTGGCGCACGAGGTCGACGGCGAAGATGATCACGCAGATCGCGAGCACGAGCTTGGTGAGGATACCCGAGAGCTCGTTAAGCTTGACCTGGAGCGGCGTGAGCTCCTTCTTGGCGGTGGTGAGGGCGTCGGCGATCTTGCCCATCTCAGTCTGCATGCCGGTGGCGGCAACGACGGCGCGGCCGCGGCCGTAGACCACGGTGGAGCCCATGTAGCACATGTTCTTGCGGTCGCCGAGGGGCACGTCGTCGGCGTCGGCGGCAAGCGCGATCGGCTCGACGTGCTTCTCGACCGGGACGGACTCGCCCGTGAGGGCGGCCTCCTCGATCTTCATGGACGCGCTCTCGAGGATGCGGCAGTCCGCGGGCACGGAGTCTCCTGCCTCGAGAAGGACGACGTCGCCGGGGACGAGCTCGGCGGAGGGCAGGTGGACGAGCTTGCCGTCGCGAATGGCCTTGGACTGGGCGGCGCTCATCTCCTGCAGGGCCTCGAGGGCCTGCTCGCTCTTGGCCTCCTGGACCACGCCGAGCACGGAGTTGAGCACGACGACGGCGAGGATGATGGCGGCGTCCGCCCACTCGGGCTCACCCTGCAGGAAGCCCGTCGCCACGGAGATGGCGGCAGCCACGAGCAGCATGATGACCATCGGGTCGGCCATCTGCTCGAAGAAGCGCTTCCAGAGCGGGGTCTTCTCCTCCTCGTCGAGCTTGTTGGGGCCGTGGCTCGCGAGGCGCGAGGCGGCCTCCGCGGACGTCAGGCCGCTTTCCCCGTTTGAGGCAAGCTCGGCGAGCACCTCATCGGACGAGGACAAGTACTCTTTCAAGATTTTTCCCTCCTGATGACGCGTTCCACCCGACAGGTTGACGCCCGATCGTAATTCCCCAGGAGGGGCAAGGGCTCGTCAAGGCTGCCGTGCCGGGCAGCTGACATAACAGACAGTATGATACCCGAAAACCGCGAGCCCATGCTCGGGTGCGTCCCTCCGCGGGCCGTCTCGCGCCGCGAAAGGGGCGCGAAGTCTTGGTCGAGACGTTCTTTTCGCAGACGCGGACCTTACGCCGAGCTTGCCTGCGCTAAACTTTCGGCATGTACGTTTCTGATGACGTGCGCCGCCGCGCACATGGGAAAGGAAAGGTCATGAAGATCCTCTTCTTTGGCACCGCAAGCTACGACAAGGTCTCCTTCACCAAGGAGCTCGCCGCCTACCCCGACATCAAGATTGACTTCACCGAGACCAACCTCACGCCCATGACCGCCGCCCTCGCCCGCGGCTACGACGCCGTCTGCGCCTTCGTCAACGCCGATTGCGGCGCCATGACCCTCGAGATCCTCGCCGGCTTTGGCGTGAAGCTGCTCCTCATGCGCTGCGCCGGCTTTGACGCCGTCAACGTGGCCGTGGCCAAGGACCTCGGCATGAAGGTCACGCGCGTCCCCGCCTACTCCCCGGAGGCCATCGCCGAGCACGCCATGGCGCTCGCCCTCGCCGCCAACCGCCGCATCTGCAAGGGCTACATCCGCGTCCGCGAGAACGACTTCTCCCTCGACGGCCTCGTGGGCAACACGCTGCACGGCAAGACCGCCGGCATCATCGGCACCGGCCGCATCGGCGCCGCGCTCTGCCGCATCTGCAAGGGCTTCGGCATGACGGTCCTGGGCTCTGACCTCTATCCCAACCAGAAGCTCGTCGACGAGGAGCACGTCGTTGACGAGTACGTTGACTACGACGAGCTCTACCGTCGCTCCGACCTCATCTCGCTGCACGCCTTCCTCAACGAGGAGAGCCGCCACATGATCAACGACGAGTCCATCTCCAAGATGAAGGACGGCGTCATCTTCGTGAACACCGGCCGTGGCGGCCTCGTTGACACCCAGGCGCTCATCAGGGGCATCCTCTCCGGCAAGATCGGCGCCGCCGGCATCGACGTCTACGACGAGGAGGGCCCGAACGTCTACCAGAACCGCGCCGGCCAGGTCATCGACTCCGTGACCGCGCGTCTCTGCTCCTTCCCCAACGTCGTCATGACGAGCCACCAGGCGTTCTTCACGCACGAGGCCCTCGGCGAGATCGCGCGCGTCACGCTCGACAACGCGCAGGCGTTCGCCAACGGCACGGAGTTCGTGGACCGCAGCATCGTTTGCTAGCGCGAGGGGCTCGACGCCCGCTCGCTTCCCGTTGCAACCAAGGAAAGGTCACAGATGGCATTTAACAAGAAGAAAACCAAGATCGTCTGCACGATGGGCCCCGCGACCGAGGACGAGGAGGTGCTGCGCCAGCTCATCCTGCACGGCATGAACATCGCGCGCTTCAACTTCTCCCACGGAAGCCACGAGTACCACCGCAAGATGATCGAGAAGGTCCGCTCGCTCTCCCGCGAGCTCTCCATTCCCGTGGCCATCCTGCTTGACACCAAGGGCCCCGAGGTCCGCACCGGTCTTCTCGAGGGCGGCGAGAAGGTCATGCTCGAGACGGGCAAGACCTGCGTCATCACCACCGACGACGACGTGATCGGCACCGCCGAGCGCTTCTCGCTCGACTACAAGAGCCTTCCGAGCGAGGTCGAGCGCGGCACCGTCATCCTGATCGACGACGGCCTCATCGGCCTCGAGGTCGAGAGCGTTGAGGGCACCGACATCACCTGCACGATCACCAACGGCGGGCTGCTCGGCGAGCACAAGGGCGTGAACTTCCCGAACCTCAACATCAACCTGCCCTCCGTCACCGCCCAGGACCGCGCCGACATCATGTTCGGCTGCGAGCTCGGCATCGACGCCATCGCCGCCTCCTTCATCCGCGACGGCCAGGCGGTCGAGGAGATCCGCAAGATCTGCATCGAGATGGGCACCCCTGACGTCCTCATCTTCCCCAAGATCGAGAGCGCCCTGGGCGTCAAGAACTTCGACGAGATCCTCCATGCGGCCGACGGCTGCATGGTCGCCCGCGGCGACCTCGGCGTCGAGGTGCCGGCCGCGCAGGTCCCGCACATCCAGAAGACCATCATCAAGAAGTGCAACCAGCACTACAAGCCGGTCATCACCGCCACGCAGATGCTCGACTCCATGCAGCGCAACCCGCGCCCCACGCGCGCCGAGATCACCGACGTCGCCAACGCGATCTACGACGGCACCGACTGCGTGATGCTCTCGGGCGAGACCGCCGCGGGCAAGTACCCGATCGAGGCCGTCAAGACCATGTCCGAGATCTGCAAGGAGACCGAGAAGTACCTGCCCGAGCGCAAGGAGTACCACGACCGCGGCGGCGTGCGCAACGTCAACGGCGCCACCGGCTTCGCGGCGCTCGAGATGGCGGACCGCGTGAACGCCAAGTGCATCCTCGCGCCGACCAACTCCGGCCGCTCCGCGCGCCTCATCTCCACGTTCCGCCCGCGGATGCCGCTCTTCGCGACCTCGCCGCGCGAGCAGACCATTCGTCGCACCTGCTTCTACTGGGGCGTCTATGCGTACCGCACCACCGAGCAGGGCTCGCTCTCGAGCACGCTCTACAACGCCCTGACTACGGCCAAGCAGAACGGGCTCGTTGACACCGGCGACATCGTGGTCATCACCGCTGGCGACCCGCAGACCTCGCCGCGCCTCGGCGACTACACCACCTCCACCAACGTTGCGATGGTGGCGCAGGTCCAGTAGCGCGTTCAAGCAAGACTTGTGCTGCGTTAGGCCCTCCGGTTTCCCGGAGGGCCTTTTTGTGGCACATCGGTGCCGCCATGGCTTTGGGTGCATTCGTTGTTGTTTGCTCTGGAAGGGACGAAAAGCAGTCAGGAGCGCACCCGAACGCCTTGGTGCTGCCTCGTGCGTCACCATCTCATTTGTTGGGTAGTTTTCTTCGAGCCCTTTGAGTATCCGCCAGCTTTGCGTGCACAAATTCGCAGGTCATACGCTTGCTCATTTTGTCTGTACTTGCCTATCGGCCAGAAAACTACCCAACAAATGCATTCAGAAAACTTGGGCGCGACGAACGACACCCAGGCGCTTGGACTTTGCCAGGAATTGCACGGTTGACGCACCTCGCTGCTTAGGCTTTGCCCGGAGTTGCACGGTTTTCTCGCTGTCGAGAAGAACGGCGAGCTCTCCACCTGCTCATTTTCAATGCGGCCGCCTTCAAGCACCTGTCAGACTCTGCAATTCCTGCAGTTCACCAAGCGCCCCGCCAGCCAAACGAGGCACTTGGCGAGCTTTCCTAAGCCGACACGGCATGGGCGAGCGCGGCGCGGCAACGGACCGAGCGTGACGCGCCTACCGCTCGCAGAGCCAGTAGTACGCCGAGAAGGGCGCGAGCTCGGAGCCGCCTCCAAAGTCGTGCTTCTCGCCGGTGATGAGGTCGCGAGCGCGACCACACTGAGCGTCGAAGTGCACGACGGCGGGCTCGGCCGAGGCGTTGATCGCCACGATCACGCGCTCGTTGTCGCTGCGGCGCTGGAACACGAGCTGCTGCGGCTGGCACTGCAGCTGCTCGTAGCTGCCCCAGACGATGGCATCGCTGCCGGCGCGGGCACGGGCGAGCGCGCAGATCCAGTCCGTGAGCTCGCCCCACTCCGGAGCGTCGAGCGCAGGGCGCAGCTCGTGGTCTCCGGGCAGCTGCTCGCCCTCGATGCCCCACTCGCTGCCATAGTAGACCGCAGGGACTCCCGACATGGCAAAGAGCAGGCCGTAGAGCGGCCGGAGCTGGCGCTTGTCGGTGAGCTTGGTGGCAATTCTCGGCACGTCGTGGTTGTCAACAAAGTCGAGCAGGTGGCGGCCCGTGTAGAGGTCCCAGGGATGGCTCCCGCTCTGCCGCTCGAGCGCGTAGGCGATCTCGTGCATGTTGGCCGAGTTCATGGACGACCAGAGCCCCTTGTACGCCTCGTAGTTGGTGACGGAGTCGCACAGGTCCTCGCCCATCCACTGGTTGTAGTCGCCAAACATGGTCTCGCCGACGAGCGGGAACTTCTCGCCGCGCTCCTGGCCAATCTGGTTAGCAAGGCTCCTCAGGGAGCGAAGGTAGCCCTGGTCAAGGCAGTACGCCACGTCCAGGCGAAGCCCGTCGATGTCGAACTCGCTCACCCAGCCGCGGATGACGCCGGCCAGGTAGTCGTTGAGCTCCGCGCTCCAGTGGTTGAGCTTCACGAGGCTCTGGGCGCCCTCCCAGCAGGTGTAGGAGAGGCCGTCGTTCCACTGGTTGTTCCCGTTCCAGTCAATCTCGAACCAGCCCGCATAGGGGCTCTCCCCGCGGCGCTCGAGCACGTCCTGAAAGGCCCAGAAGCCCCTGCCCACGTGGTTGAACACCCCGTCGAGAAGAACCTTGATGCCGGCGGCATGGCACGCGTCCACCACGGTGCGCAGGTCCTCGTTGGTGCCGAGGCGGCAGTCAACGCGCGTGTAGTCGCGCGTGTCGTAGCCGTGAGAGTCCGACTCGAACACGGGGTTGAGCAAGAGGCACGTGGCACCGAGCTTGGCCATGTGATCGATCCAGCCATCGTCCACGAGCTTGAGAAGGCGGTGCTCGAGCACGCCGTCGTTCTCGTGCGGAGCTCCGCAGAGCCCCAGCGGATACACCTGATAGACGAAGGACGGCTCGAACCAGCTCATGGCGCTCCTCTCCTCGGGTCGGCGGACCCGTCCATTCTACCCGCGCGCCGTTCGCCTATTTTGCGCACCGCGAGCGGTTGCCCTTCTCGCCGCCCGGGCTCCCGAAGCCCTACGCCAGGCGCAGGGCAGCGTCCACCGCGTGCGCGACCATCTCGTTCACTGCCTCCTGCGTGTAGAACGCAACGTGCTGCGTGAGCACCGTGTTTGGGAACTGTCGCAGGTAGGCCATGTCGCGATTAGAGATGATGCCGAGCCCGTGCGCCTCGTGATAGATGCGGTCCTCCCCAGCGAACACATCCATCGCGAGCGCCCCGATCTTACCCGACTCGATGCCCGAGACGAGCGTCCCCACGTCCATGAGGCTTGCGCGGGCCGTGTTAACGAGCACCACGCCGTCGCGCATCTGCGCGAGCGTCTCGTCGCGGACCATACGCTCGCTCTCGGGCGTTGCGGGCACATGAAAGGTGATGACGTCCGAGCGCCGGTAGAGCTCCTCCAGCGGCACGTAGGTGCCCAAACCGCGCATCTCCTCGCTCTCATGCAGGTCGTAGGCGAGCACCGTCGCCCCAAAGCCCACGAGCCGGCGCGCCACCGCCCGCCCGATGCGCCCCGTGCCCACAATCCCCACTGTGAGCGAGGCGAGCGTGCGGCCCATGAGGCCCGACAGCGAGAAGTCGTTCACGTTCTGCAGGTAGACCATCGGCTTGTACTTGCGCAGCGCCACGAGCATGAGCATGAGGGTGAAGTCAGCGACGCTGTCCGGCGCGTAGCTCGTGTTGGAGACGCGCACCCCCAGCCGCTTGGCAGCATCGAGGTCGATGTGGTCCGTCCCGATGGTGCGGGTAACGAGGACGCGCAGATCACGCGCCGCAAGCTCGGCGAGCAGGGCCTCGTCGTAGCGCACCAGGCCCAGCACGAGCGCTGCGTCGAAGCCTCGCACGAGGTCGGCACTCTCAACCGAGAGCGTGCCCTCGTGACAGACGAGCTCGCTCACCTCGGCACGCGCCGCCTGCCGCTCGAACTCAGCGCGCTCGTCCGGACGCACGTCAAACGCAACTATCCTCATGCCAGCCTCCTCGCTTCCGTCACTCGACCCAGTATCGCACGGCCGGGCGACAAGAACCTCCCCACCGATAAGGACGCGTTCACAACGGCGCATACGAAGGCGGCCGCGCCCCTTGGGGACGCGGCCGCCGTCTTTGCTGCGACGCTATGCGTCGTAAGCGCTACTGCTGACGCCTGTGCGCGACGAGCGCAACTCCGGCAGCAGAGACGCCCGCAAGCGCGATTGCGGCCACGGCGCCCGCGCTCGTGGCATCGCCGGCGTTGGGCAGCTTGGAGCCGTCGGCCTTATCGGTGCCGTCACCGCCGTTGTCACCGCTTCCGGCCTGGTTGTTGTTGCCCTGGTCGCCGTTGGCGTTGTTGTCGCCAGTGCTGGCGTTGCCACCGTTACCGCCGTTGTCACCATTGTCGCCGTTGCCCTGGTCGCCGGTGTTGTCACCATTGTCGCCGTTGCCCTGGTCACCGGTGTTGTCGCCAGTGTTGTCGCCCGTCTCGTCAGCGCAAATCACCGTAAAGGTCACGGGCGCGGAGCCGTCAGCGACCTGCCACGTGCCGCCGTTGCCATCAGCGTTGGCAACGTACACGAGCGTGATGGTGCCGACCTGTCCATCGGGAGCGACCCAGTGGTGGATGCCCTCGGTGTCCTTCTCAAACTGGAGCACGTACTGACCAGGGGCAACCTTCACCTCAACGGTATAGGAACCGTCAGCGTTCTTTGTGACCGAGCCGGCCTCGTAGGTCATGCCCATGAGGTCATAGGTCTTGTTGGCATGCTCGACCTCGCTGTTGGTGCAGTCGACGACCACGGAGCCCTTGAGAAGGGCCTCGATCTCGTCGCCGGTGGGACCAACGGGCGTAGTGTTGTCCTCCGAGCACTTGACGTTGAGCGTCTGGTCGGCAAGGTCGTTCGGAGCGGTCCACTCGGAGCCGTTCCAGGTCAGCGTGACGGGCTGAAGCTCGTCACCGTCAAGCTCATGAGCCGAGTAGTCCTTGTCGACGCTGTACTGCTGGATGTACTGGTTGGTGTTGAAGCTCACCAGCACGGTGTAGGTGCCGTCCTCGCCCTTAACAGGGTCGGAGATGGTGACGCCACCAGGGATGATGCCGTAGCTCGCGCCCTCGTGCTGGGCGTCGGCGTTGGTGCAGTTGACGTTGACGCTGAACTCATTGCCGAGAATGTCCTTGAGCTCGTCCTCGGTCGGGAGCTCAGGAGCCGGGGTCTCGCACACGACCTCAAAGCCAACGGGCGTACCGCTCTGAACGGTCCAGCCAGAGCCGTCGTTGACGAAGGTAACGGTCTTGGAGTCCTCACCAGAGATGGCGTGCGTGGCACCGGTGTCTGTGGTGTACTGCTCCACGTACTTGTTGGCGCTAATCGTGACGGTGTAGGTGAAGCCGTCAGCGACGCTGCCCTGGAGCGCGTCCTCCGCTGCCGTATAGGAGCCCTCAATCAGAGCATAGTGACCGTCCATGTGGGTAACGTCTTCGTTGACGCAGTCAACCACGATGTCACCAATCGAAGCCTTCATCTCGTCAAAGGTCGGAGCCTGGGGGCCATCGTCGCAGGCAACCTGCAGCGTCAACGGAGACTCACCCTCTACGGGCCGCCAATGGCCAAGCACGGCATCGCCGTTCTCATCAAACGCACCAGAAATGTACTCGAACGTGATGACCTGATCCTGACCGTCAACAAGCGTGTGCGTGGAGCTCGGATATGCCGCGTTGTACCCCTCGACATAACTGTCCGGAGTGACCGTCGCGTCAACGAGATAGCTGTCCCCTTGGGCGTACGGAGCACCAATAGAGAACGTGCCCTCCGCAAGATCGGTCGTGCTCTCGACGTGCGCTGCGGCAAAGCCGTTGTTGCAATCCACAGTCACCTGGGCGCCGGCAGCAGAGATGCCCTCATTGGTCGGATCGGAGACGCTCTCGACTTTCTCAATCCAGAGCTGCACAGTCCCGCCAGCGAAATCATCCTCAACGCTCAGAACAGCAGCGTTACCATATCCGGCCTGGCCATAAAGGGTTCCAGGCCACTCTCCGCTGCCTTCCACACCCTTCAAAGACGTATTAGGGCTGCTGGTCTTCCACCAGTCCTGGACCTCATACCCTGGCGCGCATATTGCAGTAATCGTAACGTCAACGCCCTCGGGAACAATCTGGTTCTCGAAGTTCATGTTGAGATCGTCATTTTCAAATGAAGTTATCGTTCTCGTTACGTTACGTGTCCCGCCCTGAGGGTTGGGCACTTCATAAGAAAGCACAAAGCCCTTTACCACCTCGGTCGGGCTGTCCTCCAACCATCGCACACGACTCCAAACGTCAAGGATATATGAGTCGCCGCGATCCATCGTGTACACGTAGATGCGAAGCACGCTGTCATAGTTCTTCGTTGCGTCGCTCTCAGCACCAAACCCAATCATGCCCGTCATCTGGTTCCAGTACGCGGATTCCAGATAGGCATCCAGCTCGTAGGAGCTCTCTCCGCCGTAGTAGTAATAGCCCTCTTCCGGCTCAAACGAGAGGTTGCCGCTCCGGTTGTTCAGAATCTTGGGCAGCTCAATCGTCTCGGACGGCGTGGTCTCGTCGTTCACGTAAATCTCAACGGTGAGGTTAAAACCGTTCTCGTCCGGGATATAACTGATGGTTCCGCAGTCCGTCTGGACGGGATTCTCCGTCACGGGCTCTGCCATCGCCCTTGTCGGTGCAATGACAACGGCAAGCGCGAAGATCGCAGCGACCAGAGTCAGGAGCCCTGAGCGAATCTTTCTGTTCATCTCGCCTGTCCTTCCTTTCCTTCTCTCAGAGACGAGGCCCCGTCCCCGTCCTTCTCTCTGCTTCGTTTTGGGGCCATGCCCCGCCTTTATCTCCAGACGCACGAGGGCGTCGCATTTGCTCCTCATCCGCTCGGAACACTCTCGAGCACAACGCGATAGAGGCTCGGACCCTGCGCTCCACGCTCGTCAAAGCGCATCTCAGCGCTCACGAGTCCGCGCCTGCGCAGGTCAGAGAGGCATCGGTCAATGGTTTTGATGTTGCAGTCCAGACGGGAGGCAAGCTCGCGCTTCGAGCAGCAGACGCCTCCGTGCAGAAGGGTCTCTCCCGCCAGGTAGCGAAGTATCTCGACTTGAGTTGGGGTAAAGGCCCTGCGAGGCCGTCCTTGGCGCCGGCGCACGGGAGCGTCAGCCACCTGCGTGCGTACCAGCCCCGAGAAGTCCCTCGGCACAGCGTCCCCCGAGGTGCCGTCGCTCGTGCGCACGTGTCGTCACCCCCTGCTTACTCGAAACGCAGACAATTTGAAGGGGGTGTGATAAAAACAGCAGATGTACTGGTAGCTGAATGCCAACTGGGCATACGCTCTCAGCGGCCAGTCGACGAACAGGTGGCGGAAAAGTCTAGCTTTTGGGCACGTCGGGGCACTTTTTCATGCCGCGAGCGGTCGCAGAACCAGCTCTCGCGCCACCCCGTCACGCCAGGCTGCTAGCGCGCGTCCCGCTCCCTGACCACCCAGCGCATGAAGGTCGAGCGCGAGACGCCGCAGACGTGCGCGGCGCGCGTGCATGACAGCTCGCCCAGCTCGTAGCGCTCGAGCGTGCGCTCGAACACCTCGGGCCGCTCGATGGGAGGCCGGCCAAAGCGCACCCCGCGGGCCTGCGCCGCTGCGATCCCCTCGGCCTGCCGCTGGCGGATGTGGTCACGCTCGAGCTGCGCCACGTAGGAGAGCAGCTGCAGCATGAGGTCGGCTATGAACTCGCCCGTGAGCCCGCCGCGATCGTCTCGCGTGTCCAGAAGCGGCATGTCGAGCACCACGATGTGCACGCGACGCTCCTTTGTCAGGCGACGCCATTCCTCGATCACATCCTCGTAGCTGCGCCCAAGCCGGTCGATGCTCTTGATGACGAGCGTGTCGCCCTTCCGCACCCGACGCATGAGCCGCTGGTAGCTCGGCCGACAGAAGTCCTTGCCGCTCGCCTTGTCGGTGAAGATGCGCTCGGGTCGCACGCCAAAGCTCGCGAGCGCGTCGAGCTGCCGCGCGAGGTTCTGGTCGCGGCTCGACACCCGCGCGTACCCGTAGATGGTGCCTTCCATGTCTCCCCTTTCCTTGGTTTGGGCCTCCCGCAGCCGGCGCGCGCCGACCACGGTCTGGTTTCATGCAAACCAACATGGGGCCTCCACATGGAACACGTCACAATTACCCGAAAAGAGCGTGGCCCGCACGGCCTGCCGGGCAGGCGTGCAGACGTAACTGCCGCACGTGGGTAGTTTTTCTCGCCAAACGCAGAGGAATTGTCGACCGTGGGTAGTTTGGGGCATCAAAACTACCCACGGTCGAGGATGCCTAACGAACGCTGCCCACAATGACGCGGGGCCCCGCTACAGCCGTGAGGAAAGGCCGCGGACGATTGTCTCGTGCGCCTCCTGGCGCGCCACCTCAAAGAAGTCGGCAGTGAGAAGCTGATAGGCGGGCACGCTGTCGATGTGCCCCGCCCGGTTGCGCCTCACGATGGCGGCCGCGACGTCCGCAGCGCCGCGCAGGTCACGCTCCAGGATCGAGTACGGCGGGAATGCCGCACACTGCTCCATCAGGGCCTCGTCAACGTGCGGCACGAGAGAGATGTCGAGCGTGCGGCCAAAGAGGGCGAAGTCCCCCTGCTTGCCCACGCGCGCCCGCTCGCCCGGCTCTAGCCCAATGCTGGCGAGGTAGGCACGGGTGTGAGCGTTGTAGACGTGGTCGGCAACAAGGTGCGCCCACGCGCCGAGAACAACGTCGGAGACGTCGTCCTGCCCGGCGATGTAATAGCTCCAGAACTCGTCGTAGCGCGGCAGCGGAATGTGCTCGCGAATCGAGTGGTGCGTCAGCTTGTAGTCGATGCGGAACGTGGTGTCCGGCACCATGTAGCCCACGTAGATGTCGGGCGCCAGGTTGCCGAGAAGAAACGCGTTCTCGTCGCGCACGCCAAGGGCGGCCGCCCCCTCCTCGCGAAGGAGCCGCTCCACGTGCGCGGTATGTATGTTCCAGCTCGGCATCGCACCCATCCTAGCACGCGAGCGGCGCGGCCGAGCACCCGCAACGGATGCCCGGCCGCGCGCGACGAACCTGTCCCTTTTTCTCTGAGAGAAAAAGCACGTCCCCAAATGAGCTAGCTGCGGACCTCGCCGCCGGTTGCCTTGCAGACCTTGGCAACGAGCTTGGCGTGCGCCTTCTCGACCTCCTCGGAGGTGAGGGTGCGGTCGGCCGCGCGGTACGTCAGCGAGAAGGCCATGGACTTCTTGCCCTTGCCCACGCGCTCGTCGTCGCGGTAGACGTCGAAGAGGCGCACGTCCGCGAGGAGCTTGCCGCCCGCAGAGCCAATGCGCTGCATGAGGGTCTCGCAGGTCACGGACTCGTCCACCACGATGGCGAGGTCCACGTCAACGCCAGGAAGCGTCGGGACGTCCTGGTAGGGGAGCTCGTCGGCAGCAAGGCGCAGGAGCGCCGCCTGCGAGAGCTCGAAGGCGACCACAGGCGCGTCCACGCCCATCGCGCGCAGGCCGCGCGGGTGAACGTTGCCCACCCAGCCAACGACCTCGCCGCGAGCGAGCACCTCGGCAGCGCGGCCGGGCTGGAGCCACGGGTACTGCTCGGGCTCGGCGACCTTGAAGCGGACCTTGGTCACGTGCAGCGCGTCGAGCAGCTCCTCGACAACGCCCTTGGCGTCGAAGAAGTCGTACTCGTCAAAGCGCTGGTTCCACGCGTCGTCGGCGCGCCTGCCGCACATGACGCCGCAGACGTAGCTCGGCTCGTCCGGGAGGCTGCGCCCCTCGTGACCAAAGAAGACGCGGCCGATCTCATAGAGCGCGACGTTCTGGACGCCGTGGTCGAGGTTGTACGCCACGGAGCGAAGGAGCCCCGGCAGCATGGAGCGGCGCATCTCGGACTGCTCCGCCACGAGCGGGCGGATGATGCGCACGGGCACGCCGCGTCCCTCCTCGGGAATGCCGAGGCGCGAGAGGTCGTCCGGGGCGGCGAAGCAGTACGTGGAGGTCTCGGAGAGGCCGCAGGAGCGCAGCACCTGCCCGATTCTGCGCACGCGGCGCTGCTCGGAGGTCAGGCCGCCGGCGTGGTTCTTCGCCGCAGGAATGGTGGGCTCGATGTCGCCCTCGCCCCACAGGCGCACGACCTCCTCGATGAGGTCGACCTCGCGGGTGAGGTCGGGACGGTTGGTCGGCGCCGTGACGGAGAGCTCGTCCTCCCCGGCACGCTCCACCGCGCAGCCCAGGCGGCGCAAGCGGGAGGCCATGAAGTCCTCAGGGATGTCAGCGCCGCCGATGAGACGCACGCGGCTCGGGCGCAGCGCGATCTGCGCCGGCGCGTCATCGGCCTCGCCGGGGTAGACGTCAACGATGCCCGGGCAGACCTCGGCGCCGCAGCACTCCTCGAACAGAGCCGCCGCGATCTCAGCGACGTTGGCGCAGTTGGTGCCGTCGACCTGGCGCTCGTAGCGGATGGAGGCCTCGCTCATGAGGTCGAGGTTGCGGCTCGTGCGGGACGTGTGCCCGCTGGAGAAGTTCGCGCTCTCGAGAAGGACGTCGACGGTCTCCTCGGTGATCTCGGAGTCCAGGCCGCCCATGACGCCGGCGAGCGCGATCGGCGTCGCGCCGTCGTCGGTGATGAGGCACATGTCGGAGGTGAGGGTGCGCTCCTGGCCGTCGAGCGTCACGAGCTTCTCGCCGTCCTTGGCAGCGCGCACCACGATGTGGCGGCGACCGTCGCGCTCGGTAAGCTTGCCGAGGTCAAAGGCGTGGAGCGGCTGGCCGGTGAGGTACATGACGTAGTTGGTCACGTCCACGACGTTGTTGATCGAGCGCCCGCCTGCGGCGGCCACGCGCTGAGCGAGCCAGTCGGGCGAGGGGCCGATCTTGACGCCCCTCACCACGCGCGCGGTGTAGCGCGGGCAGAGCTCAGGGTCGTCAATGGTCACGTCAACGAGCTCGGAGGCGTCGGGGCCCTGCTCCGCCCTGACGCGGGGCAGCTCGATGTGGGTGTCCTCGTCAAGAATCGCGGCAACCTCCACCGCCATGCCGGTCATGGAGAGGCAGTCGGGGCGGTTGGGCGTGATCTCGCAGTCGATCACGGTGTCGGAGGTGCCAAGGTACTCCGTGAAGTCCATGCCCACTGGGGCGTCCTCGGGCAGGATCATGATGCCCTCGTGGTCGGAGCCAAGGCCGAGCTCGCGCGCAGAGCAGTTCATGCCGCAGGACTCCACGCCGCGCAGCTTGCTCTTCTTGATCTTGAAGTCGCCGGGCAGCACCGCGCCGATCATGGCGCACACGATGTGGTCGCCCTCGTTGAAGTTCTGGGCGCCGCAGACGATCTGCAGCGGGACGGGGTTGCCGTTCTCGTCAACGTTCTTGTCGCCCACGCTGACCTGGCAGAGCCACATGTGGTCGGAGTCGGGGTGCGGCTTCTTGCTCACGACCTGGGCCGTGACCACGTGCTCGAGGTTGGCGCCGACCTTCTCCACGCCCTCGACCTCGGTGCCGGTGCGAGTGAGCTCGGCAACGAGCTCGGCGGGGTCCGCCGGCACGTCGACCATGCTCTTGAGCCATTCGTATGAGACGCGCATGTTCTTCTCCTTCTCGCGCGCAGGGGTTGTCTGGGTGGCCGGCGCCGCTAGAACTGGCGCAGGAAGCGCATGTCACCGGTCATGAGCATGCGCAGGTCGGGCAGGTCATAGCGGAGGCACGCGATGCGCTCGACGCCCATGCCAAAGGCGAATCCCGTGTACTTCTCGGGGTCGATGCCGCAGTACTCGAAGACGTTGGGGTCGACCATGCCGGCGCCCAGGATCTCGAGCCAGCCGGTCCCCTTGCAGAAGCGGCAGCCCTTTCCGCCGCAGACGCCGCACGAGACGTCGACCTCGCAGCTGGGCTCGGTGAACGGGAAGAAGTGCGGGCGGTAGCGCGTGGCGCGGTCCTTGCCGAAGATCTCGCGCAGGAAGTAGTCCATCGTGCCCTTGAAGTCGCCGAAGGTGATGCCCTCGTCAACGACGAGGCCCTCGACCTGCGTGAACTGCGGCAGGTGGTTGGCGTCGGCCGTGTCGGGACGAAAGACCGTGCCCGGGCAGATCATGTAGATGGGCGGCTTCTGGCGCTCCATCACGTGCACCTGAACGCCCGAGGTCTGGGTGCGCAGGAGCACGTCGGACTCGCCCTGGACGTGGGAGGGCTTGCCCTCGGGCGCGTTGTCGACCACGTAGAAGGTGTCCTTGGCGGAGCGGCTGGGGTGGTCCTCCGGGGCGTTCAGCGCCGTGAAGTTGTACCAGGTGGTCTCCACGTAGGGGCCGTCCTCGACGGTGTAGCCGAGGCCGCAGAAGATGTCCTCGATCTCCTCGCGGATCTGGGAGATGAGGTGCTGGGTGCCCGAGCTCAGGCGACGGCCCGGCAGTGTGACGTCACAGGCGTCAGCGGCCATCTTGCGCTCCAGGAGCTCGGCGGAGAGGGCCTCGCGGCGCGCCTTGAGCGCCTCCTCGACGTTTCCGCGAACGGTGTTCGCGAGCTGGCCCATCGCCGGGCGCTCCTCCGGGGCGACCTTGCCCATCGAGCGCATGATCTGGGTGAGCGAGCCCTTCTTGCCCAGCACGCTCACGCGCAGCGCCTCGAGCGCCTCCATGCTGTCTGCGGCGGCGAGCCCCTCCGCCACCTGGGCCTCAATTGCCTTGAGGTCGTCGGACATCGACATCGTGTCATCCCTTCTCTAACGAAAAAACCGCCCCTCGACAGCTGCGCTGCTGCCCAAGGACGGATTGGATCCGCGGTACCACCTCGGTTGGCGCGCAGGTTGTCTCTCCGGCGCGCCCGCTCTTCTCGCCCCGTGCCGTGGGGCATACGGCTTCCCTACTGATGATACGAAGGGACAGTCCCTTTGTATCATGTTCAGGTCGCGGCTGGTGGAGTGAACTCCGGGCCTCTGCCTTGGAGGGGGCTCTCAGCCGGTGGCCCCCATCTCTTGTCCGCTGGCAACGCGACGCCCGAACCTCTCCGTCATCGCCTGCGGGACATGGTAGCACACGCGATGGCACCGCTCGCCGAGGTTTTCCGCACGTCGATGGATTGGCGACGAGGGCGCTTTGGCGCCGGATCGCACGGGGCTTCACGGCGGCTGACCGCCGGGCGGTAAGCCGGGCGAGAGCCAGCTGCAAGGTTCTTCTCGCCGGGCGCGTGGAGGGGCCTTTGGGTGCGTTCGTGGACGTTATTTCGAGAAAAATGGCTATATAACTGCCACGGATGCACCCAATGGAGAGGGCGGGCAAGCCGGCGGCGCGGCCGCGCCACCGTGGCGAGAAGAACCTCAGCTCGCGACGAGCACCTCGGAGAGCACGTGCTCGCGCAGGCGCGCGTGCTGCTCGCGCAGGAACGCCACGGAGGCGCGGCGGTGCGCCTCGGTCGAGGTGTCGGCCCGGCTGAGCATGCCCACGAGCCCGCCCACGCCGTACTCCAGCGCCGCCACGACCTCGTCGGGCAGCCTTCCGCCCTCCGGGCGCTGCGCGCGCGTCCAGAACTCGATCGCCAGCTCGAGCATCGCGTCGTAGGCCACGTCCATCCCGCCGCGGTCGATCAGAAGGCAGATGCGCCGCACGCCGCGCGCGACGATCGGGTCCTCGTCGTCGGGCTCCGGGCCTGCCATGACCGCCACGAGCGACGTCCCGCGCCGGTCCACGTCGATCACCTCGTGGCGCAGGGCCCAGCGCACGAGCTCGTCCTTGTCGGCGAAGTGGTAGTAGAACGAGCCGCGGCTCACGCCCGCCGCCGCGATCACGTCGCCCACCGAGACCGCGTCGAGGCGCGCGGCGTCGAGGCACTCCCAGAAGGCGTCCGCGAGCCGCTCGCGCATCCGGGCGGCGGCGCGCCCGCCCCCCTCGCGCCTCATCGCGAGCCCTCGCAGGCACGGCCCGAGCCCGCGGCCCCGTCGAGGGCGCTCTGCGCCGTGTCCGCGATGCGGCTCCCCCACTCCGCCACGAGGTCGCCCACGTCAACGCCCTCGCGCACTGCCCCGGGCACGGGCTCGGCGTCAGCGCGCATGTCCATGACGAGCATCTGGAGCCGGTTCTCGATGTTGGCAAAGCTCACGTCGGGGTCAAAGTCGAGCGGGAGCACCTGCGCGTCGGGGTAGAGCTCCTTGAGCCGCTTGGTGATGCCGCGCCCCACCACGTGGTTGGGAAGGCACCCGAACGGCTGAAGGATCACGAAGTTGCGCACGCCCTTCTCGGCGTTGTGGATGATCTCGGCGGGGATGAGCACGCCCTCGCCCGCGTCAAAGGTGTGGTGGATGATCGGGTCGCTCGCGCCCACGATCTCGGGCAGGCGGGCGGGGCGCTCGTAGAGGGCAAAGCCGCGGGCAACCCGGTCGGTGAGGCTGTGGGCGGCCGAGAAGACCTTGTCCACGAGGGCGTTCCAGGCGCGCTCGCGCGCGGGCAGGCCAACGTGGTACTCGCGCGCCTGGGCGTCCTTGTAGAAGTAGCTCTTCTGGATGACGTCGGTCATGCGCGCCTCAACGACCTCGAAGCCGTTGGCCTCGAGGTAGCGCTCGATGTCGTGGTTGGCCCCAGGATGGAAGTTGAGCAGGTACTCGCCCACGATCAGCACGCGGGGACGCCTCGGGACGCGGCGACGGCGCACCGACGAGAGGGTCTCGCAGCCCCGGCGGAAGCCGTCCGCCGCACCGCGCACGCCACGCGCCGAGAGCCCCTCGAGCAGCGCGTCCATGCCCTCCTCGAAGGCGCGGTCGGCAGCGCCCTCCTCTGCCTCGTAGGGGCGCACCTTGCGCAGCCACTCCTCGAGGACGTCGACCATCGGCAGCGCAAAGGCAACGTCGATCGAGGCGCGCACGCCGAGCCGGAACCCCGGGTGCATGTCGTGGGCGTCATCGGCATCGTTGGTGATGATCGGGACCTGCGAGAAGCCCGCGTCGTCGAGCGCCTTGCGCAGCAGGGCACCGTAGTGCGTGAGGCGACAGTCCCCGAGGTACTTGGCCATGAAGACGCCTGTTGAGGCCGGGTCGTAGCGGCCGCTCTCGAGCGCCTCGATCACCTCCCCGATCACGATCTGCGCGGGAAAGCAGATGTCGTTGTGGACGTAGCGCTTACCGAGGCGGATGGCCTCCTCGCGCCCCACCGGCAGCGACACGGCTCGGACGCCCTGCCTGCCCACCGCGGCAGCCATGAGGCGGCTGAAGGCGTGCGAGGTGTTCGGCGTGAGGACGGTGAGACGGGCGCGGTCCGAGCGCAGGTACTTCTGGGGGTAGGGGTCGGGCAGCTCGCGCGCCTTCGCCGAGACGCCGGCGCCCTCCGCAGCGCGCCGCTCCCGACGCTCGCGGACCGTCTCCACGAAGGAGCGCACGCGGATCTGGAGCGGGCCCGTGGCGTCGGACTCGTCGAGCTTCAGCACGAGCGGCGTCTTGTCGGACGCCTCGTGCATGAGGCGCGTTGCCTCGTCGGTGAGATAGGCGTCGTGGCCGCAGCCAAAGCTGACGAGCTGCACGAACTCGAGCGCGTCGTCGCGCGCGGCGATCAGGGCGCCGCCCAGGACGCGCGCGTGGAAGTTGTTCACCACGTCAATCCGGCTGCGCGAGAGGTCCACCTCGCCGATACCGGGCACGGAGTCGGCGGTGAGCACGGCGATTCCCGCGTCCGCGAACATGCGCGGGAGCCCGTGGTTCACGAGCTCGTCGTTCTGGTACGGCCGCGAGGCGATGACCACCGCGTACTCGCCCCGCTCGCGCGCGGCCTCGAGCACCTCCGCCCCGCGGCGCGCGAGACGCCCGCGGAAGGAGCGCTGGGCGGCAAGCGCCTGGTCAATTGCGCGCGCCGCCTCGTCCGGGCCGAGGCCGGCCCAGTCCGCGAGCCACGCCGTGAGCTGGCGGTCGCGGTCCTCGTCGGTGTACCAGTGGAAGAGCGGGGCGTCAAAGGGGATGCCCCAGCGACGCTCGGGGTTGTCGGAGTTTCTCACCACGAGGGGGTAGCCCTTCACCACGGCGCACATGGAGTGGCTCCCCTCGGAGGCGTTGTCCGAGGGGACCGTGGTCACCGAGGGCATGAGGATGCGGTCCACGCCCGCGCGGGCGAGGTCACGCAGGTGGCCGTGGACGAGCTTGGCCGGGAAGCACACGGTGTCGGAGGTCACCGCCGAGAGGCCCTCCTCGTACATCGCGCGCGTGCTCCGGTGCGAGAGGCGCACGCGATGGCCGGTCGCGCGCACGAGGGTCGTCCAGAAGGGCGCCCACTCCCAGAGCGAGAGCACGCGCGGCAGGCCGATGGTGAGCGCGTCGTCCCCGCGGTCGCGCACGGGCTCGACCGGGTACTCCTCGAAGAGCATCCGCTCGCGCTCGCGGAAGAGGTCGGGCACGCGGCTCGTGCGCTCGCTCACGGCGCGCAGCCGGGCCCTCACGTCCTTGTCGGCGGCGTCCCCCACGACCTCGCCGCGCGGGCAGCGGTTGCCCGTGACCCAGCTGCCGCCCGTCGAGAAGCTCACGCGCGTCCGGCTGCAGTGGTTCTGGCAGAAGGGGCACGGCAGGTTGGGCTCAAAGCGCCACGTGAACCCATCGAGTGCGTCGAGGCCGATGAACGAGGAGCGCGGCATGCGTCCGAGCTCCGCGGCACGGGCCTCCATCCTCTCGCGCACGAGGCGCGCCACGCCGATCGCCCCCATGAGCCCGGCGTGCGGCGCGCGCGTGACCGGGCGCCCCACGCGCTGCTCGAAGGCCCTCAGGACGGCGTCGTTCAGGAAGGTGCCGCCCTGCACCACGATTCTTTGCCCCAGGGCGTCGGCGCTCGGCACGCGCAGCACCTTGGTGAACACGTTCTCCACAATGGACCGGCAGAGGCCGGCCATGATGTCGTCCGGGGACTTGCCGTTGCGCTGCTCGGTGACCACGCTGCTCGTCATGAAGACGGTGCAGCGGCTGCCGAGGCGCGCCGGGGACTCGGAGCGAAAGGCCGCCTCCGCGATCTTCTCGGCCGGCATGCCGAGCGAGCGAGCAAAGGTCTCGAGGAACGAGCCGCAGCCCGAGGAGCACGCCTCGTTGACCACCACGTCCGTGATGACGCCGTTGTCGAGCCAGATGGCCTTCATGTCCTGCCCGCCGATGTCGAGCACGAACGTGGCGTCCGGGACGAGCTCGCGAGCGGCGCGGGCGTGCGCGACGGTCTCGACCACGTGGTAGTCGGCCTGGAGGGCGCGCGAGAAGAGCATCTCGCCGTAGCCGGTGGTGCCCACGCCGAGCACGCGCAGCGAGACGCCGCGCTCGCGGTACCGGTCCCGTAGCTCGCGCAGGGCCGCCAGCGCCACGTCAAGCGGCTCCCCCTCGTTGGAGGCGTAGAACGAGTCCACGAGCCGCCCGTCCTCCCCCACCAGGACGAACTTCGTGGTCGTGCTGCCGGAGTCGATGCCCAGGTAGCAGCGCAGCTCGGAGCCGGGGGCGAGCTCTGGCACAGGCTCGGCCGGAACGGCGTGGCGCTCGTCAAAGCGGCGTCGCTCCTCCTCGGACGAGAAGAACGGCGGCTCCCCGTCACCCTCGACGCGCGGGCGGGCCTCAAGCTCGCGCAGCTCGCCCGTAACGCGGGCGACGTCAAGCTCGCAGTCGCGCTCGGAGAAGAGCTCGTCCACGGCCAGCGCGGTGCCGAGCACGATCGTGGTCTCGGCGTGCTCGGGCACGATAACCTGCTCCGGAGAGAGCCCCAGCCGCTCGGCGAAGACGCGCACGAGCGTGGGGTTGAAGGTGAGCGGGCCGCCCTCGAACACGACCGGCGGCTCGATGTCGAGGCCCTGCGCAAGGCCGCCGATCGTCTGCTTCGCGATTGCGTGGAGGGACGACAGGGCGAGGTCCGCCTTGGAGACGCCCTGGTTGAGCAGGGGCTATATGTCCGTCTTGGCATAGACGCCGCAGCGGCCGGATATGTCGCGCACCGTCGTCCCCGAGGCGGCGAGGCCGTCGAACTCCTCAGAGGGCACGTTCAGCAGAGACGCGATCTCGTCGAGAAACGCGCCGGTGCCGCCCGCGCACGAGCCGTTCATGCGCATGTTAGAGACCGTGAGGTCACCGGTGCGCGGATCCTTCTCGAAGAAGACGATCTTGGCGTCCTGCCCGCCGAGCTCGATGGCGCAGCGCGCCTCGGGGAAGAGCTCGCGCACGGCGATGGAGTTGGCCACGACCTCCTGCACGTAGGGAAGCCCCAGCTCCTCGGCGAGCGTCGGGGCGCCGGAGCCCGTGAGCGCCGCGCACAGGCGGACGTTCGGGAGCACGGAGGAGAGCTCGCCCAGCACCTCGGCAACGGTCGCGGCCTGACGGGCGCCGTGGCGCACATAGCGCGAGAAGACGCGCTCCCATCCCCCGCCGCGGCGTTCGACCGCGACGGCCTTCACCGTTGTGGACCCCACATCGATGCCGACGCGCACCGTTCTTCTCGCCTGTGCCATGGCTCTCCCGCCTACGATTGCTCACGGGAGAGAATCTACCTCAGTGCCGGCATTTTTAGACGGTATGTTCAAAAAACCAGATTGCTTGCGCGCGGCTCACGCTCCTGCGACTGATATTCCCTCCCAAACCCACATTTTTCTCGCCAAAGCGTAGGTTCAGGAGGGTTCAGCGAGCTTAATGCCGCTCAAACCTACATTCTGGCGAGAAGAACGTCGGTTTGGGAGGGGCTACGACCTGACGCTGGCACGCCCCGCGCCATCCTGCGCGGCGCTAGGAGAAGGTGAGGTCCCCCGCGTCCGTGGCCTCGAGCCAAGCGATGTAGGTGTTGGGGTAGTGGCTCGAGAGCAGGCCGGGCAGATCGGCGTCCATGAGCGCCGCCGCCACGTCGGGCCACGTGAGGGGCGAGGCAAGCGCCTCGAGGGAGGGGGCCGCGTCAGCCAGGCGCTCGGCGAGCTCCCCCACGACGGAGCGGTCGGACGGGTCGGCGGGGCACGCGACCCCCATCGTCTCGAGGTAGGCGGCGCGCATGCGCGGGAGGAGCGCGGCGAGCGAGGCATCGCCCTCGCCAGGGAGCCACACGTCCTGGCCGTAGCGGTCGTAGCCCCACGCCGCGGGCGGGAGCGACGTCACCACGTCAGAGGGGTTGAGGACGTTGAAGATGTTGTCGTAGCGAGCCGAGCGCGCCTCGGTCGAGGACGTGCAGTTGGGGGTCGCAAAGCCGTACGCGCGCACGTCCTCGGCGCTCGCGAGGGCCGGCACGTCGTCGACGTAGCTCGCGAGCAGGCTGGCAACGGCCGCCCCCCTGCTGTGGCCGCAGAAGAGGTAGCTGCGCTCCACGCTGGGGTCGAGCTCGGCAGCGCGCTCCTCGAGGTCTGCAACGATCTCCTCCGCGGCGAGCGTGAAGCCGAGGTGGTCCCCGTCGCCGGTGGCGTCCTCGGCGCTCTCGATCCGAGCGTTCGAGAGCCACTCGGATCCGTACGACCCGCGCACCACCACAACGGTGAGCAGGCGCTCCTCGCCCGTCTCCGAGTTCGTCACGTGCCGGGTGGCGAGCGTGTAGGCAACCACGTCCGTGCCGTCAACCACGCCAAGGACCTCGTCGAGGACCTCGCTGCGGTAGCGGTAGGAAGCCGTGGAGACCTCCTCAAAGCCGAGCTCCGCAAAGGCCTGCTCTGCGTAGGCGGGCGCGGACGAGCCCTGCTGGTAGTAGGCGCTCTCGGCGTTGGCGACGGCAGAGAGCACCGCGCAGGTGTGCGCGAGGTCGTGGTTGTACTCCGTGGCGTCCTGGAAGAACCAGTCGTCGGCCCAGCGCACCTCGGAAGAGACCTGATGGCCGTCAGCCGAGAAGAGCGCGGCGTAGTCGATCGTTGCGGTGAAGGGGCCCTCCCTGCGCTCCGCGACCACCTCGGGAGCCGTCACGGCGTTCGTGCCGCTCGCGCGCTCCAGCCGGCGCACGTGCAGCACGGCTGCCCCGGCGAGCGTGGCGGTGTCGGCAAGCGCGATGGCGACGAGCAGGGCGAGAAGCACGCTGCGGCGGCGCCTCGAGCGCCCTGTGCGCCTCCTGAGCCGCATGGCCGCCTCCCTTCCCGCCGTCGAGGGTCGTTTGAGCCATGATAGCGGGCCGGAGGACGCGCCGGGGCGTCTTCGCGAAAGGTGACGAAACCCTAAGCTGACAGAGGGGACGGGGGGATCTGTCAAGCCTCTGTCCCTTGCGTCAACATGACAGAGGGGACGGAGGCTTGACAGATCCCCCCGTCCCCTCTGTCAGAGCCGCTACTTGACGAGGGTGCCGCCCACGTAGGTGGCGGCGAGCGTCATGTCGGCGTTGAAGACCGTGAGGTCGGCAGCGCGGCCCGGCTTGATCGAGCCAAAGCGGTCGTCGATGCGAGCGGAGCGGGCGGCGACCTCGGTTGCCATGCGAATGGCCTGCTCAGCGGTCACGATCTGCCAGTCCACCATGTTCTTGACGCCCTCGGCGAGCGTGAGGACGGAGCCGGCGATGGAGTCACCGTCGCGCAGGTAGCACAGGCCGCCCCTCATGACCACGGGCAGGCCGCCGGACATGTACTCGCCCTCGGGCATGCCGCCGCAGCCGAGGCAGTCGGTGATGAGGACCGAGTGCTCCCAGCCCTTGGCGGTCACGAGCGCCTTGATCGCCGCGGGCACGACGTGCTTGCCGTCGCAGATGATCTCGGCGTAGGTGCCGTTGGTCGTCATGGCGGTGCCGGTGACGCCGGGGTCGCGGTGGTGCAGGCCGCGCTGACCGTTGTAGGTGTGGACAAAGCAGCTCGCACCGGCGTTCACCGCGGCGAGGGCCTCGTCGTAGTGCGCGTCGGAGTGGCCGATGGCCGTCACCACGCCACGCGCGTCCAGCGCCGCGCAGTACGCGCACGCGCCGTCCTTCTCGGCAGCAAGGGCGCTCTTCACGATGCGCCCGCCGGCCCGCTCCTGCCACATGTCAAAGACCTCGACGCTCGGGTCGATGAGGTAGACCGGGTTCTGGGCGCCCACGTGCGCCTCGGTGAAGAACGGGCCCTCGAGGTAGATGCCGCCGATGCGCGCGCCCACGAAGTCGGCGTCGCGGCCCTCGTCCGCCGCGGCGATGGCGGCGCAGGAGTCGGCGATCTGCTCCACGGACTCCGTGAAGGTCGTCGGCAGCCAGCAGGTGGTGCCGCGGCGCGCGAGCTCGACGCTCGAGGCGTCGATGCCGGCAGGGTCGCGGTCGGTGGTTGCATGGTTGAAGAAGCCGTGGATGTGCGTGTCAACGAGACCCGGGCCCACGATACAGCCGGAGAGGTCGTGGATGTCGCAGTCGGGCGCCTGCTCGGACCAGCCGACGAACTTGCCGTCGGCGATGGTGAGGTAGCCCCCCTGCATGGTGGCGCCGGGCAGGACGAACCGGTCGGCCTTGATGGCAAACGTGCTCATATCAACCTCCAAATGATACGAAGGGACTGTCCCTTCGTATCAAAACTGGGGCGATGGGCCTTTTGGCCCATCGCGGGGGAACTAGGCCTCGAACGGGTGGATGGTGACGCCCTTGACCACGCGGTTGACGGTGCCGGTGGGGCTCGGCGTGTCGGGCGTGTTGCCCACGCGCACGGAGTTGAGCAGGGAGACCGTCTGGGCGACCATCACGAACGGGAGGGCGAGATAGCCCTCGGGCAGCGCGTCGTAGCCGGAGAAGGTGAACGACTCGCCCTCGAAGACCGGGGCCACGTCCTGCTGGACGGCGATCGTCTTCTGCGCGATCTTGTCGCCGGCGATCTCGTTCAGGATGTCAAGGTCGTACTGACGGGTGTAGGCGTCGTTGTTCATGAAGACGAAGACGAGGGTCTTGTCGTCAACGAAGGACTTGGGCCCGTGGCGGTAGCCCATGGAGCTGTCCCAAGAGGTCGCCACGAGGCCGTGGGCGAGCTCGAGGATCTTGAGCTGGCTCTCCTGGGCGAGGCCGACGAACGAGCCGGAGCCGAGGTAGGTCACGCGGTTGAAGTCGCCGGCGAGGAAGGCCTTGACCTCGTCCTCGCGACGCACGACCTCCTCGCCCATGAGGGCGATCGTCTCGACCCACGCGGACTTCTGGGCGAGCGGCGCGGTGTCAAAGACGAGCGTGGAGAGCAGCGTCATGCAGCTGTAGGAGCCGGTCATGGCGAAGCCCTTGTCGTTGGCGCGCGGGATGAGCAGCGTGAGAGCGTTGGGGTCGTCAGCGGACTCAACGGCGAGACGCCCGTCGGGGGCGCAGGTGATGTTGAGGAACTTGACGTTCTTCACGAACGTGCGCGCCACGTCGACGGCGGCAAGGGACTCGGGGCTGTTGCCGGAGCGGGCGAACGAGACGAGCAGCGTGGGCTCGTCGGGGTTCAGGAAGTCGCGCGGGGCGGACACAATGTCGGTGGTGGCAACGGGCTTGAAGTCGTAAAGCGAGACGTCGCCAGCGTGGCGCAGGTACGGGGCAACGGTGTCGCCAACGTAGTCGGAAGTGCCGGCGCCGGTGAACACGACGGAGAGACGGCCGTCGCCCATGGCGCGGGCGTCGGCGAGAAACGCCTCGATGGCGTCGAGGTTCTCGGTATAGATCTTGAGGGTGTCACGCCACAGCTCCGGCTGCTGCGCAATCTCCGCCGTGGTGATCTGCGCGCCCATCGAGGTGAGCGTTGCCTCGTCCATCTCAAACATCGTTTCTGTCTCCCTTCCCCAGGCTCGTGGAGCCTAGCTTCTGACGTGCGTGACCTTGTACTTGAACTGGTCGGCGCGAGCGACGCTGTGCGTGTACTCGATGACCATGTTCTTGTCGGAGTAGGTAGTGCGGACGAGCTCCAGGACCGGTGCCCCCTCCGCGATGCCGAGGGCCTGGGCGTCCGCGCTGCGCGCGATGCTCGCGTAGAACTCCTCCTCGGCGAGGCGAATCTTCTCGTGGTAGTCCTTCTCCATGATGTCGTAGAGGGGCTTGGAGGCGACGTCCTCAAAGGTCAGCGAGACGAACTCGCTCACCGGGAGATACGTGCGCTCCACCATCATGGGAACGTCGTCGGCGAGGCGCAGGCGCCGCATGCGGTAGACCTTGTCGCCGAGGCGGATGCGCAGGTGGTCGGCCACGGACTTGGCGGCCTCGCGCACCTCGAACTCAAGGATGACGGTCTTGGGCGAGCGCCCCATCTCGCGCATCTGCTCGGTGAAGCTGTAGGAGCCCATGAGGTTGGTCGCCTCGCGCGATGCGTCGGAGACGAAGGTTCCCTTGCCGTGGCGGCGACTGATGAGCCCGAGCGTCTCGAGCTCCTTCAGGGCGAGACGAACCGTGGTGCGCGAGAGGCCATAGCGCTCAGAGAGCTCGCGCTCGGAGGGAAGCAGGTCCCCCGGCTCAAGCTCGTTGTCAATCTTCTCTCGAAGCAGGTCCACGAGCTGGTCGTAGAGCGGCTGCTTTCTTGAGACGGTGCCCATGGGCCTCCCTCCGCACCCCTTGATATGCGCAGAGCGTGAGACGGACGCGCCCCTGCGGGCGATCTGCCCCACGCCGTCCGGGCATACCCCTGTCCAGCACGCTCTCGCCCCACTTGCGCCACTTGTACCAGGTACAAGTGGGGCGACACCGTGTTGCGCCATTTGTACCTGGTACAAGTGGCGCAGAAGGGAGGCGCGCGAGTGCTGCCCGCGCGCCTCCCTAGAAGCAACAGACAGCTTACGCAGTCCAGATGCTCGGCCAGAGGCCAAGGCCGGAGCCCAGGATGCCGATGACCAGGAGCAGGATGATGCCCTTGATCGGGGTGAAGTTGTGCTTCGCGAAGAGGAAGTACAGCAGCATCACGAGCGCCAGCGGGACGAGCTTGGGCATCACGGAGTCGAGCGTCGAGGCCACGGAGTAGCTGACGGGGGACTCGGTGACGGTGCCGTAGGTGACCTGGCTCATGCCGTTGCCAAGGTCGACGATGCCGGTGGTGACAGCGTTGCCGTCAGCGTCGGCAGCGGTGAGGGGGTTGCCCTCCATGTCGGTCATGGCAAGGGTGCCAGCCTCAGCGGTCTCGGTGTCAACGGCGAGGTCGGCGAAGTTCTCGGCCTCCTCGTTGGAGACGACCACGGTGGTGGCGGAGAGGCCACGGGTGGTGCCGTTCGGGATCGTGAGGTTGATCTGGGTGGCACCCATGGTGACGGTCAGCGCGCCAACGACGAAGACGCCGAGGATGGAAGCGGCGCGGGTGAACGCCTGCATGTTGGCGGTAAGGGCGTCAATGGCGCTCGTACCAACCTTGTAGGACCAGTTCATGAGGCCGAAGCGGCACGCGAACTGAGCGGCGTTGAAGATCACCAGGAAGATGATCGGGGCAATGATGTTGCCCTCGAGCGCCATGTTCGAGGTGATGCCGGCCGTGATCGGCACGAGCGTCAGCCAGAACAGAGCGTCGCCGATGCCGCCGAGCGGGGAGGCAGCGGAGATGCGGACGGCGCGGATCGTCTGGGTGTCAACCTTGTTCTGCTCGAGGGAGAGAACAATGCCCATGACGAAGGTCACCAGGAACGGGTGCGTGTTGATGAAGTCCAGGTTGTGGTACATCGACGCAGCGAGGTCGTTCTTGTTGGTGTGAACCTTCTCGAGGCCCGGGATCATGGCGAAGAGCCAGCCGCCGGACTGCATGGTCTCGTAGTTGAACGAGGACTGGAGCCAGCAGGAGCGCAGAGCCATACGGTTCAGCGTCTTCTGGTCAACCTGAGCCGCAGGGGTAAGGTCCTCATAGCGCTCAGGGACAACGAACTCGTTAGATGCCATCGGTGAAGTCACCTCCATCAGAGACAGCGCCCTTCAGCTCGGTCTGCTGCTGGAAGTCCCAGAAGGCGATGCCGAAGCCGATGAGGGTGAGGATGAGCAGGGCAGGGCCAGAGATGGCCGGGATGTTGGTCGCGATGAGGGCGAGGCCGAAGCCCATGAAGAAGAAGCCCCACATGTCGCGGCTCATCATAATCTTGAGCAGGATGGCGAAGCCGACGAACTTCATCATGTTGCCAGCCTGGGAGAGGCCCTCGTTGAGCCACGCGGGGATGGCGTCGACGACCTGCTGACCAACAGCAAGACCAGCGATGAAGAACAGGGTCACGATGACGGCGAAGATCAGGCCGAGGATGATCTCGGAGATGATCGTCCACTTGGTGATGCCCTTGGTGTCAGCCTTCTCGGCGCACCCGCGGAAGAACTCGAGGAGCGGAGCACGGAGCGTGAAGAACAGCGTCACGCCGTACTGACCGAGCATCGCGAACGGGATGGCCGTCGCAACCGCCAGGTTGGGATCCATGTTCTCGAGCGTGCAGGCAAAGATGGCCGCCATGATGCCACCAATAACAGCGTTGGGCGGCTGAGCACCACCGATCGGCATGTTACCAATGGTCATGAGCTGGTAGGTGCCACCGACGATGAGGCCAAGCTCGACGTTGCCGAGAATGGCGCCCACGATGGGACCGGTCACGATCGGCTGGTAGAGCGACTCCAAGAAGTCGAACTGGTCGATAGCCGCGATGAACGTGACGATGAAGATAAGAGCAATCTGAACGGCATTAACTTCCATCTTATGCCCCTCCTTTCACGTGTCTGTCTAAGACTTAGTGCTAGTCCGCGCGCGACTCCGGGACGCCGGCGCGGGAAGTGCTGTGGTCGCTTACGAGAAAAGCTTGTTGATGTCCTCGACCGGCGTGCTCGGGACACGCCTGATCTCCAGCTCGACCCCCCTCTCCTGCAGCTCCTTGAAGGCAGCGACATCCTCGTCGTTCACCGCGACCGAAGTGGCGACCTGACGCTTGCCCTCTGCCATGTGCATGTTGCCGATGTTGACCTTCTTGATGGGCACGCCGCCCTTGACGAGCGCGAGCACATCCTCGGGGTTCTCGGCAATGATGAATATCTTCTGCTTCGGCGACGCCTTCCCGATGATCTCAATGGTGTGCTGAAGCGAGAAGAACCTGGTGGCGACGCCCGTGGGGGCAGCCATCTTCATGAGGTTCTGGCGCATGGTGTTGGTGGAGACCTCGTCGTTGGCAACGAGGATGAGGTTGGCACCGATGGTGGAGTTCCACTGGGTGGCAACCTGGCCGTGGATGAGGCGGTTGTCAATGCGGGTGAGGAGAATGTTGGGCTCTGCCATCTCTCTTCCTTTCTCTTGCCGAGTCCTGTCAACGCGGGAGGGGCCGTGCCCTCCCCGCGGCGAAGCCTGCTGGCCGATCAGCTAGTCGATCTCCTGGATCGCGTAGCGCGAGACGTCGAGCACGGCGCCCGAGCGAACCTTCACGGCGACGCGGTCGCCGTCGACCTCCTTGACGGTGCCGAAGATGCCACCGCCGAACATAACCTCCTGGCCCACCTTGAGCTCCTTGTGGACCTTCTCGAAGTACTGGCGCTTCTTGCGCATCTTGAGGTAGGACCAGACCGTGAAGACAAGGCCCATCAGCACCAGGAAGGCAAGGAGGACCACCGAGGACGCGAGAACGTTGTCGAGGAAGTTCTCCGGCATCAGATGCCCTCACCGTCCTCGGGCTCGTCCACCGCTTCGGTCTCAAGAACCGGCGCAGCGACGCCCATGCGACCGATCTCAACCGCGGTCTCGACGAGCTCGTCGGCGGTGACGCCGTCGGAGCGCATGGACATGCACTCGAGCAGCATCGGGAGGTTGACGCCCGTAACGACGCGCACGCCCGGGGTGGCGGCGCCGGCCATCATGGCCTGGTTGAACGGGGTGCCGCCCATGAGGTCGCAGAAGACGACGACCTCGCCGCACTTCTCGGCCATCGAGGCGATGGCGCCGGCGATCTTCTCGGGGAACTCTGCCGCCTCGTCCTCGAGGAAGGTGACGACGGCGAAGTCCTCCTGGGGGCCTCCGACCATCTCCAGGGCGGCGCCCACGCCTTCCGCGAACGTGCCGTGACCCGTGAGAATGCATCCGACCATCGTGTGCTCCTTCGTCTCCGTGGCCTTGCAACTGGTTACAACCATAAGACTTTCCAATCCACTTTACCCTAGGAGAATCACTTTTCCTCCATGAATCCTGCAAAAGGCTCTCCAAGCACCGCTTGCAGCCCTTATCCTACCGCTCACGGTAAAAACGGCGTTTATCTGGTCATTTACGGTCTTGTTTCTGCTTGTTTCTATAGTGTTCGACGTTCTGAACAGCCAGGTTACTTAGTTCTTCTTGCCTTTCTGAACCACATTCTTTTCAGTCAGTGGTATTAGTTTATGGGTACCTTATGAGCGATTATTCTTTTATGAGCTGGGATTCGTTCATAAAAATGCATGCGTCTTGTGCGAACCACTCGCCCGAGCCGAGCCCTGTCGACCCTTTCCGAATTACAAACGCAAGAAATCGAAAGTCCTTGCCACCAAGGCGCCCGCCGTCAACGAAGGGCGCAGGGCGATAAGATTTCCTCTGAGCACAGCCCACGAGAAGGAGAGGCCCATGATTGCCACCGTCACGCTCAACACCTCCATCGACAAGGCGTACCAGCTTGCCTGCCCGCTCGAGCGCGGCACGGTCATGCGCGTGGAGACCTGCATTGACAACGCGGGCGGCAAGGGGCTCAACGCCTCGCGCGCCGTGGCAACGTGCGGCGAGAAGATCGTCGCGACGGGCTTTGTGGGGGGCAACAACGGCCGACTCCTCTGCGAGCTGCTCGACGCCGACGGCATCGAGCACGACTTCGTGCACGTGAAGAGCGAGACGCGCTGCTGCGTGAACGTCCTCGAGCCCGACGGTTGTTCGACCGAGTTCCTCGAGCCCGGACGCCCCGTGAGCGAGGAGGAGGTCGCTGCCGTGCGCTCCAAGGTTGCCGAGGTGGCGGCCCGCGCGGACGTGGTGACGTTCAACGGCTCCGTCCCTGCCGGCTGCGGCGAGGACATCTACCGTGAGCTCGTGGAGGCCGTGCGCTCCGCCGGCAAGCCCGCCATCCTCGACACCTCGGGGCGCCTGCTCGTGGAGAGCCTCTCGGCGCGGCCCGCGATGATCAAGCCCAACACCGACGAGATCTGCGCCATCCTCGGGCGCAAGCCGGAGTCCATCGACGAGATCGTGTCCGCCGCGCGCGAGGTCCACGAGACCTATGGCATCGAGAAGGTCGTGGTCTCGCTCGGCGGGGACGGGTCGGTCATGGCCTGCTCCGAGGGCGTCTTCCGCGGGCGCGCCCCCAAGATCGAGGTCGTGAACCCGGTGGGCTCCGGTGACACGATGGTCGGCGCCTTTGCCGTCGCAATGGCGCGCGGCATGGCCGTAACCGACCAGCTCGCCTACGCCATGGCCTGCGCGAGCGCCAACTGCCTCTCCGCGAGCACCGGCCACTTCGACATGGCCGTGGCCGACGAGCTCCGCGCCCAGACCAGCGTCGAGAGGGTAGCGTAGGCACCCCCCTACCTGCCGGCGCCCCGCCCCTGCCCCGTGCTCAGACAGCTTCGCCGCTCACAGCGCGAGCGGCTGCAGAACTGCGCGCGGGACAGGGGCGGGGCGTCTTCTGTTGCAGGATGCTCGGGCGGCTACGGTGCCGGGCGGAGCTCGAGGCGCGCCGAGAAGGTCGGGTGCTCGCCAGCGACAACGCCCACGGAAAGGGTGCCACCCATCGACTCCGCGAGCGCACGGGCAACGGCGAGGCCGAGGCCCGTCCCCTGGCCCGCGCGCGAGGGGTCTCCCTGGTAGAAGCGCTCGGTCAGGCGCGCAGGGTCGAGCCGCGCGGCCGCGTCTGGCCCCATGGGGTTCTCGACCGTGAGCGCGGGGCCGGCCATGCGCACGTGCGGGGCGCCCGAGCCGTGCGCAAGCGCGTTGTCCAGCAGGTTTGCGACCACGCGCTCGAGCTCGTCGGGCGCAGCGAGCACGCAGGCCGCCTCCTCGAGCCGCACGTCCGGCTCCCAGCCGCGCGCGGCGAAGGCCTCGTAGCGAGCCGCGAGCGCGCCCGCCACGATGTCGGCGAGGTCGCACGGCACGAGCTCGGGCTCCCAGGACGGGTCCGCGGCGCGCGCGTAGGCGAAGAGGTCGTCCGTGAGCGCACGCATGGCGCCAAGGCGCTCGGCCGCGCGCGCGAGGTAGCGCGACCGCTCGGCCTCGTCCGTCGCTCGCTCGGCGAGCTGCAGGTAGCCCTGGGCACCGGCGAGCGGGGTGCGGATGTCATGGCTGAGCGCGGCAAGCTGCTCACGAAAGCGCTCGTCAGCCGCGCGGCGAGCCGCCTCTCGCTCGGCCTCGGAGTCCAAGCGCCGGTCGATCGCCCGAGCGAGCGCGACGAGCGCCGGGTCGGCGGACTCAAGTCGTGCGCGCGCGACCGGCGCCACCGAGCTGCGGTCGATCAGCTCCGCGAGCCGCGCGAGGTCGCGCTCGCGCGCAGCCCGGCTCCCCCAGCGCACCATGGCTAGAGGGACGCCCGCGCCATGAGGGCGCGCGAGGCGGCAAGACACGCGATCACGCAGACGACGCACGTCACGACAGGCAGCAGATCAAGGCCTGCCGCGCCGGTCACGCTGCCGAGCAGAGCGCTCGGAATCAGTGGGGCAAGCAGCTGGAACATGCCGTAGGCGACACCCTGCAGCGCAGGCACCACCGACGAGAGCGGGATCAGGGCGATCAGGGGCAGCATGAGCACGTAGTTGAGCAGGCCCGCGCCCAGCAGGGCGGCAACGAGGACCGTTCCGCCAAAGCCCCGCGAGCGCCGCGCGAGCCACAGGAGCAAGAGGCCGAAGACGGCGTACGTCCAGCTCACGAGCGTGCGAGCGAGCACCCGCAGCGCCAGCTCCGCCGCGCTCGCCCCCTCGCAGACGTGGGGCACCAGAAGGAAGAGCAGCCCCAGCAGGGCCGACCACACGCTGAGAAGAACCGCGAGCGCGAGGGCCAGGATTGCCCGCGAGGCCACGTAGGCCTGCCGACCGCCCGCCGAGACCATCGCCGCGCGCAGGCCGCCGGAGGAGAGGTCGTGCACGACGAGGCCCGTCACGGCAAGGCACGTGCCAAAGCAGGACCCCAAGCTCACAAGGCCCAGAAAGCCGGACTCAAAGCTCATGCTCATGACTGTGCCCGCCGGGGCGAGCAGCGCGGTGAGCAAGACCCACGCCACCCAGAGCGCAGGCAGCGCGAAGGCGCCCTTCACGTAGGCGTCGCGCGAGGCGAGAAAGGCGGCCGCGCGGAGCTGGTTTGGGAGGTTGGTCATGGCGATCACCGGTCCTTCTCGGCTGGGGGCTCGTCGATCAGGCGCACAAGCTCGGCGTCCACGTCGGGCTCGCTCACGGAGAGCTCCGTCACGGCGATGCCGGCGGCGAGCAGCGCCTGCGCCAGCACCGTGCGGTCCGGCTCGCCGCCACCCGGCGCGCTCACGCGCAGGACGCCGTCGGGCAGCACCCGCACCGCGAGGCCCGGCAGCTCCTCGGCGAGCACGGCCACCGCGCGCTCCGGGGCGTCCGTGCGCAGCGTGAGGTAGGTGGCGCAGGCGTCCGTGAGCTCCGCGGTCGTGAGGGTGCGCGCGAGCTCGCCGGCGCGCATGACGCCGAAGTGCGTGCAGATGCGCTCGAGGTCGGCCAGGACGTGCGAGCTCATGACGACGGTGACGCCGCGCTCCCGGCTGAGGCGCGCGATCAGGGCGCGGATCTCGGTCGCGTCCGTGGGGTCGATGCCGGAGAGCGGCTCGTCGAGCAGCAGCACCTCCGGGTCGCCGATGAGCGCGAGGGCCACGCCGAGCCGCTGGCGCTGGCCGGAGGAGAGGTCGTCCACGTAGGTGCCGCGGGGCCAGAGGGCCCGGCGGCGACCGTCCCCCGCCATGCGCTCGGGCAGGCCCACGGCGGCAAGGGCTTCTCGGCACGCCCTGGCCGGGTCGGGCAGGCCGAGCACGAGGGCGCGGTTCATGAGGTTCTCGAAGGCGTCGAGCCGGCCGTAGACCGCCGGCGCCTCCACGAGCGCGCCAAGCCGGGGATGGGACTCCCCGGGCGCGAGCCGCTGCCCGAGCACGCTCACGGTGCCAGAGCTGGGCCGCATGAGCCCCGCGATGAGCTTGAGCAGCGTCGACTTGCCCGCGCCGTTTTTTCCCACCAGGCCAAAGACCGCGCCGGCGGGCACGGCGAGGCTCACGTCGCGCACGGCGCGCACCCTCCCGCGCGAGAAGGACCTGCAAAGACCGCTCGTCTCGATGGCGTTCATGGCGCCTCCCTCCGTTGTCTCAAGCCTACCCGGAGGACGTGCGCAAAGGTTTCAGAGAGCTACAAGACTTCGACAAGAACGCGGGACGGCGGGCGTCGCGCTCACGCCTCGAGCTTGAAGCCGATTCCCCAGACGGTGCGCAGGTACGAGTCCGTGCCGCTCGGGCGCAGCTTGGCGCGCAGGTTGCTCACGTGCGTGGCGATGGTGCGCTCCTCCGAGAGCGCGTCCTCGTTGCGCGCCAGTTCGAAGAGGGCCCGCTTGGTGAAGACGCGGCTCGGCTCGCGCATCATGGCCGCGAGGATGTCGAACTCGGTGCGCGTGAGGCGCACGGGCGCGCCGTCCACGGCAAACGAGCGGGCAGCGGGATCGAGCTCCCAGCGACCAAGGCGCAGCGTGCCGGCAGGGCGGGCGGAGCGCGCGGGGCCGCGCAGCTGCACCTCCACGCGGGCGAGCAGCTCATCGAGGTCGAAGGGCTTCACGAGGTAGTCGCTCGCGCCCAGGCGAAGGAGGCTCACTCGCTCCGCGACGGCCGACTTGGCCGACGTCACGATCACCGGCGCGGCAACGCCCGTCGCGCGCAGGCGCCCGATGAGCTCCTCACCCGGCACGCCTGGCAACATGAGGTCAAGAATCACAAGGTCAAATGGGTCGTTCTTCTCGGCCGCGCGCTCCGCGAGCAGCAGCGCCTCGGTGCCCGAGAAGGCTGGCGCGCACGCGTAGCCCTCGCCCCCGAGGAAGGCGCACACCACCTCGGAGAGCGCGGCGTCGTCCTCCACCACGAGAACGCGCGGGGCACCGGGGGCATGGGCGGGGCCGGAGCCATTGGAGCCGGGGCTGTGTGGGCTAGCGCTCAAAGGGCCACTCCCCTCGCGCCAGGGCCTCGATCGCCGCCGCCACGGCATCGTCCTCGCACGCGCCGATGTGCCAGCGCGCGGCGGCCGCCGCCTCGGGCGTGGCGCCCGCGACCGCCACGGAGTTGGGCACGGCACGCAGCATTGGCAGGTCGTTGTCGGCATCGCCGAAGACCACGACCTCGTCGACGCCCACCCCCATGCGCTCTGCGAGCCATCGCACGGCCTCGCCCTTGTTCCAGCCGCGGGGCTGGACGTTGGAGTAGGTGGGCAGCGCGCGGTCCACGTCGAACTCGGGCACCTCGGCGTTCAGGCGGCCCACGAGCCGCGCCGCGTCGTCGGGGGACGTTCCCACGAAGACGTTGGCCTTGACCACGGGGAACTCGGGGAGGGCGTCCACGGCCACGCACGTCTCGGCGTAGGAGGGGAACGCGACGGCGAGGTCCGCGACGGACCCCTCAACGAGCAGCGGCGTGAGCTCGTCAAAGACGAGAAGCCCCGCGCGCGGAGTTCCCGCCACGACCTCGCGCACGCGCTCGAGCGCATCCCGGCCGAGCGACCGCTCCAGGACCTTCTCGCCGTTCAGGTAGACCTGCATGCCGTTGGTGGCGAGCGCCGTAGCGCAGCACGCTCCGTCCCCGGCAAAGAACCCCGGCAGCCAGGCGTGCCCGCGACCGCTTGCCGGCCCCACGACGATCCCCGCGTCGAGAGCCGCGTGGAAGGCCGCGCGCGTCCTGGGCGAGACGACCTTCTCGCCGCGCGGTAGGATCGTGCCGTCGATGTCGGTGAGGATGAGCTTCACTGCCATGTTCTTCTCCTTGGCGAGGCAGGCTTCACGAGCTCAGTATATGACGCGGCACCCGAGCTCCGCGGCGTCGGAGGCGACCACGCCCTCAGGGTCGGCGTCCATCACGACCGCCTCCACGCTCTCGAGCGTGCCGAACCACAGGAGGCCCGGCGCGCCCACCTTGCTCTGGTCCATGAGCACGTAGGCGCGCTCCGCGCAGGCGAGAAAGGAGCGCTTGAGCTCGGCCATGTCCTGGTTGTTGGTCATGAGGCCGCGACCGGGGGCATAGGAGGTGGGCGTGACGAAGGCCTTGTCGGGGCGCAGCAGCTCGAGCGTCCGCAGGGCGAGCGGCCCCGCGGTGTAGCGGTGCCCCTTGCGCAGGCTGCCACCGAGCATGATGACGTCGAGCGAGGGGGCGGAGCGGTCCACGTAATCTGCGATCGTGAAGTCGTCTGTGACGACGGTCACACCCCTGCGACCCGAGATGGCGCGCACGAGCTCGAGGGCCGTGGTGCCCGAGTCCACGAGCACGGAGTCCCCGTCCTCCACGAAGGGGGCGGCGAGCCGCGCGATGGCGCGCTTGGCCTCAACGTTCACGTTGACCCGGCGGTCCTGGACGGAGACGGTGAGCGTCTTGGACAGCGAGACGGCTCCCCCGTGCGTGCGACGGAGCTTGCCGTCGCGCGCGAGGGCGTCGAGGTCCGCGCGCACGGTGACGCGGCTGACGCCGAACGCCTCGGCAAGCTGGGTCACCTGCACGGAGGCCGCTCGGTCGAGCATGGAGAGGATCGCGGTTCGGCGCTCCTCGGGCGACGTCAGGGCCATGGTCTCCCCTTGTCCGATTTGTGTACGAACTGTGTTTCCTTTTCTTTCTTTTTTAGCAAAATATCACATTGCTTTTTCTTGCGTTCTGAAAAGGTGGCGGGCGAGCAAGGGCACTCGGCGGGCGCGGTGGGCGCGTCCTTCATTTGTTGGGCAGTTTTCCCGTCCCCGTGGAAGTAGCTAGAAAAGAGTGCAAGCCCATGACCTCGTACTATTCAGAAGCTCGGGTCAGCTGATACCTGACAGCCCCCTCAGAAACCACCCAACAAATGAGGAGAGGCCCGCGGGCGGCGCCGAGGAACCTGCGTTTGCTTGCCCTTCCGCCGCGCGCTCGGGGCCGCCCGCCAGATGCGCTCGCCCCTGCCCCAGCCCCGCCTACGTACAATGACGTCATCAGGTGTTTCTACGGAAGGGAGTTCGCATGCTCGTCACCACCAAGGAGATGCTCCTCGACGCCCAGGCAAACCACTACGCGGTCGGCGCCTTCAACATCGAGAGCCTCGAGTTCGTCATGGCCGTGCTCGCCGCCGCCGAGGAGACCAAGTCCCCGGTCATCATGCAGACCACCCCCGGCACCGTGAAGTTCGCGGGCCTCGACTACTTCTACGGCATGGTCAAGGCCGCGGCCGAGCGCGCGAGCGTGCCGGTGGCCCTGCACCTCGACCACGGCGACGGGTTCGTCCGCTGCATGCAGGCCCTGCGCACCGGCTACACCTCCGTCATGATCGACGGCTCGCACGAGTCCTTCGAGGACAACATCGCCCTCACCAAGTCCGTGGCCGAGGTGGGCGCCGCCATGGGCGTGCCCGTCGAGGCCGAGCTCGGCAAGGTCGGCGGCAAGGAGGACGACGGCCCGGCCGTGGAGGGCGAGAACCCCTATACCGACCCGGACGAGGCCCGCGAGTTCGTTGAGCGCACCGGCTGCACGTCGCTCGCCATCGGCGTTGGCACCGCGCACGGCGTCTACACTGAGACCCCGCACATCGAGCAGGACGTCGTGAAGGCCATCCGCGCCGCCGTCGACGTGCCGCTCGTGCTTCACGGCACCTCCGGCGTGCCTGACGAGCAGGTCGCCGAGGCCGTCAAGAACGGCATCTGCAAGGTCAACTACGCCACCGAGCTGCGCCAGGCCTACATGCGCGGCTTCATGGGCTACATGGCCGAGAACCCCGGCGCGTTCGACCCCAAGAAGCCTGCCAAGCCCGGCATGGCCGAGATCACCGAGCTCGTCAAGGTCCGCATGACCAACCTCGGCTCCGTCGGCCGCGCGTAGGCGACCCTCGCGAGACAGCGCTAACGAAGCGCAGCGGCGCCGCCGCACCCAGGAGGAGGGTGCGGCGGCGCTTTTTTCTCCCCGCGTCCGGCCAGCGGGGCGTGGAGACCCGATCAGGCCGCGAGCTCGGGCTCGGGCTCGGGCTCGCCCTGCGCGCAGGCCGGCTCGTCGATCGGTGCGTCAAGGCCGTCGCGCAGCTCGGTCCAGCGCTCGCGCGCCCAGACGGACCCGCCCAGGCCCAGCGCCGCGAGCGCGTCGTCGAGCGTCATCGAGAGCGTGAAGCGCAGCGCGTCGAGGGGCATGACCCGTCCGCGTGCCTCAACCAGAAACGCGCGCCACGCCCTCAGGTCCTTGAGCTCGGACAGGGTCTCGTTGTGCTTGATTTCTGCCATCGCAACTCCTCTCGCTGATTGCCGACACTGGCATTTTCCAGCGAGAAAAGCTGTCAAACTAGCTCGTTTGCTGCCTTCTTGTATCTGAATTCTGCCACCTATGCCGATACTCGCTCGGCGTGCAGCCCATCGCGGCGCGGAACGTCTGCCCAAAGTGGCTCGCGCTCCCGAGGCCCGTGAGCTCCGCGACCGCCGCCACGGGGCGCGTCGTGTGCGCGAGCATCCGGCACGCCTGCTCGATGCGGTAGTCACGCAGGTACTGAGCGGGCGTCACCCCAAGGGCCTCGCGAAAGGTGCGGTGGCACTCGCGCTCGCTCGCAAAGGCAGCGGCCGCCACGTCCAGCACGCCGATGCGCTCGGGGTAGTGGGCGCCCACGAAGTCGAGCATCGCGCGCAGGCGCTCGTCGCGCGCGGAGGGCATCTGGGCCGGACCCTCGGCAAGCCGTGGCCCGAGAAGCTCAACGAAGCCGAGCCACACCTCAGAAATAGCGTCGCGCACCCTGAGCTCCCAGCCCGGCGCGCCCTCCTCCACCACGTCGAACGAGGAGCGCAGCGTCTCGCGCAGGCCCCTCGTCGCACTGTCGTCCGGCCCCGTCGCAAACAGCTCGATCGAGGTCGTGCTCGTGAGCGGCTCAACGTAGCGCGACCACAGCAGGCTCCTCGGCTCGGCAATGAGGCGAGGACGGAACTCGTGAATCAGAAGGTCGACGCCGGGGCGCCCGTCCACGGCACGCGTCATGTGCAGCACGTTGGCGTTCACGAACCCCGCTGCGCCCGGGCCCAGCTCGAGCCGCTCGTGCGGCGTCGCGTAGAGGACGGTCCCGCTGAGCACGTAGAAGAGCTCGACCTCCTGGTGCCAGTGCCACGGCACCGTGCGCTCATGGTAGCGGTCGTGCTGAGAGAGCACCGCGAGGTACGGAAACTCCTCGACGACTCCGTCGAGGACCTCCTCGCGCCCGCCCGGGCGCATCTCGATGTGGTCGAAGCTGGCGAGCGCCGCCCAGTCGCAGCCGGGTACCACGCTCACGGCGCCATCGCCTCGATGACCTCGACGCCCCTCTCCCCCGCGTTGCACGCCGCGGAGACGACACCTCCCGGGTCGACGTCCATGACCACCACGTCGACCTCGTCGGGCCGGGCAAAGCGCAGGCCGGGCTCCTCGCGCCCCACCTTGGAGGAGTCCATCAGGATAACGTGGCGCCGCGCGTGCCGGAGGAACTCAACCTTGGCGTACGCGGTCATCTCGAGCGTGGCGAGAAACCCCATCGAGGGCTCAAAGCCGTCGGCGCCGAGAAAGACCTTGTCGAGCAGGACGTCGGAGAGCGACGACGCGAGAATCGGACCGAAGAGGTGGCAGTGAGAGCGGTCGAGCTCCCCTCCCGTCGAGATCGGGGTCACGTCGGGCAGATGCCGGGCGGCATGGATGAGGATGTCGACGTCGTTGCTTATGAGCGTCAGCCCCTCCCTGTCCCTGAGCGCGCGAACGAACTCGAGCGTGGTCGTCCCCGACCCCACCAGGATCGTCTCCCCGTCGGAGACGAGCTCCGCCGCGCGACGGGCGAGGACCCGCTTCGCCCGCTGCACGTGCCGGTCCCGCTCGGGACGGCGCGCCGGCAGATAGTCCGAGATCGCCACGGCACCGCCGTGCGTCCGGCGCAGAAGGCCCTCTCCCTCGAGGTAGTCGAGGTCGCCGCGGGCCGTGACCGCAGAGACGCCACACGCCTCGCAGATCTCCGTGACCAGGACGGAGGGACGCGCCGCCAGCATCTCCAGGATGCGGCGCCGCCGCTCCGCCGCGAGCATCCGCCCGCCAGACGAGCTCTCGACAGCCATGGCACCTCCCTTGTGCGAACGACAAAGCGCCCGACGACCCAAGCATGGGCGTCGGGCGCTTTCGGCTGCTTGCGGTTTCCGCAAAACGAAAGGGTTCGTCGGCGGACGGGAAGGGCGAGAGGCGCCCCGCCGGGCTACTCGGCGGAGAGGCCCTCGTTCACGAGCGCAGCGACCTTCTCGGCGTCGGCAGCGTCCTGGACGCCGGAGCGGAAGTGCTCGTCCATGAGCAGGACGGCGACCTTGGAGAGCAGCTGCAGGTGCGTGGTGCCGGCCTCGGAGGCGGGCGTCAGCAGGGCGATGGCGCAGGTGATGGGCTCGCCGTCCATGGAGGCCCACTCCACGCCGCCGGAGAACTTGACGATGATCACGCCGGACTCCTTGATCGCCTCGCTCTTGGCGTGCGGGATGGCAAAGCCGCCCATCATGCCCGTGGTGCCCTCGGCCTCGCGCGCCTTGAAGGCATCGCAGACGGCAGCGGCATCCTCGGCCAGGCCAAAGGCGACGGCCTGCTCGGAGATGAGCTTGAGGGCGTCGTCGACCGTAGCGGCCGAGCAGTCGAGAAGGACGTGGGAAACGGGAACGAACTCGCTCATCGCGTGGCTCCTAACCCGGCGACAAAGCAAGGTCGCCGATCCTGGTGTGTACCCTTCGTCGGGCGCTTTCTGAACAGGATAGCACCTGCGCGTCGGAACGTGCGGAATTAACGTTGTCCTCTAGGCGTTTTGCGGCGCCGCCTCACCCCTGAGACGCAGCGCCTCGTAGGCGCAGCCGTACATCGCCGCCTGGTTGCCGAGGCCAGCGGCCTCGATGCGCACGTTCGCACACGTGGAGAGCGCGTGAGCGGCGAAGCGACGGCGAAGCTCCGGGGCGAAGGTCGCAAACGACCCCGCCACGCCTCCCCCGACGAGGTACATGGCCGGGTCCATCACGCAGGAGATCTGCGACATGGCCTGCGCCAGGTACTCGCACATCTGGTCAACGGCGATGCGGGCGCACTCGTCGCCGGAGGCGAGGGCGCGGAAGACCGAGAGCGTGTCGGTGGGGTGCTCGACCTTGACCGGCTCGACCCCGCGGCGCTCGCACTCCTCGAGGTACAGGCGGACGACCCCCTTGGCAGAGGCGTACTGCTCCAGGCAGCCGTGCCGGCCGCACCCGCAGGCGAGCGGCTCGTCGGGCTTGACCGTGATGTGGCCGATCTCGCCGCCGGCGCCAAAGGCGCCCGCCACGAGCCTCCCGTTGGCGACCACGCCGCCGCCCACGCCAGTTCCGATGGCGAGAAGCACGAAGCTCGAGGCCCCGCGCGCGGCGCCCGCCCACATCTCGCCGAGCGCGGCCGCGTTCGCGTCGTTCACGAACGCGATCGTGGCGCGCGGGAAGACCGCGGAGATGGCGCCCACGAGGCCCTCGGGGTCGAGCTCGATGTTCGGGAGGAAGCCAACGGTCCCGTCGTCAGCCACGGGGCCCGGGATGTCGAGCCCGCAGGCAATAACGTCAGCCGGCGCGGAATCGTGGGCAGCGAGAACGCGCGAGATGCCCGAGGTCACGGCCTCGTACGCCTCGTCGCTCACGAGCGCCGGGGTCGGGACCTTGCGCTCCTCGAGCAGCTCGCCCTCAGGGGTGAAGAGGCCGACCTTGATGCTCGTCCCGCCAACGTCAATGCCAAGAACCATGTCCATGGGAACCCTCCCTGTGCCAGGGCGCAAGCGCCGCGTTCAGCTCTCCCCGATGATACGTGCGGACAGGACGGGGCACGGACTCGTCGGCGCGAAACGTCGCATCCGTGTCGCAGCCGGTCACGTGGCGCCGCGTCCTGTGTGAGCCTTTTGAACCTGACTCACCCCCTTGCCCCACATGCCCCACATGCCCCACTTGTACCAGGTACAAGTGGGGCGACACCGTGTTGCACCATTTGTACCTGGTACAAGTGGGGCACGTGGGGCAAGTGGGACATTGAGGAGGGTACACTGTGGGAAGGCGACCAAAGGAGGAGGCACCATGGCAGAGACGGACGTCACGCAGGTGAACGCGGCCCTCTCGAACCCCCGGGCAGACATCGAGGCGCTCGAGGCTCTCGAGCGGACGCTCTTCTCGCTCGGCTACGCCATCGACGAGATTGGCTCCCTTGGGTCCGTGATCGACCCGCCCAAGGCAACGGAGGAGCGCGGCGAGGCCCTCGCCGAGCTCGAGCGCGCTCGGACGCTCGCGCTCTGCGCGCCCGAGGTCGCTGGCGTGCTCGGGCGCCTCGAGCAGTGCCCTGAGCTCCTGAGCGAGACGCAGCGCGCGCAGGTCCGCGTCCTCTCGCGCGATCGCGACGCGCTCGTGGGCGTTCCGGCGGACGAGCTGGCGGCGTTCAAGCGCCTCACCGTCGAGGCCGAGGACGTCTGGGCGCGCGCCAAGTCCGCGAGCGACTGGTCCTCGTTCGCCCCCTACCTTGATAGGCTCGTCGATGCCAGGCGGCGGATGGCGGAGTGCAAGGACCCCGACCGTGACCCATACGACGTCTGGCTCGACGACTTCGAGCACGGCAGCGACCGTGCCTTCTATGACACGTTCTTCTCGCAGGTGAAGGACTGCGTGGTGCCGCTTCTCGCGGACTGCGTCGCCAGCCGGAACCAGCCGTCGCGCGCCTGTGTCGAGGGCACGTTCGACGAGGAGCGGCAATGGGCGCTCGCGCGCGATCTCGTGCGCCTCGAGGGTCTCGACGAGCAGGCGCTCTGGGTCGGCCGCACGGAGCATCCCTTCACCGGCGGCCCGTCCACGGGCTTTGTCCTCATCGCCAGCCATGTGTACCCGGACAACCTCCTCTCCAACGTCTTCTCCATGCTCCACGAGGGAGGCCACGCCCTCTACGAGCAGGGCGTCGATGCCGCCTACCGCTTCACCTCGCTCAAGGGCGGCACCTCAATGGGCATGCACGAGGCCCAGTCGCGCTTCTTCGAGAACCTGATCGGCCGCTCGGAGGCCTTCGCTGCCCCGCTGCTCGAGACGCTAGCCAAGCACTTCCCGGGCAGGCTCTCGCGCGTGACGCCGCGCCAGCTCTACCTTGCCGAGAACTGCGCCGAGCCGGGGCTCATCCGCACCGAGGCCGACGAGCTCACCTACCCGCTCCACATCATCGTCCGCTACGAGATCGAGCAGCTGCTCTTCTCCGGCGAGGCCACCGCCGCCGACGTGCCGCGCCTCTGGGCCGAGAAGTACGACAGCTACCTGGGCGTTCGCGTTCCTGACAACGCGCGCGGCGCGCTCCAGGACGTTCACTGGGCGGGCGGCGACTTTGGGTACTTCCCCACCTACGCGCTCGGAAGCGCCTTTGGAGCGCAGCTCAAGGCGGCGATGGTCGCGCAGGGCGTCGACTTCGAGGGCGCCTGTGCCTCGGGAGACCTTGCCCCGATCCGCGCGTGGCTGCGTGACCGCATCTGGCGCTGGGGCCGCTCAAAGGACTCCTTCGAGCTCCTGCGCGAGGCGTGCGGCGAGGTCTTCTCGGCGCGCTACTACACCGACTACCTCACGGAGAAGTTCTCCGCGATCTACCGCCTGTAACTGCTAATTGGGGACGTGCTTTTTCTCTCAGAGAAAAAGGGACAGGTTCGACGGGCGAGGGCCCAGCAGCCATGCAACCTGTCCCGTTCTCTCTGTTGAATTGAACCCGTCCCCAATTATCTGAGAGAAGAAGCACGTCCCCAATTAACTGAGAGGAGGGGCGATGAGGGCGCTCATCCAGCGAGTCGAGCGGGCGCAGGTCGAGGTCGCCGGCGAGGTCGTGGGCAGCTGCGGGGCGGGGTACCTCGTGCTCCTTGGCGTGGCCCCAGGTGACGACGAGGCGCTCGTCGAGCGGCTCTGGCGCAAGGTGGCGGCCCTGCGCATCTGCGCGGACGAGCAGGGCAAGACCAATCGCTCGCTCGTCGACACCGGCGGATCGCTCCTCGTGGTGAGCCAGTTCACGCTCTACGCGGACGCCCGGCGCGGCAACCGCCCCTCGTTCACCGGAGCCGCTGAGCCCGCGCTCGCCAAGCACCTCTACGAGCGCTTCTGCGAGCTCGCCGAGGCGAGCCTGGGCGAGGACCGGGTGGGGCGCGGCGTCTTTGGCGCGGAGATGCGCGTGAGCCTCGTGAACGACGGACCCTTCACCGTTCTTCTCGACACCGACGAGCTTGGCTGGACGCAACAGGGAGGGAGCTGCGCATGAAGGGTTTCATGAGCGAGTTTAAGGAGTTCATCGCACGCGGCAACGTGATGGACATGGCCGTGGGCATCATCGTGGGAGGCGCGTTCACGAGCATCGTCAACTCGCTCGTGAACGACATCATCACGCCGCTCATCCAGCTGGTGACCGGCGGGAGCTCCCTGGCGCCGAGCCTTGTGGTGGCCGGCATGGACTTTGGGAGCTTCATCGGCCAGGTCATAAACTTCCTGATTGTTGCCCTCGTGGTGTTCTGCCTGGTCAAGGCCGTGAACGTCATGCGCGGCAAGGCCGAGGCGCTCGCCCGGAAGGAGCGCGGCGACCTCGAGGCGCAGGCCGCTGCCGCCCCGCACTGCCCGTACTGCCTCGAGGAGGTCAAGGCGGGCGCTACCCGCTGCCCGCACTGCGGCGAGAAGATCGAGGCGTAGCGCCCCGCTTACAAGTTGCCGCCCCTGGGTAATTTGGACAGCCCAAATCCCCCAGAGGCGGCGATTCTTATACGCTTGCCTGCAAAAAACTACCCAAGGGCGCCGCTTCTTACCATCCGGGAAGCCCCGGCGAGAAGAACGCCCTCCCCCCGTCTACGCCGGCAGGTGCGAGACCACGAGCGTCATCTCGCCCGAGAGCGCAAGGCCGCCGCAGCCAGCGGGGGCAATGAAGTGCGCTCCGCGCCCGATCTCGTGCGCCGTGCCGTCGGCAACCGCCGTGGCCGTGCCGGAGCCCTCGATCACGCTCGCGCACAGGAAGGGCCAGTCCTCCGCGAGGACCTTCTCGCCGCAGACGCGCACGCGCTCGACCACGAAGTTGGGGCAGTCCATGAGCTCGGTCACGCCGTCTGCCTCCGGCGCCGTCACCTCGCCCGAGGCCGGCGCCTCCATGGCGTAGTCAACCACGTCAAGGCTCTGCGAGATGTGCAGGTCACGAGGCTTTCCGTCGTCACCGACGCGGTCGTAGTCGTACACGCGATAGGTGACGTCGGAGGACTGCTGCGTCTCGAGAAGAACCGTGCCCTCCTGAATCGCGTGGACGCAGCCCGGCTCGATGCGGAAGAAGTCACCGGGGCGGCAGGGAACGACGTTCAGAAGGTCGTCCCAGCGGCCCTCCTCGACCATCTGCGCGAACTCGGCTCGGTCGTGCGCGCGCTGCCCCACCACAATCGTCGTGTCGGGGTCGGTGGAGAGGATGTACCAGCACTCGCGCTTGCCGAGCGACCCGTTCTCGTGCTCGGCGGCGTACGCGTCGTCAGGGTGCACCTGCACGGAGAGGTTGTCCTTGGCGTCAATGATCTTAATGAGCAGCGGGAAGCGGTCGCCCTCGACGCCTCCAAAGAGCTCGCGGTGGGAGTCCCACAGCTCGGAGAGCCTCATGCCCTCCCACTCGCCGCCCCCAATGGTGCAGTCGCCGTTGGGGTGCGCGCTGATGGCCCAGCACTCCCCGATCGGGCCATCGGGAATCTCGTAGCCAAACTCGGTCGCGAGCTTACGGCCACCCCAGATCTTCTCGTGGAAGACGGGCACAGGGAAGATGAGGTCATGGGCGGTTTCAGACATGGCTCCCCCAATCGGGCGGACGAACGGACGGAAGGGCAGGCGCCCCGTACACGGCAAGGGGCGGAACGCAACAGCGCCCCGCCCCTCATGATAGCAATCCCTCGCGCGCCTACTGCGGCATGCTCACTGAAGTGAAGCCAACGACGTCCTCGTTGGCGTCCACGAGGCCGAGGTCGAACTCGACGTTGGAGCTCGAGGTGATGGTGCCCACGTTGTCAGCGTCAAAGTAGAAGAACGCCTCGGTGGACTGGCCCGCGAGGCACGGACCGTAGAAGGTGGCGTCGTACCAAACGTCCTCGCCGTCAAGCGTGGTCGTGAGGTTGGTGACCACGAAGTCGGTGTCGGAGCGGTTCTCGATGGAGAGCAGGTAGCCGGTGTCGCCCTCGAAGTCCTCGCCGATGCCGGTGATCTTGACGAGCACCATGTCGTCGTCCCAGATCGTGATGTCGAGCGGCTCGACGACGTCAACAGAGGAGGCGTAGAGCTGCTGGTTCAGGATCTGCTCCTCGTTGAGGAGGTCGGAGATGGTCTCGACGGAGCTGGTGTCGCCGCCCTCGACCCCCTCGAGGTCATCGAGGTTGTCGTCCACGGAGCTGTCGGCTGAGCTGCCGGAGTTCTCCGAGGGGTCGCGGTCCATGTTCGGCTCGTCGGAGACCTTCTCGAAGTACATGGTCTCGCCCTGGTACTCGAGCGTGAGCTCGTCGTCGGCGTAGGGCATGTCAACGGACTCGCCGTCGAGGGTGACGGTGACGGTGGACTCGTCCTTGATCTCCCAGGTGCCCTCGTACTGGCTGCCAAAGGCGTCAAGCAGGATGTCACCGGAGTCGTCGAGGTCGAGCGTCACGTGCATGCCGAGCTCGGAGACGGCGTCATAGTCCTCCTCGGAGACCGGGCCCTCGTCGAACTCCGCGTGGCTCAGCTCCCACGTGCCCACGAACTCCCCGGCAAGCTCGTCGAGGTTGGGGCCCGCGGGCGTGCCGCCACAGGCCACAAGCGAGACCGTCAGGGCGAAGGCGCCCACGGCAGAGGCGATGACGTTGCGAAGTTTCATATTCCCTCCCTTGGGTTCAACTGCAAGGCAACCATAGCTGAAGGGAACCCAAAAAACGTCAGAGGGGCGTCAATTTCGGCAAGCGCGGCGTGCCGGCGGGTCAGTGGGCCTCTCGCTCATGAGTGGGAGCGCCTCCGCGCGCGTGGGGAAGCGAGAAGCGCTCGCAGACGTTGGAGGTCCTCAGGTACTCGTTGCCGAAGGGGTCGACCGTGGGCACGAGCTCCTCCGGGCGCTCCGCGAAGTGGCCCTCGAGACCGTCGGCATGCGGGTTGGCAAGCGTGTACCCACGGCTGCAGGAGCCCTGGTAGAGCCCCGCCTCCTCGTTGAGGGAGAAGCTCGAGTAGACGCAGTCGGCACAGTGAAGACCCATCGCAGACCTCCCGCTCGGATTTCGCACGATGGTACCCCAACGGACGGGCGCCGTGCCAGGGGCCTCACGCCTCCCAGGTGAGCTCGCAGGCCTGGGCGTCAAAGGCATCCCCCAGGCGCTCGGAGCAAAAGTCGACGCACCACTGGCGCGAGAAGCCCGAGCAGCCCTCAAAGTCCCTGATGCCGTTGCCCGCCGCCTGGTCCTCGGTGTAGTCCGCGAGCCGGTAGGTGGAGAGCGCCTCGCCGGACCCGCGGTTGGTGATCAGGGGCGTGAGGCCGCAGGAGCTCACGCGGCACGACCCCCCCTCGAAGGTGAGGGTGGCGCGCGCCATGCCGCCCACCATCGTGTCCATGCGCTGCTGCCCAGAGACGAAGTTGCCCACGGACCAGAACACGGGCACCGTGCGGCCGTCCGCGGACTGGATCGTCTCGAACGGCTGCAGGACGTGAGGATGGCCGCCCACGATGAGGTCCGCACCGGCGTCCGCGAGCACCTGAGCCCAGTGGCGCTGGTCGTCGTCGGGGCTCTCCATGTACTCCGTCCCCCAGTGCGGGCACGCCACGATCGCCTCGGCGCCGGCCTCTCGCGCCGCCTCCACGTCGGCGGCGATCTGCTCGTCCGAGAGCATCCGGACCGACCACTCGTTGGGCAGAGGGATGCCGTTCATCATGGAGGCGTAGTTCAGGATGGCGATCAGGTGCCCGTCGCGCTCCACGAGCGGCACCGCCTCGGCGGCGTCCTCGCCGTCGGCGACGCCCGCGACCACCATGTCGGGGTGCTCGGAGCGCCAGTAGGAGAGCATGGCGTCGATGCCCGCCTGGCCCACGTCGCAGGCGTGGTTGCTTGCGCACAGCGCCACGTCAAACCCGGCGGCCACCTCGGCGTCCCCGACCTCCTCGGGACTGCAGAAGGCAGGGTAGCTCGAGATGCCGAGGGCGCTGCCCGCAAGGACCGTCTCCTGGCTCACCACGGCCACGCCCGCGGCGGCAACATCGTCCGCCACGTTGGCGAAGAGGTGGTCGTAGGAGCGGGTCCCGTCCGAGCGCTCGCCGCTCTCGACCACGCTCGTGTGCATGAGGATGTCCCCCACCATGACGAGCGTGACGTCGGCGCGCTGCGCGGAGGCGTCCTCGTCGAGAAGGACCTCGCGGCCCTCTCCCGGCTCGCTCTCCGCCGGCCGCTGCGCCACGCAGGCGGCAACGGCGGCCACGCCCCCAAGTCCGCAGACGGCGAGAAACCCGCGGCGGGTGAGCGGCGGACGGACCGCGCGGCGCCCAGAGGGAGCTACGTGGCGCGCGCCCGGCGCCTTCGTGCGCGGGGTCGGTCTTCTCGGCGTGGGCTCGTGGCGGGCGCCCATGGCTACCTCCCTCAGAACTTGACAGAGGGGACACAGGCTTGACAGATCCCCCCGTCCCCTCTGTCAGCTGACGAATCAGAAGTCGGCGTTGCCCACGGTGCGGGGGTGCGGGATGACGTCGCGGATGTTGTCCACGCCGGTCAGGTACATGACGAGGCGCTCAAAGCCGAGGCCAAAGCCGGCGTGCTCGCAGCCGCCGTAGCGACGCAGGTCAAGGTAGTACCTGTACTGCTCGGGCTCCATGCCGAGCTCGGCGATGCGACGCTCGAGCACGTCGAGGCGCTCCTCGCGCTGCGAGCCGCCCACGATCTCGCCGATGCCGGGCACGAGGCAGTCCACGGCGGCAACGGTCCTGCCGTCGTCGTTGAGGCGCATGTAGAAGGCCTTGATCTGCGCGGGGTAGTCCGTCACGAAGGTCGGGCGCCTGAAGTGCTCCTCGGTGAGGTAGCGCTCGTGCTCGGTCTGCAGGTCGGAGCCCCACTCAACCGGGAACTCAAAGACGTGCCCGGCGGCGGCCGCCTCCTGGAGGACCTGGATCGCCTCGGTGTAGGTGACGTGCGCAAAGTCCGAGGTGGCAACGTGCGTGAGCCGCTCGACGAGGCCCTTGTCCACGAACTTGTTGAAGAACTCCATCTCATCCGGGCAGGCGTCCATCACATAGTTGATGACGTACTTGAGCATGTCCTCCACGCACGCCATGTCACCCGCGAGGTCACAGAAGGCCATCTCGGGCTCGACCATCCAGAACTCGGCGGCGTGGCGCCGCGTGTTGGAGTTCTCGGCTCGGAAGGTGGGACCAAAGGTGTAGACGTCGCCAAAGGAGAGCGCGAAGTTCTCTGCCTGGAGCTGGCCGGAGACGGTGAGGTTGGCGGCGTGGCCGAAGAAGTCCTGGGACCAGTCAACACGGCCGCCCTCGGTGCGCGGGGGGTTCTCCACGTCGAGGGTGGTCACGCGGAACATCTCGCCGGCGCCCTCGGCGTCAGAGGTGGTGATGATCGGCGTGTTCACGTACACGAAGCCACGCTCCTGGAAGAAGCGGTGGATCGCGTAGGCCGCCACGGAGCGCACGCGGAACACGGCGCGGAAGAGGTTGGTGCGGCTGCGCAGGTGCTGTTGGGTGCGCAGGAACTCGCGCGTCTGGCGCTTCTTCTGCATGGGGTAGTCCGGGGCGGAGGGGCCCTCCACGCGAATGCTTGCCGCCTGGAGCTCAAAGGGCTGCGGGCGGTCCGGCGTGAGCACGAGCTCGCCCGTGACCGCGAGGGCCGAGCCCACGCCGCAGGCGGCGATCTCGTCGTAGTTGGCGAGCTTCTCGCGGTTCATGACGACCTGCAGGTCCTTGAAGCAGGAGCCGTCGTTCAGCATGACGAAGCCAAAGTTCTTCATGTCACGGACCGAGCGGACCCAGCCTGCCACGGTGACGCTCGCGCCGCCGAGCACGTCGGCGTCCGCAAAGAGCTGAGAGATACGAGTGCGTTCCAAGGGGCAACTCCTTTGACGTTCTTCTCGCCCACAATTCAGAGCCTAACTCTACCGCATCGGCAGGTAGAATCGACTCAGCGCCGCGCGATAACGTCCGGAAGGGAGCCCCATGGAAGCCTACAAGCGCGAGTTCATCAACTTCATGGTCGAGTCGAACGTCCTCAAGTTCGGCGACTTTACGCTCAAGAGCGGCCGCAGGTCCCCGTTCTTCATGAACGCGGGCGCCTACGTGACCGGCTCGCAGCTGGGGCGCCTCGGCGAGTTCTACGCACGCGCCATCCACGACAACTTCGGCCTGGACTTTGACGTGCTCTTTGGGCCCGCGTACAAGGGCATCCCCCTCGCCGTCTCCACCTCGATCGCCCTCCACGAGCTCTATGGCAAGGAGGTCCGCTACTGCTCGGACCGCAAGGAGGAGAAGGACCACGGCGCCGACAAGGGCAGCTTCCTGGGCACCTCCCTCGCAGACGGCGACCGCGTCGTCATGATCGAGGACGTGACCACCTCGGGCAAGTCGATCGACGAGACGTACCCCAAGCTCACTGCTGCCGCGAACGTCGAGGTCAAGGGCCTCATCGTCTCGCTCAACCGCATGGAGGTCGGCAAGGGCGGCAAGGTGAGCGCACAGGAGGAGATCCAGGAGAGGTACGGCTTCCCGGTGGCGAGCATCGTCTCCATGGCCAAGGTCGTCGAGGCGCTCGAGGGCACCGTCATCACCCCCGAGCTCAAGGCGGCAATCGACGCCTACTACGAGCAGTACGGCGTCAAGTAGCGCCCCACCCCCCGATCGGTTGCGCGGGGGCATAATCCCCCACGATCGCGTTTTCCTAAACGGCCATCTACCTGCGGTTCTTCTCGTTTCCGCTGGTAGATGGCCCGTTTTCTATGTTAGGAAGTGCCGCGACTGGGTAGTGCGCACGGCGAGAAGCCCGGCGCGCCCCTACTCGGCAAGCTCCGTCGGCCAGACGCAGCCCTCGGGAATCGTGGCGTTGCCGGAGCACACGTCCTCCGGGATGACGCCGGAGAGCTCCATGAGCTCGTCGATCGTCACGAACGTGTACCCCTCGGCCTGGAGCGTCTCGATGATCTTGGGGAGCGCCTCGAGGTCCTGGTCGCGGTTCCCGCCGCCGTCGTGCATGAGGATGATCGCGCCGGAGTAGGCGTTCTCGGTGCAGTTGCTCACGATCGCGTCCACACCGGGCAGGCGCCAGTCCTCGCTGTCGAGGTTCCAGTGGATGGACGCCGAGAAGGACCCTCCGCCCTTGAGCCACGTGTCCATCGTGAGCTCGCCGTAGGGCGGGCGCAGCACCGTCGTCGGGGAGGCGCCCGAGGCCGAGATGGCCGAGAACGCGTCGCCCACCTCGGAGGAGAGCGCGCTCGCGTCGAGCGTCGTGAGCGGGTTCGCGTGCGAGTAGGTATGCGAGGCGACCTGCGACCCCTGGTCCTCGATCGCCTTCACGAGGTCGGGGTTGGCCTCGGCTGCCTTGCCCAGGCAGAAGAAGGTGGCATGGATTCCGTACTTGTCAAGGATGTCCAGGTAGGACTGAGTGTACCCGCTCGGGCCGTCATCGAAGGTGAGCGCGATGACCTTGCTGCCGTCCTCCGGCTGCGGGTTCACGCTCCCGATCACGGCGTTTTGGACCGGCTCGACCATCTCGCCGTCAGCAGTCTCGCCCGACACCTCCCCGGTCAGGACCTCCTGCCTGCCAACGCGCCCCCACTGCGCGACGTAGCTAATCGCGCCGAAGCGCTCGTAGGACTCGAGCTTTGGCTGAATCTCGCGGTACTCGGTCGTGTGCGGCTCCATGACGTCGGCGCCGTCCGAGATAACGATCTGCTCGTTGCCCGCCGCGCGGAAGCTCTCCAGCTCCTCGTCCGAGAGCTCGCGCCCGTCAACGGACGCCGAGAAGGGCTTGCCCTCGCCCTCGGTGAGGACGTTGCCGCTCACAGAGACAAGGTCCCCGGGAGCGACCGTGATGCCGTGCCCCGAGACGATCTGGGACAGGCTCTCGCTCACGCGCACCTGGGTCTGCTCGCCGTTGAGGCTCACGCTCACGCTCCGGTTCATCCACAGGAGCACCCCGCCGCCGATGAACGCCGCGATCGCCACGACCGCGATCAGCGTGAAGCGCACGGCGCCGCGCGACAGCGGCCTCCTCGGCCTTCTCGGGCGAACGGGACGCGGCCTGGCTGCCGGGGCGGCAGCGCGGCGCACGGAGTGGCCTCCGTGCCGCGTCCTCATGTGGGGCTGTGCGGTGGTGCGACGGGGTTCGCTGTCTCTGTGAGTCATCTTGGTCCGTTCATGGGTTCGTTTGTGGTACGTCCTCGCCCCGGCCGAGGGGAGACGTACTCCTCAGCGTAGCAGGTATGTGACCGTCCTTACGTGACGTTCTCGTCATGGCTCAACCATCGGTGCAAGGGCTAGACGCGCGTGACCAGCTCTTCGACGCCCTTGCGCTCGAAGTGGCGCGGCGAGGGCTCGTCGCCCTCGGCGGGGTACCCCAGGGGGAAGAGGGCCACGAGGTCGTAGCCAGCGGTCTCGGGAAACGCCTCCTGCACCGCCGGGGCGTCGAAGTGGCCCACCCACGTGGTGCCGAGGCCCAGGTCGTGCGCCGCGAGCATGATGTGCGTCCCCACGATGGATGCGTCCACGTCGGCGAAGTTGCGGCCGTCGTACTTGCGAACCCACGCCTCGTCCGCGCGGGCGCCCAGCACGAGGATCACGCGCGCGCCAAAGCCGAAGCGCGTGAGGGCGGAGAGGCGCGCCACGGCATCGGAGCTCTCAACGACCCACAGGTGCCACGGCTGTCGGTCGACCGCGGTCGGGGCGGCGACGGCCGCCTCAACGAGCGCGTCGAGCTTCTCGGCCTCCACGGGCCTCTCTGAGAAGGAGCGGCAGGAGTAGCGGCTGCGAGAAGGAGCGGCAGGAGTAGCGGCTGCGCGCGAGCTCAAGGAAGTCGGTCATGCGTCCCCTTTCCGTCGGAGCGTCTCTGTGCTGAGTATAGTCACGCCGCGATAGAATGGGGTGCTCGAAAGGAGGACGCGTGGCAGAGACGTCGCAGATGGCAACCCCCGTTGACGAGGGAGAGAACGGCCCCGGCTCGCTGGGGAGGCTCATCCCCTGGCCCGACGACGAGACCTACCCCAACATCGGCGCGGACGAGGCGCTCGACCTCTTCCTCGGCTGGGCCGACTCGCGCGGCATCGAGCTCTGGCCCCACCAAGAGGAGGCCCTGCTCAGCCTCGCGGCGGGAAACCACCTGATCCTGGGCACGCCAACGGGCTCGGGCAAGTCCATGGTGGCCCTGGGCATGTGCTTCATGAGCGTCTGCACGGACCGCCGCGCCTACTACACCGCACCCATCAAGGCCCTGGTGAGCGAGAAGTTCTTTGACCTCGTGGAGCTCTTCGGCCGCGAGAACGTGGGGATGATCACCGGCGACGCCTCCATCAACGCGAGCGCCCCCATCATCTGCTGCACCGCGGAGATCCTGGCCAACCAGGCCCTGCGCGAGGGGGCGGCGTGCGACGTGGGCTGCGTCGCGATGGACGAGTTCCATTTCTACGCCGACCCCGACCGGGGCTGGGCCTGGCAGGTGCCCCTGCTCACCCTGCCGAACGTCCAGTTCTTGCTCATGAGCGCCACGCTCGGGGACACGAGCGCCATCGCCGCCTCCCTCTCCGAGCACACCGGGGGGCGCACCGTTGACACGGTCGCCGACGCCCCGCGCCCCGTGCCGCTCTCCTATGAGTTCGTTGACACGGCGCTCGAGGGCACCGTCGAGCTCGCGCTGCGCGCAGGCGAGGCGCCCCTCTACATCGTGCACTTCGCGCAGGACGCGGCGCTCGCAAGCGCGCAGAGCCTGGCCAGCTATGGCGTCTCCACCAAGGAGCAGCGCGAGGCGATCAAGGAGGCGATCAAGGGCACGCGCTTCACCACCACCTTTGGCAAGACGCTCCAGCGCCTGCTCGGCTGTGGCGTGGGCGTGCACCACGCCGGCATGCTCCCGCGCTACCGGCTGCTCGTGGAGAAGCTCGCCCAGCAGGGGCTCCTCCCGGTCATCTGCGGCACGGACACGCTCGGCGTGGGCATCAACGTGCCGATCCACACGGTGGTGCTCACAGCGCTCTCCAAGTTCGACGGACGGCGGATGCGCCACCTGAACGCCCGCGAGTTCCACCAGATTGCCGGCCGAGCCGGCCGCGCGGGCTTTGACACCGAGGGGCACGTCATCGCCGAGGCGACCGAGTACGACATCGAGAACGCCCGGGCCCTGCGCAAGGCGGGCGGCGACCCCAAGAAGGCGCGCAAGGCGAAGACGAAGAAGCCGCCCGAGGGGTTCGTGGGCTGGAACAAGCAGACCTTCGAGCGCCTGATCGGCGCCACGCCCGAGCCGCTGCGCCCGCGCATGAAGGTCACGCACTCGATGGTGCTCGCCGAGGTCGAGCAGGGCGGCGACGCCTGGGCGCGCGTGCACGGGCTCGTGGAGGACTCGGCCCAGCCGCCCGAGGAGAAGGCGGCCCTCTCGGCGCGCGCGGACGAGATCTTCGCCACCCTCATGGACGCCGGCGTGGTCGTGCGCGAGGAGGGCCCGGACGGGGAGGTGTCCTGGCGCACCACCGTTGACCTGCCCGACGACTTTGCGCTCGACCAGCCGCTCTCGCCGTTCCTTCTCGCCGCGCTCGAGCTCTTGGACCCCGAGTCCGAGACCTACGCGCTCGACGTCATCTCCATGGCAGAGGCAACGCTCGAGGACCCGTGGCAGATCCTGCGCGCGCAGCAGCGCGCCGCTCGCGACCGGGCGATGGCCGAGATGAAGGCCGAGGGCGTGGAGTACGACGAGCGCATGGAGCGCCTTGCTGAGGTCACCTACCCCAAGCCGCTCGAGGAGCTGCTCGACGCCGCCTTCGCCACGTACTGCGAGCGGGTCCCGTGGGCGCGCGACTTTGCCCTCTCGCCAAAGTCCATCCTGCGCGACATGGTGGAGACGGCGAGCGACTTCAAGGAGTACGTGGGCCGCTACAACATCGCACGCTCGGAGGGGCTGCTTTTGCGCTACCTCTCCGAGGCGTACCGCGCCCTCGACCGCACCGTCCCGCCCGACAAGCGAGACGAGCGGCTCTCCGACATCGTCGCGTGGCTCGGGCTCGTTGTGCGCACGGTGGACTCCTCGCTCGTGGACGAGTGGGCGGCCGCCGGAGAGGGCGAGGGGGCGGGCCTCGACGCCGCGCCGCCCGCCGCCGACGAGGTCGTTCGCGACCGCAGGGCGCTCACGCTGCTCGTACGCAACGCCCTCTTCGCGCGCGTGCGGCTCGCCGCGCACGGGGCGGCGGACGAGCTGGGGAGGCTCGACGCCGAGTGGGGCTGGCGCGAGGCGGCGTGGAGGCGGGCGCTCGAGCGCTTCCACGAGGAGCACGAGGAGATTCTCCTCGACGCGGACGCCCGGAGCGCCGCGTACTTCTCGATTGACGAGACCGACGAGAAGTCCGCGCACGTCTGGCACGTCCATCAGGTCTTCCGCGACTCCGACGACGACCGGGACTTTGGCATCTGGGGCGACGTGGACCTCGACGCCACGCAGGACGAGGGCGCCGTGGTCTTCTCGTCCTACCGCGCGGGCTTCGTGGACGACTAGCGACGTTGCAGGCCGGGTCGAAGCTTCCCGCTCGCCACCGTTCGCGCCGTTTATCGCCGCGGGCCCTCGCTTCCGCGCTTCCGCCAGCCTCTCACTTCCGCCAACTTAACGTTTCTGCGCGACTTTTAGCTCCACCTGCCTTCTCACTTCTGTCAGATTGACGGAGATGAGAAGTTGCCACAGCCGGACATCCCCTCACAAACGTCAACTTGACGCTTGTGAGGGGCGAGCGAGAAGGACGCGCGGCCCAACGCCCCTCACAAACGTCTATCCAACGGAAGTGCGAAGGTGGCTAGGCAAGAACGCCGCCGGATCCTCCCGCACAAACGTCAATCTGACGTTTGTGCGAAGGGGGCAGGACGGCGCACGCGAAGGACTCCTGCAGCCGAATCATGCCGCCAAACGCGCGCCCGCCCCGTTGTCCCCGGCGCATGCTATGGCGTACCATTGATAACTCGAATTTCCGCGCGACAGGAGGCACGATGCCCGAGCACGTCGAGAACGTCCGCACCGACGACCCGACCTTCCAGCAGGAGCAGGCCCACCTCTCCGAGCTCTACGCCAAGCTCGTCGAGATCCGCGACGAGCTCACCGCGGAGCTCGAGGCAACGCACGCTGAGTCGGTCAAGGACCTGCTCGAGATGAGCGAGGAGGTCAACGTCGACGTGCTTGACCTCGATGACCCCAACTACGACGACCTCGCCGAGGCCGCCGCCTCCATCGAGGCGCTCAACTCCATCATCGACGCCTACAACCAGCACCATGACCTCAACACCGACAAGCTCCGCCGCGCGCTCGTCCTTCTCCTCCAGCCCTACTTTGCAAAGGTCACGCTCGAGATGCGCCCCGGCAGGCCGCCCCGCGACGTCTACATTGGCCAGGTCGGCATGACCGACGAGCGCAGCCGGCCGCTCGTAGTGGACTGGCGCAGCCCCGTCGCCGAAACCTACTACAACCAGGAGATGGGCCCCACCTCCTACCAGGTCGACGGGCGCACGCGCACCGTGAACCTCACGCTGCGCCGCCAGTTTGACATCGTGCGCGATCGGCTCAACACCTACTTCGACACCACCGTGGCCATTGAGGACTCGCTCCTCCTCTCCGTCCTCAAGCACCACCACACCGAGAAGCTGCAGGCCATCACCGCCACGATCCAGCGCGAGCAGAACGAGGTCGTCCGCCACGAGGACGTGCCCGTGCTGCTCGTGAACGGCATCGCGGGCTCGGGCAAGACCTCGGTGCTGCTCCAGCGCATCGCGTTCCTCCTCTACCGAGAGCGCCAGACCCTCTCCCCCGACCAGGTGTGGCTCTTCACGCCCAACTCGATCTTCGCGCGCTACATCGACGCCGTGCTGCCGAGCATGGGAGAGACCAACCCGCGCACGCTCACGTGGCGCGCGTTCGTCCAGGAGCAGGGCGCCGGCGAGCGCGACCTGGGAGAGCACACGTCGCCGGAGACGCTGCGCTCCCTCGAGGAGGCTGTGCGCGACCTCGTGCTGGAGCCCGACGACGTGCGCGACATTCGCCTGGGAGACGTGACGCTCCTCAAGGCGAGCCAGGTCGCGAGCGTGGTCGAGAAGTTCATGGAGTTCGGGGTGGGCCCGCGCTTCACCGCGCTCGTGAAGGAGGAGCTCCACAGCCGGCTTGAGCGCAAGTTCGGCCAGATGGCGCGCAACGAGGAGCTCCAGGAGGAGGTTCTCGGGCTTGACCTCGAGCAACAGGTCGAGATCTTTGGCGAGACGATGGACGTCGAGGACGACGAGCAGGTGCTCGCCTACGCGCGTCGCTACGTGGAGGCCCGCCACGAGGGTGCCCACGACAAGATCGAGCACCTCGACTGGCTGAGGCTCGACCGCATAGGCATGCGCCTCCTGGGCACGAGCGCGCTCACCGCGACCGAGTGGCTGTACCTGCGGCTCCTGTTCACCGGAATCGGCGAGCGCGACGCCCGCTTCGTCATGGTCGACGAGGTCCAGGACTATACCGTCGCACAGCTCATGGTGCTCGCCCGGCACTTCTCGCGCGCTCACTTCCTGCTGCTCGGCGACGAGCACCAGGCGATCTTCGAGGGCACGGCAAGCTTCGAGCAGATCTCCGAGGTCTTCCGCGAGACCCATGGCAGCGTGGACGAGTGTCGCCTGCTCACGAGCTACCGCTCGTCCCCCGAGATCACCGCGCTCTTCTGCGGCCTGCTCGAGGCCGACGAGCGCAGGCGCATGAGCTCGGTGCAGGAGGGGGGCGTCGAGCCCGTGGTGCGCTCGCTTCCCGAGAAGGACGACTACCTCGCTGCGCTGCGCGAGGCGGTGGGCGAGACCGGGTCGGAGGCGGGCCTCACGGCCGTCGTCGCCGAGAGCGACGCACGCGTGAGCTGGCTCTCACGGCAGCTCGGCGACGACGTCACCCTGCTCGGCAAGGACGACGACCTCCCCGCCACGGGAGTGGTGCTGATACCGCTGCGCGTCGCCAAGGGCCTCGAGTTCGACCACGTCATCATTCCCGACGCGCAGGCAGAGGTGTACCCCGACACGCCGCTCGCGCGCCGCCGCCTCTACACCGCCATCTCGCGCGCGATGCACAAGGTGACAGTGCTCGCCCAGGGGCCGCTCACTCCGCTGCTCGCGGGGCGATAGGCGACAGCGCCCTTCTCGCGAAAAACAAACGCGCCGCAGCTAGATGAGGCCGAAGTGCTCGAGCGCGGTGGCGACCCCGTCCTCCTGCACGGTGTCGGTCACGTAGTCGGCAATCGCCTTGACCTCGTCGTGGGCATTGCCCATCGCGATTGCCACGTCCGCCTCGCGCATGATCGGAAGATCGTTTCCCGAGTCGCCCAGGGCATAGGTGCGCGACGGCGCGAAGGGCAGCGCGTCGAGCAGCGCTCGGGCGCCGAGCGCCTTGCTCGAGCCGGGAAGGGAGAGCTCGTAGTTCTTGCCCTCCACCTTCACGACGTCATAGGTGCTGAGGAGAAACTCGCTCTTGCGCAGCGCCCCCAGGCTCTCCTCGGTGAAGTCGATCTTGCCGAACTCGAGCGGAAGCCCCGCAGCCACGTACTCGTCTATGCCGGGCAGCTCGGAGAAGGCCCTGAGCGCCCGGTCCTCTCGAGAGCCCACGATCGCGCACCCGCGCGTCCCCTCGAGCAGGGCCTCCATGCCAACGCTCCGCATCTCATCGATGGTGCGCTCGATCACGTCCCCCTCGATAAGGCGCTCGTGCACGACCTCGCCGTTCAGCTCGACGTACGCCCCAGCAAGCGTCACAAAGCCGGAGAACGGCAGGTCGCGCAGGCCGTCGAGACCCATCACGCTGCGGCCGGTGCTGATTGCCGCCACGTGCCCGCGCGCGGCGAGCGCGCGCACGGCCTCGCGCACGCGCTCCGTTGGGCGCACGGCAAAGCCAACGTTTCTCTCGGGGCAGGTGAGCGTGCCGTCCACGTCAAAGAAGACGACGGCGGGCGCGGTGTCGGGCATGGGCCCTCCCTCTCGTTGGGTTTATCGCCACCAGCATACCCCACGCGCGAGGCCGTCCTGAGGGCGAAGCCCGAGCCGCCCCGGGCCATTCCCTATAATGGGGCGACAGGCACCCAAGCGAGAAAGGCCCGCCGTGGACATCACCCCCCAGGAAGTCGCCGAGACCCTCTCGATGGTCTCCGAGCAGAACCTCGACCTTCGCACCATCACGATGGGCATCTCGCTCTCGGGCTGCGCCGACGAGGACATGAACCGCATGTGCGACAAGGTCTACGACCGCATCACGCGCACCGCAGAGCACCTCGTCGAGACCGCCGACGACCTCGAGGCCGAGTACGGCATCCCCATTGCGAACAAGCGCGTCTCCGTCACGCCCGTCGCCCAGATCGCCGCGGCGTGCCGCAACGAGGACCTCTCCCCCATCGCCCACGCCATGGACCGCGCGGCCGAGACCCTCGGCATCGACTTCATGGGCGGCTTCTCCGCGCTCGTGCAGAAGGGCATGGGCAACGCCGACCGCCGCCTCATCGCGAGCATCCCGGAGGCGCTCGCCTCCACCGAGCGCGTCTGCTCCTCGCTCAACGTTGCCTCCACACGCGCAGGCATCAACATGGACGCGGTGCTGCTCTCGGCAGAGACCATCCTCGAGTGCGCGCGCCGCACCGTCGACATCGACTGCTACGGCGCCGCCAAGTTCGTCGTGTTCGCCAACATGGTAGAGGACTCTCCGTTCATGGCAGGTGCGGTGCACGGCACCGGCGAGGCGGACGCCGTCATCAACGTGGGCGTTTCCGGCCCCGGTGTCATGGCCGCGGCACTGGCGGAGCTTCCCGAGACCGCGAGCCTCATGGACGTGGCAGAGAAGATCAAGCAGACCGCCTTCAAGATCACGCGCGCAGGTGAGCTCATGAGCCGCGAGGCAAGCCGCCGTCTGGGCGTGGAGAAGGGCATCGTGGACCTGTCCCTGGCGCCGACGCCGGCCGCCGGCGACTCCGTTGCCCAGATTCTGGAGACAATCGGCGTGGGCGAGTGCGGCGGCCCCGGCACCACCTGCGCGCTCGCGCTGCTCAACGACGCCGTCAAGAAGGGCGGCGTCATGGCGTCCTCCTCCGTGGGCGGCCTGTCCGGCGCCTTCATCCCCGTCTCTGAGGACGCGGGCATGATTCGTGCGGCCGTGGACGGCGCCCTCAGCCTGGAGAAGCTCGAGGCCATGACCTGCGTGTGCTCCGTGGGCCTTGACATGATCGCCGTGCCCGGAGACACCTCCGTGGAGACCATCGCCGGCATCATCGCCGACGAGATGGCCATCGGCGTCATCAACACCAAGACCACGGCGGTGCGCCTCATTCCCGCCATCGGCCGCAAGGAGGGCGACATGCTGGAGTTTGGCGGCCTCTTCGGCTCTGCGCCGGTCATGCCGGTCAACCGCTATGCCGGGACCGTGCTCGCGCACCGCGGCGGCCGCTTCCCCGCGCCGCTCAACAGCCTGAAGAACTAGGGGGCCGGGCACTTTCGCCCCGCGCCCTTCTCGGCCCCTCGCCCTTCTCGCCTGCGATTAACACGCAGAATCCGGTTTAGGAACATATATGCCCAGGATTTGGTATAGATACCACCTGGATTCTGCGTGTTAATCCACCGCACCCGGCGGCTGCTCGCCCGGCGACGTCGCGGCGAGAAGGGCACGCTAGCTCCGCACCCGAACGAGTGGCGCGCCGCCCCTACCCCAGGAAGCGCACCTCGGGCTCGAGGCGCACGCCGAACTGTCGCTCGACCTCGTCCTGGACGTGCTCAATCACGGCATGAACGTCGGACGCGGTCGCCCCGCCGACGTTCACGACGAAGCCCGCGTGCTTGCGCGAGACCTCGGCACCTCCCACGCGGTAGCCCTGCAGGCCGGCGTCCATGATGAGCTTGCCCGCGAAGTGGCCCTCGGGACGCTTGAACGTTGACCCGGCGCTCGGAAGGTCGAGCGGCTGCTTCTCCTCGCGTCGCGACATGAGGTCGTCCATCGTCGCGCGAATCCTCTCCGGCTCGCCCCGCTCAAGGCCAAATGTGGCCGAGAGCACAATGAGACCATCCGAGGCAACGCGGCTCTTTCGATAGCCCATGTCCAGCTCGCTGGCTTCGACCACGTCCATCGAGCCGTCCGGGGCGAGCACGCGCACGCACTTGAGCACGTCCGCGACGCAGCCGCCGTAGGCACCGGCGTTCATGAAGCACGCGCCGCCGACCGACCCCGGGATGCCGCACGCGAACTCAAGGCCGGAGAGCCCCAGCTCGCACGCCATCTCGGACGCCTCCCGCAGGTCCACGCCCGCCTGGCAGGTCATCTCCGTGCCGTCAACCGAGACCCCCATGAGGCCGTCACCCACCGCAACGATCACGCCGCGATACCCCTCATCGGAAACGAGCAGGTCAGAGCCGCGACCGAGCACAAAGCAATCGACGCCCGCCTCCTCGCAGGCGAGAAGGACGTCGCGCACCTCACTCGCGCTCTCGGGCACCACGTACAGGTCGGCAGGTCCCCCCACCTTGAACGTCGTGTGGTCGCTCATGGGCTCGTCGGCTCGCACGTTGTCCTCGCCGACAATGGCGCGCAGGCGCCACACAAGGGGCTCTCGGGCAGTGTCACTCTCTGACATGACAGCCTTTCGACGGGTTCGAGGTCACCGTCAAGTATAGGCGCTCGTCGCCGACAGGTGCCCGAGCGGCGCGCCCGGGCGCCCGAGAGTGCTACACTGCACCTGTCAGTTTCAGGGCGGGGTGAAAGTCCCCACTGGCGGTAACGGGCGGCCCGCGTGCCGGCCCGAAGTCCGCGACCCGCTAAAAAGGCGGCTGACCTGGTGAGATTCCAGGACCAACGGTCACAGTCCGGATGGAAGAAACGGAGGGCCCCATGGCCATGTCCACGCATTCCGCACACAGCTCGCACTCCACCAGCTCCCAGAGCGGCAGCTGGTCCACGAGGCGCATCGCAACGACGGCGCTGCTCTGCGCGCTCTCCTTCGTCCTCACCTTCGTGGAGTTCCCGATCTTCCCGCCCGCGCCGTGGCTCATGTACGACCCGTCCGGCATCGTTGCCTTTGTGGCGGCGCTCGCGTTCGGCCCGAGCACCGGAGCCGTGGCCGTGGTGCTCCCCTGGGTTCTCAAGACCCTCTTCAGCTTCAACCCGTGGGGCCACCTCATGGCGATCGTCGCCGGCGTTGCCCTCTGCGTGCCCGCCGCCCTTGTCGCCCGGCGCGTCCAGGGGCCGCGTGGCCTCGCTCTCGGCATGGCGCTCGGCGCCGTCTGCTCGCTCGTGGCGTGCGTCATCGGCAACATCATCGTGACGCCGCTCTACACCGCCGTCTCCGTGACCGACGTCATCGCGATGATCGTGCCGGTCCTGCTTCCGTTCAACGCCATCAAGATCGCGCTCAACTGCGTGGTGACCGTCCTCGTGTCAAAGCCGGTCGCGCAGATCGTCTCCCGCTAGGCTGGGGGACGCGTGCGCTCGGGGGACGTCCAGGTCAGGCTTGCCCACGTGAGCCTCGTGTACGAGGGGGACGTCGTCGCGCTCGATGACGTCTCGCTCGAGATCGCGCGCGGCGAGCGAGTGTGCGTGCTCGGCGCCAACGGGTCGGGGAAGTCCACGCTCGCCTCCGTGATCTGCGGGCTTCTCGCCCCGGACGCGGGAGAGGTCGAGCTCGTGGGCGAGAGGGTCTGCGCCGACGGCGCGCCCGACCTCGAGGCGTACCGGCGCGCGCGTCGCTCGCTCGGCCTCGTGTTCCAGAACCCGGACGACCAGATAGTCACGAGCGTCGTCGAGGACGACGTTGCCTTTGGCCCGGAGAATCTCGGGCTGCCGCGCGACGAGATCGCTGCGCGTGTGTCCAGCGAGCTGCACCGCGTTGCCATGGATGACTTCGCGCGCGCCGACCCCTCCCGCCTCTCGGGCGGGCAGCGGCAGCGCGTCACCATCGCGGGAGCGCTCGCGATGCGGCCGAAGGTGCTCGTGCTCGACGAGCCGGGGTCGCTGCTGGACGTGCGCGGGCGCTCGGCCATCCTCCGCGTGATGGGAAGGCTCGCCGCCGCGGGGACCACGCTCGTGCACGTCACGCACTACATGGAGGAGGCTCTCGAGGCGGATCGCGTGATCGTCCTGGACCACGGCCGCGTCGTGCTCGCCGGCACGCCCGACGAGGTGTTCTCCCATGGGCGGGAGCTCTCGGACCTCGGCCTCGAGGTTCCGTTCGCCGCGCGCCTCTCGCAGCGCCTCGGCCTCCCCTGGACCTGCGACGAGCAGACCCTGCTCGAGCAAATGGGGACGTGGTTTTTCTCACAGAGAGAAGGGGACAGGTCCCAAGCCCCCGCCGGCCGCGCCGCGCCAGGGGCGACAAACCCGTCCCCTTCTCTCTGTGAGAAAAACCACGTCCCCATTGTGCAGGTCGAGCACGCGTCCTTCTCGTACGACCGTCGCTCACGGGCGCTCGACGACGTCTCGCTCAGGATCGCCGAGGGCCGCTCGACCGCCATCATCGGCCAGACCGGCTCAGGGAAGTCCACGCTCCTGCGACTGCTCTGCGGCCTCGAGGCGCCCGACTCCGGGCGCGTGCTCGTTGCCGGCGTCGACACCTCAACAAGGCGCGGCCGCCGACGCGCGCAGACTGCCGTTGGCTACGTGATGCAGCACCCCGAGCGCCAGCTCTTTGCCGAGACGGTCGAGAAGGACGTCGCGTTCGGACCGCGCAACCTCGGCCTCTCGGCCGACGAGGTCGAACGCCGCGTGAGCGAGGCGCTCGAGGTCGTGGGGCTCTCCGAGCGACGCGGCGTCTCGCCGTTCAAGCTCTCCGGCGGGCAGCGGCGGCTCTGCGCGCTCGCCGGCGTCCTCGCGATGCGGCCGTCGGTGCTCGTCCTCGACGAGCCGACCGCCGGGCTCGACCCGCGCGGGCGCGCCATGCTGCGCCGGGTTCTCTCGCGCCTCTCCGAGCGCGGCGTCACGCTCGTGCAGGTGACGCACTCGATGGAGGACGCTGCCCGTGCCGACCAGGTCATCGCGCTCGACAGGTCGCGCCTCGTCGCCGCGGGCTCCCCTCGCGAAGTCTTTGCCGCGCGCAACGAGCGAGCGCTCGCCGAGGGCGGTCTGGGCCTGCCCCGCTCGCTGCGCGTGGCCCGCGAGCTCGAGCGCCGAGGCTGGCCCTCGCTCGGGGACCCGCTCACCACCGACGATCTTGTCGCCGCCCTCAACGTGCGCGCCGCAGGCAGCTCCCTTCCGGCAGAGGGGGGCGAGGCGGAATGCTAAGGATCTCCATTGGGCAGTACGTTGCCGCCGACTCGCCGCTCCACCGGCTCGACGCCCGCGTCAAGATCGTCTGCCTGCTCGCGCTTCTCGTCGGTGTCTTCTGCGTCTCGGGCGCCGCGCAGCTCGCCCTTGTGGCTGCGTCGGTGGCGGGCCTCTTGCTTCTCGCGCGCGTCCCCGCCGCGAGCGTCATCGCCTCCGTCCGGCCGCTCGTAGCGTTCCTCGCGGTGCTCTCGCTCTTCAACCTCTTCTTCGTGCGAACGGGGGACGTGGTGGCCGAGCTCGGACCGCTCTCGATCACGAGCGGGGGCATTGCCGCGGCGGCCCTCTACACCGCGCGCTTTGCCGTCGCCCTCGTCGCGGGCTCGCTCATCCTGCTCACCACAACGCCAACGCAGCTCGCGGACGCCTTTGACCGGATGCTCTCCCCGCTCTCCCGCATCGGGCTCCCCGGCCACGAGATCGCGATGGTCTTCTCGCTCATGATGCGCTTCGTGCCCATGCTCGCCGACGAGGCCTCTGCGATCATCGACGCGCAGTCGCTGCGCGGCGGAGCGCTCGGCACGGGCGGGGTCGCGCGACGCGTTCGCTCGATTGTCCCCGTGGTGGTCGCGCTCCTGGCAAGCGGCCTGCGCCACGCAGACGGTCTCGCGCGGGCCCTCGACGCGCGCTGCTACGAAGGGGGCAAGGGGCGCACGCACCTCCACGAGCAGCGCCTCGGCGCCCCCGAGCTCGCTGCTGCCCTCGCCACCGCCGCGCTGCTCGTCGCCCTCGCCCTCCTCGGCTGACCCCACTTGACCCCACTTGTACCAGGTACAAGTGGGGCGACACCGTGTTGCCCCATTTGCACCTGGTACAAGTGGGGCATGCGGGACAAGCGCGGCGGGAGGAGCGCGGCCCAGCCCCGCGAGCGGTAGGTTTTTGCCGTAGAATGGTAAGCCACCTTACAAACTCCTTGAGCGCCAGGAGGTAGCAGCGCATGGTCTCTCGCATCTACGTGGAGAAGAAGGCCGGGTTCGACGGGGAGGCGCGCGCCCTCGAGCGCGAGCTCAAGACGCTCCTCGGAATAGGCGCCATCGACAGGGTGCGCCTCGTCAACCGCTACGACGTCGAGGGGATCGATCCCGAGCTCTTCGAGCGCTGCGTCCCCACGGTCTTCTCGGAGCCGCAGACTGACGTGGCAACGACCGAGATGCCCGAGGTCGCGCCAGGCTCCGCGGTCTTTGCCGTTGAGTTTCTGCCCGGCCAGTTCGACCAGCGCGCCGACTCCGCGAGCGAGTGCATCCAGCTCATCTCCCAGGGCGAGCGCCCCGCCGTGCGCTCCGCGACGGTCTACGTCCTCGAGGGCGACCTCACCGAGGAGGACGTCGCTGCCGTCAAGCACTACGTGATCAACCCCGTCGAGGCGCGCGAGGCCTCGCTCGAGCCGCGTGCCACGCTGCGCCAGGACTACCCCGAGCCCGCCGACGTCGAGGTGCTCGACGGCTTCCTTGAGCTCTCCTCCGACGAGCTCCAGGCCTTCGTCGACGAGCGCGGCCTGGCCATGGACCTCGCGGACATCACCTTCTGCCAGAGCTACTTCGCGGGCGAGGGGCGCGTGCCCACGATCACCGAGATCCGCATGATCGACACCTACTGGTCCGACCACTGCCGTCACACCACCTTCGGCACCGCCCTCGAGCACCTGCAGTTTGACGACAAGGTCGTGCGCGCGGCCTTTGACCGCTACATGGAGATGCGCCACGAGCTCGGGCGCGACGACCGCGCCGTCACCCTCATGGACATGGGCACGATCGGCGCCAAGTACCTCAAGAAGACCGGCCAGCTCAAGAACCTGGACGAGTCCGAGGAGATCAACGCCTGCACCGTCAAGGTCAAGGTCGACGTCAACGGCGAGCAGGAGGACTGGCTCTTCCTCTTCAAGAACGAGACGCACAACCACCCGACCGAGATCGAGCCCTTCGGCGGGGCCGCCACCTGCATCGGCGGCGCCATCCGCGACCCGCTCTCCGGCCGCAGCTACGTCTACCAGGCCATGCGCGTCACCGGCGCCTCCGACCCCACCGTCCCCGTCTCCGAGACGATGGCCGGCAAGCTCCCCCAGCGCAAGCTCGTGACCACCGCCGCCGCCGGCTACTCGAGCTACGGCAACCAGATCGGCCTGGCCACGGGCGAGGTGCACGAGATCTACCACCCCGGCTACGTTGCCAAGCGCATGGAGATCGGCGCGGTCGTCGGCGCCACCCCTGCCTCGCACGTCCGCCGCGAGTGCCCGGCACCCGGCGACAAGATCGTCCTTCTCGGCGGCCGCACCGGCCGCGACGGCATCGGCGGCGCCACCGGCTCCTCCAAGGCCCACAACGTCGAGTCCCTCGAGAAGGACGGCGCGGAGGTCCAGAAGGGCAACCCGCCCATCGAGCGCAAGCTCCAGCGCCTCTTCCGCCGCGAGGACGCGTGCCGCCTCATCAAGCGCTGCAACGACTTTGGTGCGGGCGGCGTCTCCGTTGCCATCGGTGAGCTTGCCGACGGCCTGGACATCAACCTCGACCTCGTGCCCAAGAAGTACGAGGGCCTCGACGGCACCGAGCTCGCCATCTCCGAGAGCCAGGAGCGCATGGCCGTGGCGCTCGCGCCCGCCGACGTCGACGAGTTCCTGCGCTACGCCCACGAGGAGAACCTCGAGGCCACCGTCGTCGCCACCGTCACCGCCGAGCCCCGCCTGCGCATGAGCTGGCGCGGGGAGACGATCGTGGACGTGAGCCGCGAGTTCCTCGCCTCCAACGGCGCCCCCAAGTCCACCTCGGTGCGCGTCACGGCACCGGAGGACTACGAGCTCAGCTGGGCCGGCGAGACCCTCGCCGAGCAGATGCGCTCGCTCGTGACCGACCTCAACGTGGCCTCCAACAAGGGCCTCTCCGAGCGCTTTGACTCCACCATCGGCGCCGCCACGGTCCTCATGCCCTTCGGCGGCCGCGCGCAGCTCACGCCCCCAATGGCCATGGTCGCCAAGCTCCCCGTTGACGGCGAGACCACCACGTGCTCCGGCATGGCCTGGGGCTTCAACCCCTACCTCATGAGCGCCAACCCCTACACCGGCGCCTACCTCTCCGTCGTTGAGTCCGTCTCGCGCATGGTCGCCGCCGGCTTTGCGCACGAGGACCTCTATCTCACCTTCCAGGAGTACTTCGAGCGCCTGCGCGACGTGCCGAGCCGTTGGGGCAAGCCCACCGCGGCCCTTCTCGGCGCCCTCATGGCCCAGGTCGACCTCGGAATCGGCTCCATTGGCGGCAAGGACTCCATGTCCGGCAGCTTCGAGGAGCTGGACGTGCCGCCCACGCTCGTCTCGTTCGCCACGGGCCTCGGCACCGTGGATCGCGTCGTCTCGCCCGAGTTCAAGGCCAGCGGCCACCGCGTGCTCGTGGTCGTGCCGGACTACTGCGACGACGGCCTCACGCCCGACCCCGCCTCGCTGCTCGCCGCCTTCGACCTCGTCGAGGGCCTGACCGCACGCGAGGAGGCCCTCGCCGTCTCCGCCCTCGGCTACGGCTGCGCCGCTGAGGCCGCCTTCAAGATGTGCGTCGGCAACCGGCTGGGCCTCGAGCTCGCGCCCGCCTTCGGCGCGGACGCGCTCTTCGCCCCCTCCTACGGCAGCTTCCTCGTGGAGCTCGCGGACGGGGCGGAGCTGCCCGAGATCCCCTCGACCGTGACCGTCTCTGTCTTTGGCACCACGACCGAGGCCTACGAGCTCGTTGCGGGCGGCGAGAAGATCGATCTCTCCGAGCTCCAGGAGGCATGGGAGGGCGCCATCGAGTCCGTCTTCCCGTACCGCGCGGAGGGCCCGGCCGTCGAGGCCGTCTCGTTTGACGTTGCGAGCGCAGGGGTTTCTCGCCCGGCACCCACCGTCCACGTGGCGCGCCCGCGCGTTATCATCCCCGTCTTCCCGGGCACCAACTGCGAGTACGACACCGCGCACGCCTTTGAGCGCGCCGGCGCCGTGGCCGACGTCTTCGTGGTCAACAACCTCACGCCCGAGGCCGTGGCCGAGAGCACCCACGAGCTCGCGCGCCGCATCCGCAAGAGCCAGATCGTCATGATCCCCGGCGGCTTCTCCGGCGGCGACGAGCCCGACGGCTCCGCGAAGTTCATCACCGCGTTCTTCCGCGCGCCCGAGGTCACCGAGGCCGTGCGCGAGCTGCTGCAGAAGCGCGACGGTCTCATGCTCGGCATCTGCAACGGCTTCCAGGCGCTCGTGAAGCTGGGACTCGTTCCCTACGGCGACATCCGCCCGATGGACGACGCCTGCCCCACGCTCACCTTCAACACCATCGGTCGCCACCAGAGCCGCCTCGTGCGCACCCGCGTGGCGAGCAACCTCTCGCCGTGGCTCTCCAAGTGCGAGGTCGGCGAGGTTCACAACATCGCGATCTCCCACGGCGAGGGCCGCTTCGTGGCCTCCGACGAGCTTCTGGCCCAGATGGTCGCCGCGGGCCAGGTGGCCACGCAGTACGTCGACGAGAGCGGCGTGCCGGGCATGAGCCTCGACGTGAACCCCAATGGCTCTGTGCTGGCCATCGAGGGCATCACCTCGCCGGACGGTCGCATCCTCGGCAAGATGGGCCACACGGAGCGCTCTGGCGCCGGGCTCTACAAGAACGTGCCGGGCAACGCGTACCAGCCGCTCATCGAGGGCGGCGTGGGGTACTTCACCGAGTAACGTCAGGTGGGCGGCCCAGGGTTTTCACGCAGAGGTGCGCTTCGCGGAACCTCTGCTTAGAAAACCCTGGGCCGCTGCCGCAACTCAAGAAACGTCAGGAAAGACGTCATCGTGAGCAAACCACAATCTCAGTCGTTTCTCGCCACGACGCCGGGGATGGCGATCGCTTGCTTGGCGAGCTGCTTCCTGTGGGGCTCAGCGTTTCCGTGCGTGAAGATCGGCTACGAGCTCTTTGGGATTGACGCCGCGGACGTGGCGTCGATTCTTGCCTTCGCGGGACTGCGGTTCGCGCTCGCCGGCGCGATGGTCGCCGTGGGGATGAGCCTCGCCGCGCGTCGCCTCTTCGTGCCCGAGAAGCGCGACTTGCCCGCGATCGGCGCGCTCTCGCTCTTTCAGACCATTCTTCAGTACGTCCTCTTCTACGTGGGGCTCGCCAACTGCGCGGGCGTCACGAGCTCGATTCTCGAGGCGAGCAACTCGTTTCTGTGCGTGCTCATCGCGGCGCTCGTGTTCCGCTTCGAGCGGCTCACCGGCCGCAAGGTGCTGGGATGCCTCGTGGGCTTTGCGGGCGTCGTGCTCGTCAACGTTACGGGCGAGGCCGGCGGCCTTTCCTTCTCGCTCGCCGGCGAGGGCATGGTGCTCCTCTCCACTGTTGCGGCGGCGACCTCGAGCAACCTGGCCAAGCTCTTCTCGCGAGAGCACGACCCAGTGCTGCTCTCTGGCTGGCAGTTCCTTCTCGGTGGTCTCTTCATGCTCGGCGTGGGGCTCGCGCTCGGGGGCCGCGTGGCCCCGGCGGACGCGACAAACCCGCTGCCGGCGCTCGCGCTTCTCGCCTACCTAGGCTTCATCTCCGCCGCCGCCTATTCCCTCTGGTCGGCGACGCTCGCCGTAAACCCCGTCTCGCGCGTGGCGGTCTTTGGCTTCATGAACCCTGTCTTTGGCGTGCTGCTCTCTGCGCTTCTGCTCGGCGAGACCAACGTGGTGAGCCCGCTCGTGGCCGTGGCGGCCCTCGCGCTCGTGAGCGTGGGCATCGTGGTGGTGAACCGACCAGAACGAGCATAGGCTCGACCTGTCTGTGCCGTTTCGCTGCAAACCAACGTACGGTCAACAGACCAGTCGGGAGACGGCCACCGAAAGGTCTCCTGTCGCACCACTCGCTGTAGGAAAATGGGCGCAAAGCCCTCTGAAGGAGGCGCCCATGTGCCGCACTCGCCGCTCGCTCGTTGCGCTCGCCCTTGTTCCGCTCCTAGCGCTCGTGTTGGCTTCCTGCCGCCAGTGGACAGGCACCACCGCAACGGAGCTTACCTCCGGCAGAGCGCTTGCCGAACAAGGCTCGGTCGAGCTTGAGCCTGCCAGCCTCGACACCTACGACTTCTCGCTTGACCTGCTGCGCGCCTGCGCCACGGAGGAGCCGGACGAGAACACGCTCGTCTCGCCGCTCTCCGTGCTCTATGCGCTCTCGATGGTCGAGAACGGCGCCTCGGGCGAAACGCTTGCTCAGATAGAGGCCGCCACAGGCATGAGCGCAGACGCCCTCTCCTCGGCTCTCCAGCCCCGCGCGGTACGAGCGGCCGACGGCGGCTCCCAGCTCTCCCTTGCCAACTCGGTCTGGCTGAGGGATTCCGACGGGCTGCGCGTGAGCGACGACTACCTTGACGCTTGTGCCACGAACCTCGGGGCGCAAGCGTATGCCGCACCCTTTGACGACACCACGGCAGATGACATCAACGGCTGGGTGAGCGACCACACCCACGAGATGATTCCGAGCATCGTTGAGGACATTCCCGATCAGGCGCAGCTCTACCTTGTGAACGCCCTTGCGTTCGAGGCTCCATGGCAAGATCCCTACAATCCCGCTTTCACTGAGCCAGACACTTTTACCTGCGAGGATGGGACCACGCAAGACGTCGACATGATGCTCTCAATGGAACGCTCCTACCTTGAGGGCGAGCTGGCAACTGGCTTTGTACGTCCGTACGAGGGCTACGAGTACGGCTTTGTGGGTCTTCTGCCCAACGAGGGCGTCACCGTGAGCGACCTGCTTGCGAGCCTCGATGGCGCCAGTCTCCAAGCGCTGCTCGAGCCGCGCCCCAACACCGTCGCGGACGTGGGACTTCCCCGGTTCACCGTGACCTACGGCAACGAGCTCTCGGAGGAGCTGGCTTCCCTTGGCGTGACGGACGTCTTTGACCAAGAGCACGCCGACCTCACGCGCATGGGCACCTCCGACAACGGTCCGCTCTACGCGAGCGCCGTGCTACACAAGACGTTCATTGACGTCAACGAGGAGGGCACGAGCGCCGCGGCGACAACGGTCGTGGAGGTGGGGGAAGGCTCATCTGGCCCCGCCGCGCCGCCCGAGGTCAGGGAGGTCGTCTGCGACCGGCCCTTCGTCTACCTCATCGTTGACTACGCCACGATGACGCCGGTGTTTATCGGCACCGTCATGAGCGTCGAATAGGCATCTCGCGAAAAAGTACCCAACCTTTGACTCAACGGCCCGGCCGTCGGTGCGTGAGGTGCCAACCGCCGCAGTATGGGCACTCATAGACAAAGATCTTGGGCGCATCCTTGCGGTGCGAGCTCTTCTCGGCCGCCTTCCTGGCCTCCACGCGCGTGTCGTAGCGCTTCTTGCGTCCGCACGCCCTGAACTCCCGCTCGTCCATCGACCCTCCGCCACAATGCAAAATGACCCATGCTTCCGGGGAACATTATGCGACGCCGGCGCATGTAAGGGGCAAGGAGGTGAGAGCATGACCGACAAAAGGATCCAACGCACCGAGAGGTTCATGCGGCACGCGATGGCCGCGCACGGCAGTTCGGTCTACCTCGTGGCCCTCGCGCAAACGCGCTCCGAGGCCGACGCCCAGGACGTGGCCCAGGACGTCTTCTGCCGCCTGCTCACGGACGGCACCGCGTTCACCAGCGACGAGCACCTGCGCGCCTGGCTTCTGCGCGTGACGGTCAACCGCTGCCGCGAGCTCTTCCGGACGCCCTGGCGCCGGCGGGTGGAGAGCGCGGACGAGCTTGTCCAGCTGCCAGCACCAGACGCGCCCGTGGAGGACGCTGCCCTCGAGGAGCTGCGCGCCGACCCGGTCTGGCAGGCGCTCCAAGCCTTGCCGGAGAAGCTCCGCGTGATAGCGCTGCTTCACTACGTGGAGGAGTACACCACCGAGGAGATCGCCCGCATCGTAGGCAGCCCGCCGGCGACGGTGCGCACGCGCCTGCACCGGGCGCGCAAGCAGATGAGAGAGACGCTCGAGTCCCCCGCGAGCCCCACAGAGGAGGAGAACTATGGACAGGCACACGCTTGAGCAGTTCCGCACGCGGGCGCGCAAGGTCACGCTGCCCGAGGACGTGCGCGAGTCCGTACTGGACGAGATTCGGGTCGAGAAGGGCGAGCGTGCCCGCGGCCCGCGCAGGCCACGCCGCGAGCGGCGGGTCGTCACGCGGCGAACCTTCGTGCGCGCGGGAGCTGTAGCGGCCGGCGGCGTCGCCGCGTTTCTCGGCGCGAACGCCCTGATGAACCATGCCGCCGGCGAGAGGGACAACTGGTTCGCGCTCACCGCCTACGCCGAGGGCACCGAGGAGCCGGACGGCTCGCGCCTGGCGCTCGGCGAGACATTTGGCGGGCACATCGGCTGGTCCGGCGGCGTGGACCCCGCAACGAACGGCAACGACCTGATCATGGCGAGCACCGAGCTCAATCTCTCGTGCACGGGTGACAACGTGGGCACCCTCACGTACCGACTCGAGGGCGACAGCGTCGGCACCGACGTGGACGTCTACTCCAAGCCCGGAATCTGGATCTTCCAGTCAGACTACGAGGGCAGCGGTCCCGTGGCAAGCTTCACCGTTGACTACGACAGCCAGGACACCCAGAACCTCCAGGCCCTCCTCACCGGGCGGGCCGCCTACTACGCCGTCTACGCCAACATTCCCGTTCCGGACGACCTCGTGCCCGTCTTTCTGGAACTGCAGGAGATCGGCGAGGCTCAGATAGAGCGCTCGGAAGGCAGCGAGACCATCATCGAGACGGACGAGGAGCAACAGCGCGACGCGGAGCTGCGCAACCAGGCGAGCGTGCGCATCGCCGAGCTCTTTGCCGAGGAGCTCGCCAAGACCACGCTCGTGATGACGGCCGTGTTCAACGACGGCAGCGAGCAGACCAAGCGTTATTCGTTCTCCCCGCGCGAGGACTACACGCAGATCTACGCCGACTATCTGGAAGAGGACTGGGAGGCCTATCTCGCCGGCGACGACGCCCGCCGCCATGAGCTCACGCAGAACCCGCCGAGCCTCTACCTGATCACGGAGACGGACGGCTAGCGTCGAGAAGATCCGCATAACTCAGGGCCGCCCCTGTTTCCTAAGCAGAATCTTCCGCGAAGCGCAGTTCTGCGTGGAAACAGGGGCGGCCCCAGCTACGAGCGAATCGTCCTTCTCGCCTAAAGGCGGGCGACCCCGCTCTTGCGGGCAGCCTCGGCCACGGCAGCGGCCACGGCGGGCGCCACACGTTCGTCAAAGGCACCGGGGATGATGTAGTCAGCGGCGCGGTGCTCGTCGTCAACGAGGCCGGCGATCGCGTAGGCGGCGGCCTCCATCATGTCGTCGTTGATGTCGGACGCGCGCACGTCGAGGGCGCCGCGGAAGATGCCCGGGAACGCGAGCACGTTGTTGATCTGGTTGGGGAAGTCGGAGCGGCCCGTGGCGGCCACGGCGGCGCCGGCAGCGAGCGCCTCGTCCGGCATGATCTCCGGCACGGGGTTGGCGCAGGCAAAGATGATCGGGTCGGCAGCCATCGTGCGAACCATGTCCTGGGTCAGCACGCCCGGCGCGGACACGCCCACAAAGACGTCGGCGCCCTTCACCGCGTCGGCCAGCGAGCCGGTCACGCCCTCGCGGTTGGTCCACGTGGCGATCTCGGCCTTCTCGGGGTTGAGGCCCTCGCGGCCCTCGTAGATGGCGCCCGTGCGGTCGCAGATGATGACGTCCTTCACGCCCATGCGCTGCATGAGCTTGGCGATGGAGATGCCCGCGGCGCCGGCGCCGGAGAAGACCACGCGCACGTCAGAGAGCTCGCGCCCGGTAAGGCGGCACGCGTTGATGAGCGCGGCGCAGGTCACGACGGCCGTGCCGTGCTGGTCGTCGTGGAAGACGGGAATGTCGCAGGACTCCTTGAGGCGGCGCTCGATCTCAAAGCAGCGCGGCGCGGAGATGTCCTCGAGGTTGATGCCGCCGAAGCTGCCAGCGATGAGCTCGACGGTGCGAACGATCTCGTCCACGTCCTTGGAGCGCACGCACAGCGGGAACGCGTCGACGTCGGCAAAGGTCTTGAAGAGGGCGCACTTGCCCTCCATGACCGGCATGCCCGCCTCGGGGCCGATGTCACCGAGGCCCAGCACCGCGGTGCCGTCCGTGACCACGGCCACGAGGTTGCCGCGGCGGGTGTAGGTGTAGGAGTCCTCCACGTTCTCGGAGATCTTGAGGCACGGCTCGGCGACGCCCGGCGTGTAGGCCACGGCCAGCTCCTCCGGCGTGGTGATCGGCGCGCGGGTAATCACCTCGATCTTGCCCTGCCACTCGCGGTGCTTGTCCAGCGCGTACTGCTTGGCGTCCTCGGCCATGTGCACTCCCATCTCACGGGGCCGGCCCTGCCGGCGTTTTTCACACCGCGTACCAGTTTAGTCCCGACGTCGAGCAACGCGCGCCAGAACTTGCGCGGCACCCTCCCCGAAAAGGAGGTTTTGCACGATGGGGCGCCTCTCGTTTGCCAAGGGGCTTCAGCGCCACCGTTTTTCTCGGTTGTGGGCAGCAAGTTTTATATGCCTCGAGAAGAACGAACGTATCGGAGCTCACTTATGAACGTTTCGGCATCAATCACGAGGTTGTGGGCAACATCTTTTATGTCAGGGGAGAAATCGCATCAAACATTCTGCTCACAACCGCAGGGAAGGGTGGCGGGCAGGGTCGGATGGCGACACCGGGCAGCGCCGGGCAGGACCGGATGGCAGCGCCGGGCAGGGTCGCGCGGCGGCGAGAAGCCCGCAGCCCGGCCGTCCGACTGCTACGCCAGCGCAATGGCGCCGAGCCAGCCCCAGCGCGGGGCGCTTGCCACCCCGTACGAAGAGAGCCACAGCTCGAGCGGCACGCTGCGCACCCGACCGCCCGCGCAGTCCATCACCACGCCGTCCCCCACGTAGAGCCCCGCGTGACCGTGGTCCCAGCCGCCCGCTCCGTACGGGTCGCGCTCCGTTGCCACGACCATCCCCACCAAGAGGTCCCTCGTGTCGGTGCGAGAGCAGAACCCCGCGCAGAGCTCTCGCGCGTCTCCGCTCACGTATCCCAGGCCCAGCCGCGAGAACGCCCGCTCGACCCACGCGGCGCAAAGGCCGTCCGCCATCGGCTCCGTCCCGTGGGCGCACGCCACGAGCCTTCGCTGCAGCTCGTTCGCATCCATGAGGCCCTGGGGCTCGCGGTCCGGGCCCACCGGACGCCAGGCGGGCTGCCCGTACACGGTCGTCGTGCCGTCCGCGCCGAGAAGCCCTCCCTCGGCCAGCGCTGCCAGCAGCCGATCGCGCATCTCGTCTCGATCAGGCACGCCCACCACCGTTCCAGCGTATTGAATCGCTCAGGGGAAATCGTCAAGCACCTTGCGCGGAAGTATACTTGAGGATGGCGCAGCGCCGGGGCCGCCCGGTTGCCGCCACGTCGAAAGGACTTCCATGAGCGAGAAGATCGACGCACAGGACACCTGCGTGCTCGTGACCGGGGGCGCTGGCTTCATCGGCAGCCACACCGTCGTCGAGCTGCTTCAGGCCGGCTATCGCGTGGTCATCGTCGACGACCTCTCCAACGCCTCCGCCAAGGTGCTCGACCGCATCGCGCAGATCGTTGGGGCAGAGGCCGCCGCGCGCCTCGCCTTCTACGAGGCCGACGTCAACGACCGCGCCGCGCTCTCCAAGATCTTTGACGAGCACCGCCCGAGCCGCGTGATTCACTTCGCTGGATACAAGGCGGTCGGCGAGTCTGTCACCAAGCCGATCGAGTACTACGCCAACAACATCGGCAACACGCTCACGCTCGTTGACGTCATGCGCGAGCACGGCTGCAAGTCCATCATCTTCTCGAGCTCCGCAACCGTCTACGGAGACCCGGACGAGCTGCCGCTCACCGAGGCGAGCCCCAAGAAGCCCGCCACCAACCCGTATGGCTGGACCAAGTGGATGATCGAGCAGATCCTGACCGACCTCCACACGGCGGACCCCGAGTGGAACGTCGTCCTTCTCCGCTACTTCAACCCCATCGGCGCGCACCCCTCGGGCCTCATGGGCGAGGACCCCAAGGGCATCCCCAACAACCTCGTCCCCTACGTCGCGCAGACCGCGATCGGCAAGCGCGATGCCGTGCACGTCTTTGGCAACGACTATGACACGCCCGACGGCACCGGAGTGCGCGACTACATCCACGTCTGCGACCTCGCTTCCGGCCACGCTGCCGCGCTCGCGTGGATGAACGGCCGCACTGGCGTCGAGGTCTTCAACCTCGGCACCGGCACCGGCACCTCGGTCCTCCAGATCATCGACGCCTTCTCAAAGGCCTGCGGCCACGAGATCCCCTACGTCATCGAGCCGCGCCGCGCCGGCGACGTCACGGCAAACTACGCCGACTGCTCCAAGGCACGCGAGCTCATGGGCTGGCAGGCCAAGTTCGACATCGAGGACATGTGCCGCGACTCCTGGAACTGGCAGTCGCACAACCCCAACGGCTACGAGGGCTAGGCGAGGGCGAGAGGAACATGGACCAGCCCTTCGTTGACTATCTGACGAGCCGCCTGCCCCTTGTCGAGCAGGCGCTCGCCGACGCCGCCGCGACGCCGCTCTCCGAGGGCCGCATTGCAACGGACCTCGAGCGCTACCTCTACCTGCCACTCGCGCGCTTCACCTCCTCGGGCGGCAAGCGAGTCCGCCCCGTGCTCGCGCTTCTCGGCTCCGAGGCCGTCGGCGGCACCGCCGAGGACGCGCTCTCGTGCGCCGTCGCCGTGGAGCTCTTCCAGAGCGCGGCGCTCATCCACGACGACATCGCCGACGAGGGCGAGCTGCGGCGCGGCGAGCCGTGCCTGCACCGCGTGGAGGGCGAGGGGCTGGCGATAAACGCCGGCGACCTCGCGCTCACCCAGGTGTTCGAGGTCGTGCTCGCGGACGAGGCGCTGAATCCGGGGCGCAAGGTCCGCGCGCTCACCGAGCTTATGCGCATGGAGCGCCACACCCTTGAGGGACAGGCCCTTGACCTCGGCTGGGTTCGGGACGCGCGCTGGGACGTCACCTCGGACGACTATCTCTACATGGTCACGAGCAAGACCGCCTGGTACTCGGCGGCCATACCGCTGCTCGTGGGCGCGATCGTCGGCGGCGGCTCCGAGGAGGCGGCGCGCGGCCTGCTGGCCGTGGGCCTCTCTGCCGGCGTGGCCTTCCAGCTCCAGGATGATCTGCTCAACCTCGTGGGTGACGCCGAGGCGCAGGGCAAGGACCTCCGCTCGGACATCACCGAGGGAAAGCGGACCCTGGCGGTGGTGTGGGCGCTCGAGCACCTTGGCGAGAAGGACCGCGCGGAGCTCGTGGGGATTCTCGACAGTCGCGCCACGGACGCCGGGACGCTCGCACGGGCGGTCGAGCTCATCGAGCTCGGGGGCGGCATCGAGCGCTGCCGGGCGCTCGCGCGCGAGCTCGCCGACGACGCCAAGCGCCGCGCGAGCGACCTGGCGGACGGCGGTTGCATTTCGGTTGAGGCGCGAGACCTGCTGAGCTCTATGGCAGACTTCTTCGTAGAACGAGCGGGCTAGCACCGCACGCGGGCACGGGAGAGACTATGGAACCCATTCGTGAGGGCGCGACGGGAGCTGCCGTCGAGGACATTCAGGAGCGACTCTGCAGGGTCGGGTACGCGATGGACGAGGCAGAGCGCGCCAAGGGCGCCTTTGGTCGCTCCACGGCCACGGCGGTCGCACGCTTCAGGCTCGACCACGGGCTCTCGCTCGGCGAGGCCGTTGACACCGCCACGTGGTCGGTTCTTGTCGACGAGTGCTACCAGCTCGGCGACAGGACCCTCTACCTGCGCCTCCCCAACTTTCATGGTAACGACGTGAGGCAGCTCCAGGAGCGCCTCAACGTGCTCGGGTTCTCCTGTGGCGCCCCTGACGGCGTCTATGGCGTGCACACCGAGGCCGCCGTCAAGCTCTTCCAGGAGAGCATCGGGGCACTCGCGGACGGCATGGCCTTCCAGGACACCTTCGACGCGATCGAGCGGCTGCGCCACGTCTGGGCCGGCAAGCCCGCCGACGGGCCGCACCCGCAGGGGTCCATGGGGTTCGCGCGCGCGGCGAGCGTGCTCGAGGACGCGGGCATTGCCATCACGGCAGACGACCCGATCTCTCGCAACGTGGCCGGGCGCATTTGGAACCTCGCGCACGCGACCGTGGAGGACTGCGCGCTCGAGCTCGTTGACTCGCCCTCCGACGCGGGCGCCGGAACGCGCGCCCTCATCGTCCTCTCCACCGAGCCGCTGCCCGACGGGGTGGCCTCTGGCGTGGGCAACGTCGCGCTCGACGACATCGACACCCTTGCGCTCCGCCTGCGCACCGCGCTCCAGAGCTCTGCCACCAGGCCGCGCGCCATCCGCGTCGAGCTCCCCGTCGGCGCCTCCGCCTTCACGATCAGCGACGCCCAGACCTTCGCGGTGCTGCTGCTCGATGCGATCTGCTCCGCCTTCGACCGCCTCGAGCTGTAAATTGGGGACGAGCTTTTTCTCTCAGAGAGAACGGGACAGGTTCGGGAACCCGCGCCCCGGCGCCTGCAAGCGCCCAAGCCTGTCCCCTTTTCTCTGAGAGAAAAAGCACGTCCCCAAATGAGCAAATGAGCTGAGAGGAGCGAGCCATGTTCAGCCCGTTTCGTGACGACAAGGGCTCTCCCAAGGCGCTCTCCGAGGTCACATGGGGAGACCTCCCCCAGCTCGCTGGCCTGGACGAGGGGTACGTTCTCGAGTTCAAGCGGGACTACACCCCCTCGGTCCAGCGCAAGATCCCCAAGATCATCGCCTCGTTCGCCAACTCCCGGGGCGGCTGGCTCGTGATCGGCATCTCGGACGAGGAGCACGCCGTCTGTCCGGTCCCCCGCCAGCAGGCCGACTTCGGCCAGATCATCGGCGAGCTCTGCCGCCGGCACGTCTCCCCTCCCCCTCCCTTTGACGTGCGCTTCCTCCCCGACCCGTCCGACGAGGGACGCGGCGTCGTCATCGTGCGCGTTGACGAGGGCGACTTCCCTCCCTACATCGCCGACGGCGTCGTGGAGATCCGCGAGGGCTCCACCTCGGGCCCCGCGACGGGAGCGGCCCTTGTCGAGCTCTATGGCAAGGCAACCGGGCGGCGCCGCGAGATAGCCGAGTTCTGCCATCGCACGGTGTTCTACCCGAGCGTCGGGCCGGACGGTCGCGCGCTGCCCCTCTTTGACCTCTACCTCTACCGCATGGGCGGCCCTGAGGGGCCGGCGTCGCGCGCCGAGGTCGCCGACCACGTCAGCGCCATGCGAGCGGCCTTCGCTGCCCAGCGCACCAGCTGCCACGTCCAGCACGCGCACGACTCGCTCATTTTGCGCACCACCCTGCCGGCCGGGCCCGGCGACGCCCACTCCGCCATCGAGCTCTTTGGCGACGAGTCCATGAAGCTCACCGTCCCCGCCGTCCTTCTCGACGACGAGCAGCGCCGTCGCGCCGTCTCGCGGATGCGGGAGCTCGGGCTCTTCTCGCCGGACGAGGGTCGCCTCATAGACGCGCGGGCGACGATGCGCCGCGTCTCGCGCATGGCGTCGCTGCTCGACCGCTACGTGCGCAATCGCGGCATCTCGTGGCAGAGCTACGCCGTTGCCTACGAGCTCGAGAACATGGCGGGGATCATCCTGTGGAGCGACTCGCCCGTCTACCAGGGCTACATTGCCGACAGGGGCGTCCTCTCGTGCGGCACCACGGACTGCCGGAGTCGCGTGCGCTACCTCGACGACGGCGCGCACGACTCCTTCCGGGCGCGCCAGTTCGCCGGCAGCCACTTCTTCGAGGCGTGCGGCCTGCCGCTCGGCTCCTCGGACCCGCGCGACAACGCCCTCGTCGACGCGCTGCTCAGCACCTCCGACGTATCTTGACGGGCTGACGGGGGCTGACAGGGGGGACGGGGGGATCTGTCAACCCGGCGCGCCGGGTTGACAGATCCCCCCGTCCCCCCCGTCACCTCTGTCAGCCCCCGTCAGCCCCCGCCCCCTGTCATCGCGCGTTCTTGGTACAATTGCCGCGGAACAGGGGTATCGTCCAATGGTTAGGACAGTGGTTTTTGGTGCCATCAATGTGGGTTCGAATCCTACTACCCCTGCCAGCCGCGATGCACGCGGGCCCCGTCTGGCACGCCGGGCGGGGCCCGCTCTGTTCCGCCGCCCGAGCTCGAAGTGCTTAGCATTTCTCGGCAAGTGTCAAGTTGCTTGCTTCGCCCGCTTAAAAAGGCAACTGAGTTGCGTCCCTGGGCACCCAATCGGCAGCCAAAGCCATCATGGTTCCCACGTTTGCGCAGGTAGCGGGAAGAACTGCGCTCCCTTCGCGTTATTCTCGGCTCACTTCCCTTGCGTTCCTAAGCAGCAGAGGAGGGCAAAGGCGCAACTCCCGCAACTTTCCAAGCGGGGTGAGGAACGACGGGCTGGCAAGACGGCATGCCGGCGCCCCGGCGATCGCGACCGCGCGTTCTTATCGCCGAACCCTGCCCGCACGAGCGAGTGCGCTATGATGTTTTTGCTGAGCCGGGACACGACGCCGCTTGGAGGCCAAAACCATGTCCATAACCGCGATTGTCCTCGCTGCCGGCGAGGGAACGCGCATGAGGTCCCGTCACCCCAAAGTTGCCCACAAGCTACTTGACCGTCCGCTCGTCTCTTGGCCCGTGCGCGCCGCGCGCGAGGCGGGTGCCGAGCGCGTGGTGACGGTCGTGGGCCACGGCGCTGACGAGGTGCGTGCAATTCTCGCAGACGAGAAGGGCGTCGAGTGCGTCGAGCAGACCGAGCGACGCGGGACGGGCCACGCCTGCCGCGTCGCACTCGAGGGGGCCGACGTCCGCGAGGGCACCGTCGTGGTGCTCTACGGCGACTCCCCGCTGCTGCGCGCCGAGACGATCCGAGAGCTCGTCGGACGCGTCGAGCAGGGCGACACCGATGCCGCGCTCCTTACGATGACCCCTCCCGACCCCACCGGCTACGGCAGGATCGTGACCGACGAGGTGGGCCGCGTGAAGGCCATCATCGAGGACAAGGACTGCACGCCCGAGCAGCGCGCGTCGCTCACCGAGTGCAACCCTGGCGTCTACGCCTTCGACGCTGCCAGGCTGCGCGCCCACATCGGTGAGCTCACCTGCGACAACGCGCAGGGCGAGTACTACCTCACCGACATGGTCGAGGTGTTCCGCCGCCACGGCCTCTCCGTCGAGGCAGTGCACTGCGACGACTACTCCGAGCTCCTCGGCGTGAACAGCCGCGCGCAGCTCGCCGAGGCTGCGCGCATCATGCAGCGACGCATCAACGAGCGCCTGATGGCAGAGGGCGTCTCCATGCTTGACCCCACGACGGTTTGGGTCGGCCCCGACGTCGCCGTCGGGCGCGACACAGAGCTTCTCCCCATGACGATGCTCTGGGGCGAGACGAGCGTCGGTGAGGAGTGCGTGATCGGGCCCAACACCCGCCTCACCAACGCCACCGTTGCCGACAACGTCTCCCTGGAGGAGACCGTGGGCGTTGACGTCACCATCGAGCGCGACGTCACCTGCGGGCCGCGCGCCTACCTGCGCGGCGGCGCTCACGTCCTGGCAGGCGCGCACGTGGGCACGCACGTCGAGATCAAGAACTCCGTCATCGGCGAGGGCTCCAAGGTGCCGCACCTCTCCTACATCGGCGACTGCACGATGGGGGCGGGCGTCAACATCGGCGGCGGCTCCATCACCTGCAACTACGACGGCGTCCACAAGAACCGCACCACCATCGGCGACAACGTGTTCGTCGGGTCCGACACCATGATGGTCGCTCCCGTGACCATCGGCGACGGCGCGCTCGTGGGCGCTAGCTCCTGCGTCACCAGGGACGTTCCTGCCGACGCGCTCTACCTCGAGCGCGCTGAGCAGCGCATTGTTGAGGGGTACGCCGCAAGGCGACTCGAGCGACTCAAGAGAGACGAGGCCTAGATGTACGAGAACCTGAGCGAGCCCATGCCCCTGCAGAAGGAGATCAAGCTCTACACCGGCACGGGCAATCCCGCGCTCTCTGAGAAGATCGCCGACATTCTGCACCTCGAGCTTCAGGGCCTGCAGATCGAGAAGTTCGCCAACGGCGAGATCTACGCGCGCTTCGACGAGTCCGTGCGCGGTGACGATGTGTTCTTCATCCAGTCGCTCTCCGGCGTGAACGTGAACGACCTCCTCATGGAGACGCTCGTCGTGGCCGACGCCGCCAAGCGCGCCTCCGCGTCCAAGTTCACCGCCGTCCTCCCCCACTACTGCTACGCGCGCCAGGACCGCAAGGCCTCCGCGCGCGAGCCCATCACCGCGCGCCTCGTGGCCAACCTCCTCGAGGCCGCCGGCGTTGACCAGGTCATCACCATCGACCTGCACCAGGGCCAGATCCAGGGCTTCTTCGACATCCCTGTGACGCACCTCACCGCGCTCTACCTCCTGGGCGACTACTTCAGGAACAAGGACTTCGACTGGTCCAACACGGTCGTCGTCTCCCCCGACATGGGCCGCGCCAAGGTTGCAAAGCGTCTCGCCGACTACCTGGGCTGCGAGTTCGCCATCGCTCACAAGAGCCGTCCCAAGCACAACGCGTCCGAGGTCATGGGCATCATCGGCAACATCGAGGGCAAGACCTGCATCGTCAACGACGACATGATCGACACGGCCGGAACCCTCTGCGGCACCGTTCGCAAGCTCAAGGAGATGGGCGCTGGCGACATCTACGTCTCCGCCACGCATGGCATCTTCTCCGGCCCCGCCATCGAGCGCCTCGAGGACGCCCCGCTTGAGGAGTGCGTTGTCACCGACATCATCCCGTGCGAGGTCGCCAACCAGCCTGGCTCTAAGATCAGGCAGATCTCGGTTGCCAACGAGCTCGCTGAGGCCATCAACAGCGTCTACATGCGCCGCTCGGTCTCTGAGATCTTCGGCGGGCGCGGCGCCGAGATCTGATCTGCAAATTGGGGACGTGCTTTTTCTCTCAGAGAAAAAGGGACAGTTCTCCCCGCCAGCAGACCCGCCGGCAGACGGCCTCCAAGCAGAGGGCAAAACAGTGATACGGGGTCGCCTCCGGGCGGCCCCGGCTCTTTTGCCGGAGGGCCCGCTCACCCTACAATGAGAGCAATCCCCCGTCAGCCCAAACGCTGAGAAGCGACACGCGTCATTTCCAAAGCAAGGCCCACACCGCAGCAAGGAGTGCCATGCCCGCTCAGAAGCCCGCCAAGCCATCAGTCATCCGCATCATCTGCGGCCTCGGCAACCCCGACGCCGAGTACGCCCGCACCCGCCACAACGCCGGCTTCGCCACCGTGGACGCCCTTGCCGCCCGTCGCGGCGTGCGGTACTGGAAGTCCGAGGCGGGCGCACAGGTCGCCTCGCTCACCGTCACCGACAAGAGCGGCGAGCGGCACGAGGTCCTTCTCGCCAAGCCGATGAGCTACATGAACACCTCGGGAGGCCCGCTCTCCAAGCTGGCCCGCGCCCACCGCGTTCGCCCGGAGGAGATCCTCGTGGTGCACGACGAGGTCGACCTCCCGGACGGCGAGGTGCGCCTCAAGCTGGGCGGCGGCCTCAACGCCCACAACGGCCTGCGCTCCATCGCGGACAAGCTCGGCAGCCGTGACTTCGCCCGCGTGCAGTTTGGCATCGGAAGGCCGCCCGGGCGCATGCAGGTTGCCGACTACGTGCTGCGCGAGCTCAAGGGGAGCTTCCTGGAGGACTTTGAGCTCACCGTGGAGCGCGCCGCAGACCTCGTGGAGGCCACGCTCGACGCCTAGGGCCAGGGCCTGCAAAGCCACCCTCGCGCCCCGTTGCCCCCTTGGACGCCCGGTATCACCGCCCGCCGCTCTTCTCGCCCGCACATGTTGGATTCCGCAGGCAGTGGGGTACAATTGGGCGTTGGAAGGCCAACATGGCCCCACACTGAGGGAATGCAGGAGAGGAGTGCGGTTAATGTACAAGATCCTCGAAAAGACGCAGTTCTCGGAGAAGGTGTTCAAGTTCCGCATTGAGGCGCCGAGGATGGCCAAGCACGCTCACGCTGGCCAGTTCCTGATGGTGCGCGCCAACGAGACGGGCGAGCGCGTCCCGTTCACGCTTGCGGGCTGGAACGCCGAGGAGGGCTGGGTCGAGTTCATCTTCATGGTGATCGGAAAGACCACCGAGATGCTCTCGAGCTACGAGGCAGGAGACTCCATCAAGGATGTCACCGGCCCGCTGGGCGTCCCCACCGAGATGGCTGACGGCCCCTGCGCCGTCATCGGCGGCGGCGTTGGCCTGGCCATCGCCTACCCGGTCGCCCGTCACCTGGTGGAGACCGGCCACGAGGTCCACGCCATCATGGGCGCGCGCACCAAGGACCTCCTCCTGCTCGAGGAGCAGTTCCGCGAGCTCCTGCCCGAGGACCACATCCACATCACCACCGACGACGGCTCCTACGGCGAGAAGGGTGTCGTCACCGCCCCGCTCGAGCGCCTGCTCCAGGCCAAGGCCGTCTCCCAGGTCTTCTGCGTCGGCCCCGTCCCGATGATGAAGTTCTCTGCCCTCACGGCCGAGAAGTACGGCACGCC
>DXBM01000049.1 GCA_019116525.1 Candidatus Olsenella pullistercoris | reverse complement strand
CCGTCACCGAGTCCACGCTCCACGGCTGCCCGCCCGACGAGATCGAGCGCATCGCCACCTACCTCATCACCGAGAAGGGCGTGAACACCTACATCAAGTGCAACCCCACGCTCCTGGGCTACGACTTCGCGCGCGAGCGCCTGAACGAGCTCGGCTTTGACTACATCGCCTTCGACGACACGCACTTCCGCGAGGACCTGCAGTGGGCCGACGCCGTGCCCATGTTCGAGCGCCTGATCGAGCTCTGCGACGAGAAGGGCCTCGCCTTTGGCGTCAAGCTCACCAACACGTTCCCGGTGGACGTGACCCGCGGCGAGCTGCCGAGCGAGGAGATGTACATGTCCGGTCGCTCGCTCTTCCCGCTCACGATCGAGCTCGCGCGCCGCATCGCCCGCCAGTTCGACGGCCGCCTGCGCATCTCCTACTCCGGCGGCGCCGACGCCCGCAACATCCGCGAGCTCTACGCGGCGGGCATCTGGCCGATCACCATGGCCACCAACGTCCTCAAGCCGGGCGGCTATGAGCGCTTCTCGCAGATCGCCGGGCTTCTCGCCGGCGCCGAGCGTCGCGAGGACGTGGACGTTGACGCCGTGACCGCGCTGGCCTCGCGCACCGCGTCCGGGGCGGACTACCGCAAGCCCATCAAGCCGGCCAAGCCGCACAAGATCGAGGCCGAGCTCCCGCTCATGAGCTGCTTCACGGCGCCGTGCCGCACCGGCTGCCCCATCCAGCAGGACATCCCGGCCTACCTCTCCCGCGTGGACGAGGGCAAGCTCGCCGAGGCGCTCCAGATCGTCGTCGAGCGCAACGCTCTGCCGCACATCACCGGCAACCTCTGCCCGCACCCCTGCGGCGCCAAGTGCGAGCGCAGCTTCTACGAGCCCGAGGGCGCGCGCATCCGCGAGTCCAAGCTGGTCGCCGCGCGCGGCGGCTTCGACGAGGTCGTGAGGAAGCTCCGTGCCGCCGGTCCAACTCGTCTGGCCTCTGCCGCCGACAAGAACGTGGCTGTGGTGGGCGGCGGCCCTGCCGGCCTGGCCACCGCGTTCTTCCTCACGCGCGCCGGCGCCAAGGTCACGATCATCGAGCGCACCGACAGCCTCGGCGGCGTGGCGCGCCACGTCATCCCCGAGTTCCGCATCCCCCAGGGAGACATCGACAAGGACGTGGCGCTCTGCCTCGCCTTTGGCGCGCAGGTCCAGATGGGGCGCGAGGTCACGAGCGTGGACGAGCTCTTCGCCGAGGGCTTCACCGACGTCGTGGTGGCCACGGGCGCGTGGGCACCGGGCAAGGTGGGCCTCAAGGCCGGCGAGGAGATCGACGTCCTCGAGTTCCTGGCCGCCGACAAGGCCGGCGAGCCCATGGAGCTCGGCACCGACGTGGTGATCGTAGGCGCGGGCAACACCGCCATGGACGCCGCGCGCGTGGCAAAGCGCGCCGAGGGCGTGCAGAACGTCCGCATTGTCTACCGCCGCACCGTGCGCGAGATGCCGGCGGACGAGGAGGAGCTGCAGCTCGCGCTGGAGGAGGGCGTGGAGCTGATGGAGCTTCTCGCCCCGCTTGGCGTGACCGACGGCAAGCTCTCCTGCGAGGTCATGCGCCTCGGCGAGCCGGACGAGTCCGGCCGCAGGCGCCCGGAGGGAACGGGCGAGACCGTGCAGGTTCCCGCGACGGCCGTCATCTGCGCCGTGGGCGAGCAGATCGAGCGCGGGCTCTACGAGGGCGCGGGCGTCGAGGTGGACCGCCGCGGCCGCCCGGCCGGCACCGCCACCGGCGTGGACCACGTCTGGGCTGCCGGCGACTGCCGCCGCGGTCCGGCGACCTTCGTGGAGGCCATCGCCGACGCACAGGCCGTGGCCCGCGACCTGGCCGGCGTTGACTTCAACGCCTACGCCGAGAAGAACGTGCGCGCTGACAAGCTCGATGCCATCATGGCCCGCAAGGGCGAGCTCTGCCTCGACGTGGCCGGCTGCGAGACGAGCCGCTGCCTGGGCTGCGCCACCGTCTGCGAGGTCTGCTGCGACGTCTGCCCCAACCGCGCCAACGTGGCGATCAAGGTGCCGGGCCTCGCGCAGCAGCAGGTCGTTCACGTGGACGGCATGTGCAACGAGTGCGGCAACTGCGCCGTCTTCTGCCCGTGGAGCGGACGTCCCTACAAGGACAAGCTCACGCTCTTCTGGAGCGCCGAGGACATGGACGCGAGCGAGAACCGCGGCTTCCTGCCGCTTGCCGACGGGACGTTCCGCGTGCGCCTGGCCTCCGGCGAGGGCACCTATGACGTGGAAGACGCCGCGTGCGGCCTGCCCGAGGACGTGCGCCTCACCATCCGCGCCGTCCGCGACGACTACGCCTACCTGCTTGCCTGATACGAAGGGACAGTCCCTTCGTATCATCAAAAGTACAATGAGACAAAGGGACTGTCCCTTTGTCTCATCGGAAGGAGAGACATGGACGACGAGAGCCGTCGCATCTGGGTGGCCGAGACGGGCTGCATAGGCTGCCGCCTCTGCGAGCGCGCGTGCCCCGCGGGCGCCATGCGCGTGGAGGACAAGCAGGCGCGCATCGACTACGCGCTCTGCATCGCGTGCGGCATGTGCGCCACCAAGTGCCGCAAGGGCGTCATCCACGACACGCTGGGCATCTACGCCCCGGCGCAGTAGGAGGGGACCATGGCAGCAAACGCCGAGTACCGCTTCACCGTCAACGGCGAGGAGCAGGTCGTTTCCGAGGACAAGCCGCTCCTGCGCTACCTGCGCGACGACCTCAGGCTCACGTCCGTGAAGGACGGCTGCTCCGAGGGCGCGTGCGGCACTTGCACCGTGCTCGTGGACGACCGCGCCACCAAGGCGTGCGTCCTCACCACGCGCCTGGCCAACGGTCGCGACATCGTGACCGTGGAGGGTCTGCCCCACGAGGAGCAGGAGGCCTTCGTCTACGCCTTCGGCGCCGTGGGCGCCGTCCAGTGCGGCTTCTGCATTCCCGGCATGGTCATGGCGGGCGCGGCCCTCGTCCACAAGGTGTCCGACCCCACCGAGGACCAGGTCAAGGTGGCCATCCGCGGCAATGTCTGCCGCTGTACCGGCTACAAGAAGATCATCGAGGGCATCCTGCTGGCAGCGGCCATCTTGCGTGGCGAGAAGAGCATCGACCCGGAGCTCGAGCGCGGTGACGACTACGGCGTGGGCAAGCGCGCCTTCCGCGTGGACGTGCGCCGCAAGGTGCTCGGCTACGGCAAGTACCCCGACGACATCGACGAGCGCGACTTCCCTGACCTCACCTACGCCAGCGCCGTGCGTTCCAAGTACCCGCGCGCCCGCGTGGTCAAGATCGACGCCGAGAAGGCCCGCGCAATGCCGGGCGTCCTCGCCGTGCTCACCGCCGCCGACGTGCCTGTGAACGCCGTGGGCCACTTGCTCTACGACTGGGACGTCATGACCGCCGAGGGCGACGTCACGCACTGCGTGGGCGACGCCATCGCGCTCGTGGTGGCCGAGGACGCCAAGACGCTCGAGAAGGCCAAGAAGGCCGTCAAGGTGGAGTACGAGGTGCTCGAGCCGGTGCGCTCGATCGAGGAGGCCCGCGCCGAGGGAGCGCCCGTGCTCCACAAGCCCTACCTAGCCTTTGGCAACTGGGTCACGCCCGAGAACAACATCTGCCAGCAGCGCCACGTGATCCGCGGCGACGCTGCCGCGGCGCTCGCGGGGGCTGCGCACAAGGTGACGCGCACCTTCAAGACGCCGTTCACCGAGCACGCGTTTCTCGAGCCGGAGTGCGCCGTGGCCTTCCCGTACAAGGACGGCGTGAAGGTCTGCTCGTCCGACCAGGGCGCCTATGACTCCCGCAAGGAGATCGCCCACATGCTCGGCTGGGACGCCACGCCGGAGCGCGTGGTCGTGG
>DXBM01000004.1 GCA_019116525.1 Candidatus Olsenella pullistercoris | reverse complement strand
CGATGGACGAGATGATCGAGGACTGCGCGCCGCGCATGGCCGAGGCGATGGGCTGGACCGTGGACGAGAGCGCGTCGCTGCTGGGCGCGGTGCTGCCCACCCTCGAGCGCTGGCGCGACGCGTAGGGCGAGCGGGAGATGAACCGCGTCACCGCACGCAAGACCCTCTACCTCGTTGGCGGCCCGATGGGCGTCGGCAAGTCGACCGTCTGCCGCGAGCTCAACCGCATGCTGCCACGCTCGGTTCTTCTCGACGGGGACTGGGTGATGCACGAGCGAGCGATCGTCGAGGAGCTTCTCGCGCGGCTGCCTATAGCCGAGTGCGGGGCGCAGGTACGCTGGGTCTCGCTCGTGGCGAGCGAGGAGGAGCTGCGCGGGCGCATCGAGCGGGACGTGGACTCCGGGCTGCGCGAAGCGGATGCAGTGGAGCGCGCCCTCGCCTACCTGCCCCTCTACCGGGAGCTCGGCTCCGAGCTCGTGGACACCACCGGGCGCTCGCCCCGCGAGGTGGCAGAGCTCGTCACGGGCCGTCGCGAGCGCTTCCGACGGCTCACGCAGGCCATCGAGGCGGACGCGGCAGCCGAGCCGGCGTGGGACCCCTCTGTCTCCGACCGGGACCTTCTCAACGCGGAGCGGGTGAGCCGCTTTGACTAGGGTCGTCCTCGACACCAACATCGTGCTCGACTATCTGAGCGCCACGAGGCCTCGTCACCTCGATGCCGTCGACCTGCTGGAGTGTCTCCTGTCGTCAGAGGACACCGTGGCGGTCGTTCCCGCCGGCAGCGTCGAGGACGCCCCGTGTCACCGCCCCGCGCGCTACACTGAGCGCACGCCCACGACGCGCGAAGGAGGCACCATGCCGCGCACGCCCATCGCAAAGATGTCGCTTGCCAAGGTCTACCCGCTGCTCGTCCAGAAGGCCGAGCGCAAGGGTCGCACGCGCGAGGAGGTGGACGAGGTGACCTGCTGGCTCACCGGATACGACGTCACCGGCCTCGAGCGCCAGATCGCCGCGGGCGTTGACTACGAGACGTTCTTCTCGGAGGCCCCTGCGCTGAACCCCAACCGCGCGCTCATCACCGGCAAGGTCTGCGGCGTGGACGTTGCCGCCATCGCCGACCCCGTGGAGCAGAACGCCCGTTACCTCGACAAGCTCGTCGACGAGCTCGCCCGCGGACGTGCCATGGAGAAGATCCTGCGCTCGTAGCCGTCCCGTTCTCGCAGGTAGACGCCAACTCGCTGCGATCATGCGAAAGATGCTCCCATAGTTATACGAAAACCGACTGATCTAGCTCATCGGTTTCCTCAAAACAAGAAAACCGATGAGCTGATTCATTCGGAGTGCTATTCGTACCCCACGCAGAGACCGTCTGCCGAGAAGGATCCTCTCCATGCAGAGCTACAATGCGTTTTCGCAGGTAGACGCCGACTCGCCCAACGGTCGATTGACGCGGCGGAAGGTGCGGGCCAGCATCGTGGCCACGTTCCGACCACATGGAGGAGGCCACATGACAGACAGCCCAAAGCCGAGCGAGCCAAAGGCCCCGCAGCTCGACGCCACCACCCTCGGCGCCTTTGTCGCCCGCGTCCGCGCCGAACGCGGCCTCACGCAGAGGCAGCTCGCCGAGCGCCTCTACGTGAGCGACAAGACCGTCTCCAAGTGGGAGCGTGGGCTCAGCCTGCCGAGCGTTCCGTTGCTCGTGCCGCTCGCCGGAGCACTCGGCCTCTCCATCTCCGAGCTCATGGCATGCGAGGAGGCCCCGCACGAAGAGAGCCTTGGGCGCGCCGATGCCGACCGGCTCATCGCCGCCTCGCTCGACCTCTCGGGCGCCGCGCTCACCGGACACCAGCGGGCGCTGCGATGCGCCGCCTTTGCGGCAACGACTGCCGTCTGGGGCCTGCTCACCGCACGCGTGGTCTTCTCGCGCAATCTAGACCTGCTCATCTCGGGCCTCGCCGACCCTGCCGTCTCCGGAGGTCTCCTCATGCTCGTGGCGCTGGCGTGGTTCTCGTTCTTCTGCCATGAGACCCTGCCCGGGTACTACGACGAGAACCGCATCTCCTTCGTGGCGCAGGGTCCCTTCCGCATGAACCTCGGCTGCCTCATGCGCGTCCACAACGGGAACTGGCCCGCCATCTGCCGCGCGGCACGCTGGTCGGCCGCCGCGGCGGCGGTGCTGCTGCCGGCGCTCGAGCTCGCGCTGGGAGACGTTCTGCCCAACGCCACGGTCGGGCTTCTCGGCTGCGTGGTCTTCTTCGTGCCGATACTCGTCGCCGGCAAGCTGAACGAGTAGCGAGAGGGGCACAGGGCCCGAGCCGCTACGCCAGGTAGGACTCGAGCGCGGCGACCAGAAACTCCGTCGCGCCCTCGCCCGCCGCCTCGTCGTAGTACGCGCGAAAGCGGTCGTCGGCGAGATACATCTGCGCGAGGCCCCGGTGCGCCTCGCGCGAGTAGCGCCCCTCGCCCCAGTGCAGGCGAATCCAGCGCGCGTGCATCCGCGCGAGCTCGCGGGCCGGCTCGCCCGCAGGGTCACCTGTCACCATGGCAGCACGCAGCTGTTCCTTGATTGCCTGCTCAAGCCGGTCCTTCTCGCCCCACTCGTCCTGGGAGAGCGAGGCCAGTCGCTCGTTCGCCGCGTCCACTGCATCGTCGCCGTAGCGCTCGCGCGCCTCGCGGCCATGCGCGCGCTCGTTCTCCTCGATCGCCTGGCGCTTGAGCGCCTTGAACTCCTCGTGCTCGCTCATGTTCCTCCCCGCCAAAGCTAGCTAGAAATAACGCGCACAGATTGCTAGGACGCCGTTGTTTTCCCAGTTGGCATTTTGACAGATGTCATTTCGTGCGCATTGCTTTTTTGCTTCCATTAAATCTTCCTTACTATATTCCATTGTTACCCTCCATAACTTCTGATTGTTGTCGTCTTGACTATTATGTATCTTTTCTTTCCAAAATGGTATAGGCTTTTATTTTTGTAATGCTGCAAAACTTTTCTTCTGTAAGGTATTCAAAGGATATTTCCCTTTGCCGCCGCTTGCATTAAGCCGCCGCTATTGGAAAGCCAAAAGCAGCGGCTTTTTTTACTCGGTATTACCGAAAAGTATAGAAAGCAGGATATGTCATCATTTGTCATTTCTTCTCAATGTAATAACTGCATGGCATATCAAGCCAAATACAAGAGAAAAACAGCCACCGCCAAATAGTG
>DXBM01000048.1 GCA_019116525.1 Candidatus Olsenella pullistercoris | reverse complement strand
TGGCGGGAGCCCGTTGCCGCAAAGCGCCGCATGGCCTACGTGCCGGACAACCCCGACGTCTACGACTTCCTCACCGGCGTTCAGTACCTGGACCTCATCGCCGACGTCTTCGGCGTGGGCACGGAGGAGCGTCGGCGGCGCGCGGACGAGCTCGCGGGGCGCCTGGAGCTCTCTGATGCGCTCGGCGACCCCGTCTCCGCGTACTCCCACGGCATGCGCCAGAAGCTCGTGCTCGTGGGGGCGCTCGTGCACGACCCGGCGCTTCTCGTGCTGGACGAGCCGTTCGTGGGCCTCGACCCCTCGGCCTCTCACGAGCTCAAGGCCATCCTGCGCGAGCGCGCAGAGGCCGGAGGGGCGGTGTTCTTCTCGTCGCACGTGCTCGAGGTCGTTGAGCGGCTTTGCGACACCGTTGCCGTGATCCGGCGCGGCGAGCTCGTGGCCTCGGGCCCAACCGACGAGGTGCGCGGCTCGGATTCCTTGGAGGACGTGTTCCTCGAGCTCGTGGACGAGAAGGACGACCTCGTCGTGGCGAGAAGGACGAGGTGATGGCGATGACGTCTCACTCCTGCGGGCGTGCCCTCGCCCCGCTGCTCTCCCTCCAGGTGCGCTCGCTCCTCTACGGGCTCGGCGTGCGGCGCGGGAGGGGCCGCGCGCGGCTGCTGGGCGCCGCGGCGCTCGCTGCCCTCCTCGCCGCCGTGGCGATTGCCTACCTGTGGGCACTCGGGTCAGGCATGGTCGCCGCGGGAGTCGCCGGCGCCATTCCCGCCCTCGCCGCGCTCGCGGGCTCGCTCGCCGCGGTGGCGCTCGTGTTCGTGAAGGCGCCGGGCACGGTCTTCGGCTGCCGTGACTACGACCTCGTGGCGGCGCTGCCGGTCCCCGTGCGAACGGTTGTGCTCGCGCGGACGGCCCCGCTCTACGGCTTCGGCGTCGCGCTCTCGGCGCTGCTGTCGGCTCCGCTGTACGCGGCGTACTTCACCTCTGCGTCCGCCTCTCCCGCCGCGGTGGCCGCCGCCGCGGCCGTCTCCGTGCTGGCGCCGCTCGCGCCGTCGGCTGCGGCCACGCTCGTCTCGCTCGCCCTCACGTCGGTCGCCGTGAGGTTCCGGCACGCGGGCGCGGTCCAGATCGCCCTCTCGGCGCTGGCGGTTGTGGCCGTCGTCGCCGGGTCGCTCGCCCTCGGCCGCGCCTCGTCGGGGGTCGACGACGCGGCGGCCCTCGTGGCGATGGGCGACATGGCAGGCGCTCTCTCCGCGGCCGTGGCATCCGCCTACCCGCCGGCTGCCTGGGCGGCCGCTGCGGTTCGGGAGGGGTCCGTCGCGGGTCTTCTCGCCTTCGTGGCGCTTTCGCTTGCGCTCCCCGCGCTCGTGACGCTGGCCCTCGCAGCATGCTATCCGTCGGTGAACGCCGCGGCGACCTCCGGACCCCGCCGCCGTGCGCGCTCCGTCGCGACCTCCCGCGGTGCCGCGAGCCCGCTTCGCTCCCTTACGGTCAAGGAGCTTCGCCGCGTCGGCTCCATGCCCTTCTACGCGCTGAACGACTGCGCGGGGCTCATCCTCATGGTCGTGGCTGCGGGTGCGATCTCCCTCTTCGGCGTGGATGCGCTCCTCGCCTCCGGGGTCATCAACGGTGCGCAGCTTGACGTGCGGACCGTCGCGGCGATGCGCGCCCAGGTCGACGCGGCCCTGCCGTGGGTCTTCGGGTTCTGCGGGGCGATGTCGCTCACGGCGGGGCCCTCGGTTTCGCTCGAGGCGCGCGCGAGCTGGCTCATGCTCACGGCGCCGGTGGGCGCCGGGACCGTGCTCGGCTCCAAGCTCCTCGCCAACCTCGTGCTGGGCGGGGTCGCGGCGGCGGTCTGTGCCGTGGCACTGCTCGCCGGCGGGACGGCGCCGCTCCTAGTGCTCCAGTGCATTGTGGCGGCCGTCGGCATGCTCACGGGCTTCGCGGCGCTCGCGCTCGCCGTCGACGCCTCGCGCCCCAACCTCTCCTGGACCACGCCCGCCGAGGTCGTCAAGCGCGGCCTGCCCATGATGGTCGGGGCGCTCGGCGGGGCCCTCGCCTCGCTCGGCCTCGGGCTCCTCTCGGTGACCGCCGCCGGCTCCCTCGGGCCCGCGGCGTCGGCCGCGATCAACCTCGTCGCCCCCGCCGCCTGCGCGCTCGTCGGCCTCGCCGCCCTCCTCGCGGTCGCCCGCCGCGGGCTCCCGGGCCCCGGCTGGGGCGAGTGACGCTGGTGGGAGGGGCCGCCACGAGAAGTCCCCACGGCGGCCCCTCCCCGGCGCCTCCCGCGGGCGGCGCAGCTTCGACGGAAGACCCTGTTCCGCAGCTCAGGTGGCCTGTAAAGCACTTTATACTGCACCGTGGGCGCCCCTCGGCTACGTTGGGGTTGCAGGAGAGGCCGCGAGGGATGAGGAAGCGCGCATGGACGTCGGCAACCAGATCAGGGAGCGCAGGCAGCGGCTCGGGCTCTCCCAGGAGGAGCTCGCGCAGAGGCTCTACGTGAGCCGCGTCACGATCTCGCACTGGGAGACCGGCAGGACCCTGCCCGACGTCCAGAGCATGCTCCTCCTCGCGAACCTCTTCGGCACCACGATCGACGAGATGGTGAGAGGGGACGTGGACGAGATGCGCGAGATGGTCGAGAAGGACGAGCGGCGGACGAGGACTCTCGCGGTGGCGCTGGCCGCGGTCGAGGTTGTCGCGGTCACGGCGCTCGCCGTGACGGCGGTCGCTGGGCGCGAGTACCTGGAGCCGGCGCTGCGCCTGCTGCTCGCGGTGCTGGCGCTGGCGTTCTCGGTGGCTGTGCTGGCGTCGCGGCGCGGGCGGGGCGACGAGGGCGCGAGGAGCGCGGCCGAGCTTCTCGGCGCGGCCACGGGCGAGCCCGTGGAGGCCGCCCGCGCGAGCGGCGCCGCCCTGGGGATGCGGGTCGTCCTGCAGGTCTTTGTGGGCCTCGCCGTGGGCATTGGCGTGCTCGTGGCGGCAGATGTCCTCCTCGACCCCGCGACGTTCCGCAAGCTGGCGGTCGTGCTCGCCGTCGCTGCCACGCTCGCAGGTTCCTTCGCCTTGGGGCGCCTCGCCCGCCCGACGTGGGCGGCCGCCGTCCTGCCTGCGCTCTGGGTCGCGGGCGCCGTCGCCCTTGGCGCAGCGACGGGCGGCCTCGGCTCTCCTCGCGACTGGTTCGCCGTCGCGGGCGGAGCGGTCGTGCTCCTCGCGTTCTGGGCGATCGGGAGGAGCCGCCGCGGGTAGGCGCGGCGTCGCCGGAACCGACGAGGCCACCGGGCGTCCCGAGGGAGCCTCCCACGGGGCGCCTTCACGTTTCCGTGCATCCATGCGCCCCTCTGCGGGTAGAATCACCCCAATCGTCCCCTCCCGAGGAGGCAACACATGACGACAGACCTCTAGCCGATGAGGCCCGACGCTTTCGCTATCGGATGGAGGGACGGTTATGTCGAAAATCAGGGAGATGCTGCCCGGTGAGTACGGGCTGCTGGACGAGTTCCTGTACCAGGCGATCCACACCGAGCCGGGCGAGCCGCGCCCGCCGCGCTCCGTGACCGCGGGCCCGGCGCTGGGCGCCTACGTCGAGGGCTTCGGCCGAACCGGCGACGTCGCCGTCTGCGCCGAGGAGGGCGGCGAGGTCGTGGGGGCCGCCTGGGCACGCCTCATGCGCGGCTACGGCTTCGCGGGGGACGGCGTGCCGGATCTCGCCGTCTCCGTCCTGCCGGGCCATCGCGGCCGCGGGGTGGGGACCGCCCTGCTCTCCTCCCTCATCGAGCGGTGCTCAGAGCTCGGCCACCCCGCGCTGTCGCTCTCGGTGCAGCGCTCCAACCCGGCCGTGCGACTCTACGAGAGGCTCGGCTTCCGGGAGGTCTCCGGCGACGACGGGGAGGCCGTGATGGCGCTCCCCCTCGGCGGGAGTGACGAGGACGCACGAGGGGGAGCCCCCTTCGAGCGAGCGCGCGCCGCGGCCCTTCGGGTGCTGACCGCCCCTGCGCTCGCTGGGAGGGCATACCTCCAAGGAGGGCTCGTCCCCTGGGTCGCCTCCGGGCGCGACTCCGGGAGGCTCCACGGTGACGTGGACGTCTCTGTGCGCCTGGGCGACATGCCCATCGTTCGTGCCTGGCTCGCCGCCGAGGGGCTCCACGATCCCGTGCTCGACTCGCTCGAGCTGCCATGCAACGATCAGCATGGGGACTTCGGGGTCCACGCCGTGGTGGACGGCGTGCTCGTGAGCTTCTGCCCGTTCTGCTTCGAGGGCTGCGAGCTGCGCCAGCGCAACGCCGCTCTCGTGGCGACCGACGGCTTTGATGCCCTGCTCGAGGCGGTTATCCCAGGTGTCGCGGAGGGCGACCTCTTCGAGAGGCGCGGGCTGTCGGGCGGGGTCGCCATCGGCTGTGCCACGCTCGAGTCCGTCCGCGCCGTAAAGGTCACGAGCGGGCGCGAGAAGGACGCGCTCGACGTCGCAGAGATTGACCGCATCGGGTGCGACCCCGCGCGATACGCCCGCGTGTCCGCCTCCTACAGGGCGATGCGCATCGCGTGCGTGGCCCACGGGGAGTGGGCGGGCCATCTGAAGGCGAGGGGCAGGCCGCCGCGCGACCCGCCCCTCAGTCACGGACGCCCCGTACATCACCACCAGCGCAAAGGTGCGGAGTCCGCTCGCGAGCCCTACGGAGGGAGTCGGCCCTATCCGAGCAGCATATTCGCGAGCGCGGCTCCGCCGTAGCCCACGAACGCGCCGATGGCCATCGCGAGAAGCGTCAAGCCGACGGTGCGGACGACCTTCATCCAGCTGGGAATCATGCGCTCGCGCCGCCCGCGCTCCGTGTCTCGGTCAATCGCCTCGCCCTTCCAGTAGGCGAGGATCTCACCGTAGGTGATGAGGTCGTGTTCGCGCTTGATACGCTCCACCCAGCAGGCGGCGAACATCGCGACGCCCCAGAGCACGAGGGCGAGTACGAAGGTGGGCACGGTCTGCTCGAGCGGCCAGCCCCAGGCGAACGTCTGCAGGCAAACCCATATCATCGCGGCTATCATGAGCAGCAGGAATCCGAGCATCACGTAGCTCAGACGCTTCATGGTCTTGACGTCGCGGTCGATGGTCTCGTTCATGGTCTCCACGTCTCCTCTGATGAGAGAGTCCACGGACGCGCCGAAGATCTCGGAGAGCAGGAGCAGGCTCTGGACGTCGGGATAGGTCTTGCCGTTCTCCCAGGAGCTGATCGTCTGGCGGCTCACGTACACGCGCGCCGCGAGGTCGTCCTGCGACATCCCTCGCTCCGTGCGCAGCTCGCGTATCCTCCCGCCGACCTCCATGCCCGCTCTCCCTCCGTCCTTCTCGGCGCGGCCCCTTACGGGCCAGACCATGACACGTCCCGCGGAATCGTACCATCAAAGGGTCCCGACACCGGGCCCCGAGGGGCGATATGGGCGCGTCAAGAGTTCTTTACGTGGCTTCTACCTGCGACTTTCGAGGCGCATGCGGTCTGGCCGACGGGCCGTTCTCGCCGTGTCATTGGGCCGGCAAAGGGAATCAGCCCATCAGGAGCTGTGGATACGACGAGAAGGGCGCGGGGCATTTGTTCGGTTATGTACACCCTGAGGTGCCCATGAGAAAGAACGGCCTGCAAACTCGCAGGTAACAGTCTCGCTTTCTCATACTGCTTCTTCGATGGGTGTACATAACCGCAACGAGTGGTCGGTCCTGGCCGACGGGCGCTAGCCGAGACAGGGGATGAGAGCCGAAACAAGGGGTGCGCGGGTGACTCCTTCCATCCGCCTAGTTGTCCCGGGCGAGCCTGCGGTAGAGCGCCGCGAAGACTGCGGCGGCGGCGACCGCCCAAGCGAACGTCACCGCCAGCGGGGCCAGGGAGTCGGTCGTGAGCAGGCGCCCGTCGGCTGCGAGTCCGAGTAGGTCGTAGACGCCCCCGAGTGGCGTGAACGCTGCGATCGCGTCGATGGCGACGCTCGCCGTTCCGAAGGTGGGCACGAGGGCCAGAAGCAGAACGGGCACGCTGTAGAAGCCGGCAGTCATCTGGTCGCGCGAGGCGAGCCCGAGCACGAGCGACACGAGCACCACGGGCACGGCGCCCAGTGCGGTGAGGGCGAGGTAGGCGGGCAGCAGCGCAAGGTCGCCTCCTGCGACGGCGAAGCACGCCGCGCCGACCACGACCACGGCGGCGAGCGCCACCCCGCCCTTGGACGCAGCAACCTCGCCTGCACCATTGGGCCGGACAAGGGGATTTGCCTATCAGGAGCTGCGGAAACGACGAGAGGAGCACAGGGGGACACGAGAGGAGCAGATGGGCAGGAGGCTCGACATTCCTTATGGAAGACTAGAACAAATGTTCTATAATTGAGAAGAGAAGACGCTTGCCAATAATAACGTGAGGCGATACTATGATTAGGTCATTTGGGGACAAGGACACGGAGAGGCTCGCTTCGGGATTTCGCGTGGCAAGGTTCGCGGCGTTCGAGCGGGTCGCTCTGAGGAAGCTTTGCCAGCTGCAGGTCGCGGACGTCCTGTCGGATCTGCGGGTTCCGCCGGGCAACCGGCTGGAGGCGCTCGCAGGAGACCGGGAGGGGCAGTACAGCATCCGGATCAACGAGCAGTTTCGGATCTGCTTCCGATGGACGGAGGGAGGTGCCGAGCATGTTGAGATCGTCGACTATCACTGAGGTGTCGGACCCCGCCGTCGCACTCGCCCCCGTCACACCGGGGGAGCTGCTCAAGGAGGAGTTTCTCGTCCCCATGGGAATCTCCCAGTACCGTCTGGCCAAGGAGACCGGCATTCCCGCGCAGCGCATCGGGCAGATTGTCCTGGGCCGTCGCTCGATAACGGCCGATACGGACCTGAGGCTCTGTCGGTTCTTCGGGCTCTCTGACGGCTACTGGCTCAGGGCCCAGGCCGCGTATGACATAGAGGTCGCGCGCCGCAAGCTGGAGCCGGAGCTCAAGAAGATCGTGCCGTTCTCCAAGGCCGCCGCCGTGCTCTAGCTAGCGCCAGCCGTAGCGCTCGCGTATGGCCTGGGCGTGCCGACGCCTTGGGCGCGAGCTTGCCGCGGAGCGCGACCGTCTGGCCTAGCGCCCCCGCCCGCTATTGCGCGGTCTCGCGACGGCGCACGAGGGCGTAGGCCGCGGCACCGATGCCGACGAGCGCAACGGTCGCGGCGAGGGTGACGCCCGCAGCGGCCCAGTTGCCGTTCGAGGCGAACCCGGCAGCGAGCGTTGACGTCACGATCGAGGGAATCCTGCCCACCGTGGCGATCGCCGCGATGCGCCACCAGGGGCACGTGGTGAGCCCCGCCACGTAGGTCAGGACGTCCTTTGGGGTGCCGGGGATGAGAAACACCACGAACATGATGAGCTCGAAGCGGCGCGAGTCGCGCAGCCAGGAGATCCCCTCGAGCTGCTCCTCCGAGAAGAGCGCTCTCACCAGGCGCATCCCGAGCGCGCGCGTCAGCGCGGTCGCGACGAGCGTGCCCACGAGCCCGCCGGCGAGACAGACCGCCGTGCCCTCCCAGAACCCAAAGAGGTAGCCCGCGGTGAGCTCGACGGGCTCCCCGGGCAGCACCGCGACCACGATCTGCGCCGCAACGAGCCCCGCCATGGCCACGGGCGCGAGCGGTCCCTGCGCGTCGACCCACTCTCGGACCGCCTTTCCGTCCGAGAAGAACGTCCAGAGCTGGGGCCCAAACGCCACGAGGGCCGCCAGGAGGGCGAGGGCGGCGGCGGCGGCCGCCACAACGGCCGCCCAGCGTCGCATCGGTCTTCTCGGCATCTCAGCTCCCTTCGCGTGGTCCCTGTCACAGGATTCTAGGGGGAGAAGGTCAAAAAAGCCTCAACTCGATGTGGCATTTTCGTCACGTTGCGGATGGGGAGGGCGACGAGGCCCGCAGCGCCGGTGCGGAGAGCGTCACCCGCACGAGCCCTCCGCCGTCCGGCCCGTTTGCCACCTCGAGCGCTCCGCCGTGCTTCTCGGCGAGCAGGCGAGACACGTAGAGGCCGAGGCCAAGGTGGCCGCCCCTGCCCTTGGACTCTCCCCAGAAGGGCTCGTCGGCGTGCGCGAGCGCCGCCGCGCCAAAGCCCGGCCCGTCGTCTGCCACGGAGAGCTCGAGCGTGCCGTTTGCCCACGAGAGCGAGAGGCGCACCTCCCCGCGCGCGTAGCGGGCCGCGTTGGCCACGAGGTTGTCCGCGATGCGAGAGAGGGCGCGCGCGTCCGCCCCCACGAGCTCGGGCAGCCCCTCGCAGGACGCTGCGAGCAGCCCGCCGTGCGCGCGGACGACCTCGGCGGCGTCGGAGCGCGCGGCACAGAACCAGGCGCTCGGGTCCAGGGGAGCGGGCTGGACCCCTGTCTCCTCGAGCGCGTCGAGCCCTCGCATGGACTCGGAAAAGTCCGCGAGGCGATCGGCCTGTCGCGCGATGGCCGCAGCGGCGGCGCGCACCTCCTCCCCCTCGGCGGCGCGCCCGATGAGCTCCGCTTGGCCGCGCACCACGGTGAGCGGCGTGCGCAGGTCGTGCGCGAAGGCGGCGTTGACCTGGCGGCGGCTCTCCGCCGCGCGCCAGAGCTCCTCCTCGGCGCGCTCGGGCTCTGCGCGCATGGCCTCGAACTGGCCGCAGAGCCTCCCGAGCGCGTCCTCGTGTCATAAACTGTTCAGGGAAAGGCGGCGCCGAGAGGGGCGGTGAGGCAGATGGGCTGCGTTGACCTGGGCGGGTGCGAGGTCCTTCTCGGCGCGCGCGGACGCGGGGCGCCCGTCGTATATGTGATTGACCTGCCCGAGCATCCCTTTGATGTCGCCACGGCAGCGCAGGGGGTGCGCGCGACCGTGGCGCGCGTGCCCGTGCGTGACTGGGGCGACAGCCTGACGCCCTGGCCCGCGGCGGGCCTGCACCCGGGGGACCCGGGCTTTGGCGGACGCGCGGAGGGAACCCTGGCCGAGCTCACGGATGAGGTGATGCCCGCGGTCGAGGCCGCGCACGGGCTCGTGCCGGCGCGGCGCGCGATCTGCGGCTACTCTCTCGGCGGGCTCTTCTCGCTCTACGCGTTCGCGCGCGAGGGGTCGCCCTTCTGCGCGTGCGCGTGCCTCTCGGGCTCGGTCTGGTACGAGGGTTGGGTTGACTACCTGCGACGCGCTTGCCCCGATGCGTCGGGGCGCTTCGCGTACCTCTCGATCGGGAGGAAGGAGCGGCGCTCAGGCGCCCCCATCATGCGCGGCGTGCAGGAGGACCTGGAGGCGTGCGCGGAGGCTCTCCGGTCGCGCGGGTGCTCGGTCGAGCTCGTCGTGGGGCCTGGCGGGCACCTGCAGTACCACACCGAGCGCCTGGCCGCGGGCCTCTCCGCGCTTGACGCGCGCCTCGCCCCTCCGGGCGCCCCCTGACGCTCGTGGGCTGCGCGCGGCGACCTCCCCTTGGGCCGCATCCAACCTGTCCCAAATTCTCTGAGAGAAAAACCACGTCCCCAATTTCGGAGGCGTCGAGAATAACGCGCACACATTGCACGGCCGCAGAACGGCAACTGGGCTTTTCTTCACCGGTGCGCATTCTGTGAGCGTTATTTCGAATGGGTGCGGCGGCCCGGCGTCGACGCAGGCGCCCGGGGCTACGAGACGATGACCGAGCTCTCCCCACGCTCGACCGCGCCTCCGATGACCGACGCCGGGAGCCCCTCGTCGCGCAGGGCGCCCACGAGGCGCTCCGCGTCCTTCTCGCCGAGCGCGAGGAGCAGGCCGCCGGAGGTCTGCGGGTCGAAGAGGACGTCGGTGAGGTCGAGCGGGAGCGCGTCGTCGAGCGACGTGCGCGGGCCAAAGAAGTCGCGGTTGCGGTAGGCGCCTGCGGGGACGAGGCCCATTGCCGCCATTTCCCTCGCGCGCGCCATGAGTGGCACGTCAGCGGACGCTATCTGGAGCGTGACGCCGGAGGCCTCCGCCATCTCGCAGGCGTGGCCCATGAGCGAGAAGCCCGTGACGTCGGTGGCGGCGTGCGGCCAGACGCCGAGCTGACGGGCGAGGCGGATCGGCGCCTCGTTGAGCGTGGCCATTGAGGTCGTGGCCACGGCGAGGCCCGCCTCGTCAAGGAGGCCGCCCTTGCGCGCCGTGGTGAGGATGCCCGTGCCGAGCGCCTTGGTGAGCACGAGCGCGTCGCCGGCGCGCGCCCCGCCGTTCTCCAGGCGCTGGTCGAGGTCCACGAAGCCCGTCACGGCGAGGCCGTACTTGGGCTCGTGGTCGTTAATCGAGTGGCCGCCCGCCACGACGCACCCCGCGCGACGGCACGCGTCCGCCCCACCGGCAAGAATCTCGCCGGCGACCTCGATGCCCAGGCAGTTGGGGAAGCACAGGAGGTTGAGCGCGAGTGCGGGAGCGCCGCCCATCGCGTAGACGTCCGAGAGCGCGTTGGTGGCTGCGACCTGCCCAAAGAGGAAGGGGTCGTCCACCATCGGCGGGAAGAAGTCCGTCGTGGCAACGAGGCCGCTCCCGTCGCCGAGGTCCCAGACGCAGGCGTCGTCCGAGGCGTCAAAGCCAACCACGAGCCGGTCGCTCTCGAGGCGCGGCAGCCCGGACAGCACGCCCGCGAGCTCGCCGGGGGCAATCTTCGCCGCGCACCCTGCTGCCTCCACGAGCTCCGTGAGCCTCACGCCTGTCATGTCCATTGCGCGCTCCTTTACCGAAATTGGGGACGTGGTTTTTCTCTCAGAGAATTTGGGACAGGTTCACGCCACGCCCGCGGGCAGGCCCATGCCGCGCGCTCGGGCAGGTGCGCGCGTCTTTGTCCAGCCCGCGCCCGAGCCTGTCCCGTTTTCTCAGAGAGAAAAACCACGTCCCCAATACGCTGCCAATACGCTGCAAAAAGGGGACAGGCCCGAAACGCAGTCCGCCCGAGCCTGTCCCGTTCTCTCTGAGAGAAAAAGCACGTCCCCAATTGTTAGTTCTCGTCTGCGGCGAGGGAGGAGTCGCACTCGGCACGCGTGCGCTCGATGCGCCTGAGCAGGCTCTCCTTGTGCTCGTAGGTGTGCGAGCGGGCAATGTCTCCCGCCTCGTGCGTGATGAAGCGGAAGAAGAAGTGGCCGTCGAAGTCCTCGTAGATGCGGAACTTGGGCGTGGCCTCGCGGTCGAAGGCGTCGACCGTGCTGTCCTCGATCTCGGCGTTTGCCGCGGAGGCGCGCACGCACTCGATTCCGTGGAGGCACTCGTCCTTGGACGGGAAGATGATCGAGGACATGAGGATGTGACCGTTGCTGGCGCAGAGGTTGAAGCAGTAGCGGCCCTCGTTCTCTACCACGACGTACTGACCCATGGAAATCACCGCCAAACGTGTTGTGATGTGTCCGGTTACCTTACGGTAGCGGTAAGCGGAGCGTTTTGGCTCCGCAAGCTTGCGGGCGGTCGGATTTGCTCGGGGAGACGCCGGACAAGTTCGCTCAGCGTAATTGGGGCAGGAAAATAGGGTACCATCTCATTACATCCCCCGAACGCAACGGGTTGGCGTGGTCGGGGGACGCGCCAACCCACCAGACGAGCACGGCCCCGGTCGCCTGAGCGGCCGGGGCCTCGTCGTGTGCGTGGGAGTGGGGAGTCACGGGCGAGAGGGGCGTCCAGCCGCCGCTCCGTCCCTAGCGCGCCTCGCCGCGCAGGGCGGCGTCGCGACCGGCGTCGAAGGCGGCGAGGTTGGCGTCGATGGTCGCCGCCGGCACGCACCGCCGCACGGCCTCGCGCCAGAGCTCCTCCTCAAAGGGGAGCGCCGTGGAGAGCGCGCCCACGAGCACCACGTTGGTGGAGCGCGGCGAGCCCAGGCCCCGGGCGATGACGCCGGCGTCGAGCAGGTGCGCGCCCAGCTCGCGCAGGCGCTCGTCCACGCGCTCGGGCATGGACGCGTTGCCGATGTTCACCGAGACGGGCGTGATCTTCTCGTCGTTCACGAACATCGTGCCGCCCTCGGCGAGGTAGTGCTGGGCGCGCAGGGCCTCCACGGCCTCGAAGGCAACCACCACGTCGGCGCACCCGTCGTCGCAGACCATGGTGGAGACGCGCTCCCCCACGCGGATGACGGTGGAGACCGAGCCCCCGCGCTGGCTCATGCCGTGGATCTCGGAGACCTTGACGTCAAGGCCGGCGTCGGCGGCAACGGTGGCGAGCAGCTTGCCCGCCAGGATCGTTCCCTGGCCGCCCACGCCCACGAGGAGGATGGTCTTGGTTCCGCTGAGCTTCTCCATGGCTTACTCCTTCGTGATGCAGCCGAACGGGCAGGACTGGACGCACTGGTCGCACCCCACGCACTGCGCGGGGTCGATGGCCGCCGTGCCGTCCTTGGCGCGCCCGAGCGCGGGGCAGCCGATCTTGACGCACTGGCCGCACGCCCTGCAGTCGCGAATCGTGGGCAGCTTGCCGCGCGTGCGGTCGATGAGGCGGCACGGCGCCTTGAACACGATCACCGAGAGGCGATCGGCCGCGGACGTGGCGGCCTTGAGGGCGGAGCGCACGGCCTGGAGGTCCTGCGCGTCCACCTCCACGACGTCCTCAACGCCCATGGCACGGCACAGGGCGAGAAGGTCGAGCGCCTTGCCGCTCGGGTTGTCCAGCGGGCCGATCTTGTGCGAGCTGTCCGTGAGGGTGACGCCGTTCACGGGGTTGCCCTGCGTTCCGGTCATGGCCGTGGTGCGGTTGTCCAGGATGCAGAGGGTGCCGGTGCCGCCGTTGTAGATCGTGCCGAGCATGCTCGTGATGCCGGAGTGCGCGAAGGTGGAGTCGCCGATGACGCCCACGACGGGGCGCCCGGTGCGCTCGGG
>DXBM01000047.1 GCA_019116525.1 Candidatus Olsenella pullistercoris | reverse complement strand
TCAGCCCCCGCCCCCTGTCAGCCCCGTCAGCCGAGCAGCTCGTCGAGGGTGGCTCCGTAGGAGGGGAAGAACTCCCTCATGAAGTCGGTGACCTCCGGCAGCTCGGAGGCCATCTCGTCAACGGCGGCGCGGCAGCTCCGCTCGGCGCTCGAGAACTCGGAGTTGCCGGAGCGCGCCTCCTCGACGCACTTGATGAGCGCGGAGACCTTGTCGGCCGCCTTCACGAGGCGGCGCAGGTACGCCTCGTCCTCGCTCGGCTCCCCCGGTCCCCAGAGCACGTCCGCCAGGGTGGGGCGAAGGTCCTCGGGAAGCGTCTTGAGCAGGCGCTCCTCGGCGCTGCGCTCCACGGCCTTGTAGGCGTCGCGGATGGTGCCGTCGTGGTACTTCACCGGGGTGGGGAGGTCCCCGGTCACGATTTCGGAGGCGTCGTGGTAGAGGGCGACGAGCGCTGCCCGCTCGGCGTTGAGCGCCCGGCCGTGGCGGACGTTCCCCAGCTCGCAGAGCATGTGCGCGATGAGCGCCACCTCGAGGGAGTGCTCAGAGAGGTTCTCCGGCCGCGAGCTGCGCATGAGCGACCAGCGCTCGATGTACTTCATGCGCGAGAGAATGGCGAGGAAGTGCGACTCCTCGCTCCCCCTCGCGACGGGCTCCGTGTTCTCGGCCACTAGTCCTGGTCCTCCTGGATGCTCTGCAGCGTGGCCATGAGCGCGGGGATGACCTGCTTCTTGCGGCTCACGACGCCGGGGAGCAGGGCGACGTCGCCCTTGGGCTCCACGTCGAAGGCGCGCGCGACGATGTCGTCGGCGCCCTCTCCGCTCCACAGGATCTCGCTCGAGGAGGACTTGACGTCGGTGAAGAGGTAGAAGACGAGGGGAAGCTCCTCGGCCTGCGCGGCCTCGCGGAGGTAGGGCCCCACGAGCTTCTCGGCAGCCTTGCGGCTGTTCTCCGTCATGTAGCTGCCCTGGCCCACGCCGAACTTGACGTTGCCGCGGCTGAACACCTTGAAGTCCTGGTGGAAGACCTCCTCGGCGGTGCGCCCGGTGAGGTCGGCGCCGGCCTCGAACATGGCGTCCGCGTACGTGGGGATGTCCTCGTCGCAGATGCGCGCGAGGTCCTCGGCAGCCGCGCGGTCGATCTGCGTGCAGGTGGGGGAGCGGAACGCCAGCGTGTCGGAGAGGATGGCCGAGAGCATGAGGCCGGCGATGTCCTTGGGGATCTCCACGCCGTTCTCGCGGTACATCATGTGGACGATCGTGCAGGTGCAGCCGACGGGCATGTTGCGGAAGTACGCCGGGCTCGAGGTCTCGATGGAGCCGATGCGGTGGTGGTCGATGATCTCCATGATCTCGGCCTGCTCGAGCCCCTCGACGGACTGGGAGCGCTCGTTGTGGTCGACGAGAATGACGTGCTTCTTCTTGGCGGCGAGGAGGTTGGGCGAGCTGATGAGGCCAACGTAGCGGCTGTTCTCGTCGATGACGGGGAAGTAGCGGTGGCGGGACTTGGCCATCATCTTGCGCGCGTCGTCGATGGAGGTGTTGACGCTCACCTTGAGGATGTTCTCGGAGAGCATCTTGGAGCGCACGGGGATGGACATCGAGATGAGGCGCGCCGCGGCGTAGGTCTCGTAGGGCGTGGTGATGATGGAGCAGCCGCTGCGCTCGGCGGAGGCGAGCACCTGGTGCGAGACGTGCGCGCTGCAGCAGACCACGAGGCAGCTCGCGCCGCACTCCACGGCAAAGCGCTGCGTCTCGTAGCGGTTGGTGACGAGCACGATGTCGCCGGGCTGGACGGTGTCCTCCATCATCTCGGGCGTGGTGCCCACGCGGACGCTGCCGCCGGTGACGCGCGCGGCGGGGTCGCCGAGGACCATCTCGCCGTTCAGCGTGTCGATGATGTTGGCGTAGCTGGTGGAGGACTCGCCGATCACGCTCACGTCAAAGACGTCCATGTTGGCGTTGGCGATGTCCTTGACCGCGATGAGGCCCTGCAGGCCGTCCTCGTCGTCGGTGATGCAGAGGGTGTCCACGCGGGTCTCGCGCATGAGGTTCCAGGCGGCGAACAGGCTCATCTCGCTGTCGATGCCGTCCTGCCTCTGGATCTCGGTGTCCTTGACCTGGGGCGTGACGGACGTGATGAGCTCGGGCTCGTTGAAGCCAAAGTGGCCGAGCACGAAGGCCGTCTCGCGGTTGATGGCGCCGGCGCGGCGAGGCTCGTAGATATTGGTGTGCTCGACTTGGTTCTTAAGGTACGCGTAGGCAATGGCAGAGCAGATGCTGTCCGTGTCCGGATGCAGGTGTCCGATGACGTTTACCTTGCGGATTCCCTCAGGCATGGTGGTCCTTCCCGTGTGTTTCCCTTGTCTGATTGTGCCACGCGTGCGGCGATGGTTGGGCGGTTGCGTGCGCGAACGGTAGAAATCGTGCAGACGGCGTGAAGCGGGCCCGTCCGGGCGCGGGGCGAATGGGCTACAGTGGTGGCACGGGACCCCCATCCGAGACATCGACGCAAGTCGACGGAAGGGGTCACCATGCAAGTCTGCATCTCTCACCGTACCGCCCTTAGCTATCTGCTGCGAGTTCCCAACGTTGCGCGGGGTGCGGGCCGGATCAGCAGGGCCCGTGCGGTGCCGAGGGCGTGCCCGTCAAGCCAGGAGGTCAGGAGGCTGCGCGACGCCCTCGAGCCCTACCTCCCGGAAGGGGCCAGCAAGCTTGACATCGTCGTCTCCGACCGGGGGCGTCTCCACCAGACGGAGGACGCGAGGGTTCACCTCTGCACGGCCGAGCTGCCCTCCGGCTCGTTCGTCCCCGACGTGGCCATGGGGATCGGCTTTCACGTGAGCTCGCCCGAGCTCGTCTTCCTCCAGATGGCCGAGGAGGTCGAGCTTGACCAGCTGATCTACGTAGGCTTTGCACTCTGCTCGTCGTTCAGGCTCGATGACCTGGAGCCGGGAGGGTGCGTCCAGCGCGAGGGCAGGGATCAGCCGCTCACCTCTGTCGCGCGCATACGCTCGTACCTTGGTCGCCTGCCCGAGGGGACGCGGAACGTGGCGATAGCCAAGCGCGCGCTCGAGCACGTGCGCGACGGGGCCCGGTCTCCTTCTGAGTCGGGGATCGCGATGGCGGTGGGGCTGCCGGTGAGGCTCGGCGGACACTCCCTCGGCGAGACGCGCATGAACCCCGAGATGAGGATCTACGACGGCGTCGACGCGCGAGGGACGGCTCGGTGGATCACGCGCATCCCTGACATCCTGGTGACGGCGCGGGGCAGATCTGGCGAGGTCCGCAGGGCGGGAATCGACTTTGACGCCAACTCAACGCACTCTGCCCCCGCTCGCGCTGCCGCAGACGTGGAGCGCAGGAACCTCATTGCGCCAGACGGCAGGTTCGCTCACTTCACGCTCACCTCTGATGACGTGAGCAACTACGTGGCCTTCCGCCGGGCGATGGACAGGATTCGTAGGGCTCTTGGGCAGCGGGAGAAGCCCCGCCTGCGCGGAAACCGTGATTCCGCGGACAGCCAGCGCATACTCGCCGACGTCTGGTCGTGTCAGTTCGAGCTGTGGAAGCGCGTCTTGGGCGCCGACCGGCTCCGACTTTGACGGAAGGCTTTTTTGGGCCCCCGCTGTGTCAGTTTTCGCGAGGTGTATGTGGAGGATTGCCCTCTCCAAGCAAGACTCGCGAGCCACGCCGATGGAATCGCCAGCTGGCAGTGGCGAATATCTTGCCACCTCCCTATGGATGAGACTTCCGCCACATACACCTCGCAAAAACTGACACAGAGGGGGCCAAAAAAGCCTCTGCTCCAGCAAGCCGGTCTCTCCCGTAGAATGAGGGGCGAGACCATCCCCGCGAGAAGGCGAGAAACCCATGGCCGAGTTCGTCTACATGTTCAACCGCGCCCGCAAGGCCGTGCACGACAAGGTGATCCTCGACGACGTCACTGTGGGCGTCTACCCCGGCGCCAAGATCGGCGTGGTGGGACCCAACGGCGCGGGCAAGTCAACGCTGCTCAAGGTCATGGCCGGCCTCGAGGACGTCTCCAACGGCGAGGCGCGCCTCACGCCCGGCTACACGGTGGGCATCCTCCAGCAGGAGCCCCCGCTCGACGAGGACAAGACCGTCCGGGAGAACATCGAGCAGGCCTTTGGCGACATCCTGGCTAAGATCGAGCGCTTCAACCAGGTGAGCGCCGAGATGGCCGACCCCGACGCCGACTTCGACGCCCTCATGGCGGAGATGGGCCAGCTCCAGGACGAGATCGACGCCGCCAACGGATGGGACCTGGACAGCCAGCTCTCCCAGGCGATGGACGCCCTGCAGTGCCCGGACCCCGACGCGCCCGTCTCCATCCTCTCCGGTGGCGAGCGCCGACGCGTGGCCCTGTGCCGCCTTTTGCTCGAGGCCCCCGATCTGCTGCTGCTCGACGAGCCCACCAACCACCTCGACGCCGAGTCGGTGCTCTGGCTCGAGCAGTTCCTGCACCGCTATCCCGGCGCCGTCATGGCGGTCACGCACGACCGCTACTTCCTTGACGACGTGGCAGAGTGGATCTGTGAGGTCGACCGCGGCCAGCTCTACCCCTACGAGGGCAACTACTCCACCTACCTCGAGAAGAAGGCCGCCCGTCTCGAGGCGCAGAGCCAGCAGGACGCGCGCCGCGCCAAGAAGATGAAGTCCGAGCTCGCGTGGGTGCGCAGCTCGCCGAAGGCGCGCCAGGCCAAGAGCCGCGCCCGCCTCGAGCGCTACGAGCAGATGGAGGCGGAGGCCCGCGCGTCAAAGCGCGTGGACTTCACCGACATCCACATCCCGGTGGGCCCGCGCCTGGGCGCCAAGGTCCTCGAGGCGGAGCACCTCTGCAAGAGCTTCGGCGACCGCGTTCTTATCGACGACCTCAGCTTCTCCCTGCCGCGCAACGGCATCGTGGGCGTGATCGGCCCCAACGGCGTGGGCAAGTCCACGCTCTTCAAGATGATCGTGGGCCAGGAGGCCCCCACGTCCGGCACGCTCGAGGTGGGGGAGACCGTGCAGCTCTCCTACGTCGACCAGATGCGCGAGGGCCTGGACGCCGAGAAGACCCTCTGGGAGGTGGTCTCCGGCGGCAACGACTACATCCGCGTGGGCGAGTCCGAGATCCCGAGTCGCGCCTACGTGGCGGCCTTCGGCTTCAAGGGCTCCGACCAGCAGAAGCGCGCCGGCGTGCTCTCGGGCGGCGAGCGCAACCGCCTGAACCTCGCGCTCACGCTCAAGCAGGGCGGCAACCTGCTGCTGCTTGACGAGCCGACCAACGACCTCGACGTCGAGACACTCGAGTCCCTGGAGGAGGCGCTCGAGGAGTTCCCCGGCTGCTCCGTGGTGATCTCGCACGACCGTTGGTTCCTCGACCGCGTTGCCACGCACATCCTCGCGTGGGAGGGCGACGACGAGAACCCCGGCCGCTGGCACTGGTTCGAGGGCAACTTCGAGGCGTACCAGGCCGACCGCGAGCGGCGACTCGGCGCTGACGCCTCCAAGCCGCACCGCCTGCACCGCAAGCTCACCCGCGACTAGCTGGGCGGGAGGGGCAGAGGGAGGCGCCCCGCCGCACTTCTCGGCGAACGGCGCCACCTGTCAGAAACCTTACCGTCACAGAATGTCCACAAGACGCTAGAATGAGGGCGCCCACGGGCGCCCTTTTTGCGAGGATCGGCGCGCTGCGCCACGAGGATAGGAGCACCATGCACGGAGAAGACATCAGGACCCGCAAGGCAGTCATCATCGGCGCGGGGCGCGTGGGCAGCCACGTGGCCCTCTGCCTCATGTTCCAGCACCTTGTGAACGAGATCGTGTTTCTCGACGTGAACAAGGAGGCGGCGCGCGCCCAGGCGCTCGACCTCGACGACCTGGCCTCTGGCCTCGGCGACTCCTTCACCATCCGCGTCGGCGACTACGAGGACTGCCGGGACGCCCACTTCGTCATCCTCACCGCCGGGCGCAGCCGCCGCCCCGGCGAGACGCGCCTCCAGATGCTCGACGGCACGATCAAGGTGCTCGACGGCATCGTGGGCCCGCTCAAGGAGTCCGGCTTCCACGGGATCTTGATCAGCGTCTCCAACCCGGCCGACATCGTGGTCGAGTACCTCTACCGCAAGATGGGCCTCCCGCGCAGCCAGGTCTTTGGCACGGGCACCGCGCTCGACTCCGCGCGCCTGCGCCGCGTGCTCTCCGAGACCATCGACGTGGGCAGCCGCCAGATCCAGGCGTTCTGCATGGGCGAGCACGGCGACTCCATGTTCATCCCCACGTCGCGCATCTCCGTCGAGGGCATCGGCCTGCGCGAGTACCTGTCGCTTCGTCCCGAGATCGTGGACTCCATCGACTTTGACGACGTGATGCGCCGCGTCCGTGAGTCCGGCGCCGCGATCATCTCCGGCAAGGGATGCACCGAGTTCGGCATCGCGTCGATCGTGGCGGACCTCGTGACCTCCATCCTGCACAACGAGCGCCGCGTGGTGCCCCTCTCCGCTCACCTCGACGGCGAGTACGGCGAGTCCGGCATCTCCGCGGGCGTCCCGTGCGTGATCGGCGACACGGGCGTGGACGCGGTGCTCGAGATCGACCTCTCGTACGACGAGCGCAGGGCCATGCGCAAGTCCTGCTCGATCATCCGCGACTACTGCGAGAAGGCCCTTCCCGACGCCGAGTAACAACTTGACAGAGGGGACGGGGGGTTCTGTCAGCCCTCCGTCCCCTTTGACATGACAGAGGGGACGGAGGCCTGACAGAACCCCCCGTCCCCTCTGTCAACCCGGCTCCGGCTTGTTGGGGGTTCTCATAGCTTAGAATGGCGTCCGTCCGCACGCCCAGGCGACAGGAGACCAATGATCAAGATCAACCACGTGTCCAAGTCCTATGACGGGGGCGCCACCCTCGCGGTGCGCGACCTCACGCTCGAGATAGCCTCGGGCGAGATCTTCGGCCTGCTCGGCCCCAACGGGGCGGGCAAGTCAACGCTGCTCAACATGCTCGCGGGCGTGCTCTCGCCGACCTCGGGCACCATCGAGCTCGATGGCGTGAACGTCGCCGAGGACCCGCTCGCGGCCAAGCGCAACCTCTGCTACGTGGGCGACTCGCCCGACCACCTGCTGCGCCTCAAGGGCCACGAGTTCCTGCGCTTCATCGCGGACGTCTACGAGGTGCCGAACGACGTGCGCTCCGCGCGCATCGCCGAGCTCGCGCGCGAGTACGGCATGGAGGGCGAGCTCGACAACCAGATCCAGTCCTACTCCCACGGAATGCGCCAGAAGATGATGATCATGGGCGCGCTTCTGCCCGACCCGCCCGTCTGGATCCTCGACGAGCCCATGACCGGCCTTGACCCCAAGGCGTCGTGGCTGCTCAAGCAGTCCATGCGTCGCCACGCGGACGCGGGCAAGACGGTGCTCTTCTCCACGCACGTGCTCGACGTCGCCGAGAAGGTCGTGGACCGCGTGGGCGTGATCGCCCACGGCGAGCTGCTGTTCGTCGGCACCGTTGACGAGATGCGCGAGCACTTCAAGAGCAACGGGTCGCTCGAGGAGATGTTCCTGGAGCTCACCTCGGAGAACTCGCCGTTCGCAGACGCCGCGGAGGGGCAGCGCCCCGCCGAGGGGGACGGCGCCGCCGCGGCTCGCCCGGCGGGCGCTCCCGAGCCCCCGGAGGTGCGCTAGGATGGCGCGCGCGGCACAGGCCTTCTCCTGGCACCAGTTCCGCGTCATGCTGCGCGTGATCGTGCGCGGCGAGAAGACCGTTGACAACACCGGCATGGGCCTCGGAGACGACGGGGCACCCAAGCGCCGTGGCCTCGCCGGCAAGATCGGCTCGGGCGCCCGCAAGGTTGCCATGGCGCTGCTCTTCCTTCTGCTCGTGGTCATGTTCTTCATGCTCGGCGTGGGCCTTCACCTTGTGGGCGTGAGCCCGTACGCCGCCTTCAGCCTCGCGGTCGTCGCGCTTGTGACCATGACGGTCCTCACGGGTCTCTACCAGGCCGTGAACGTCCTCTACTTCGTGCGCGACCTCAGCTACTACCTCACGCTGCCCATCTCGACGACGAGCGTCATGTGGGCCAAGCTGGCCCACTTCCTGGCCGTCTCCGTTGCGGGCGACCTCATCTTTGCGCCCGTCGCCCTGGGCTGCCTGTGGGCCGAGGGCTCGGGCATCGCCGCCTGCGCGGTGGCCCTTCTCGCCTACGTGCTCTGCGCCGTGGCGGTGGACCTCGCGCTCGTCATCGTGTGCGTGCCCCTCATGCGCTTCTCGCGCCTCGCGCACGACAAGGACCGCTTCTCGCGCCTCTTCGGCGGTCTCATCATCGTGCTCGCGCTCTGCGTGGGAGCGGGGAGCCAGTTCGCGCTGAACGGGGACGGGCTGGCGAGCCTGGCGGGAGGCGCGGAGGACCTCCTCGGCGCCGGACCCGCGGCCGTGGTCCTGGCGCTGCTCTGCCCGCCGACGATCGTGGCGCGGCAGGTCATCTCCGGCGCGCCGCTCGAGGTCGCGCTCGGGCTCTTTGCGATGGTGGTGCTCGTGGTCCTCTACGCCGCCGTGCTCTCGCTGATTGCCGGCCGGTGGTACTTCGAGGGAGTGCAGTCGGTCCAGGACGCCGGGGCCAAGCGAGGGCGCGTCGTCAAGGGCTCCGAGCTCGTGCGCGCCACGTCGTCGCGCGGGTCGTTCGCGACCAACCTCGCGCGCGACTGGAAGATGATGGTGCGCGTTCCCGTCTTCTTCAACCAGTTCGTGCTGAGCTCGCTGCTCATGCCGCTCTACTTCGTTGTCATCATGGTCGTGAGCGGCGCGATGGGCGTCTCTTCGGCCGAGGACGCCGGCGTGGGCGCGTCCGAGCTGCTCGAGATGGTCCGCCTCCTCTGCGGCTCCCTCTCGTTCTCGGAGGTTCCGCTCGTGTGGGTCGCGGTGGGCGTGCTCGGCTTCTCCGTCCTGCTCGGCTTCTCCTCGTACTCCTACACGATGGCCGTGAGCCGCGACGGCGAGGACTTCTTCTTCCTGCGCGCCCTCCCGATGGACTGGCGTGGCTACCTCATGGCCAAGCTCACCTCGCCGTACCTGCTCTCCAACGTGCCGATGCTCGTGCTCATGGCGGTCGCGCTCGTGGTGTGCGGGGTGCCCGCGGCCGTGGGCCTCTACCTCGTGGTGCTCTACCTCGCCGCGACGGGTGCCCTCGCGCTGCTCTCGCTCGGCATGGGAGGCCTCTTCCCGCGTCTTGACTGGGACAACGAGGCGCAGCTCGTCAAGGGCGGCGGTGCCACCCTCATGGTGTTCGCGGGCGTCGTCGTGGGCGTTGTGGTGGTCTTGATCCCCGCGCTCGCCCTGCTCGGCAGCGCGCAGTGGGGCGTCATCGAGCCCGCGGTCTCGCTGGCGCTCGCTCTCGTGGTCCTCGCGCTCGAGTGCGCCGGGCTCACGTGGTGGGTGCTCTTCCCGGTGGCGCGCAGCCTCTCCCGCCGCGAGCGGTAGGCCCTCACCTGACAGAGGGGACGGGGGGATCTGTCAAGTCTCCGTCCCCTCTGTCATCTCTTCGCGAGCGGTAGGCCCTCTTCCGGCCCGCGCGCCGCAGTCTCGCGACGGGCGGCTTGCCGTTCTTCTCGCGCGTTCTTCTTGGCGGTTGTGAGCAACACATTTGATGCAAGCGTGGCCTGTTCATCAAACGTGTTGCCCACAATCCGCAAAAGGACGCCAAACAGTTCATTATCGCCCGCGATATGAGCGTTCTTCTCGACGCGCATAAAACATGTTGCTCACAACCGAGAAGAACGTCGCGATTCAGGCGCCTTCGCGGACGGCGAGGTCCCCGCGGTGCAAAAGCGCGCTTTCCGGACGTCGAGAAAGGACGCCGAGAAGGGAGCCACAAGGGGCGCCAAAAGGAACGCCGAGAAGGGCGCCCGCCCGGCGCGCGCGGCCGAGGCCGGCGTTCCGGTATCATCGGGGGACGCCCGAACCACGATAGGAGCCCCCATGCCCCAGACCGGACCGGACCTCAGGGACCTCGTCGACCGAGTGGCGCGCTGGAGCCGCCGCGCGCTCGCGGTGGCGGCCGTGGTGGCCGTGGTCGCGCTCGCCGTCTGCTACTGGTGGTTCCATCCCGCCCTCAACCCCGGCAGCCCGCAGGTGTGGACCTGGGCCTGCGGCATCTGCGCCGTGGCACTCGCCGCACTCTCCGTTGCCGCCGCTCGCAGCTCCGCGCACGCGCGGGCCCTCCGCCGGCTCATGGCGGTGCCCGGCGCGGTCATCGTGGCGTTTTTGCTCGGGCTGCTGCTGAGCCAGCCCTTCGTCCCCGGCAACGCCGAGCGCTACGCCTCCGTCCTCACCACGACCGACGGCGTCTTCGCGGAGGACATCGAGGAGGTCGACTACTCCGAGGTCCCCGTCATCGACCGCGACTCTGCCGTTCTTCTCGGCAACCGGGCGATGGGCTCCATCCCGGAGTACGTGAGCCAGTTTGAGATCGCCGACACCTACAGCCAGATCAACTACCAGGGCAGGCCCGTGCGCGTGAGCCCGCTCGTCTACGCGGACTTCTTCAAGTGGCTCGCCAACCGCGAACAGGGCATCCCCGCCTACGTGCTCGTTGACATGGTGACGCAGGAGGCTGAGGTCGTGCGGCTCGAGAGCCCCATCCGCTACTCGGACTCGGAGCCCCTCGCACGCAACGTGGACCGCTACGTGCAGCTGAGCTACCCCACCTACCTCTTTGACCAGAAGTCCTTTGAGCTCGACGAGAGCGGCACCCCCTGGTGGGTCTACCCGGTGCAGAGCAAGACGATCGGCCTCTTTGGCGGCACCACCATCGCGCGCGTGGTGCTCGTGAACGCCTGCACGGGCGAGACGGCCGACTACGCCGTGGGGGAATGCCCCACGTGGGTCGACCGGGCGTACCCCTCGGACCTCCTCATCGAGCAGTACAACTGGAGCGGCGCCTACAGCGGCGGCTGGCTCAACTCGTGGCTGGGCCAGGAGGGCGTGGTGCGCACCACGCCGGGCACCAACGGGCAGCTCGGGTACAACTACCTGGCGCAGGGCGAGGACATCTACCTCTACACGGGCGTCACCTCGGTCACGGCGGACGACTCGAGCGTGGGCTTCATCCTCGTGAACCAGCGAACCGGCGAGTCGCACTTCTACTCGGTGGCGGGCGCGACGGAGGCCTCGGCGATGGCGAGCGCCGAGGGCCAGCTCCAGAACCTCCGCTACACGGCAACCTACCCGCTCCTGCTTAACGTGGCCGGGCAGCCGACCTACTTCGTGAGCCTCAAGGACGACGCGGGCCTGGTGAAGATGTTCGCGATGGTCAACATCGAGCAGTACCAGAGCGTCGCCACGGGCGCGACGGTGGAGGAGTGCCAGGAGGCGTACCTCGCGCTGCTCGCTGCCGACGGCCTGCTCAGCGAGGGCGAGGCGGCGGAGGCCTCGGGCACGGTGGAGGTGTCGGGCGAGGTCGCCACGATCGCGCAGGCCGTGGTCGACGGCAACTCCCACTTCTACGTGACGCTCGCCGGGGACGAGTCGGGGGCGATCTACGACTTCGCGCTGCCGGGGCTGCTCGAGATCGTTACCTACCAGCCGGGGGACGCGATCGCCTTCCGCTGCGCCGAGAAGAACGAGGCAGCGGCGGCCGTCACGGTGACGGAGCTGCTGTAGGGGGCAGGCAGCGAGGCACGTGCGGCGACCTGCGCTCCGCGGTAGGGCCATGACAGAGGGGACGGAGACTTGACAGATTCCTCCGTCCCCTCTGTCACTGGGCGCCCCGCGCCTACCGCGGCGTGCGGTCGTTGTTGACGGGCTCGTAGAAGAGGCGCGAGAGCTCGGCGGGGTCATGGGTCTGGCCGAGCGCCCACATCGTCTTTGCCACGAGGGCCTCGGTGGTCATGTCGTCGCCCCGGAGGATGCCGGGCTTCTCGGCGTAGGCTCGCCCGACCTCGTAGACGCCGAGGTCCAGGCCCTCCTCGGGGACCTGCGTGGTCACCACGAGCGCGCGCCCGGACTCCACCCAGTCAAAGATGGCGCGCTGGAAGGAGCCGTCGTGGTCGGGGATGCCGCCGATCCCAAAGGTCTCCAGGATCACCGCGTCGTACTCGGGGGCGAGAAGCCCAAAGATGCTGGGGCGCAGCTCCGGCGTGAGCTTGAGGACGATCACGCGGTCGTCGAGCGCGTCAAAGAAGCGCGGGCGGGCGCCGGTCTTCTCGGCCGGGGCAACGCCCGCCGGGCGCACGACCCTCTCGCCGCGCGCGTAGGCGATCGAGGGGTAGTTCATGCTCGTGAAGGCGTTGAAGCTCATGGTGCGCTGCTTGCGGGCGCGCGTGCCGCAGATGACCTTGCCGCCAAAGACCACGGAGACGTCGCGGGAGGCCGGATCGCAGGCGTAGAGGACGCTGTGGTAGAGGTTGAGCTTGGCGTCGGTGAAGGGGCTCGCCATGGGCTGCTGGGAGCCGGTGAGCACGATGGGCTTCTCGCTGCCCTGCACGAGGTAGGAGAGGGCGGCGGCGGTGTAGGCCATGGTGTCGGTGCCGTGCAGGATGACGAAGCCGTCGTAGCGGTCGTACGCCTCCTCGATGACGCCGGCGATGCGCAGCCAGTCGTGCGGGCGCATGTTGGTGCTGTCGATGTTCATGGGCTGAACGAAGTCCAGCTCGCAGAGGGTGTCGATGAGCGGGACGCGCGCCGCGAGCTCGCGTCCGGTGAGCGTGGGGGCGAGACCGGCGCCGTCCTCCGTTGAGGCGATGGTGCCGCCGGTGGCGATGATGAGGATGCGCTTCACGGCTACGCCTCGTCCCCGAGCAGGAAGCGGCGGATGGCCTCGGCGCAGCCGTCGTGGTCGTTGTCTGCCACCGTGACGTCCGCCGCCTCCCGGGCCCGCTCGTTGGCGTTGCCCATCGCCACGCCGAGCCCGGCGGCTCGCAGCATGTCGAGGTCGTTGTCGGCGTCCCCAACGGCGATCGTGGCGGCGCGGTCGATGCCGAGCAGGTCCGCAAGGGCGAGAAGCCCGGTGGCCTTGGTCACGCCCTGGGGGGAGAACTCGAGGCTCGAGACCTCGGAGCGCGCCATCTCAACGGGCACGCCGGCCATCGCGGCGACCACGCGCTCACGCGCCTCGGGGCTCGTGAGGTGGAAGATGAACTTCTGGTAGCTCTCCGAGGGGTCGAGGAGGGTGGCGCGCACGTCGTCAACCAGCCAGGCGGTGGCGCGGTACATGGGCTGGTAGATGCCCAGCCCAAACTCCGGCATGCGGTCGACGTGGGAGGGCTGGCAGAAGAAGCCGCGCCCCTGGAAGACGTCGATCATGGCATCCTCGTCGCCGAGGGCGTCGAGCGCGGCCACGATGGCCTCGCGCGGCAGCGAGGCGGATGAGACGACGCGGTGCTCCTCAAGGTCGTAGAGCACGGTGCCGTTGCAGCAGATGGCGTAGCGCACCGGACCGAGGCTCGCCTGGTCGAGCTCGATCATCACCGGGCTTCGGCCCGAGGCGATCGCGACCGTCTTGCCAGCGTCCGCGGCATCTGCGATTGCTCGCTCGGACGACGGCAGCACGCGCTTGGAGCTGTCCAGCAGCGTGCCGTCCATGTCGAAGGCGATGAGCTCATAGGTCATAGGTCCTCCCTCGCGTCGCGCGCCCGCTCGCCCCCGAGCAGGAGGCGCTCGATGGCGTCGGCGACGCCGTCGTGGTCGTTGTCCGCCACGGTCACGTCCGCCGCGGCGCGAACGCGCTCGTTCGCGTTGCCCATCGCCACGGCGAGGCCCGCGACGCGCAGCATGGGCAGGTCGTTGTCCGAGTCGCCCACGGCGATGGTCCCCTCGATCGGCACCCCGAGGATGTCGGCGAGGCCGCTCAGGCCCACGCCCTTGTTGACCCCAGCCGGGGAGACCTCGAGCGTGAGGGAGTCCGAGTTGGCGAGCTCGAGCGGTAGGCCCTGGACCCGCTCGATCATGGCGGTGCGGTCGGCGTGGTTGGAGAAGTGCAGGTCGACCTTCTCGACGCGCGTCCCCTCGACGAGGGCTCGCTCCCAGACGTCGGGCACGGGCTGGCCCGCCTCGCGGAAGAGGGACTCGTACTCGGAGACGCCGTAGGCGTCCATCGCGTCGAGCACGCTGGCGTCGTAGAAGAAGTCGCGGCCCGAGAAGGCGTCCGGCGTGAAGTCGAGGCCCGCGGAGAGCTCGCGCAGGAGCGCAACGAGGCTCGGGTCGAACGAGCGCGCCGAGAGCACGCGGCGCTCCTCGAGGTCGTAGAGCGTGGCGCCGCTGCTGCAGATCGCGTAGCGCACCCCCGGCAGGTCCGCGCGGTGGCGCTCCACCATGGCCGGGCAGCGGCCGGAGCAGATGGCCACGTCCCTGCCCGCCGCGAGGGCGCGCTCGATGGCGTCAACGGACGACTGCCGCACGCGCTTTGCCGTGTCGAGCAGCGTCCCGTCCATGTCGAGGGCAATGAGCTGGTAGTTCACGAGGCTCCTTGGTCTGGGGTGCGATTCACTGAACAGGATAGCGCGAGCGCGCCGGCGCGAGCGTGTCCGTGCGGGGCTCGACGTCCTTCTCGGAATAGTAAGTCATAGCTCCCGGACGTTCTTCTCCCTAGAAACGTCCGTAAGGTGCCCCTACGAAAGTAAGTCACAGCTACCGGACGTTTCTGGGCAGAAAATCGTCCGGAAGCTGTGACTAAGCGCTGCGATGGATGTCTACCGTTGCCGCGCGCCCGTACGCCGCCCCTACCGGTGGTAGTAGCCAATCCGCTCGTACTTGGGCTCGCAGCAGACGTTGATCCCGAGGTTGCGATACGTGCTGCGGTCGGCCTCGGAGATGATGACCGAGAAGTACGCGTCGCACCCGGCGAGCTGCTCGAGCGCGTCGACCGTGGCCTCGGCCTGGTCGCTGGTGGCAGAGGAGAGCGAGAGGGCGATGAGCATCTCGTCGGAGTGCAGGCGGGGATTGCGGCTGCGCAGGTGCTCCGTCTTGAGGTGGCAGATGGGCACGAGCGCCTCGGAGCTCACCACGTAGGTCTCCTTGGGGATGCCCGCCATGTGCTTGGCGGCGTTGAGCAGAAGCGACGCCGCGGCGCCCATGAGGTCGGAGGTCTTGCCGGTCACGAGCTCGCCGTCCGGGAGCACCATGGCCGCCGCCGGGCCGTTCGTGGCGGCCTCCTTCTCGAGCGCGGCCTGGTGTGCGGGGGAGTAGTCGGGCGTGACGTCCACCTGGCTCATGAGCAGCTCGATCTTGGCGAGCGCCCCCTCGCCCTCGCCGGTGCGGCGCAGCTCCTCAGCGGCGGCGAAGTAGCGGCGCACGATCTCGTTTCTCGCCGCCTCCTGGCACGCGTCGTCGTCGGAGATGCACAGCCCCACCATGTTGACGCCCATGTCGGTGGGCGACTGGTAGGGGCTCTCGCCGGCGATGCGCTCCATCATGGCCTTGAGCACGGGGAACGACTCCACGTCGCGGTTGTAGTTGACCGTGACCTCGCCGTAGGCGTCGAGGTGCCACGGGTCGATGATGTTGCGGTCGTCGAGGTCGGCGGTGGCGGCCTCGTAGGCGATGTTCACGGGGTGCTTGAGCGGCAGGTTCCAGACAGGGAAGGTCTCGAACTTGGCGTAGCCCGCGCGCACGCCGCGACGGTGCTCCTGGTAGAGCTGGGAGAGGCAGGTGGCGAGCTTGCCCGAGCCGGGGCCGGGCGCCGTGACCACGACGAGCGGGCGGCTCGTCTCGATGTAGTCGTTCTTGCCGAAGCCCTCGTCGCTCACGATGTGCTCGACGTCGGACGGGTAGCCGTCGATGAGGTAGTGGCGCCAGGAGCGCACGCCCATCGACTCGAGCCTGCGCTGGAAGGCCTCGGCGTGCGGCTGGCCGGTGAAGTGCGTGATACAGACGCCGCCGACGAGAAGCCCGCGCGCGCGGAACGAGTCCATGAGGCGCAGCGTGTCCTCCTCGTAGGTGATGCCGATGTCCGAGCGGCGCTTGGAGCTCTCGATGTTGTCGGCGTTGATGACCACGATGGCCTCGACGTCGTCGCGCAGGCTCTCGAGCATGCGGATCTTGGAGTCGGGCGCAAAGCCCGGAAGCACGCGGCTCGCGTGGTAGTCGTCAAAGAGCTTGCCGCCGAACTCGAGGTAGAGCTTGCCCCCGAACTGCCCGATGCGCTCGCGGATGCGCTCCGCCTGCAGGGAAATGTACTTGTCGTTGTCAAAGCCGATGCGCATGGGAAGGGCTCTCTTTCTGCTCGTGCGGGGCGCTCGACATGCAAGCGTAGCACGACCGCGCGCGCAGCGGAGGGCGCGCCGAGAAGGACGACGCTGCCGCGTGTGTTTCAGGAAGCTGTCAGATTGGGAGCGCGCCGCCCAGGAGTGAGACAATCGACGCGGCGCCCTCGGGCGCGCCTCGGTCCCCTCACCAAAGGAGGAAGCATGGAACCCAACGGACCGTTCGACGAGCAGCCGCAGGAGGGCGGCGCGATCGAGACGACAAGCCAGGAGAACTTCGGCATGGGCGTGCTCGGGGCCTTCCTCGGGTCGCTCGTGGGAGTGGTGGTCATCATTGTGCTGAGCCGCCTGGGCATCATAGCCGCGGTCTCGGGCCTCGTGATGTCGCTCGCGGCGCTCAAGGGATACGAGAAGCTCGGCGGCGTCCTCACGAAGCGCGGGATCGTCGTTGCCGTGGTCCTCATTGTCGTGATGACCTTTGTCGCCGACTGGGTGGACTGGGGCATCGTCGTTGCCGAGGCGCTCAACATGGACCTTGTCGAGGCGGTCTTCGCGCTTCCTGCGGTGATGGATGCCGGCCTCATTGACATGGGTGCCTACCTGGGCAACCTTGCCATGCTCTACGTGTTCGTGGCAGTTGGCGCCGTTGCGGTCATCGCGTCGGCGCTGCGCCCCGCGAAGAGTGAGTAGGGCCGCGAGAGATTTCCGATTTGTGTCACCCTTACATGACGAAAACGTGCGCACAGAGGCCGAGCGGTATGATGGCTGATGCACGTTGGGGGGAAGAGACAAGAGTCTTTGGGGGAATTGTATGACCATCAAGAAGAACGTCGTGTGCTCGAGCTCCATCCTGGGCACCGAGATGCACGTCAACGTCTACGGCAAGAAGGGCCTCCCGATCGTCGTGTTCCCGACGCTCGGGCAGGCGCCCGAGAGCATCGAGGAGGCGGGCGTCATCGACGAGCTCGCCGACTACCTTGACTCCGGCACGGTCCAGCTCTTCTGCACCGAGACGATTGACTCCGAGTCCTGGGGCTCCGCCGCCGACCCCGAGCAGCGCGCCCAGCGCCAGGAGACCTACTACCACTACGTTGTCGACGAGCTCGTGCCACTCGTGCACAAGGTCTCCGGCGGAGACGCGCGCCCGCTCGCCCTTGGCTGCGACGCCGGTGCCACCCAGGCCGCCATCGTCGCCCTGCGCCGCCCCGACCTCTTCCAGGGGTGCGTGTGCCTTTCCGGGTGCTATGACTCCCGTCGCTACTTCGGCGACTGGATGGACGCCACGCTCTACGACAACACCCCCTGCGCGTTCCTCGCCCAGATGCCCGCCGACCACCCCTACGTGGCCGTCTACAACCAGCGCCAGCTCCTGTTCTGCACCGGCCAGGAGGCCTCCGAGGCCGACTCGCTGCGCGCCACCCGCGCGATGGACACCCAGCTCGCGCGCCTTGGCGTCGAGGCGTGGTGCGACTACTGGGGCGGCGACGTGACGCACACCTGGTTCTGGTGGAAGAAGCAGCTCCGCTACTTCCTGCCGATCGTGCTCGCCGACGTCGAGAAGACCACGGCGGCCGAGAAGCCCGCGAAGAAGCGCGCGACCACCCGCAAGAAGGCCGCGACCACGAAGGCCGCTTCGGCCAAGGCTGCGGCTGCGAAGCCCGCCGCGGCTGCGACCAAGGCTGCCGCTGCGAAGCCGGCCGCTAAGAGGGCCGCAACGACCAAGGCTGCGGCTGAGAAGACGGCTGCCAAGGCGGAGGAGAAGCCCGCGACTAAGGCCGCCGCGACCAAGACCGCCGCGAAGCCGGCCGCCAAGAAGCCCGCCGCCGCGAAGCCTGCCGCCAAGCCCGCCGCCGCAAAGGCCACCGCTGACAAGGCTGCGACCAAGACCACGGCCGTCGCCAAGGCCGAGAAGCCCGCGGCCCCGGCAAAGGCCGAGAAGGCCGCCGTGCCCGCCAAGGCCGTGAAGGCCGCGGCTCCCGCCAAGGCGACCAAGGCGGCTGCCCCTGCCAAGGCCGAGGACGCGCCCAAGGCTGCTCCCGCTGCCAAGAAGGCCGCTGCCAAGCCAGCGACCAAGGCTGCGACGGCCAAGACTGCCGCAAAGCCCGCCACGGCCAAGGCCGAGACGAAGGCCACGACGGCAAAGCCCGCCGCCAAGCCTGCCGCCAAGCCTGCCGTGGCCCCCAAGGCTTCCGCCAAGAAGCCGGCGAAGGGCACCGCGACCAAGTAGATGAACGTCGTCTTTGTCTCTCCCCAGTTCCCGAGCGTCTACTGGCAGTTCTGCGCTGCCCTGCGCCGCAACGGGGCGCACGCGCTCGGGCTGGGGGACACCCCATATGACCAGCTGTCGAGCGAGGTTCGCGCCTCGCTCGACGAGTATTACTGGGTGAGCGACCTCTCCGACTACGAGCAGGTCTACCGTGGCTTCGCGTACTTCTCGTACCGCTGGGGCAGGATCGACTGGGTCGAGTCGAACAACGAGTACTGGCTCGCCCAGGACGCCCGCCTGCGCGAGGACTTCAACGTCGCGCACGGCCCACGCCCGGACGAGCTCGCGCGCTGGCAGAGCAAGGCGGCGCAGAAGCCCCTCTATGCCGCGGCGGGCGTGCCCACGGCGCGCCAGACCCGCCTCACCACCTTTGACGAGACGCGCTGGTTCATCGGCGAGATGGGCCACTACCCCGTCTTCGCCAAGCCCGAGGTTGGCGTGGGCGCCTGTGGCACCCGCATCCTGCGCTCTGACGACGACCTGCGCGCCCTTCTCGCCGACCACGGCAGCGAGGGCGCAGAGCCCGTCCCCTACGTGATCGAGCAGCTCGTGCGCGGCGAGCTCTGCTCGTGGGACGCGGTCCTTGACAGCCGCGGCGAGCCGCTCTTTGAGAACCAGGAGGAGTTCCCGCCCTCGATGGCCGACGTCGTGCACGGAGGCCTGGACATGAGCTACCTCTCGCTGCCCGAGGTCGACGCCGAGCTCTCGCGCCTGGGGCGCGCCGCCGTCCGTGCGTTCGGGCTGGCAAGCCGCTTTGTGCACCTTGAGTTCTTCCGGCTCGTCGAGGACCTTCCGGGCGTCGCGGCCGCAGGCGAGTACGTGGGCCTCGAGGTCAACGTGCGCCCGCCGGGCGGGTCCACGCCAGAGATGATGAACTACGCGCATGCCATCGACGTCTACCAGGTTTGGGCGGACATGGTCTGCTTCGACGAGCGGCGGACGGAGCCGGGCGGGCCCTCGCGCCTCTGCGCCTACGCGAGCCGCCGGGACGCGCACCGCTACGCGCACCCGCACGACGAGGTGATGGCGCGCTGGGGGGAGCGCGTGGTCGCGCACGGGCGCGTGCCCGACGCGCTCTCGGACGACCTTGGCAACTATCAGTACACGGCGTGCCTGGAGAGCCGGGCGCAGGCCGACGAGTTCGTGGCGTTTGTGCACGAGAGGGAGCGTGAGCGACATGCAGATCAGAAGGGCGCGCGAGAAGGACCTGGACGGGGTGGACCAGCTGCTGAGCCAGGTGCTTGAGGTCCACGCGGCGGGCCGCCCCGACCTCTTCCGGAGCGGGACGCGCAAGTACACCGACGCCGAGCTTCTCGGCATCTTTGCCGACGACGCGCGGCCCGTCTTTGTTGCCGTGGAGGGTGACGAGGTGCTCGGCCACGCCTTCTGCGAGATTGAGGACCTGCGCGCGAGCAATAGCCGCCAGCCGATGCTCTCGCTCTACATCGACGACATCTGCGTGAGCGAGCGGCACCGTCACCAGCACGTGGGCACGGCCCTCTACAACCACGTCATTGACTTCGCGCGCGAGCTCGGCTGCTACAACGTGACGCTCAACGTGTGGTCGTGCAACCCCGGGGCCCAGCGCTTCTACGAGGCCATGGGCATGAGACCGCTCAAGACCTGCCTGGAGCAGGTGCTGTGACGGCCTGACAGGGGGACGGGGGGCTGACAGGGGGGACGGGAGGCTGACAGAGG
>DXBM01000046.1 GCA_019116525.1 Candidatus Olsenella pullistercoris | reverse complement strand
CGGAAGTTAAGCCCCCGAGCGCCGATGGTACTGCGGAGTCAGTCCGTGGGAGAGCAGGACGTCGCTGACCAACAAGGGGCATTTTGCGTGTCGAGCGGGCGCGACCGAGGGGGCCGGTGGGCCCCCTTTTTGTTTCTCTGCGTTTTGCGCGTTTGCGCGACGACAGCCCATTACCCCTGCAGGGCGTTTCTGCCCCTCATCTTCCACTTAACTGCCAACATTCTCAGAATGCTGTGCCCCTGACACAACAGCTTTCAGAAACCTGAGTGCTACTGTCTCCACAGCTCCAAACACCGGGGCTTATTGACGGGTCTTCGAGAGCGGTCAGGGGGCGTCACCATGCACGAGGCATTTCATACTGTTTCCGTCTCTGGCGGCGTAGGGTCGGAGACATCTCTCCCGAGCGAGGACGGCGCGTGCGCGCTAGACCTTGAGCCGGCGTACCAGCGGGTCGAGATGGCTCTCCTTGGCAATGGGGATGGACCCGCGAGGGTGGTCGCCCTGTGCGCTGAGCCGGGGTCGGGCCGTCACGAAGCCCTTGCCTGGGCGGCAGGGGTAGCTGAGCGCAACGGGATGAGGTGCGTGAAGCGTGACCTGCGAGGCGTGGGCCCTGTGTCCGCTGCCGAACGCGCAGTCAGGGCGGCGCGCTCTGCGGTGACGTCGGAGCTGCCTGTCCTCGTGGTGCTTGAGGGCGTTCCGCCGGCAGACGAGAACGTCGTTGCGCGCATCGCCCGTGCCGTGACCCGCGCTTCGGACGCAGGCGCCCCCGTTATCTTCTCAGTTGATCCAGAGGCCCGTCAGCTCGTTGACGAGCTGCCCAACTGTATCGCTCTGACCGCAGCTGACCTTGCGGCCAGGCCCGCGCGCGGTGCCGAGACGGCTCGCTCGCAGCGCTGCATGCACCTGACGCGTGGCATTCCTTGCCTCGTGAGGGCGCTCGGCTCGTCGGGGGCAGACGACGGGGACGAGCGGCTTGTCGGGGGCGCCTACTATGATGCGCTCGGAGTCCTCGCGAGCGCGGCGGTGCGCCCCTCGCTCTCCGACGAGGAGCGACGCGTCCGTCTCGCCATGGTTTTGCTCGGCAGGGGAAGCGCTGATGAACTTGGGCGGGTTGCGGGCGTTGCGGCGGGAGAGGTCCTGGACGGCCTTGTCGACTGCGCGCCGCTGTTCGGGGTCTCCGCCCGTTCCCGCTCGTTCGACTGCCTCAGTGCGGTGTCTCCCAAAGCTCTGGCTGCCTGCCTTCAAAGGGTCGAGGGGGCGTGCGCGCTCTTTCCTGACGTCGCGGAGCGATCTCTCTCGGCCCTTGTTGGTCGAGGCGAGCTCGAGCGCGCTGCGGCTGTTGGGTCCCTCCCGGAGTGCGCACCCTCGCTCGGGGCGGTGCTCGAGAGGGGTCCTGAGTTTCTCGACGCGGGAGAGGTCGCCCTCGTGCGCAAGGCGGCCGAGCTGGCCCCAGGGTCAGACGAGCGCGCCGCCCCAGCCCTTGCGGGAGTGGGCGCGCTGGGCTCTCGCTTTTGGCGAGAGCCTCGTCCGGATGACGGGGGAGCTGCCGCAAGCGCGCCGTTCGTTGAGGCGCGACGCTTCCTGCGAGGGCTCCCGGCGCTTCCTGCCAGGGAGGCACAGAGCGACTTGGAGCGCAGGCTCTGGGCGCATAGGGGCGCGTGTGACCTCATGCTGCAAGGGCGCTACGCCGAGGCGATGCGCCTTGTTATCTCTGCCCCGCGGGACCGATCGCGCGCGAGCCTGTCCGTTGAGCTCCTTGACCTTGACCTCGGGGTCGCTCGCCTCATGTCGGGTGAGGCCCCGGAGTCTTTGGCGGAGGACGAGCACGCAACGTATCCGCTGCTTTCTGGCGGGTCGGCACCAGGGCTGTCGGGGTACCTTGGCATCGCGCGGCTCCTGCGCGCGGTCATCGGGGGAGGGGGCACGTCGCGAGAGGCGGAGGCGCTCGCTGCGCGAGCGGAGCGCTCGGGGGAGGTCGTGCCCCAGATCGTTGCCCTTCTCGCTGGATGCGTCATTGACCTGCGGTCGCACGCGACAACGAGGGCCCATGTGAGGGCGCAGCTCGCGGCGTCGCTGGCGGTTGGGAGCGGGATGGGACACGTTGAGCGCGTGGCCCGGCTCCTTGCGGGGGTCGCGAGCTATCTCATGGGCGAGCGGGGCGGTACGCCCTCGTGCCGCGAGCAGGACGACTTGGGTGCCGTCTGCGCGCTCGTGGGCGAGGCCATGGGCGCAGACGACTCGCCCGTGGCGCCGTCGGGCATCTCCGATCACGTCCCATGGGACGCGCTGTGGCTGCTCAGAATCGTCGGAAGGGGGCTCGGGGACCTCTCGGCGCGGGTCGAGAGGGCGACGCCGCCCTCGTGGAGAAGGGCGCTGCGGGCCCTTGCCGCTCCCGGTGAGGGCGCGACAGCGGCGGGTACGCGGCGTTCCGTGAGCGCCCCCGTGCCCGATGACGCGACGTCGGGGCGGGCGCCGATAGAGGTTGACCTGCTGGGCGGGTTTGCCGTACGCGTGCGCGGGGTCCGCATTCCCGACTGGAAGCTGGAGCGAAGAAACGCCCGCTCGATGCTGGTCTACATGGTGCTCGAACGGGGCAACAGCCTCAAGCGGTTCCGGCTCGTTGACCAGGTTTGGCCAGCGTGCGATTACGTGACGGGGTTCAACAGGGCGTACCAGGCGACGAGCGTCCTGAGGAGGGCAATCGCGGAGATAGACCCCATGCTCGACCCGTTCGTGACGAGCCGGTCGGGGAGGGAGATCACACTCGACATGGGACTTGTCGCCTGCGATGTCGACGAGTTCAGGAGGGTGGCGAGGGAGGCGTCCGACGGGGACCGTGACGAGGAGGTCCTGCTCCTTGCCCGCCGTGCCGAGAGCCTCTACCAGGGAGACCTCTGCGTGCCGCCGGTCGACGCAACGGGATACGTGGCGGCGACCAGGGCGGAGCTGCGGGACCTGTACGCGGACGCCATGGTCGCGGGCGCGGCGGCCGCGCTGAGGCTGGGGCACGAGCGGACCTCGGCACGTCTGGCGCACAACGCCCTCATAGCGAACGAGCTGCGAGAGGACGCAATGGCGGTGCTCGTGCGCGCGCTGAGGGAATCGGGACGCTCGCGCGAGGCGGAGCGGCGCTACGCGGCCTTCTCTGCCCGCCTGTCCGGCAGGGGCGCAGGCCCCTCGTCCCGCGCGCTCGAGGAGGCCGCCCGGGGGCTCGCGGAGGGGGCCGGTGGCCGTGCGGACGGAAAGGGGTGAGGCCCTGGGTGCGCTTTTGGTGAGACGACCCCGTGAACGCTCAGACGCGCGCGCATATGAGTAGAGTGTTGAGAGTGGCTGCGCCGGCAGTACGTCCCAGTTCCGTCCAAAGGGAGCCGCATGGCAAACTTTCTCTCAAAGATCCTCTCGATTGGCTCAGATCGCGATCGCAAGGAGCTCGAGCGCATCGCCGAGCGCGTGAACGAGCTGGAGCCCAGGTTCCAGGCAATGACCGACGACGAGCTCGGTGCGATGACCTCGGTCTTCCGCGAGCGGTATGCCGCGGGCGAGACGCTCGACGACCTCCTGCCCGAGGCCTTTGCCACGGTGCGCGAGGCGTCGGTCAGGACGACGGGCCTCCGCCACTTTGACGTCCAGCTCATGGGCGGCGCGGCTTTGCACAGGGGCACGATCGCCGAGATGCTGACGGGCGAGGGCAAGACGCTTGTCTCGACGCTCGCCGGCTACCTCAACGCGATTCCCGGCAAGGGCGTGCACATCGTGACCGTGAACGACTACCTCGCGAGGCGCGACAGCGAGTGGATGGGCCAGGTCTACCGCTTCCTCAACATGTCGGTGGGCCTGATTCAGAACGGCATGGGCGTCGCGGCAAAGAAGCCCGCCTACGAGGCTGACGTCACCTACGGCACCAACTCCGAGTTCGGCTTTGACTACCTGCGCGACAACATGGTGATGCGGGCCGACATGCGCGTCCAGCGCGGCTTCTTCTACGCGATCGTCGACGAGGCCGACTCGATCCTCATCGACGAGGCGAGGACCCCGCTCATCATCTCCGGCGCCGGCTACCGGTCGGCGAGCACCTACAAGGACTTCGCCCGTGCCGTCCGGGGCCTGACCGAGGGCGTTGACTTTGAGATGGACGAGGCCAAGCACACCATCGCCACGACCGACGAGGGGCTGGCCAAGATCGAGCGCGCACTCGGCATCGATGACATCTACGCGGACGCCTCGGGCCAGCTCGTGAACCACCTCCAGCAGGCCCTCAAGGCCGAGTACATGTTCCACCGCGACCGCCAGTACGTGGTCGTCGGCGGAGAGGTGAAGATCGTCGACGAGTTCACCGGCCGCATCATGGAGGGAAGGCGCTACTCCGAGGGCCTGCACCAGGCCATCGAGGCGAAGGAGGGCGTTGCCATCCGCGAGGAGAACCAGACGCTCGCGACCATCACGCTCCAGAACTACTTCCTCATGTACGAGAAGCTCTCGGGCATGACCGGCACAGCCATGACCGAGGACGCTGAGTTCCGTGAGGTCTACCACGTCCCGGTTGTGTCCATTCGGCCCAACCGCGCCGTCATTCGCGAGGACCATGACGACCTCGTCTATCGCACGGTCGACGCCAAGTTCAACGCCGTCATCGAGGACGTCGTCGAGCGTCACGCCAAGGGACAGCCGTGCCTGGTGGGCACCGCCTCCATCGAGAACTCCGAGCGCCTGTCCCGCCTCCTCGACAAGCGGGGCGTCAAGCACAACGTCCTCAACGCCAAGTTCCATGAGCGCGAGGCGCAGATCGTGGCGCAGGCGGGCCGCGAGGGCGCCGTTACCATCGCGACGAACATGGCAGGCCGTGGCACCGACATCCTGCTCGGCGGAAACGCGGACGAGCTGGCAGAGGAGGCGGTGCTCGAGCGCGACCTCGGCATCGAGCGCGACGTCGTGCGCCAGGTCTTCTCGGCCGGCGACCTCGCCACGCTCGACATGGAGGACCTCGCCAAGCTCAAGGTCGAGATCTCGGAGGAGGACTTCAGGACGCTCAAGGACGCCTACGAGGAGGAGCTCGAGCACGCTCGCGAGCAGTGCGGGGTCGAGCGCGAGCACGTCGTTCGCGCGGGCGGCCTGTGCGTCATCGGCACCGAGCGCCACGAGTCGCGCCGCATCGACAACCAGCTGCGCGGCCGCGCCGGGCGCCAGGGCGACCCGGGCGAGACCCAGTTCTACCTCTCGCTCGAGGACGACCTCATGCGCCTGTTCGGCGGCGAGAGGATGGACCGCCTCTCCGCGATGATGCAGCGCTACGAGATGCCCGACGACGTCCCCATTCAGGCCAAGCTCGTCAGCAAGGTCGTGGAGAGCGCGCAGCGCAAGGTCGAGGAGGTCAACTTCGCGATGCGCAAGAACGTCCTCGACTACGACAACGTCATGGACACCCAGCGTGACGTCATCTACGAGGAGCGCAACAAGATCCTTGACGGCAAGGACCTGATGGGCCGCCTGAGCGAGATCGCCTACGACACTGCCCAGCGCAAGGTCTCTGAGTTCTGCCCCGAGGCAAAGTCGCCTGACACGTGGGACGCGCGCGGCCTTGGCCGCTGGCTCGAGGAGCTTACGGGCCGGGATGACGCGCCGGACGTCTCGGGCTGCAAGGACGAGGGTGACGTCGTCGACCTCGTGAACGACTACATCTCCCGCTGCATCAGCGAGAAGTCCGAGCGCGTGGGCGACAAGGCCATGCACGTGCTCGCCTCCCAGGTCATGCTGCGCGTGATCGACGTGCGCTGGAGGACCTACCTCCAGGAGATGGACTATCTCAAGACCGGCATCGGGCTGCGCGGCTACGGCCAGCGCGACCCGCTCGTTGAGTACAAGAGCGAGGCGTACGCCGCCTTCGGCGAGCTCGTGAACTCCATGTACGAGGACTTCCTGCGCATGATCCTGCACATGGAGGTGCGCGTCAGGCAGCAGGAGCAGCCGGAGCCCGACGCGCTGCGCGGCGCGAGCTACTCGGGCCCCTCGGATGCCGGCGAGAGCCAGGTCGCGAGCCGGGCCGCCGCCGCGGCCTCGGTCACGGGCGCGGGGTCCCCCGCTCCGGCACCGACGGGCAAGCCGCGCACCTACCGCAAGTCGGACGACCCCGACCCCTATGTTGGCGTCGGGCGCAACGACCCCTGCCCCTGCGGGAGCGGCAAGAAGTTCAAGCACTGTCACGGCAGGAACCGATAGATGGCAGAGGTCGTAAGGCCGGACCTCGAGGCGCTCGAGCGACGCCTCTCCGAGGTCGAGGGATACCTGCACATTGACGAGAAGCGCGGCGAGGTTGCCGAGCTTGAGGCTCGGAGCGCGGCTCCCGGCTTCTGGGACGACGCCGAGGCGGCCCGTCGGTCGATGGCGCGTCTCGCCGCGGCGCGCGACGACGTTGCCGCGATCGAGGCGGCCCGCGAGCGGCTCGGCGACGCCGCGGCGGCGCTCGAGCTCGGCGACGAGACCGATGACGCCGACCTTCTCGCCGAGGCTGCCTCAATCGCGGACGAGCTCGAGCGCGACCTCTCCGACCTTGAGCTCTCGAGCTGGTTCACCGACGAGCTCGACCACGGCGACGCCATCGTCACCGTGACCCCTGGCCAGGGCGGCCTTGAGGCCCAGGACTGGTGCGAGATGCTTTTCAGGATGTATCAGCGCTACTGTGACCGCCGAGGCTGGAAGGTGACGGTCAACGACGCCGAGCCCGGCGAGGCGATCGGCCTGGACCGAGCGACCTTCACCGTGAGCGGTCGAAACGCCTATGGCATGCTTCGTGCCGAGCAGGGCGTTCACCGTCTCGTTCGCATCTCGCCCACGGATGCCAAGAAGCGTCGGCAGACGACCTTCGCTGGCGTTGAGGTGCTGCCCGTCCTGCCGGATGACATTGAGGTCGAGATCGACCAGAACGACCTCCGCATTGACGTCTACCACGCCTCTGGCCATGGCGGCCAGGGGGTCAACACCACTGACTCCGCCGTGCGCATCACGCACCTCCCCACGGGCATCGTGGTCACCTGCCAGAACGAGCGCAGCCAGCTCCAGAACAAGGCGTTCGCCATGAGCGTCCTCAAGAGTCGGCTCTACGAGCTCGAGCTCGCGCGCCGAGCCGAGGAGCTCGACGAGCTGCGCGGGCCCAAGCGCGACATCGGCTTCGGGAACCAGATCAGGAGCTACGTGCTCTATCCGTACCAGCTCGTGAAGGACCTCCGCACGGGCGTGGAGACGAGCAACGTGAGCGCCGTGCTGGACGACGGCGACCTGGACGCCTTCGTCGTGGGATACCATCGCTGGGCCGTCGGCGGGGGAGGGGAGCAGTGAGCGGGATCTCGGCGCGCCGCGTGGCGTGGGAGGCCCTCCTCATCGTTTCCGGGTCAGTCATCTTCGCCGTGGGCGTCGACTGCTTCGAGATTCCCTACGGCCTCGCCGCCGGCGGCGTGACCGGCCTCGCCACGGTGTTCTCGGCCATTGCTGCCAACATGGGCGTCACCCTTCCCGTGGGCATCCAGACGATTCTCATGAACGTGCTGCTCATGCTCGTTGTTGTCAGGACGGGGAGCAAGGGGTACGTGGCGCGCACCGTTGCGGGCATCCTCTGCTGCGGCTTCTTCACCGATGCGCTCGTCCCGTTCCTGCCCGTGGTGGGCGGGGAGGGCGACCTCCTGCTCTGCGCGCTGTGGGGCGGCGTCATCACGGGCGTCGGGCTGGGGCTGGTGTTCCGTGCGGGCGGCAACACCGGGGGCACGGACATCGTCGCCCAGCTCCTGGCGAGAAAGGCCACGATGCCCCTCGGAACCGCCATCATCATCGTGGACGGGGCGGTCATCGCCTTCTCCGCGACGGTCTTCTCGGTTGAGCAGGCGCTCTACGCCGCGGTGGCGATGTTCATCTGCGGGAAGGTCATCGATGCGGTGGTGGACGGCCCGCGCACCTCGCGCGCCGCCTACATCATCACCGACCGCTACAAGGAGGTCGAGCGAGAGATCCTTGACGGCCTCGACCGTGGTTGCACCGAGCTCAGCGCTCGCGGCGCGTGGAGCGGCCAGGAGCGTCCGGTGCTCTTCTGCGTGCTGAGCCGCTCGGAGACGGTGCGCCTGAAGGAGATAGTTGCCGAGCACGACCCCAACGCGATCGTCTTCATCTCTGAGGTGCACGAGGCCTTCGGCGAGGGCTTCAAGCGAATAGAGGGGTAGTCCCCGAGGGGCGTCCCGCTCACTCTCCCGCTGGCATGGAAGCGTCCACGCGAACGACCTCTCCCACGCCGTGGCTCATGAGGTTTGCCACCTGAGCGTCCGTGGCGCCCGTGTCGGTGATGAGGAGGTCGACCTCATCGGTGGAGCCAAACTGGAAGCTCGAGGTGAGGCCTATCTTGGAGGAGTCCGCCACGATGATGTGCTCGCGGGACCGCTCGATCATGAGCGCGTTGATAGCGGGCTCGGGGGCGGTGGCTGAGGTGAGGCCGTAGTTGGCGGAGATGCCCGTGACGCCGAGAAAGCACTTGGTGGCCGTGACGCGCTTGATGTAGTCGAGCGCGACCTGGCCGGTGAGCGAGGCGCGCGGCGGCCTGATCTCACCGCCCGTGAGCAGCATCGAGACGTTGGGACGCCCCTCGAGCAGCAGCGCCTTGCCGTTGTTGGTGATGACGGTGACATCCTGCGCCGTGATGTAGCTGATGACGCTCAGGGCGGTGGAGCTTGCGTTCACGAACAGGCAGTCGCCGTCCTCGACGCGCCGTGCCGCCTCCTGGGCGATTGCCTTGTTCGCGCGAACCTGGCGCGAGCCGGACGGGCGGCCGAGGGGGTTCAGGAGCTTCGCTGTGCCGTACTGGCGCGAGACGACCTGGTGAGCCTCAAGGAACTCGAGGTCGCGCCTAACGGTGAGCGCGGACACGCCGAAGTGCTCGGCGAGCTCGGAGACGCTGACCTCGCCGCGGCTCTCGAGAAGCGCGACGATGGCGTCCCTGCGTGACGCGACGTACGCTTTGCTTCTCTTCATGGCAGCTCCCTGAGGGTGGGTGTGCGCTCACTTTGTGTCACTCAAAATTATACGAATGAATCGCGTAAAAGCAACATCGTAACGTTCGTAAAAAACATTCACCAAGTTCATAACAAATGAACGGTCTTATGGTAAAAGAAGAAATGACCATTTTATCGTCCGTAATGAACGCAAGATTCGTAAATTGCAAACTATATTGCCTAAATCATGCATTAAACGAGCTAATAATGGTTATCGAGATTGAAATATTTATTATCCGGCTACGGGCGAATTAGCACCGCTCAGCAGAATTTTGAAAATACGGCGCACAGAATGTGAAAAAATCGTTGCCGTAGCGTTTGGAAAATGACACACTTATGAACGCTAAGGAACGCCATGTCGCCGCCCGGGGCGCCGTGGCCAGGACACGAAAGGTGAGGTGAGTGCACATGCTGAGCGACCTTCTCGACGAGAGCCTGGTGAGGCTCAACGTCGAGGCCTCCGACTGGGAGGATGCCATCAGGAAGGCGGCGCAGCCGCTGGTGGACAACAACAAGGTGACCCCCGCCTACGTTGACGACATCGTCAAGGGCGTCAACGAGCTCGGCCCCTACATCGTCATCACCGAGCACGTGGCACTCCCGCACGCCCGCCCCGAGAGCGGCGCGCTCGAGTCCGCCGTGGGCATCGTGACCCTCAAGGACCCCGTCGAGTTCGGCAGCGCCGACAACGACCCGGTCAAGTTCCTGTTCCCGCTCTCCGCCAAGGACAACGACAGCCACCTTGGCGCGCTGCAGTCGCTGGTCGAGCTCCTCTCGGACCCCGACTTCTTCACGCAGCTGGAGAACGCAAGCACGCCTCAGGATGTCGTGGACCTCGTCCACGCAAAGGAAGGGAGATAGCAATGGCCAAGAAGTTTCACGCTCTCGTTTGCTGCCGCGCTGGCATGGGCTCCTCGATGATGCTCAAGATCAAGTGCGACCAGGTCATCAAGGAGGAGAACCTCCCCATCGAGACCGAGCACGGCAACCTTGACTCGCTCATCGGCTTCAACGGCGACCTCGTGATCACCATGAGCGACCTCACCGACGAGCTCAACGCTGACTCTCGCGTGCCGTCCGCCGTGGGCATCACCAACATCGTCGACAAGAACGAGATCAAGGAGAAGCTCACCTCCTGGTGCGCCGAGCACGCTGAGTAGCTCCCGTGTTCCCTGTGGGGCCGGGGTGCGCCGAACGCCCCGGCCCCATTTCCTGACTGAGTAGGCCCCATCAGGATTCATTGGACTGCTGGAAGGATTTCTAGATGGACATCGTTAACGTCATTCTTACCCAGCTGAGGGAGACCTCGGTCATCATGGGCATCATCGCCCTGGTTGGCCTTCTCCTTCAGAGGAAGTCGGCGGTTGACGTCTTCTCGGGCACCGTGAAGACCATCATCGGCTTCATGATCTTCAACATCGGCTCCAACGCCATGTCGGCCCAGGTCACGATCTTCGCCAACATGTTCAGCACCGCCTTCAACATCAACGGCGTCGTGACGCAGGTCGAGGCCGCGACGGCCATGGCCCTCAACCAGTACGGCCTTGAGGTGTCCCTCGTCTTCGTGCTCGGCTTTGCGATGAACCTCGTGTTCGCCCGCTTCACGCCGTTCAAGGCCGTCTTCCTGACCGGCCAGCACTTCCTGTACTTCGCGTGCGTCCTGGCGCTCGTCTTCATCGCCCTCGGCGCCCCGACGGTCATCACCGTTGTCGCTGGCGGCATCATCCTCGGCTTCTGCGGCGCGGCCCTGCCGTCGTTCTGCCAGCCGTTCGTTGAGAAGCTGACCGGCGGCGCCAACATCGCCATCGGCCACTTCAACTGCATCGGCTACGCCTTCTCCGGTTACGTGGGCAAGCTCTTCACCAAGAGCGCCGAGAAGGCCCAGAGCGAGGAGAAGGAGCTCCCTGAGTTCTTCAAGCTCTTCCGTGACTTCGTCTTCTCCGTTGCCCTGTTCATGGTCGTGCTCTTCTACGTCGTGACCATCGCCTGCTACGTGACGGGCAACTTCACCGAGGAGATCACCGCCAACTTCGGCAACAACGTCTGGTTCATCTGGCCCTTCATGGCTGGCCTCCAGTTCGCCGCCGGCATGTCCGTCCTCATCTACGGCGTCCGTCAGTTCATTGCTGAGATCACCGCGGCCTTCGTCGGCATCTCCGAGAAGCTCATCCCCGATGCGCGTCCCGCCGTCGACTGCCCGGCCATCTTCCCGTTCGCGCCGAACGCCGTCATCATCGGCTTCATCGGCTCCTTCCTCGGCGGCCTCGTGGCCATGGCCATCCTGATCGCCATGGGCTCCGACACGATCTTCATCCCGGCTGCCGGCATCTGCTTCTTCTCCGGCGGCACCTGCGGCGTCTGCGGTTACGCCTACGGTGGCTGGAAGGGCGCCCTGCTCGGCTCCTTCATCGTCGGCATCTTCCTGTGCGCTGGCTGCCTGTTCCTGTACCCGGCCTTCGCCGAGCTCGGAATCGCCGACGCCTCCTTCCCGAACGTCGACTACAACATCGTCGGCTCCGTCATCTACGGCATCGGCTCCATCTTCGCCTAACCGTTTCGGGAACGCTTTGCCTACTCAGCTCTAAGGTCTAAGGCCGAGGGCGCCCGTGAAAGCCCACGGGCGCCCTCGACTTCTATAGAGGGGAGAGAGACGTGATCGATGTGAACGACCTTGTCACTAGGCACTTGGGCGGCCTGCTCGTGCAGGTCATCGACTCTGCTCCCGTGGCCTGCATGGCCAAGGCGGCTGGCATCGACTTCCTGCTCGTTGACAACGAGCACGGAGACGTTGACGACGCGCGCCTCAGTACCCTCATGATGCTCGGCAACGCCATCGGCCTGCCGACCATCGTCCGCGCTCCGCAGCTCGCGCGCGCGGATGTCTCCCGCCTGCTCGATCGTGGCGCCTCGGGCGTCATGGTCCCCATGATGGAGACCGTCGAGCAGGCCCGCCAGCTGGCGGACTGGGCCAAGTATCCGCCGCTCGGCCGCCGGAGCTACTCCGGCGGGGCCCACACGGCGTACGGCCCCTCGGGCCATCACGCCGAGAACATGGCGCGCGCCAACGCCGGCACGCTCGCCATAGCGCAGATCGAGACCGTTGCCGGCGTGGAGCGCGCGAGGGAGATCCTCTCGGTGCCCGGCATCGACGCGGCCGTCATCGGCCCGTGTGACCTCGCAATCTCCATGGGGCGCCCCGACGAGGTGGGCTGCCCCGAGGAGCTCGAGCTCATCGACCGCGTGCGTGACGCGTGCGCGGAGACGGGCAAGGGCTTTGGCATCATCGGCGGCAACGCGCTCATGAAGCGCTACGCTCAGGACATCAACCTCATGGTGTCCGCCATTGACGTGCACATCCTGCGCGACGCCTTCGCGGCGGCCGCGTCTGACTATAGGAGCATCAGCGCCCTTGCCTAGGGCCGGATTGGAAGACCATGGCAAAGAAGAAGAACACGAAGAGGCGAGCCGAGAGCGCTCCCCGGAGCTCCGCCCCGATGGACGATCCCCTTGGCGAGTTCGCCGGAATCACGATGCCCGAGAAGGACGAGCGACCCGACGACGAGGCCCCAAGGGACGAGGTCGTCCTCGAGGTCGAGGAGGACCGTGCGCGCCTGCTCCTGCAGGGCGTGCTCTACCTGCTGCTCGCGTTCTTCGGCCTCTTCCTGGTTGCCGGGGGCATCGGTGCCACGCAGATCTCGCAGAACATGGCCTACATGATTCTCCTGCTCATCGGGCTGCCGCTCGCGTGGTTTGCGTCCAAGGCGATGGGCCGGCGCCTGAGCAAGTTCTTCTCGCGCACGAACGTGATCGACTTCTGCAGGCACGGCGTGGTCATCTACGAGGGGTCCGACCCCAAGAAGGCCCTCTCCGTCAGCTACAAGGACATCAAGAACTACAAGGTCGTGCGCCACGGGAAGTCGCTGAGGCTGCTTCTGGGCGGCGCGTGGGTGACGCACCCATCCGGCCTCTACTTCGTGGACATCAACCGCCCCTTCATGGAGTCGACGCTCGACTCGGTGGAGGCCGACGTGAGGCGCATCATGCGCGAGAACCGCGTCAACGAGCGCAAGTAGCGAGGGGCGCACACGGTACTGACGGGCCCGACGGGAGGGCCCGAGGACAAAAGGAGGAAAGATGGCAACTGAGAAGGAACAGGTCGTCGAGTTTCTCGACATCGTGAAGTCCTCGCTCGACAAGTACGTCGCGGGCATCGACTTCGAGGCGCTCGCCGCTGCCAAGAAGCTCATCCTCGACGCCGAGGCCGCCGGCAACCGTCTGCACGTGACGGGCATCGGCAAGCCCGGCCACGTCGCCGGTTACGCTGCGTCGCTCTTCTCGTCCACCGGCACCCCCACCTACGAGCTCCACGGGACCGAGTGCGTCCACGGCTCCGCCGGCCAGACCAGGCCCGGCGACGTGGTGATCGCCATCTCCAACTCCGGCGAGACCGGCGAGCTCAAGTCCACCGTCACCTGCCTCAAGGGCGTGGGCGTGCACATCATCGCCCTCACCGGCAACCCCGAGAGCTGGCTCGCCAAGGAGGCAGAGGTCGCGCTCATCGCTGGCGTCGACCAGGAGGGCGACTCCATGAACAAGCCGCCGCGCGCCTCGATTCTCGCCGAGATCATGGAGCTGCAGTGCCTCTCCATCCTGCTGCAGAACGAGTACGGCCTCGAGCCGAGCCAGTACGTCAAGTGGCACCCCGGTGGAGCGCTCGGCGCCTCCATCCGCGAGGGCAAGTAACGCACGCGCAAGCGAGGAAAGGATTCTCGAATGTCCAAGTTCCAGGGCGTCATCGTCCCCATGGTCACCCCGTTCAACCGCGACGCCGACCAGACCATCAACTACGAGGCCGGCGAGCAGCTCGTCGAGAAGCTCATTGCGGCCGGGGTCTCGGGCATCTTCACCTTCGGCTCCAACGGCGAGTTCCACGTGTGCTCCGCCGACGAGCGAATTGACTTCTCCAAGTTCGTGATCGAGAAGGTCGCGGGCCGCGTGCCGGTGTACGTGGGCACGGGCGCGTGCTCGACGCGCGAGGCCGTGGAGATGTCCAAGCGCGCGGAGGCCATCGGCGCCGACGCCCTCTCGGTCATCAACCCCTACTTCATGGGCATCTCCGACGCGCAGGTGGTCAACTACTACCGCATGGTCGCCGAGAGCGTGAAGATTCCCGTGATGCTCTACAACATCCCCAAGTCCACCGGAAAGAACCTCTCCAAGGAGGTCGTCGCCGAGGTCGCCCAGATCGACAACGTCAAGGGTGTCAAGGACTCCTCGGGCAACATGGACAACCTCAAGGACTACGTTGACGCTGCCGCGGGCAACGACGTCGACGTCCTCGTGGGCTCCGACGGCAAGATCTCCGAGGCCTTCAAGCTCGGCGCCTCCGGCACCGTTGCCGGCACCGCCAACCTCATCACTGACGTGGTGGTCGGCCTCTGGAAGGCCCTCGAGGCCGGCGACGAGGCCGAGGCGGCCCGCCTGCAGGCCGAGATCGAGCCGATCCGCGACGTCTTGCACCTTGGCTCCACCCCGCAGACCCTCAAGCGCTCGCTCGAGCTCGCCGGCATCCCCGTCGGCCCGGCTCGCTTCCCGGTCACGGAGGTCGCCGAGGGCGTTGACGAGAAGGTCATCGCCATGCTCGACCACTACGGCATCGCCCACGCCTAGGGGCTCTTCTCTACAAGCACAGCCGATGCGAAAGGAGCAACCCATGATTCTTCAGAAGGCCAACGTCACGAAGGCGCTCTACGACACCTGCGCGTTCGCCGTGGTGCGCGTCCCCACCGTGGAGCGCGGCTGCGAGATCGCCGAGGGCCTGCTCAAGGGCGGTGTCAAGGCGATGGAGATTAGCTACACCCTGCCCAACGCGGGTGAGGTCATCTCCGGCATCAAGGAGCGCTTCGGCGACGACATGACCGTCGGCGCGGGCACCGTCATGGAGGCCACCACGGCTCGTCTCGCCATCATGAGCGGCGCGGAGTTCATCGTCGCCAACATGATGTCCGACGAGGTCGCCAAGGTCTGCAACCTCTACCAGATCGCCTACGCCCCCGGCTGCACCACGATGACCGAGGCCAACCACGCCCTCGAGATCGGCGCCGCCTTCATCAAGTGCTTCCCGATCTCCAACACCTACGGCCCGTCCCTCGTGGGCCTGTTCAAGACCCCGACGCCCTGGATGCCCCTCATGGCCTCCGGCGGCATCAACCTTGACAACCTCGCCACGTGGATCAAGACCGGCATCGAGTGCTGCGGCATGGGAAGCCTCCTCACCAAGGGCTCCGTGGACGACATCGCCAAGAACGCCGCCGAGGTGCGCCGCATCATCGACGAGACGCGCGCCAGCATGTAATGACGTTTTTGTGAGGTCATTCTGCTCGCCGACGCATTGAGCACTCTGGCGGCCTCCCAGCTCGTTCTGGGAGGCCGCACGTGTATCGTGAGCTGGGGCGGCAACGCTCTTGCCATATCGCTCTGGGAAAGGGGAAAACATGAAGTTCTTCATCGACACCGCCGACCTCGACGAGATCAAGGAGGCCCTCTCTTGGGGCTGCCTCGCCGGCGTCACCACCAATCCGACGCTCTACGCCCGTACGGGCGGCAAGCTTGCCGACTTCGAGGCCCACATGGTCAAGATCGCCGAGATGTGCGGCGACCTGCCCGTCTCCGCCGAGTCCCAGGCAAAGACCACCGAGGGCATGATCGAGGAGGGCCGCCACCTCGCGAGCCTCGCCCCCAACATCGTCGTCAAGCTCCCGATCTGCGCCGAGTCGCTGGCTGCCACGCACACGCTCGCCAGCGAGGGCGTGCGCATCAACATGACGCTGATCTTCTCGGCGCCCCAGGCGCTTCTCGCCGCCAACGCCGGCGCCCGCTATGTCTCCCCGTTCGTTGGCCGCTTCGATGACATCGGGGAGGACGGCATCGCCGAGCTCGCCAACGTCGTGACCGCCATCGGCAACTACGACTGGACCGGCAAGAACGTGGACAACGTCTGCGAGATCATCACTGCCTCCGTCCGCACGCCCAACCACGTGACCCAGGCCGCGCTCATGGGCGCCGACATCGCCACGGTCCCGTTCGGCGCGCTCAAGAAGTGCCTCAAGCACCCGCTGACCGACCAGGGCATGGCGTCGTTCGACGCCGACTGGGCCAAGGTCACCGGCCAGGCCTAGGGAGGCTGCTGCGATGACCGACACCGAGCTCAAGAAGGTTGCCAACGAGATTCGCAAGGGGATTCTCATCGGCACGCACGCGGCCAGCTCCGGGCACCCGGGCGGCTCGCTGTCCGCCGCCGAGATCTTCGCGGTCCTGTACTTTGACGAGATGAACGTCGATCCCGCCGACCCGCGCAAGGCCGACCGCGACCGCTTTGTCCTCTCCAAGGGCCACACGGCCCCCGGCCTGTACGCCGCGCTCGCGGAGCGCGGGTTCTTCCCCAGGGAGGAGCTCGAGACGCTGCGCAAGCCCGACTCCCGCCTGCAGGGCCACCCCAATATGAACGACACGCCCGGCGTTGACATGTCCACCGGCTCCCTCGGCCAGGGCATCTCCGCCGCCGTTGGCATGGCGCTTGCCGCCAAGCACTGGGGGGACGACTATCGCACTTACTCGCTGCTGGGCGACGGCGAGATCGAGGAGGGGCAGGTCTGGGAGGCCGCGATGTTCGCCGGCAACCACGAGCTGGACAACCTCTGCGTGGTCGTGGACCACAACGGTCTGCAGATCGACGGCACCATCGAGGAGGTCAACTCCGCGATGCCCATCGCCGACAAGTTCCGCGCGTTCAAGTTCCACGTGGTCGAGGTCGCCGACGGCAACGACGTCGCTCAGCTGCGCGAGGCCTTCGCCGAGGCGCGCGCCACCAAGGGCGCCCCGACCTGCATCGTGTGCGAGACGGTCAAGGGCAAGGGCGTCTCGTTCATGGAGGACCAGGTCGGCTGGCACGGCAAGGCCCCGAACGACGAGCAGTTCGCCCAGGCCATGGCCGAGCTCGAGAAGGAGGCGTAAGAGATGGCGGACGTTAAGAAGATCGCCACCCGTCAGAGCTACGGCGAGGAGCTCGTCGCCCTTGGCGCCGAGCACGATGACTTTGTCGTCCTGGACGCCGACCTCGCCGCGGCAACGCAGACGGGCAAGTTCAAGGCTGCCTACCCCGACCGCTTCTTTGACGCGGGCATCGCCGAGAGCAACATGATCGGCATCGCCGCGGGCGTCGCCACCACTGGCCGTGTCGCCTTTGCGAGCACCTTCGCGATGTTCGCGGCGGGGCGCGCCTTCGAGCAGATCCGCAACTCCGTGGGCTACCCGCACCTGAACGTCAAGGTCTGCGCCACGCACGCGGGCATCTCGGTTGGCGAGGACGGTGCGACCCACCAGTGCAACGAGGACATCGCCCTCATGCGCACCATTCCGGGCATGACCGTGGTCGTTCCCGCCGACGACACCGAGGCCCGCGCCGCCGTGCGCGCCGCCTACGAGACCGACGGCCCGTTCTACGTCCGCCTCGGCCGCCTCGCGGTTCCCGTGATCAACGACCCCGAGACCTACAAGTTCGAGCTCGGCAAGGGCGTCGTCATGCGCGAGGGCACCGACGTCACGATCGTCGCGTGCGGCCTCATGGTTGGCGAGGCCCTCGAGGCGGCTGAGCGCCTGGCCGCCGAGGGCGTCTCCGCCGAGGTCATCAACATGCACACGATCAAGCCGATCGACGCCGACCTCATCGCCGCGAGCGCTGCCAAGACCGGCCACGTCGTGACCGCCGAGGAGCACTCGGTGGTCGGGGGCCTCGGCAGCGCCGTGTGCGAGGTCCTGTCCCAGCGGTGCCCGACGCCGGTCCGCATGGTCGGCATCCAGGACACCTTCGGCGAGTCCGGCCCTGCCGTCGAGCTCCTCCACAAGTACGGCGTTGACGCCGACCACGTGGTGAGCGCGGTGCGCGAGGTTCTCGCGTAGGCGTTTGTTCAGCCCCCCTTTCAGAGGCGCCCGGCCCCCGGCAGGCCGGGCGCCTCTTGTGTGTGAAGGGTCTGCTTTGTGTGGAGGCTGGCGACGGTGCAGGGGGAGCTTGCTAAACTGTTTGCGTATTTGTCCGTAGAGAGCACAACGAAGGAGCTTCTGTGGCCAGTCACTTTCGCAGCACTGAGCGACAGGGGTCGGAGGACGCCGAGCGTCAGCTCGACGTCATCGTGTCCGAGGCTGCTCCTCAGGAGGGGGCTCCCTCTCCCGACGACACCGGCGCGTTTCTCGCCGCCGCGACGGTCGGGTCCGAGGACGCTCCCGAGCCCGAGTCTCCCGAGGCCGTTCACGTCGTGACCGCCTCGGAGTCCGAGGGCGCCCCTGAGCAGCCCGAGCGCTCGAGCGTGTACGCCGCCCTCTCCGGCGACGACGCCCCGGCGGTCTCGCGCACCGGCACCCCGACCGTGTCGTTCAAAAACGTCACACTCATCTATCCGGCCCAGCCCAACAAGCCCGCCCTCGACGACGTCAGCCTGGACATCTATCCCGGCGAGTTCGTGTTCGTCGTTGGTCACTCGGGGTCGGGCAAGTCGTCGCTTCTGCGACTCATCACGCGCGAGCTGCGCGCCTCGTCCGGCCAGGTGATCGTTGCCGGGCAGGACCTCACCAAGATGAGGAACAAGAAGGTCCCGTACCTGCGCCGTCAGATCGGCACCGTCTACCAGGACTTCAAGCTCCTGCCCGACAAGACGGTCTACGAGAACGTTGCCTTTGCCCTCGAGTGCATCGGCAAGCCGCGCTCGGTCATCAAGGCGCAGGTCCCCGAGGTGCTTCGCCTCGTCGGCCTCGCCGAGCGCATGCAGCACTTCCCCGACCAGCTCTCCGGCGGCGAGCAGCAGCGCGTCTCCGTCGCCCGCGCGATGGTCAACCGCCCGCCGCTGCTCGTCTGCGACGAGCCCACGGGCAACCTCGACCCGGCCATCTCGCTCGGCATCATGAAGCTGCTCGACCTCATCAACCGCGCCGGCACGACCGTCGTCATGGCGACCCACGACCGCGAGATGGTCGACTCCATGCGCAAGCGCGTCATCGCGCTCGAGGCCGGCCACGTCGTCCGCGACCAGGAGAGGGGAGGCTACGGCTACTATGGCGCCCTCTAACATCGGCTACTCGCTGCGCGAGTGCGGCCACCACTTCCGACGCAACTGGACGACCGTGCTCGGCGCCGTCGTCACGATCTTCCTCTCGCTGTTCATCATCGGCCTCTTCATCCTCGGCTCAGTCATGATCAACAGCGTCCTTGGAGGCGTGGAGGACAGCCTCACCATCCAGGCGTTCCTCTCCGACAACGCCGACCAGGCCACCGTTGACGCCTTCCAGGCGGAGGTTGAGAGCTGGGACAGCGTCGAGTCCGTCACCTACAAGTCAAAGGACGAGGCGCTCGAGGAGTACCGGAGCTCCATGTCCAACCGCAACGCCAGCGATGCCGTCGCGGCGCTTGACGGGGAGAACCCCCTGCCCGCCTCGCTCGTCATCAGGCTGACCGACGCGCAGCTGGTCCAGTCGACGGCCGAGCAGATCGCGGAGGACCCGACCTTCGCCCAGATTCGCGACGGCTTCGAGGACCCGGAGAGCAGCGCCTCCGAGGACGTGCTCTATGGCCAGGGTACGGTCGAGCGCCTGCTCGAGTTCACGAACTACATCAGGATCGCTGCGGTCATCCTCGTCGCGCTGCTGACGTTCGTGGCGTTCGTGTTCATCAACAACACGATCCGCCTCGCCATCACCGCCCGTCGCCGCGAGATTGCGATCATGCGGCTCGTGGGCGCCTCCAACAGCTTCATTCGCGGGCCGTTCGTGATGGAGGGCACGCTCGAGGCGCTCATCGCCGCGTTCCTGGCGATCGGCGCGCTCGCTGCCGGCATGAGCGTGGTGATGCCGGCCCTGGCGAGCAACCTCTCGTTCCTCTCGTTCGACATCCCGCGGACGACCTACTACGCCACCTTCGGCGTCCTGCTCCTCATCGGCGTGGTGATCGGCCTGTTCGGCTCCGCGATCGCCATGAGGCGCTACCTCAAGGTGTAGCCGACTGTCCACGTGACCGCTTGGCCCCGGCCCCCTTGTGGGAGCCGGGGCCTTTTGCTGTCGCGGGGCGGTGATGCGGAGGCGGTGCTTACGAAAGTGCGGTGAGTGTGCCCCGGCGCTGGCGGGCGCTTACGAAATCACAGTGAGTGCGCCCACGACGGGCTTCTCGCCGCGCCCCTCCCTCGGTGACCTGCGAAAACGCTGGGTTGGCGGTCGGTCCTGGAGTTGCAATGGCGCAATGACCCCTCTTTTGTAAGCACTCCTCCAAGCTCGGAGCGCAACGGGCTTGTTTTTCTAAGCGCGACTGCCGATGGGGTTGCCGGGCGCTCCAACGGAACGCGCGCTCCGACGCCCCTTTGTCGGGTTTCGGCCCCTTATGGGCGGCAGGTCCCTTGCCCGGCCCAGGCCGGGGAGGCTGAAAAGGCCCACTCTGGCTGAAAACAGGCGAAGTGTACGACTTCTATTGACTTGGCGGCAAAGTGGCTGCTGACGCGCGGCATTCTCGCAGGATGGGCTGTCGCGAGGCATTGCCATCCGGCGCTGTTTGCGGTTGGGTCGTGCACTTCCCTTTCTTTGAGCCAGCTGCGGGCGTCGGCACCGCCTTGGGCTGTTCTTTGGGCCGGCGCCCGAGGTCGCGACCCGGCGTTCCCATCGGGTAAGCTGTGGTCAGGCAACCGAGGGGAGGGCCACATGGGCAGGTCGAGGCCGCACAGGGGAAGCCGTCGCCGCGGTCGTTCGGGCGGGCCGCGCCCTCGCGGGCGCACCATCACGGGGACGCTCGTGGTGTCGCGGCCCGGCGCCGCGCACGTGGAGACGGCGGAGGGGGACTTCGAGCTCCTGGCCCGCGGCCAGCGCGAGGCCATGAACGGGGATGAGGTCGAGGTCGCGCTCGTCGAGCGCCGCGGCATGCCGCCGCGTGCCGTGGTTCACTCGGTGATGGCTCGCGCCGTCGAGACCTTCCTGGGAACCTACGCCCAGGCAGGGCCGCTCGGCGCCGTTACGCCGCTCGACTCTCGCATAGGCCACGACTTCTTCGTGGTGCCGGAGGACCCGAGCCCGGCGCGCCTCGGCGTTGGCGAGGGCGACGTCGTGGTCGCGCGCATCACGGAGTACCCGACGCGCGCGAGCGCGGCGGTGGTGACCATCGAGCGGCGCGTGGGCGCGACGGGGGAGCTTGACCTCAACGTCGAGTCCATCGTGGCGAGCTACGGGTTGGCAGGCGACTTCTCCCGCTCGGTGCAGGAGCAGGCCGAGAAGATCGTGGCGGACGTCGAGGGGGCGCTCGCCGCGGATCCTCGCCGTCGTGACCTGCGCGGCGAGCTCTGCGTGACCGTCGACCCCGCCGACGCGCGCGACTTCGACGACGCCGTGGGCGCACGCCGCCTTCCCGACGGCGGCTACGAGCTCAGCGTGCACATCGCTGACGTCACGCACTACGTGGGCGCCGACACGCCCATCGACAACGAGGCGAAGCGACGGGCCTGCTCGGCGTACCTGGTCGATCGCGTGGTTCCCATGCTGCCCGAGCGCCTCTCCAACGACGTCTGCTCGCTGCGTCCGGGTGAGGACCGGCTCGCCATGAGCGTGGTCATGCGACTCGACGCGCGCGGTCGCGCGCTGGGCGCCAAGATGATCGCCTCTGCGATTCGCTCTGCCGCGCGCCTCGGCTACGACGAGGTTGACGCCCTTCTTGACACGGGCGCGCCCGTTGCCGGCGGCGAGAAGGTCGCCGAGCTTCTGCGCGTGCTGGACGAGATTCGTGCCCTGCGCGAGCGCGTGCGTCAGGAGCGCGGCGCGATCGAGTTCGAGACCGTGGAGGCCAAGGTCACGCTCGACAGCGACGGCCACCCGACGGGCGTCTCCGTGCGGAGGAGAACGCGCGCGACCGGGCTCATCGAGGAGGCCATGCTGCTCGCGAACGAGTGCGTGGCGCGGCGTTTGGCCGATGCCGAGGCGCCCGCCGCCTATCGCGTTCACGAGCAGCCCATCGAGGAGGACCTGCGCGCCGTGCTCCAGCCCCTGCGCGAGCTGGGCGTGGTTGACGGCGAGACGTCCGTTGGGCTTCTCGCCGGCGACCCGTTTGCCATCCAGGCGATCCTCGGGCGCGCGCAGGGAACGCCTGCCGCCTACCCAACGAACGCGCTGCTGCTGCGCGCGCAGCGCAGGGCGGTGTACCTGCCCCAGAACCTTGGCCACTACGCGCTGGGCGCGCGTGCGTACTGCCACTTCACCTCTCCCATTCGTCGCTACCCCGACGTGCTCGTGCACCGGGCGCTCAAGGCGCTCATCGCCGGGCGCATCGAGGGCAAGGAGATGCGCGACCAGGCTGCCGCGCTGCCGCAGCTCTGTCGCACCTGCTCCGAGCGCGAGCGCGCTGCGGACGCGGCGGGCCGGGCGTCGCAGAAGGTCAAGATGGCCGAGCTCTTCTCGGGGCGCGTGGGAGAGCGCTTCTCGGGCGTCGTCTCGGGCTGCGGGAGCTTTGGCGTGTTCGTGACGCTCGACGATACCTGCGCCGAGGGCCTTGTCCCGGTGCGCGCGCTCGGGAACGAGTGGTTTGCCTACGACGAGGCCCGCATGACGCTCACGGGGGAGGAGTCCGGCAAGACATGGGGGCTCGGTCGCCGCGTTGCCGTTGAGGTCACAGGAGTTGACGTGGCGCGTGGCCGAATTGACTTTGCGCTCGCGGGACGCTGAGGGCGCCGTGCGACACAGCCTGCGCGATAATGGGAAGACTAAGAGCCTAGTCGTGCTGAACGCCGCGCCAGGAGGAACATGGAACGCACTGAGCTGACAGAAGAGATCGAGCGCGCCGAGGGCCTGCTGCTCCAGGATCAGGCCGAGCAGGCCGAGGAGCTGCTGTCGCGCCTTGCCGACGACGCAGAGGCGTACGTCGACGCCAACTGTCCGACGACCGACGAGCTCCAGTGGTTCAGCTTCCCGTCGCTTTTCGAGCGCCTCGCGTACCGTCGCGTGGAGGGAGACCCCCGCGAGCTTCGCGAGGTGGGCGAGCCCCTCGACCGCCTCTACTCCGACCTTGCGCTTGCCCGTGCTCACCTGGGCGACTACGACGGCGCGGCGGCAGCCCTCAAGGCGGCCGTGCGCTGGAACCCCATGGACTGCGCCTCGCGCCTCAACCTCGCCGACCTCTTCCGCGTGTCCGGTGACGTCCAAGAGTACCTTGCCCTCACCTACAGCGTGTTCGAGCGCGCGAGCGAGGCGGCTCACCTGGCGCGCGCCTTCGTGAACTTTGCCGGCTGGTTCGGCGCGTCCGAGAAGCCCCGTGCGGCAGCGGCCGCACTCAGGGCTGCGCGCAACCTCGACGTGCGCGATTCGTCCATCGCGGCGGCGCTCGACCAGGCAGCGGGGACCGACCACGACCCCGACCTCGTGAGCGACTCCGAGGCCACCGAGCTTCTCGCCGCCGAGGGCCTGCCCGACGGCGCTAACGCCGAGGTCGCGGTGTGCCTGCTCATGTGCGCGACGGACGCCGCCTCCGCCGGCGCGCGCGACGTTGCCGCCAATCTCACGCTGCGGGCGCGCGACCTTGTCGGCGAGCCTGCGGCGCGCGCCCTGCTCGACCTCATCCGAGAGGGCGACGAGGACGCGGGGGAGGTGTCGAATGGCCAAGAGTAAGGTCGTGCGACAGGCCGCCGCTGCCGCCGCCAAGCAGGCCGGCCCGGGCAAGCGTACCATCGCGAAGAACCGCTCGGCGCGCCACGAGTACTTCATCGACGAGACGTTCGAGGCGGGCATCGAGCTCACCGGAACGGAGGTCAAGAGCCTGCGCGAGCGCGCCTGCCAGCTCACCGACGCGTTCTGCCTCATCCGCGCGCGAGAGGCGTGGCTGCACGGCGTGCACATCCACCCGTACTCCAACGGGGGCGTGTGGAACGTCGACCCTGACCGCAAGCGCCGCCTGCTCCTCCACCGCCGCCAGATCGACTACCTTGACGCCAAGCTCAGGCAGCGGGGCCTCGCGCTCGTTCCGCTGGAGATCTACTTCGACGGGCACAACCGCGTGAAGCTCACCATCGGCCTCGCGCGCGGCAAGAAGCTCTACGACAAGCGAGCGGACATCGCGCGCCGCGACTCCGACCGAGAGATCGCGCGCGTGCTCAAGGAACGCAACCGGTAGATGATACGAAGGGACTGTCCCTTCGTATCCTCGGAGAGGGGAGCGGCATGGACGCATCGGCACTGTTCAAGTTCTCGTCGGGGCTGTACGTGGTCTCTGCGGACGATGGCGAGCGCGCGGGCGCGTGCCTCGTCAACACCGGCCTGCAGGTCACGGCCGAGCCGCTGCAGGTCTCGGTGACGGTGAACAAGCAGAACTTCACCTGCGGCGCCATCGAGCGCGCCGGGCACTTCTCGCTTGCCGTGGTCGATGAGTCGGCCGACATGCTGTTCGTCGGTCGCTTTGGCTTCCGCACGTCCGCGGACTTCGACAAGTTCGACGGCATCGCGAGCGCCGTCGCCGCCACCGGGGACCCGTACCCCGCCGAGCACGTCTGCTCCTACGTGGCCTGCAGGGTGGTCCAGACAACGGACGTGGGCACGCACCTCACCTTTGTGGGAGAGGTCGTCGACGCGGGCAACCTCTCTGGCGTGGCGCCCATGACCTACGCCTACTATCATGGGACGCTCAAGGGGAAGACGCCGCCGAAGGCCTCTTCCTACATTGAGGGTATAAGCTAGAGTAGGGCGAGAGTCGCCCTCAGAGACCGAGAGGAGAGAGCGCATGGCCGAGGAGAAGAAGTACACGTTCCGCTGCACCGTCTGCGGCTGGGAGGTCACCGTCGACACTCCCGAGCTCCCCGAGGACTTCGTCTGCGAGGTCTGCGGGGTTGGCCCCGACATGTTCGAGCTCGTCGAGGAGTAGTCGCCGAGGCACGCGCGGCACACGGGCGGTCCCCCGCGGGGGGCCGCCCGTTTTTTGTGAGGGCGCCGACCCGCGAGAAGCCCCGTGTTTCTTGCGTTGCGGGGGAGAAAAGCGGGTAGAATACCCACACGGCCGCGAGGGCGGCCCGTACGTTGACAGCCGCATGGTGGCAGTCTTCCCATTCCATCCGTGGGGGTGACTGGTTTCGACAGGGTGGGTCTGAGATGGGCAGCAGGCCGTGGTCTCCTCGCCACGCTAAACAGGGGTACCGTCAAATTGAATTGACGACAACAACTCTTACGAGCCTCAGCTGGCTCTCGCT
>DXBM01000003.1 GCA_019116525.1 Candidatus Olsenella pullistercoris | reverse complement strand
CGGCCCGCCAGATCCTCACTCCTGCCGCCATCCACAACGGCATGGTGCTCGACATGGCCTTCGGCGGCTCGACCAACACGATGCTGCACCTCACGGCCATCGCGCAGGCCGCTGGCTGCCCCGTCACCATGGAGGACTGGGACCGCGCGAGCGCCGAGACGCCCAACATCGTGCGCATCGCGCCGGCGGGCCCGCTGCACATCCAGGACCTGAACGACGTGGGCGGCGTCTCCGCCATCATCGGGGAGCTCGGGTGCGCCGGCCACCTCGACCTCTCGGCCGTGACCTGCCACGGCACCATGGCCGAGTGGGTCGCCGAGTGCCCCGAGCCCGACGGGGAGGTCGTGCGCCGCGTCGAGGACGCCTACTCCCCCGACGGCGGCCTCAAGGTCGTCCGCGGCAACCTCGCGCCGGACTGCGGCGTGGTCAAGAAGAGCGCCGTGGACCCGTCCATGTGGCGGCACTCCGGCCCCGCGCGCGTCTTCGACTCCGAGGAGCAGGCCTGCGAGGCCATCTTCGGCGGGGCGATAAGCCCGGGCGACGTGGTGGTCATCCGCTACGAGGGCCCGGCGGGCGGCCCCGGCATGCGCGAGATGCTCACCCCCACCTCCGCCATCTGCGGCATGGGGCTCGCCACCTCCGTGGCCCTCATCACCGACGGGCGCTTCTCGGGCGCCTCCAAGGGCCCGTGCATCGGCCACGTCTCCCCCGAGGCCGCGGCCGGCGGTCCGATCGCGCTCGTCCGCGAGGGCGACGTGATCTCCATCGACATCCAGGCAGGCACGCTCACGCTGGAGGTGGCGCCCGACGAGCTCGAGCGCCGGCGCGCCGCGTGGCAGCCTCCCGCTCCCAAGTACGAGACGGGGGTTCTCTCCCGCTACGCAAGACTGGTCACGAGCGCAGACAAGGGGGCCTACCTCTCATGATCACCACCGAGGAGAAGGTCGCCCGCCGGCGGCGCGCCATAGAGGGGCGTCCGCTCGGCCCGGGCAGCCACACCGAGCACGAGGGCAAGACCATGACCGGGGCGCAGGCGATCATCGCCAGCCTCGAGGCCGAGGGCGTGGACACCATCTTCGGCTACCCCGGCGGCCAGGCCATCAAGATCTACGACGCCCTGTACGACTCCAAGAAGATCCGCCACGTCCTGGCGCGCCACGAGCAGGGCGCCACGCACATGGCCGACGGCTACGCGCGCGCCACGGGCAAGGTCGGCGTGGTGCTGGTCACCTCCGGCCCCAGCGCCACCAACACCGTGACGGGCATCGCGACGGCCTACATGGACTCCGTCCCGCTCGTCGTCATCACCGGCCAGGTCACGCGCGGCGTCATCGGCACGGACGCCTTCCAGGAGTCCGACATCGTGGGCATCACCATGCCGATCGTCAAGCACAGCTTCCTGCTGCAGTCCACCGAAGACCTCACGCGCACCTTCCGCGAGGCCTTCTACATCGCCTCCACCGGGCGGCCCGGCCCCGTGCTCATCGACATCCCGAGCGACCTCTCCGGCTCCGAGATGGTCTTCCACTACCCCGACTCCGTGAGCATCGCGAGCTACCGGCCCACCTACAAGGGCAACGCCAAGCAGGTCAAGCAGGCCGCCGCGCTCATCGCCGAGGCGAGGCGCCCGCTCATCATGGCCGGCGGCGGCATCGTCTCCAGCCACGCCTGCCCCGAACTCACCGAGCTCGCCGAGCGCATGAACATCCCCGTGGTCACCACCCTCATGGGCAAGGGCGCCATGCGCTGCTCCAACCCGCTCAACCTCGGCCCCGTGGGCATGCACGGCTCCAAGTACGCCAACATGGCCGTCACCGAGTGCGACCTGCTCGTCGCCGTGGGCGCGCGCTTCTCGGACCGTGTGACCGGCAAGGTCGACGAGTTCGCCCCGCACGCCCAGATCATCCACATCGACATCGACCCGGCAGAGATCGGCAAGATCGTGAACCCGGCCGTGCCCATCGTCGGCGACGCCAAGTCCGTCCTCGCCTCGCTCAACGAGCGCCTGGCCAAGATGGGCGCCACGCCGGTCTGCGACGAGTGGACCGCCGAGGTCTTCGGCTGGCGCGAGCGCTGGCCCTTCTACACCGCCGACTTCGCCGACTACCCCGACAAGATCGCCCCGGAGGTCGTGCTCTCCAAGCTCTCCGACAAGCTCGACCCCGAGGCCTCCATCGTCACCACCGAGGTCGGCCAGCACCAGATGTGGGCGCACCAGAACATCCACCGCGAGCACGCGCGCACCTTCATCAGCTCCGGTGGCCTCGGCACGATGGGCTTCGGCTTCCCGGCTGCCATCGGCGCCAAGATCGGCTGCCCGGACGAGCAGGTCGTCTGCGTGGCCGGCGACGGCTCGTTCCAGATGAACAGCCAGGAGATGGCCACGGCAAAGATCAACGACGTCCCGGTCAAGGTGCTCGTCATCGACAACCGCGCCCTCGGCATGGTCCACCAGTGGCAGCACCTCTTCTACAACGACCGCTTCTCGTTCACCGAGCTCGCCGACAACCCCGACTTCGTCAAGCTCGCCGACGCCTACGGCTGGCGCGCGGCGCGCATAACTCGGCCCGAGGAGATCGACGTCGCGCTCGACGAGATGCTCGCCTCCGACGAGCCCTACCTGCTCGACGTGATGATCCCGGCCGAGCAGACCGTCTACCCGATGGTCGCCCCCGGCGCCCCCATCGACGACATCATCGGCGCGCTCGACGTGACCCTCGGAGGGGTGCGCGTCAGCGAGAAGGGCTTCGGCGAGGGCGGGCGCCCGCGCGTCAAGCCGTCCCACGAAGGAGTTGATGAGTCATGAACTACCTGCTCTCGGTACTCGTGGAGAACCGGCCCGGCGTGCTCAGCCGCGTCACGGGCCTCATCAGCCGCCGCGGCTTCAACATCGAGTCGCTCACCGTCGCCCCCACCGAGGACGAGAACCTCTCGCGCATGACGATCATCGTGGAGGCGGACGAGGTCGGCTTCGAGCAGATCACCAAGCAGCTCCACAAGCTCGTCTCGGTCTACAAGATCTCCGACCTCACCTACGAGGACGCCGTCGAGCGCGAGCTCGTGCTCTTCAAGGTCCAGTCGACGCCCGAGCGCAGGCACGAGATCATCGAGATCGCCAACGTGTTCCGCGCCAAGGTGGTCGACGTGGGCAAGAACACCCTCACGATCGAGGCCACCGGCGCCGCCAGCAAGCTCGACGCCATGGAGGACCTGCTGCGCGCCTACGGCATCAAGCAGCTCACGCGCACCGGCAAGATCGCCATGGCCCGCGGCTCACAGTGATGCGAGGGGAGTGTCCCCTCGCATCGTCCGGCACCACCCGCCGCCGCGCGCGGCGGTTCACATAGGTACAAGCGGCTCGACTAAGGAGAAGAACATGGCCGTCACCATCTACTACGAGAAGGACGTCGACCCGAGCGTCATCCAGGGCAAGAAGGTCGCCATCATCGGCTACGGCTCCCAGGGCCACGCCCACGCCCTCAACCTCATGGACTCCGGCTGCGACGTCCGCGTCGGCCTGCGCGAGGGCTCCAAGAGCGCCGAGAAGGCCCGCGAGGCCGGCCTGAAGGTCGTGAGCATGGACCAGGCCGCCGAGGAGGCCGACGTCATCATGGTCCTCGTGCCCGACGAGACCCAGCCGGCCGTCTACGAGGAGCACATCAAGGACCACCTCAAGCCCGGCGACACGCTCGCCTTCGCGCACGGCTTCAACATCCACTACGGCTACATCAAGGCCCCTGAGGACGTCAACGTCATCATGTGCGCGCCCAAGGGCCCGGGCCACATCGTGCGCCGCCAGTACACCGAGGGCTCCGGCGTGCCCGACCTCGCGTGCGTAGCGCAGGACGCCACCGGCGACGCCTGGGACATCGTGCTGTCCTACTGCTGGGGCGTCGGCGGCGCCCGCTCCGGCATCATCAAGGCGACCTTCAAGGAGGAGACCGAGGAGGACCTCTTCGGCGAGCAGGCCGTGCTCTGCGGCGGCCTCGTCGAGCTCGTCAAGGCCGGCTTCGAGACCCTCACCGAGGCGGGCTACCCCGAGGAGCTGGCCTACTTCGAGGTCTACCACGAGATGAAGATGATCGTCGACCTCATGTACGAGTCCGGCATCCACTTCATGAACTACTCCATCTCCAACACCGCGGAGTACGGCGAGTACTACGCCGGCCCCAAGGTCATCAACGAGCAGAGCCGCGAGGCCATGAAGCAGATCCTCGCCCGCATCCAGGACGGCTCGTTCGCGCAGGAGTTCGTTGACGACTGCAACAACAACCACAAGTGGCTCCTCGAGAAGCGCGAGGAGATCAACTCCCACCCGATCGAGAAGACCGGCGAGAAGATCCGCTCGATGTTCTCCTGGATCAAGAAGGACTAAGCAGCACTTTGGGGACGGGTTCCCTTTCTCAGAGAAAACGGGACAGGCTCCAAAATGGGCCCGGCGCCACGAGGGCGTCGGGCCCGTCTTTGCACAGGGCGTGTCGCGGGAAAGGAGAGGGGAAACGGCACGCCCCGAGGAGGAAGGGCTAGAGCTCGAGGTTGGCCCCCGTCTCAGGGTCAAAGAGGTGCGCCACCGAGCCACCGAACGCAAACGACACCTCGTCGCCGACCTTGATGCTCGACGGGTGCCGGCCGTCCTGGTCGGTGTTCTGCAGGATGATGATGCTGTCCTTCCCGTCAACGCTCACGTGCAGGTGCACGGCGCTGCCCATCATCTCCGTGGCCTCAACGGTGCCGGTGAGCGCGCTCGGGCCCGCCTCGGCAAGCTCGATGTTCTCGGGGCGAACGCCGAGCGTAACGGAACGGCCCTGGGCGCCGCGCGCAGCGAGCCGCGCGCACTTCTCGGCAGACAGGGGCACGCTGACGCCGTCGAGCTCCACACGGTAGGCGCTCCCGTCGCACACGAGCTGCGCGTCGTAGAAGTTCATCTGGGGCACGCCGATGAAGCCCGCGACAAAGACGTTGGCCGGCGAGTCGTAGACCTCCTGCGGGGTGCCGATCTGCTGGACCATGCCGTCACGCATCACCACGATGCGATCGCCGAGCGTCATGGCCTCGGTCTGGTCGTGCGTGACGTAGACGAACGTCGTGTTGATGCGCCGGCGCAGCTTGATGATCTCGGAGCGCATCTGGTTGCGCAGCTTTGCGTCGAGGTTGGAGAGCGGCTCGTCCATGAGCAGGACCTTGGGCTCGCGCACGATGGCACGCCCGATGGCAACGCGCTGGCGCTGCCCGCCCGAGAGCGCCTTGGGCTTGCGGTCGAGAAGGGCCTCGATCCCCAGGATCCTCGCGGCGTCATTGACGCGGCGATCGATCTCGTCCTTGGGCATCTTGCGCAGCTTGAGCGGGTACTCCATGTTGCCGCGCACCGTCTTGTGCGGGTAGAGCGCGTAGTTCTGGAACACCATCGCGATGTCGCGGTCGCGCGGCTGCATGTCGTTGACCAGCTTGTCGCCGATGTAGATCTCGCCGCGCGTGATCTCCTCGAGGCCCGCGACCATGCGCAGCATCGTGGACTTGCCACACCCCGAGGGGCCGACAAGCACGATGAACTCACCGTCTGCAATCTCGAGGTTGAAGTCCTCGACGGCGAGCACGCCCTCGTCCGTCACCTTGAGGTTCGCCCCGCCCTTCTTGGGACGGTGACGGTGCCCCGCCGCGGCCGGGTAGACCTTCTCGACGTGCCTGATGGATACCTGAGCCATGCGTGACCCTCTCCTTTCTAGCGGCTGTCGGGCGCAGGGGCGCGCTCGCAGAGCTCCGCCTGCCGCCGCAGCCTTCCCATGAGCTCGGGCGTCGCATAGCCGGCCGGCGCCCGCCACTTCCAGTTCTCCCCCACCGTCGAGGGGGTGTTCATGCGAGCCTCGCCGCCGAGGCTCAAGACGTCCTGCATCTGCACGATCGCAACGTCGGCCACCGAGCTCCAGATGCCGCGCATCATGCCCCAGCCCTCTCCCTCGCCCTCGCTCAGGCCAAGGTAGTCTCGGGCCAGCCGCGCGTCCTCGGGGCGCGCCCGAGAGAGCCAGCCGAGCGCGGTGTCGTTGTCGTGCGTGCCCACATAGGCCACGCAGTCCCGCGAGTAGGAGTGCGGGAGGTAGACGCTGCCGCTGCCGTCAATGCTGTCAAAGGCGAACTCCAGGACGCGCATGCCCGGGAGGCCCACGTCCTCGCGCAGGCGAGCAACGGAGTCCGTGAGGTAGCCAAGGTCCTCCGCGACGAGGCGATCAACCCCACACGTCTCGCGAAGCCTCTCGAAGAGCGCCTGGCCCGGGCCCTCGCGCCAGCGGCCACAGCGCGCGTCAGGGGCGCCGAACGGAATCGCGTAGTAGGAGTCGAATCCGCGGAAGTGGTCGATGCGCAGGATGTCATAGAGCCTGAGCTGGTACGCAACTCGCTCCACCCACCACTCGTAGCCGTTCCGCGACATGCGCTCCCAGTCGTAGAGCGGGTTGCCCCAGAGCTGGCCCCCCTCGGCGAAGCCGTCGGGCGGGCAGCCGGCGACCTCAGTCGGCCATAGGTCGCAGTCGAGCTGGAACTCGTCGGGGTGCGCCCACACGTCCGCGCTGTCAGGCGCCACGTAGATGGGGATGTCCCCCATGATGAGGACGCCCGCTCGCCGAGCGCGCTCCCTCAGCCGCCCCCACTGTCCGAAGAAGAGGCACTGGACGCCCCTCCAGAAGTCGACCTCCTCGCCAAGGGCGCTCCGCGCCCGGTCCAGGGCCTCGCGGTCGCGGCGTCGCAGGGGCGCGGGCCACGCGCTCCAGGGCGCGCCCCCTTGGCTGTCCTTGACCGCCATGAAGAGGGCGTAGTCCTCGAGCCACGAGCTCTCCCGTGCCACGAACGCCGCGAGCTCGGAGGCGCGCGTCTCCCTCAGCCGGCGAACCGCCGCCGCGAGCACCGCGCGCCGCTCGCTGAAGAGCGCCCCGTAGTCCACGGAGAGCGGGTCGTCTCCCCAGTGACGTGCCTCGTACTCACCGCGCTCGAGCAGGCCCTCCGCAGCGAGGTCATCAAGGTCGATGAGGTATGGGTTGCCCGCAAAGGACGAGAAGACCTGGTAGGGCGAGTCCCCGTAGCCCGTGGGGCCAATCGGGAGCATCTGCCACACCGTCTGGCCCGACGCGGCGAGAAAGTCCACGAACTCTCGCGCCGCGGCGCCCAGCGTGCCGATTCCCCACGGGGAGGGCAGCGACGACACGCTCATGAGGATTCCGGCGCGCCTCATGAGCGCTCGCCCCCCTTGGCCCCCGCGGTCGCGGCGGGCCGCAGCGAGAGCACGCTCTCCCTGCGCAGGAGCCGGAAGGGAACGGACTCGTGCACGCCCTCCGCCCCGCCGTCGCGCACGGCGGCGAGCAGCGCCTCGACGCCCTTTCGGGCGAGAAGGCCCGCGTCCTGGCGCACCGTCGTGAGGCGCGGGACGCTGTACTGGGAGACGTCGACGCCGTCAAAGCCAACGAGCGAGATGTCAGCCGGGACACGGAACCCCCGGTCGGAGATCGCGCGCTGGACGCCGAGGGCGATCACGTCGCCGAAGGCAAAGACCGCCGTCAGGTCGTCCGCACGCTCGAGCAGGCGCATCGCCGCATGGTAGCCGTCCCCCATCGAGAAGCGGCAGGGCTCGTAGCAGCGCTCGGCGTCAAACGTCGCGCCATGCCGCTCGAACGCGCAGACAACGCCATCGAGACGATGCGAGGAGACCTCGCTTACCTCGCGGTCGCCGCCGATGATTCCAATGCGTCGGTGCCCGCACTCCCAGAGGTAGTCGATGACGCAGCCGGCTGCCTCCGCGTCGTTCGTCGAGAAGCTCGAGAGGCCGCGCAGCCCCCATTCCTCGGCCGTGTTGGTGAGCAGAACGCAGGGCACGCTGATCTGCTCAAAGCCGGCCCGGAAGTTGTTGGGGTCGCCCCCGAGGAACAGGAACCCCTTGGGGTGCCTGATCCTGTCGAGGTGTATCGCGCGAGCGACCTCGTCGGCGTCCTCGTCCACAAAGTGGATGCGCGCCTCCTCGTCCGCTGCCGCGAACAGCCCCTCGGCCTTCTCGATGATGTCGTTGAAGAGCATGTTCTGCATGCCCTTGACCATGATGGCGAACGAGGCCCTGCCGCGCATCTTGAGGTGGCGCGCGTTGGCGTTGGGCTCGTAGCCCATCTCGCGCACCACCTCAAGCACGCGCTCGCGCGCACGGTCGCTGACGCCGGGGTGGTCGTTGAGCACTCGTGAGACGGTTCCCACGCTGTAGCCAGCAAGGCGAGCGATGTCCCTGATGTCCACGACGACCCCCTCTCGCTAGCCCTTGACCGCGCCAGCAGCGACGCCCTTGATGATGTACTTCTGGCACGACAGGTAGAACACGACGACCGGGATGACCGCCATGATCAGGGCCGCCATGATGGCACCCATGTCAACGCGCCCGTAGGAGCCCTTCATGAACTGGATGACGATCGAGATGGTCTTGTACTTGGTGGTGTCCAGGACCAGGTAGGGCAGCAGGAAGTCGTTCCAGATCCACATCGTCTGAAGGATTCCCACCGAGATGAACGTCGGCTTCATGATGGGCACGACCACGGTAAAGAAGGTCCTGATCGGGCCCGCGCCGTCGATGAGCGCCGCCTCCTCGATCTCTATGGGAATCGACTTCACGAAGCCGCAGAACATGAAGACCGCCAGCCCCGCGCCAAAGCCGAGGTAGACGATGATGATGCCCCACGGCGTGCCGAGCCCCAGGCGGTCGGCGATCATCGAGAGCGTGAACATGACCATCTGGAACGGAACGACCATGGAGAAGACGCACAGGTAGTAGATGGCCTTCGTGAAGCGGTTCTGCACGCGCGTGATGTACCAGGCGCACATCGACGTGCACAGGAGGATCACCGCGACCGAGCCCACCGTGATGAACACGGTCCAGCCGACCGAGTCGAGGAAGCCGTACTTGTCGATGGCGGTCTGGTAGTTCTCGAGCCCGATGTAGGTCTGCTCCGTGGGCAGCGAGAAGGGCTCGAGGTTGATGTACATCTTGTTCTTGAACGAGTTGAAGAGCACCACTATGACGGGCAGCACCCACGCGACGCAGAGAAAGCCCATGAGCCCCGTTCCGGCCCATCCGAGGGCGCGACGCTCCTTCTTGGTTGCCATCACTGCTGCACCTCCCTCGAGCGCGTGGCCCGCAGCTGGACGAGGCCAATGACCACCACGATGACAAAGAAGATGACCGCCTTGGCCTGGCCGACGCCCTCCCAGCCAACGCGCCCGTAGAACGTGTTGTAGATGTTGAGCGCGAGCATCTCGGACATCTTGGACGGCTCGCCGGCCGTGAGCGACAGGTTCTGGTCGAAGAGCTTGAAGCCGTTGGTCAGCGACAAGAACGTGCAGATGGTGATTGAGGGCATCATCATGGGAATCGTCACGTCAATCAGCTGGCGCCACGAGCTCGCCCCGTCAATCGCGGCCGCCTCGAGCACGTCGTCGGGAATCGACTGGAGCCCCGCGATGTAGATGATCATCATGTAGCCGATCTGCTGCCACGCCACGAGGATCACGAGGCCCGCGAACCCGTACCACTCGTTGAGGTTGAGCGCCTGAGAGTACTGGGACAGGATGCCGTTGAAGATGAGCTGCCAGATGTAGCCCAGGACGATGCCGCCGATGAGGTTCGGCATGAAGAAGATCGTGCGAAACAGGTTGGTGCCGCGAAGCTTCCTGGTGAGCGCGATCGCGATCGCGAACGCCACGACGTTGATGACCACGACCGAAACGACGGTGAAGAGCGCCGTGTACCAGAACGAGTGCTGGAACACCGTGTCCTGAAGGGCCAGCACATAGTTCGAGAAGCCCACGAAGGTGGCGTCGGTCACGGTGGTGAAGTCGCACAGGGAAAGCCACAGCCCCAGGAGGAACGGAGCCACGAAGCCGATGATGAACGCCAGAAGCGTTGGCAGCACGAAGATGGGCAGGTACTTCTTGATCGCTCTGTCCATGTTTCCCTCCTTCTCAAACAAAGCGAAGGGCGGTGGGTGTTGGGATCCACCCACCGCCCAAAGGGGGAAGAGAGAGCCGTGGCGCTATGCCTTGGCAGCAGCCGCCTCAGAGGCCCAGCCGTCGACAAAGGCGGTCACGACACCGTCCCAGTTGGCGTCGGTCTGGTCGGCAGCATAGGTAGTGAGGGCGGAGCCCACGCCGTTCTTCCACTCCTCGGAGGGCATGGTCGAGAAGTTCCAGGAGACCGGGGTCTTCTCGGCGTTGATCTCGTCGGCGAGGTTGTTGAGGAGGTTGGTGGACTCGAGGTTGCCCTCGAACGGGATCACGAAGCCCATGCCCGCCTCGCCGGAGGGCATCGCGCCCTCGGAGCCGCACATCGCCTTGGTGCCCGTCTCAGAGGTGACGCACCAGTTGATGAAGTCGAGCGTGGCCTGGATGTCCTCCTCGGTGGCGTTCTTGTTGACACACCAGTAGTTCTCGGAGCCGGTGCAGATGCCCTGGTCCTCCTCGCCGTCGACGCCGATGTAGATGGGGATCAGCGCGAGGTTCTCGTCACCGACCTCGGCGACATTCGCGTACTCCCAGGTGCCGTTCTGATAGAACACGCACTGGCCCGTCACGAACTCTGCCGTGGCATCGTCAGCGGTCTTGGTGGAGAGCTGCGTGGGGTCGCAGGTGGCGTTGTTGACGTAGAGGTCCCAGATCTGGCGGTAGTTGTCCAGGTAGGTTCCCTTGATGGCGTCGGTGGTGTCAATCCCCTCGTCACGGTACTCGTAGTAGATCGGCAGGTTGGCGAGGTGCGTCTTGAAGCGCCAGTCGGAGGAGCCGTCCATGCCGGCAGAGCCGAAGGCGGAGAAGCCAAGCTCGTCCTTGCGAGCGGTGATGTCCTCCGCGACGGCCTTAAGGCTGTCAAAGTTGGTGATGTCGTCAGTGGTGTATCCAGCCTGCTCGAGCAGGGACTTGTTGCAGATGATGCCGTAGGACTCAATGACGTAGGCGATGCCCTTGGTCTTGTCGTCGTCGCCCTTGAGCGCGTAGGCGTCGTTGGTGAGGTGCGTTGCGATCTCGGTGTCATCGAGGTCGTAGCAGTAGTCCTTCCAGGACGCCAGGCCCACGGGGCCGTTGACCTGGAAGAGCGTGGGAGCGTCCGTCTTTGCCATCTCAGACTTGAGCGTGGTCTCGTACTGGCCGGAGGCGGCGGTCATGACCGTCACGGGCACGCCCGTCTCCTCGGTGTAGAGCTCGGCGAGCTCTTGCCACTGGGCGTCCTGCTCGGGCTTGAAGTTGAGGTAGTAGACCTTGCCGGAGGCCTGCTGGGCATCGCCTCCGCCGCTGTTGCCCTGATCGCCGCCGCAGCCGGCGAGCGCAACCGCCCCCATTCCAGCCATGAGGCCGAGACCCGCCTGCACGAACTGACGCCTCTTCATCAACATGACGTGCTCCCTCCTACCGTTTCTTTGAAACGCATCCTTCCGTCTGCCGTTGCAGTTCTTTGGAAACGTTTCATTTCCGTTGACTGCATTAGAACACTGCAAGATACGACTTACAACTGGTATTTTCCTAATTAGCCGGCTGACGCCGATTTGGTACCGTTCACGCTGAGCACATATTTTTGGGAAGGGTTCCAAAATGACTCCACATTCGACCCCACTGAATCCCAGCCCAGGTCCCAGGAACTTGAGCACGTGCAGAATCACGTGCGGACGTGCTTGGAGAGCGGGGTCTATAGGGCGCACGGGAGCCCAATCCCGCTCCGCCATCTGCCCGGGCGGAGCTCCTCGCAACACCGAAAAGCCGGCGTCCGTTTGGCCCGTGGTACGGGCCTGCTTAACAATTCCGAGTAGCTGCATGTCGCGTCCCATGCGACGCTTAGGTTTTCAGGGTAGTTGCACCCTGACTGAAGCAAAACGATCGTCGAGAAGCGCTTCTCGATGACAAAACCCCTGTTGGGGGGTTGACTAGTGGCCCCTCTTGCCAACAAACGCCTCTCCGAAAAGAACAACTACCCCGAAATCCTAAGCACGAAATCGCCCGCGACCTACAACTACCCCGTTTTCCTAAGCAACTGCCCCAAATAAACCCGTGGAGCTTAATCCGGAGGACTAAACGTGTGGGCTTCGCCCTGCGTTACGTAACCGGAAAGCGCACCATTCCCGTCAGGGCTGCGTCCACCCGCTTTGGCAGCAAGAGGCGCGCCTCCAATGGCGCGCCACGAGAAAGGGGCGGCGCCCCATTGCGCCGCCCCGCCTCATCTGTACTTTGGAATCACCCGTGTCTTTACGAATCGATGTTGGACAGCCAGGTTATGAACTTGGGCCCGCTTCGAGTGTTCCTGTCATCAGTCCGTCCGAAATGCGTTTCGGAGAACGTTGGCGAGTGCGCTCGCCCCAGATGTCATAGGACCTCGGTCGCACGCTCGGCGGGCCCAAACTGCACATTCTCTTCACTGTTCACTGGACTCGCCTCCTCGCGTCGGTCGCTTCGTTGGTAGCGACGTTGCCCTTGCTTACTCACCTTGTTCCCACGCAACCTGCCTTTACGCGCTCGTTTCTCAGTCGTCCGCAGGCGGCGTCTTTTTGCCGGCAGACGGCACAAACCCCACGTCACGCGCGAGAAGATCGGCAAGCTCGCGATTCGAGTGCACGCCCAGGAGCTCATGGCCCTGCGCGCGGTAGGCGCTCACGGTCCCGTACGCCGCCGTTCTCAGCCAATCTCCCATGCAAGCCTCCGTCCTTCTCGCCTGTTTGCGTGGCATCGTATGCCCCTGCGGAAGCTCCCGTCATGTCGCGACTGTTATGGAAGTTGCCACGACACGGCACTTCTTGACAAAAAACGCCCCGGGCGAGATGCCCGGGGCGCTCGGATCACACTCTGTTCGCGGCGCTACTCGGCGTCGGCGAGGGCCTTCTTGGCGACCTCGGCGATGTCGGCGAAGGTGGCCTCGTCGGAGTAGGCGATCTCGGCGAGGACTTTGCGGTCGAGCTCGACGCCGGCGAGCTTGAGGCCGTGCATGAGCTTGCTGTAGGAAAGGCCGTTCATGCGGGCAGCGGCGTTGATGCGCTGGATCCACAGGGCGCGGAAGTCGCGCTTCTTGTTGCGACGATCGCGGTAGGCGTACTGGCCGGAGTGCTGGGCCTGCTCCTTCATGCCACGGAAGGTGCGGGAGCGGACTCCGTAGTAGCCCTTGGTGCGCTCGACGAGCGTCTGACGCTTCTTACGGCCGGCGACGGCGCGCTTGACTCGTGCCATATCTGATCAACTCCTCGTTGGAAACTACTCGAATGCGCGAACGCGCCTAGTTGGAACCCATGCGCTGCGAGACGGTCTTGACGTCCGCAGGGGAAATGACGGTCTCCTGACGGAAGCCGCGGATACGCTTGGGGGACTTCTTGGTCAGGATGTGGCTCTTGAACGCCTTGGCGCGCATGATCTTGCCGGAGCCGGTGCGACGGAAGCGCTTGGCCGTCCCCTTGTGGGTCTTCATCTTGGGCATGCTAGTTCTCCTTCTCCGTGACGACTTCCTCGTCCTTCTCGTCCTTCTTGTCGAAGGCACCCTTGATCGGGACGATGGTCATGTGCATGTTGCGGCCTTCCATGAGCGGCTTCTGCTCGACGGTGGCAACGTCCTTGAGGTCCTCGGCGAGACGATCGAGCACGAGGCGCCCCTGCTCGGGGTGGGCCATCTCACGACCGCGGAACATGATCGTGATCTTGACGCGCGCGCCC
>DXBM01000045.1 GCA_019116525.1 Candidatus Olsenella pullistercoris | reverse complement strand
TGGCGAAACCCTTGGCCTTATCCCACGCCAAACGGAGCGTCGTCACCGCCGAGGGCAGGCGGTAGTTGGGGAGCTCCATCACAAAGGGGACCGGATCGCCGCGGAAGGCCGTCCCCTTGAGGATGAGCGCCACCGCCACGCCCACGACCATGCCCATGACATACATCGCGAGCATGACGGCGGGCGCCGCCTCGGGGAAGAACGCCCCCGCGAAGAGGGCGTAGACCGGCAGCTTGGCAGAACAGCTCATAAACGGCGTCAGCATGACCGTCATCTTGCGGTCGTGCTCGGAGGGCAGGGTGCGCGTGGCCATGATGGCCGGCACCGAGCAGCCGAAGCCGATGAGCATCGGCACGAAGCTCCGCCCGGAGAGGCCGAGGCGCCGCAGCAGCTTGTCCATCACAAAGGCCACGCGCGCCATGTAGCCGGAGTCCTCGAGGATGGAGAGCAGGATGAAGAGCACCACGATGATCGGAAGGAAGCTGAGGACGCTGCCCACCCCGGCAAAGACGCCGTCGATCACGAGGCTGTGCACCACCGGGTTGAGCCCGAAGGCGGTGAGCGCGGCGTCCACCTGGGCCGTCACCCACTGGATGCCCAGGTCGAGAAGGTCGGAGAGCCGCTGGCCAATGACGTCGAAGGTGAGCCAGAAGACGAGCGCCATGATGCCGACAAAGACGGGGATGGCCGTGTACTTTCCGGTGAGGACTCGATCGGCGGCCACCGAGCGGGCGTGCTCGCGATTCTCGCGCGGCTTGACCACGCACTCCGCGCAGACGCCCTCGATGAACGAGAAACGCATGTCAGCCAGGGCAGCCATGCGGTCGCGCCCGGACTCCTCCTCCATCTGGCTGATGATGTGCTCCACGGCGTCGAGCTCGTTGTCCTGGAGGGCGAGGGCGTCCATGACGAGCCGGTCGCCCTCAATGAGCTTGGTCGCCGCAAAGCGCACGGGTAGGCCCGCCGCGGCAGCGTGATCCTCGATGATGTGGCAGATGCCGTGGATGCAGCGGTGCAGGGCGCCGCCGTCCGGCCCGTCGGCGGCGCAGAAGTCCACGCGGCCGGGATGCTCGCGGAAGCGCGCCACGTGCAGCACGTGCTCCACGAGCTCGGAGATGCCCTCCTCGCGCGCCGCAGAGATCGGCACCACGGGGATCCCGAGCGCCGCCTCGAGCCGGTTCACGCTCACCGTGCCGCCGTTGGCCGTGAGCTCGTCCATCATGTTGAGCGCGAGAACCATCGGACGGTCCAGCTCCATGAGCTGGAGCGTCAGGTAGAGGTTGCGCTCGATGTTGGTGGCGTCCACGATGTCGATAATCGCATCCGGGTCGTCCTCGAGGATAAAGCGACGGGAGACCACCTCCTCGCTCGTGTACGGAGAGAGCGAGTAGATGCCCGGAAGGTCTGTCACCGTGACCTCGGGATGGCCCTTGACCTGGCCGTCCTTGCGGTCGACGGTCACCCCGGGGAAGTTGCCCACATGCTGGTTGGAGCCCGTGAGCGCGTTGAAGAGCGTGGTCTTGCCGCAGTTTTGGTTGCCGGCCAGGGCGAGGCTCAGCGGGCGGCCCTCGGGAATCGCCTTGCCGGCGGCGCGCGGCGCGTACTTCTCGCCGATGGCAGGGTGCGGCGAGGCCTCGAGGCGCTCGCGGCCCTGCGGGAGGTCGTGCATGTCATGCACCTGGGTGAGCGCGATGTGGGCAGCGTCCGCGCGGCGCAGCGTGAGCTCGTAGCCTCGCACGCGAACCTCGAGCGGGTCCCCCATGGGGGCGCGCTTCATGAGCGTGACCTCCACCCCCGGCGTGAGGCCCATGTCGAGGATGTGCTGGCGCAGCGACGGCTCGTCGCAGTCAACCGACGCGACGACGGCGTCCTTGCCAATCTCGAGCTCGTCCAGGTTCATGCAGACCCTCCCTCGCGCTTCTGTCCGGAGGCAATTGTAGCCCCTCGCGGGCACGGGGCGACAAGGACGGGCGGGCCCGAGCGGGCGCTAGAATGGGGGCAGTCGACAGAGGAGGCCTCATGAACGTGCTCGTGCTGCTGCCCGTCCAGCCCCGCCACCGCGCCCTGCTCGAGGAGGCGGCGCCCGGGGCGCGCATCGTCTACGCAAGCCCCGAGGACGTCACCGACGAGCAGGTCGGCGAGGCCGAGGTCATCATCGGCAACCTGGAGCCCGAGCGCCTGCGGCTCGCGCGGCGCCTGAGGCTCCTGCAGCTCAACTCGGCTGGCTACGACAAGTACGCCGCCGCCGGCACGATGCCCGCGGGCGCGCAGCTCGCCTGCGCCTCGGGCGCCTACGGCCAGGCGGTCTCTGAGCACATGCTCGCCATGGTCCTCTCGATGATGAAGCGCCTGCCCGCCTACCGGGACAACCAGCGCGCCCACCGGTGGGAGGACGAGGGCACGGTCACGACGCTGCGCGGGGCGCGCGTACTCGTGCTCGGCGCCGGGGACATCGGGACGCACTTCGCCGAGCTCGCCTGCGCGCTGGGCGCGCGGGTGCGCGGCGTGCGGCGGTCAGCCCGTGAGGCGCAGCCGCCGTTCGAGGAGATCATCTCGATGGAGGACCTCCTACCGGCGCTCGGCGAGGCCGACGTGGTCGCGTCCTTCCTGCCGAGCGCGCCCGGGACGCGCGGGCTCGCCGACGCGCGGTTCTTCTCGGCCATGAAGCCGGGCGCCTACTTTGCCAACGGCGGGCGCGGGGACCTCGTGGTGACGGAGGACCTCGTGGCGGCCCTCGAGTCCGGAAGGCTCGCCGGTGCCGCCCTCGACGTGACCGACCCGGAGCCGCTGCCCGCAGACCACCCGCTCTGGGACGCGCCGGGCGCGCTCGTGACGCCGCATGTGTCCGGCTGGTACCACCTGAGCGTCACGCTCGACAACATCGTGGGGATAGCGGCCGAGAACCTCCGGCGGCACGCGCAGGGCGAGACGCCGAGAAACCTCGTCGCGCTCTAGACCCCAGGGTGCCCCACTTGTACCAGGTACAAGTGGGGCGACAGTGTGTTGACCCATTTGTACCTGGTACAAGTGGGGCACTGTCAGGTGCGAGCGGGGCTACTCCTTGGCGACAAGGGCGACGCCGAGCGCACCCGGTCCGCAGTGAGAGGTGATCACGTCGCCCGTGTCGTACCACTCGACGCGCTCGAAGCCCAGCTCGCGCGCGTGGTCGCTCGCGAGCTGCTGCACCTGCTCGGGCAGGCCCGGGCTCTTCACGAAGACGATGCGCCCCGGCTCGAACGCCTCGCGCAGCGCCAGGTAGTCGATGAGCGCCACGGCAGCAGAGGACATGGAGCCGCGCAGCTTCTTGGTTGCCACGAGCCTGCCGTCCACGAGCTCCACCACGGGCTTGATCTTGAGCAGCGTGGCGCCAAGGAACGCCACGTTGGAGAGGCGCCCGCCCGCGCGCAGGTAGCCAAGGTCGCCGGGGAGAAACGCCATGCGCACGCGCGACGCCAGCCCCACGGCGAAGTCGCGCGCCTGCTCGGCCGTTGCCTCGGGGTGCTCGCGCACCCAGGCGGCCGTCTCACGGACAATGAGGCCCTGACCCACGGTCACATGCTGGGTGTCCATCGTGAGCACGTAGTCGCGCCCCTCGGATGCAGCGATCGCCGACTCGAGCGAGCACGTCGTGACCGCCGAGTAGGCAACGTGCAGGATCTCTGCCTCGGGGTCCTCTGCATGGAGACGGTCGAAGGCAGCCGTGAAGTCGGCCGGCACGCACCCGCTCGTGCGCGGCAGCACGCCGAGCTGGCGGCACTGCTCGAGCATCTCGGCGGGCGAGACGGTGCCGTCGTCAACGGTCCTGTCGCCGATGCTCACGTGCATGGGCACAAGGGTGACCCCCAGCCGCTCTGCCTCGGCCGCCGGCACGTCGCAGCCCGTCTCGGCCGTGATGAAGATTCGTCCCATGGGGTCCTCCTTGGGGTCGGGCGCCGCGCCCGGGCGGCGAGGCGCGGAGCGCGCCCTCTCAGTTTACGCAAACGCGAGCGCCATGCGACCGCCGCCCGCTTACCGTTGCCGCGCGCCGTTTCCGCAGACGCGACACAACTCTCGGCAGAAAATGTGAGATGCTATGAAATCGCAACGTTTATGCAAGCTCGTGCGTGTCGGAGGGGGGCGCCGTGTATCTGGAGAACATCAGCGCTCCCGCCGACGTGCGCTCCCTGCCCGCCGAGGCCATCGAGGGACTCTGCGACGAGCTCCGTGCGGCCATCGTGGAGAGCTCCGCCGTCGTGGGCGGCCATGTCGCGTCCAACCTCGCGGTCGTCGAGCTCACCGTGGCGCTTCACCGCGTGTTCGACTCCCCGCGCGACAAGATCGTCTTCGACGTCTCCCATCAGACCTACGCCCACAAGATGCTCACCGGGCGCGCGCAGGCCTTCCTCGATCCGAGCCGCTACGACGAGGTCTCCGGCTTCTCGAGCCCCTCCGAGTCAGAGCACGACCTCCTCTCGATGGGGCACACCTCCACCTCGCTGAGCGTCGCCTGCGGCCTCGTCACCGCGCGCGAGCTCGCCGGCGAGAGCTACGACGTGGTGGCGGTCATCGGCGACGGCTCGCTGTCGGGCGGGCTCGCCTTCGAGGGCCTCGACAACGCCGCTGAGCTCGGAGGCGGCCTCATCATCGTGGTCAACGACAACGAGTGGTCGATCGCGCCCAACCACGGCGGCATCTACCGCAACCTCGCTGAGCTGCGCGCCACGCGGGGGGCAAGCCCCCACAACGTCTTCCGCTCGCTCGGCCTCGACTACCGCTACCTCGAGGAGGGCCACGACGAGGCGGCCCTCGAGGCGGCCCTGCGCGACCTCAGGGGGACCGATCACCCCGTCGTCCTCCATGTCCACACCGAGAAGGGCCACGGCTACGCGCCCGCAAGCTCAAACCCCGAGCGCTGGCACCACGCGGCGCCCTTCGACCCCGCGAGCGGCGAGCCCGAGGCCGGCGCCACCTCGACGAGCCTCGTCGACGAGAACTACGCCAACGTCACCGGGGCCCTGCTGCTCGACTGGATGAGGACGGACCCGAGCCTTATCGCCGTGAGCGCCGCGACCCCCTACATCATGGGGTTCACCCCCCGCCTGCGCGCACAGGCGGGCAGGCAGTTCGTGGACGTGGGCATCGCCGAGGAGCACGCCGTGAGCTTCGTTACCGGGCTTGCCCGCGCGGGCGCGCACCCGGTGCTCGGCATCTACTCGACCTTCCTTCAGCGCGCCTACGACCAGCTCTGGCACGACCTGTGCCTCAACGCGGCAAGCGCCACGATCCTCGTGTTCGGCGCGTCCGCCTTTGGCACCAACGACGTCACCCACCTCGGATTCTTTGATATCCCGATGCTCGGGACCATGCCGGGGCTCACCTACCTCGCCCCCACCTGCATCGAGGAGTACCTCGACATGCTCTCCTGGTCCATCGGCCACGAGGGCGGCCCCGTCGCCATCCGCGTGCCGGTCGCCGGCGTTGAGTCGCGCCCGGACTTCGCGCGCCCCGAGAGCTACGAGCGGGGCTGGGAGGTCGTGCGAGAGGGCTCGGACGTCGCGGTGCTCGCGCTCGGGGACGCCTTCCCCCTCGGCGAGGCCGTCGTGGACGAGCTCGGGCGCTCCGGCGTTGATGCGACCCTCGTGAACCCGCGCCTTGCCACCGCGCCGGACGAGGGCTCCCTCGCCCGTCTCGCGGCGGACCACCGCGTGGTGGTCACGATTGAGGACGGCATCCTCGACGGCGGCTTCGGCGAGCGCTGCGCTCAGGCGCTCGCCGCGGGGGACGCGCGCGTGCTCTGCCACGGGCTGCCGCGCGCCTTTGTCGACCGCTACGACCCCCGCGACCTTCTCGCCAGCTGCGGCATGACGGCCGAGGGCATCGCCGCCGACGCCCTCGCCGCGCTCAAGCGCTAGCCGCCCGGCGCGAGCGCGATAAGCCCCGGGCGGGCGGCGCACGCACTTCTCGCCAATTATTGTCCGGTGGTGCGAGTAAGCTGGTCACGAGTCGAGAAGGACGGAGAGCCCCATGGCTGAGATTAGATGCCCGCACTGCGGCGAGGTGTTCCAGGTAGACGAGACGGAGTACGCACAGATCGTGCGACAGGTGCGTGACGCGGAGTTCACGCGCGAGCTCGAGGCGCGCGAGCAGATGGCGGAGCGCGAGCGCGCGAGCGCCGTCGAGGCCGCCGTGGCACAGGCGCGCCAGGAGGCGCAGGAGCTTGCCGCACGCGAGCGCGAGGAGCTGCAGGGGAGGCTAAGCAAGGAGCTGGCCGGGGCGCGTGAGGCCTCCGCCAAGAAGGACGAGGAGCTTGTTCGGCTGCGCGCCGAGGTCGAGAAGGGCGCGGACGCCGTTGCGCTCGCGCGCGCAACGGTGGAGCGAGAGCTCACGCAAGCAATCGCCGAGCGCGACCAGAAGATCGCCGAGCAGCAGCGTGCCCTGCTCGAGGCTGGGGCGGCGCAGGAGCGGGCGCTCAGCGAGGCGGCCACGAAGGGGGCCTCGGAGCTCGCCGATCGCGACCGTCGCGTCGCCGAGCTCGAGGCTCAGATCAAGGCTCGTGAGTCTGCCTTTTCCGCCGAGAAGGCCCTCGCGGTGAGCGAGGCCACGGATGCCCAGGAAAAGCGCATCGCCGAGCTCGAGGGAGACCTGCGGGCCGCCAAGCTCGAGCAGCAGCGTCGGGTCTCCGAGCTCGAGGCCCAGCTCAAGGCCCGCGAGTCTGCCTTCGTGACGGAGAAGGCCCTTGCGGTGAGCAAGGCCACCGGCGAGCAGGGTGAGCGCCTCGTCGCGCTCGAGGGGGACCTGCGCGCCGCCAAGCTCGAGCGCGAGCAGATTGAGGCCTCGCTGCGCCAACAGATGGCAGAACAGGAGCGCTTCAAGGACCAGACAATTCGCGACCGCGAGGACGAGATCGAGCGCCTGCGCAACCAGCGGGCGCGCCTCTCCACCAAGCTCATCGGAGAGACGCTCGAGCAGCACTGCGAGATGGAGTTCAACCGCTGGCGCTCGCTGGGGTTCCGCGGCGCCGAGTTCCACAAGGACAACGAGGTCGTGGGCGGCTCGAAGGGAGACTACGTCTTCCGCGAGGTTGACGACGAGGGCGTCGAGGTCGTCTCCATCATGTTCGAGATGAAGAACGAGGACGATGCCTCGGCTGCCACGAGCCGTCACAAGAACGCGGACTTCTTCAAGAAGCTCGACCAGGACCGTCGCAACAAGAACTGCGAGTACGCGGTGCTCGTCTCAATGCTCGAGCCAGAGAGCGAGCTCTACAACTCTGGCATCGTGGACGTGTCCTATGAGTACGAGAAGATGTACGTCATCCGTCCGCAGTTCTTCATCCCCATGATCACGCTGCTGAGAAACGCCGCGGAGAACGCGCACGCCTACCGGCGCGAGCTCGCCGAGGTGCGCCAGCAAAACATCGACGTCACCAACTTCGAGACCGCGCTCGAGAAGTTCAAGGACGGCTTCGGCAAGAACTACGACACGGCGAGCCGCAAGTTCCAGGCAGCCATCGAGGAGATTGACAAGACCATCTCCCACCTCCAGAAGGTCAAGGAGAACCTCACCTCGTCCGAGAACCAGCTGCGCCTCGCCAACAAGAAGGCCGATGAGCTCACCATCAGAAAGCTCACCTACAAGAACCCCACGATGCGCGAGAAGTTCAACGAGGCGCGAGCGGCCGCCGCCGACGCAGCAAAGCTTGAGCAGCCAGAAGAGCCGACCGAGTCGGTCGAGCCCGACGAGGCGGAGTAGCCCCGCCGCTACTGACCAAAGCTCTCGTCGGCGAGGACGTCCTCGAACAGCCCAACGTACTTGTCGGGTCGCCAGTCGGTCCCGTCGACGGCGGGGTTGTGCGTATAGAGCATGCGCGTGGCGAGCGCGAGGTCGATGGTCGCGGTATAGAGAGCCTCCTCGTCGGCACCCTCCGCCGTGAAGGGCATGCCCGCGTAGTAGTGCGGCGACCACGTGTCCGCGCCGGGCCCCAAGATGGAGGAGCCGCCCCAGAAGTAGTTGTCCACGTCGAGGCCACCCAGGTTGGAGGAGACGATGAAGATGCCCTCTCGGACCGTTGCCGCCTGGAGCGTGGAGTCACCGAGGTGCCTGCCGTGGCAGTGCGCAAGCGCGGTGGAGTTGACGTAGAGCCGGCAGCCCTTGGCCACGTAGTAGTCCATCAGCTCCGGGAAACAGTAGGTGTCGTAGCAGATGCCGCACCCCACGGGCCCCCACGGGGTCTCCATGATGAAGGGCCTGTCACCGCGCGTCGCCCAGTTGGGCTCCGGCGCGGGCAGGTGCATCTTGTGGTAGCTTCCCACCAGCCCCTCGGGCGAGAAAACCGCGAGGCCGTTGTAGACGGTCTCGGAGTTGTCATCATCGCGCACCGGCATGCCCATGACAACGTAGAGCCCGAGCTCCTTAGCGAGCGAGGCAACGGCGTCCGTGGCGGGGCCGGGAACCGTCTCGGCGAGCTTGTGCTGCATCTTCTCTGCAACGGGCACGCCAGGCTCGTCATCATATCCGGTGAGCGCCATCTCGGGGAAGACCACAAGGTCAGAGCCCCTCTTTGCCGCAGCTCTCATGTATCCCATGATGCGATTGAGGTTGCGCTCCTTCTGCCCCCACATGGGCCTCAGCGTGACGGTCGAGACGGTGATGATGTCTTCGTACATGACAACCCCTCTCCAAGCGTTGCGAACGGGACACCCAGAGTGTCCCGCTCCGATGCGGCGCGGCAGAGAAAGTTCATTCGCGTTCACGGAGGTGTATCCTCGCCTTCCGCCGCGTGAAACTCACGCGAAAAGAAGCCCGCCGCACGAAAAAAGCCCCGCGGCATGTTCGCCGCGGGGCCCGAGTCGCCTGCTTTCCTGCCGTTACCGGCCGCCGAAGGGGTTGTTCTGGTACTGCTGGTAGAGCTCGATGAGATCCTCGAGCGAGACGTCCTGGCCGTTTACGTTCACGGTCTGGTTCTGCTGCTCCTCCTGCTGTTGCTGCAGCGCCTCGTCGGAGCCGAGCGTCACGTCGAAGGTCAGCTCCTCGCTCCCGCGCATGACCGTCACCTGCACGGTCTCGCCGATGGAGTGCGAGCGCACCGCCAGGATCGCGGCGTCCGCAGAGGAGATCCTCTCGCCACCGATGGAGGTGATGACGTCGCCCACCTGGATGCCGGCCGTCGCCGCGGGGCCGCCCTCGGTGACCTCGACCACGTAGGCGCCCGAGTCAACCGAGAGCCCGTGCTGGGTCGCGTTCTGGGCGTTCACGGTCTGCATCGAGAGCCCGATATAGGCGTGGGTAACCGTCTCGCCGGCGATGATCTTGTCGGCGACCTCAACGGCATAGTCGCTCGGGATGGCGTAGCCAATGCCCGCGAAGCTCTCCGTGTCGGAGGAGTAGAGCGTGCAGATTCCCACGAGCTGGCCCTCGGCGTTCACGAGCGCGCCGCCCGAGTTGCCGGGGTTGATCGTGGCGTCGGTCTGGATGAGGTTGGTGTAGAGCGTGTTGCCCGAGGCGTTCTCGAGCAGCGTGGAGCGGGAGAGCGCCGAGACGATGCCCTGCGACACCGAGCTCTCGAGGCCGAACGGGCTGCCGACGCTCATCACCCAGTCGCCAACCTGGAGGTCGGAGGAGGAGCCGATCTCCATGGGCGTCACCTGGGTGTCGCCGAAGTCCACGTGCAGGACCGCGAGGTCGCTCGAGGCATCGGTGCCCACGAGCTCGGCGTCGTAGCTCTCGCCGTTCAGGCTCACGGAGATGGACTCCGCGTCCTCGACGACGTGGTTGTTGGTGAGGATGTTCCCGTTGGTGTCATAGATGACGCCCGAGCCCATGCCCTCGCCCTCGGGGAAGGTGCAGTAGACCGTCACCACGGAGGGCAGCGCCTTGGCGGCGACGGCGTTCGCGGTGGTGACGTCCTCGTCGCTCGGGTCGATCGTGATCTGCTGCTGGCCCCCGGAGACCTGGACGCTGGGGGTGATCACGTCGGTCGCAACGAGGATGCCCACGAGCGCGGCCGCGCCCACGACGCCGCCGAGCAGGCCGAGGAGGACCGCCTTGAGGCCCCTCCTGTCGCTGCGGCGGGCGTGCTTCGAGCCGCCCTTGGGCTCGGGGCCGACCTCCGGCTCCGGCTCAGGCTCCGGTGCCGCCGGGACCACGACGGGCGCGACGGGCGCCTCGGTCGTGGGCGGCTGATCATCTCCCATCGGGGGAACGGGACCGTTGGTGTACTCGCTCATGTGTATCGCCTCTCTCGTGTGGGCACGCCGCGGCGCGCTCTTGTGGTTTCGAGGTCGAATGTACCCCTCGCGCACGCCAGCTAAGCGCTCGCCCCGGCGAGCACGCTTCCGGCACGATGCTTTCCGCTTCCTGAAAAGTGCTTGTGAGAAGCCCGGCGCTTTCCTTCCCCACCCCTCACGACCTCGAAGCTTAGAAAGTCACACTAAGTGCGTTCTTCTCCCCTGGGGCCGCTTAGAAACTTCCACCAGTTGCAGGGCAAATCCCAGAGTTACGAACGTTTGGGGCCCCGTTACAAACCAAACACGACATTCACTGAGAATCCCTAAGCGTCTCGCGGAGCCGCCGCTGCAACTACCGCACATCCCTAAGCAGCCTGACACCCCAAACCAGCAATCCCCGCATTTTTCTAAGCGAAGAAAGCGGAGCGGGCTGCGGCGGAGTTCCGCGCAACAAAGCGGAGCGGGCTGCGGCGGAGTTCTGTGCGGCAACGGGCTGCAGCGGCTCGGTAGAGAAGCAGGGCCCGCGGCCCGCTAGAGCCTGAACAGGTAGCCGACGCCGCGAATGGTCACGATGTGACTCGCCACCTGCGGGCCGACCTTCGAGCGCACACGGCGGATGTGCACGTCGACGGTGCGCGTGCCGCCGCAGTACTCGAAGCCCCAGACGCGGTGAAGCAGCGTCTCGCGCGAGTAGGCGCGGCTCGGGTGCGTGGCGAGGAAGCTCAGCAGCGAGTACTCCATGAGCGTGAGGTCAACGGGCTGCTCGTCGATGTAGACCTGGTAGGTGGCGAGGTTAATCGTCATGTTGTCAACGGTGACGATGTCCGCCGGGGCGCTCTCCTCCCCCGGCCACAGGAGCAGCGTGCAGCGCAGCTCGAACTCGGCCACGGAGGCGGTGGAGAGGATGAAGTCGTTGGAGCCCTGCGTGGGCATCCGCAGGGTGGAGAGCTTGTCGGGGTCCTGGACCAGGAGCATCGGCGTGTAGCCGTTCTCGGCGACGAAGGAGTCCACGGCGTTGAGGAGGTCCTGGCCCATGCCCTCGCCGTCCAGGATCACGAGGTCAAACTCATGGCCCGAGGAGACGGCCTGCGAGAAGGTCTCCTCGTTCGCGAGCGCGATGGAGACGTCGATCGCGTGCGACAGCTCGCGCATGCGGTCGTGCAGCCGAGTCGTGGCGGAAATGAGCAGGATGTTTTTGTGATGCATCCTCCGCGCCTCCAAACGTTGACACAGTGTTTGCAAAGTTTAGCACAACGTTTTTGAGCGCAAAACGAACCGCAGGTCATTAACACCACAAAACAGCCGAGAAACACAGTCGAAATCAAAATGCCGCCCACGAACCCGAGGAGTCGTTCGGGCGTTCCTCCAGGAAGTGCGCTTCGCGGAACTTCCTTGCGGAACGCCCGAACGGCACGACCACGTTGCCCGGTAGGTGTTGCGCAAGAAGGTTCCGCGCAGCGCACCTTCTGGAGCAACACCTACCGGGTGCCCTCGCAGGTACGTAATCGTCAGTCGATGCTGCCGAGAAACTCCGCGGTGCGCGGGCTCTTGGGATGCTCGAAGACCTGCTCGGGCGTGCCCTCCTCCACGATCACGCCGCCCTCCATGAAGACCACGCGGTCGGCCACGTCGCGCGCGAAGCCCATCTCGTGCGTGACCACGATCATGGTCATGCCGCCCTGGGCGAGCTCGCGCATGACGGCCAGGACGTCGCGGACGAGCTCGGGGTCGAGGGCGCTCGTGGCCTCGTCGAACAGCATCACGTGCGGGTCCATGGCAAGGGCGCGCGCGATGGCCACACGCTGTTGCTGGCCACCGGAGAGCTGCGAGGGCATGAAGTCGAGGCGCTCCGCCAGCCCCACGCGGGTGAGCTGCTCAATCGCCACACGCTCGGCCTCCTCGCGGCTGCGCTTCAGGACCTTCTGCTGCGCGATCATCACGTTCCTCTTCACCGAGAGGTGCGGGAAGAGATTGAACTGCTGGAACACCATGCCCAGGCGCGAGCGCACGGCGTTGAGGTCAACGCCCTTCTCGCAGATGTTGGTCCCCTCGAAGACGATCTGGCCGCTCGTGGGGGTCTCGAGCAGGTTCACGCAGCGCAGCATCGTGGACTTGCCCGAGCCCGAGGGGCCGAGCACCACCACGACCTCGCCGCGGTGCACGTCGAGGTCTATCCCGCGCAGGACCTGCGTGTCGCCGAAGGACTTGTGCAGGTCGCGGATGCTCACGATGGGTTCCGCGCCAGCGGCGGGCGCGGCCTGCGCGCCCAGGTTCTTCTCGCCAGTCTGCATGGGTCCTCCCTACATTCCGGAGTCGTGCGCCTGCGGCGTGACCGCCGCCTGGGCCTTGCCGCTGCGCTGCTCGCCGGACAGGCGCGCCTCGAGCATGCCAACGACGCGCGCGAGCGGCAGCGTGACGATGAGGTAGAAGATCGCGGCAACGATATAGGGCGTGATCGAGCCGGTGGAGGCCACGATCGTCTTTGCGTACATGACGACCTCCATGACGCCCACGGCGGCCAGAAGCGACGTGTCCTTGTAGAGCAGGATGAACTCGCTCGTCATCGTGGGGATCACGTTGCGGAACATCTGCGGGATGATCACGTAGACCGTGGTCTGCGCACCGCTCATGCCGAGCGAGCGCGCGGCCTCCGTCTGCCCCTTGGGGATGGCCTGGATGCCCGCACGGAAGATCTCGCAGAGGTACGCAGAGGAGTTGAGCGCCATCACAACGACACCGAGCGGGTAGGTGGGAATCTGGATGCCGGCGAGCGGCAGTCCGAAGAAGGCGATGTAGATCTGCAGGAAGGCCGGCGTGCCGCGCACGATGTTCACGTAGACGCTCGCAATGGCGCGCAGGAGCCGCAGGCGCGAGGTGCGCATGAGCGAGAGCGCAAAGCCAAGGGGGATCGCCAGCGGAAAGGCAACGAGCACGATGACGAGCGCCATGAGAAAGCCGTTGAACACGATCGGGAAGCTCGAGACGATGACCGGCGGGTTGAAGAAGAGGCGCAGGAACTTGTTGGAGTTCCACGCCTGGACCCACTCCTGCTGCTCGAGGTCGGCAACGAGCGCATCGAGGGGCGAGACCGAGGTCACCGGAATGGCAGGCATGCCCTCGATGTCCCTGACCTCCCCGTCCGCGAGCTCATAGGAGCCCGTGAGCTGCATGTCTCCGCCCGCGTTGGGAAACTCCACGCCAAAGATCTCAATGCGCAGGTAGGCGCCGTCGGGAAGGGGCTCGGCAAAGGAGGCGGTCACCGTCTGCCCCTCGGCTGAGAAGGACGCGTCCACCTCCACGCGCTCCATGAGGTCGGCCCCCGTGAGCACGGTGGCGCGCGCGTCATCCAGCTCGAAGGCGGTGCCCTCAGGGAGCGTGAGGGAGAGCGACGCGAGGGACTCCCCCTCCTCGGCCTGGGCCTCCCAGTTGATGCGGGTGGGAGTCGCTGCCAGGACCTCGCTGCCGGCGTCGGCGTTGGGACGCGCGGAGAGCTTCTCCACCGTGAGGGCGGCGGCCGGCGCGGGGGCAAGGACCAGCGCGCAGGCAGCGGCGAGAAGCGCTGCAGCGAGAAGGGCGCCGGGGCGCCGGCGCAGCTTGTGGGTTGCGTGGGTCACGGGTTCCTCGATTCGATGGGTTTCTCGCGCAACGGCCCCACCGTGACGCGAGGGCCCTTCCCCGCGCTTGCGAGGAAGGGCCAGGTCTCTTGTGATGCTCGGGCGCGCGGGCGCCGTCTTCTCAGATCGCTCCTAGCCCATCCAGGTGGTGGTGAGCTCGTCGATCGTGCCGTCCTCGTCGAGCGCGGCGAGCGCGGCGTTCACGGCATCGAGCAGCGCGGGGTTGTCCTTGGAGACGGCCACGCCGTACTCCTCGCCCGTGGCGCTCTTGCCCACGATCTGGGCGTCGGTGTAGGCCTCGGCGACCATCTTCTCGCCCACGGCGAGGTTGGTGACAACGGCAACGGTGCCGTCGGTGCCGGCCTGCATGGCGGCAAAGCAGTCGGTGGCGTTGCCGTAGGGCACGACCTTGGCGGCAGGGAAGTTCTCCTGGGCGTAGGTCTCGCCGGTGGTGCCGGACTGAACGGCGATGACGACGCCGTCCTGGTTGAGCGCGTCCTCGTAGGTGTCGGCCGTAACGTCGGCGTTGTCGGTCATGGCAACGACGCACTGGTCGTCAATGTAGTAGGACGTGGAGAAGTCCACCTGCTCAAGGCGCTCGTCGTCGATCGTGATGCCGGAGCAGCCCACGTCGGCCTGGCCGCCGGCCTGGATGGCGGGAACGATGGCGTCGAACTGCAGGTTCTTGAACTCGACCTCGAGGCCCATCTGCTCGGCGACCGCCTTCATGAGGTCGATGTCAAAGCCCACGTACTCGTCGCCGTCAAGGTTCTCGAACGGGGGGAAGTCCGGGGAGACGGCAACGGTGAGCGTGCCCTCCGTGATGAGGCCGAGGTCGCCCGAGGCGGCCGGCTCGTCGGTGGCGCCGTCCGTGGTCTCGTCCGCGGCAGGCTCATCGGTGGTCTGCTCGCCACCGCACGCCGCAAGGGCGAGGGTGCCGGCGGCAGCGCCCGCAACGGTCAGAAAGTCACGCCTGTTCAGGTACTTCATGTCTGGGTTCCTTCCCCCAAGAGCTCTGGCGCGTGGTCACGCCCTTTCCCGACGGAGGCACGGGTCTTCCCGTGTCAGGGCGCGCACGCCCCGCCCGTCGCCAAGCATTCAGTTTGGTTCAAGATTGCGTGAGCTGGCCGCAGTCGGCGGTTTCGTAACAAACACGACACGTCAAACGCCGCGGCCGCGGGCTCTTATCGCCAGCAAATGCCCCACTTGTACCAGGTACAAATGGCTCAACACCGTGTCGCCCCACTTGTACCTGGTACAAGTGGGGCGCAAGTGGGGCAGGGCGAGAAGGGCCGCGCACTCGACGGGTTTTGTGGTTGCGCCCCCTACACCCCGCCGTAGTAGTGCTCGCGCTCCCAGTCGGTCACGGCCGTGCAGAACTCCTCCCACTCGCGACGCTTCTCGCGTACGAAGTAGGTGAAGATGTGCTCGCCGAGGACGTCGCGCATGAGGTCGGACTCCTCGAAGCGGTCGATGGCCTCGCCGAGCGTGCGCGGCAGGCGACGGATGCCCTTGGCCTCGAGCTCTCGGTCGGACGCGGCAAAGGTGTCGCAGGTGGACTCCTCCGGCATCGGCAGGCCCTCCTCGATGCCCTTGAGGCCGGCGGCGATGGTCACGGCCAGCGCCAGGTAGGGGTTGGTCGTGGGGTCGGGGCTGCGCAGCTCAACGCGCGTGGCGATGTGCTTGCCGGGCTTGTGCGTGGGGATGCGCACGAGCGCGGAGCGGTTCTTGCGACCCCAGGTGGCATGCGTGGGCACCTCGCCGGTGGAGACGAAGCGCTTGTAGGAGTTGACGGTGGGGTTGGTGACCAGCGTGAACTCCGGCGCGTACTTGAGGATGCCGGCGATGTAGTGCTGCGCGATGTCGGAGAGGTGCGCGGGGTGGTGCTCCTTGGGGCCCCAGAAGAGGTTCTCGCCGTCGTGGTCGAGAAGGGACTGGTAGAGGTACATCGCCGAGCCCGGCGCGCTCGCGATGGGCTTGGGCATGAACGAGGCGAACATGCCCTGGCCGGCAGCCTCCTGCTTGATGACGAGGCGCGCGGTCATGATGTTGTCCGCGCAGCTCACAGCCTCGGTGAAGCGCAGCTCGACGCCGTTTTGCGACGGGCCGGCGGCGTGATAGGAGTACTGCACCGGAATGGACATCTTCTCGAGCGTGAGCGTGGTCATGCGACGGAGGTCGTTGGCGCGGTCCATCGGCGTGAGGTCAAAGTAGCCGGCGGTGTCGAGCGGGACCGGGTCAAGGTCGTTGTCAAAGTAGAAGTACTCGATCTTGGGGCCAACATTGGGCACAAAGCCCAGCTCGTCGGCTTGCTCGAAGACCCGGTGCAGGCAGCGGCGCGGATCGCCGTCGAACGGCTCGCGCGAGGGCGTGAAGACGTCGCAAAAGACGCGCGCAACGCCGGACTCCTTGGGTCGCCAGGGCAGCAGCGCAAAGGTCGCCGGATCGGGGAAGGCGAGCATGTCCGACTCCTCGAGCGAGGCAAAGCCGTCGACCGACGAGCCGTCGAAGCCGATCCCCTCCTCAAAGGCCTCCTCGAGCTCCTCCGGGGAGATGGCGAAGCACTTGAGGTTGCCGAGAACGTCGGTGAACCACAGCTGCACGAAGCGGATGTCGCGCTTCTCGACGGTGCGCAGAACGAAGTCGATGTCCTTCTCGCTGCTCATGGAAACCCTCCGGTCGGTGGACGCGGCCTCACAGTCCGGCATAGCTTCTCACACGAGTGTTTCGCCGCTGTTTCCCGCCGAAGAGGGGCGAGCGCGGGCGTCAGCGCCCGAGACGCTCCTCGGCGCGGCGGAGCATGTCACCCGCGGCGGGGCACGCCCCGCCCGTCAGGTGGGCGGAGCACCCCGAGGCGCTGCCGCACCCCGAGCAGCCCCGCTTGCGCGAGCGCAGGGCTGAGCGGACGCTGAGCGCGAGCAGCACCGCGACGATTGCGAGGACGACAAAATCCGCAGGACCCATGACCCACCTCCGGCAGGCGCGAAAAGTTTGGTGTTAACCTAAGGCAACTATACCCGTTGCGTCATACTATACATGTTGGGCGGCAGGGCGCCGCACAAACTCAGCATCGAGAAGGGACGTGTCTCCAATGAACGACGATCAGACCATGCAGCTCGTCATCGTCCGTCACGGCGAGTCCGAGTGGAACAAGCTCAACCTCTTCACTGGTTGGACCGACGTCGACCTCACCGACACCGGCCGCGAGGAGGCCCACGCCGGCGGCAAGGCCCTCAAGGAGGCCGGCTTTGACTTCGACGTCTGCTACACGTCGCTGCTCAAGCGCGCCATCCACACGCTCAACTGCGTGCTCGACGAGCTCGACCGCAACTGGCTGCCCGTCCACAAGGCGTGGCAGCTCAACGAGCGCCACTACGGCGCCCTCCAGGGCCTGAACAAGGCCGACGCCGCCGCCGAGCACGGCGAGGAGCAGGTCAAGATCTGGCGTCGCTCCTTTGACGTCCAGCCGCCCGCCCTCGAGCCCGGCGACGAGCGCGACCCGCACACCCTCGAGATGTTCCGCGACGTGCCCGCTGAGGACCTCCCCTACACCGAGTGCCTCAAGGACACCATCGCCCGTGCCTGGCCGTACTTCGAGTCCGAGATCAAGCCGCAGATGGAGGCCGGCAAGCGCGTGCTCATCGCTGCGCACGGCAACTCCCTGCGCGCCCTCGTCATGCAGTTCGAGAAGCTGACCCCCGAGGAGATCCTCGAGGTCAACATCCCGACCGGCGTGCCGTGCGCCTACACCTTCGACAAGGACTGGAACATCCTCGACAAGCACTACATCGGCGACCCGGCCACCATCGAGGCCAAGATCAACGCCGTCGCCAACCAGGGCAAGGCCAAGAAGTAGGTTGCGTTCGTTCGTAACGCGAGACTGAGGCCCCCGGGCTTCCTTCGAGAAGTGCGCTGAGCGGAACTTCTCTTCGGAAGCCCGGGGGCTCTCGCGTTTCTGCCGCAGGTCGCCAACAGGAAGACGACTCAGAAGCGCGCCAAATGTTGTATCAACTAATCCGCTCTTCTCGCTCGCACAATGAAAATAACTTGTTGTTCTCGCGAGAAGGAGCAGTCATGAACCAACAGATGACGCGAAGGACCTTTCTGGCTGCGGGCTCTTTTGGAATCGTCGGCGCGCTTGGCCTGACGGGATGCGCAAGCGAGGGAGACGCGCCCGTGCCTGACGTGCAGGACGCGCCCGAGGAGCCGTCCACCGTCACCGAGGCCGAGAACGTGACCATCGACGGCCTCTACGTCGACGATGGATACGTCAGCGAGGACAACGACACGATCAAGCTGCTCTACCTCCTCTACACGCTGCACCCCGCCGAGGAGAACCTCGAGGTCTCCAGCAACAGCACAGCGCTCACCATCAACGACAAGAACTCCTACACGTCAGAGCGCCACATGGGTGCCTGCAAGTACATGAGCAGCTACTACTACAGCGACTTCATCGAGGACGTCTACATGGGAGACGAGCTCAAGGTTGCAGAGACCTTCGAAGTCCCATCGGCCGACCTGGAGGCAGGCAGGACCATCAAGCTCGAGAACTACAACGTCGATGACTTCGCAGAGCTCCTGCTCTCGACCGACGCCATCACCCGCTGCGAGTCCGCCGAACAGGTCGCCCAGACGGCTGATCCCGATGGCTACGCCGAGGCACAGCGCCTGCGCGAGCCCGCAGACGAGGCCACGACAGCAACCGTGCAGAACGCCATCAACGGCTACTACTGGGGCTTCATAACGAACAACATCTCCTACCGCATTGAGTTCTTCGCCCCAAACAACTACTCGCTCTCCACCATGGGGCAAAACACCACGGGGACCTACGTGGTCACCAACGGATTCGTCGTCTGCACCAACGACGCGACCGGCGCCGTGAACGAACTCCCCTACACGCTGGACGGCTCAGAAGTGGAGCTCGACCCGGCAACTGGCTTCAGCGTCTACGAGAACTAGACGCCTCCCGATGGTCTTGCCCCGTGACCGGCGTTCGCGGGGCAAGACCGATGGAAGGCCGCATCGTAACCTAGCCAAGCACGCAGCAGATATGCAGCCGAGGAGCGGCGTTCGCGACCTACTGCGCCACGCCCTCGATCGCCACGAAGGTCGTGGCGCCGGCGAGCACGAGCTCGTCTCCGGGGCGCAGGGCCGCCGGCGAGCCCGCCTCAAGCCTGGCGCTCTCGTGCGTGGCGCCGCTCACCAGCGCCGTCCCGTTCTTGGAGCCCAGGTCCTCAACGAGCCAGACGCCCCTCTCGTCGCGTCGGACGATCGCGTGGCGGCCGGACACGCCGGGGCCCACGTCCGTGATGTCCTTCTCGCCCATGGCCAATGAGCCAATCGTAACGCCCTCGGGAGAATCGGAGAGCCAGTGCGGGTCGCCCGCCACATAGCCACCCTCCACGCGAATCAGCCCGAGCCTGGTCTTCAGACCTGGGCGCGAGGCGCATGCCCTCTCGTCGGCCGGCGCGACCGTGCCCACCGTCGGTGTGCCCGCCCTGCGGCCGAGCGTCGTGCGCACGTAGTCCATCGCGTAGGCAACCGAGGAGCGCACGTCGGCCGTGCAGCCCGTCGTCACGAAGAGCACCAGCGCCGACTCCGCGCGCTCGCCCGGGGTCAGGCCCTCGCCGCCCGCCAAGCGCCCGAGCGCGTTGCGATAGAGCTTCGCGTCCTCGTGGCACCGCTCGAGCGCAACGTCCATAGCCCGGCCCGGCTCGCCCATCAGCACCGCAACGATGTCTTCCGCGGACATCGCGCGGCCCCGCCTCGATCGCAGGCGGCTCATCACGCGTGCCGCCGAGCTTCCGTAGTCACAGAAGTAGCGCTGCTGCAGCGTGCCCACCGGGGCGTGCACCACGTTGCGGGACAGCCAGGACCGATCGCGGGCAAGGTCTCGTGGGGTACGTCCGTTGGGCAGGGGCCGCTCGGAGAGCATGAGGTCGGCGAGCTCGCGGTGCGAGATGCCCCCGTGCGTCTTGAGCAGCGAGAAGAGCACCCCGCAGGGCGTCTGGTCGTGACCGTTCAGCATTCCCTGGAACCTCTCCGCGCAAAGCGCCCGCTTCCGTTGCCCAGCCATTTTACGACAGACGTCCCCTGCGCCACTCGGGATGCCGCCCAGCGGACGCCGCTGACCGCGCGCTATCATGTGGGGGACGTCCGAACCGGGAGGGCCCATGCCAGATGAACCGACCAACGGCTCCGCGCGCGCCCGCAGGCGTCACGGCCTTCCTCCCAGGGCGAGCGCCCTTGTCCTGCTTGCGTTCTCGCTGTTCGTCCTCAGCGGCGTCGTCTACGTCCAATCAATCCCAAGCCTGCTGCCTGCCTCCGAGCAGAGCGCGCCGGCGGGCGAGCAGGACGAGCCAGGGTCCGAGGGCCATGGGGACGTCAACCAGGGCCAGTCCGGCTCCGGCGCGGGCGCGGCCGACCAAGGGTCCTCGGGATCCGGGGACAAGGGAGGCGAGCAGCCCCAGGAGGGCGACCCGCAGGGCACCTCTGCCGAGGGCGCGCACGCGCAGGGAGAGCCCTCCGACCACAGCGCTTCGGACGCCGAGCCGGACGCGCCCACCGCAGGCAGCGACGAGTCCCCCGCTGCCGACGGCAGCAGCGAGCCTCCCTCCAGCAACGACAGCGCGCCTCCCGCCGGCAACAGCGGGCAGGGCAATGGCGGGAACGTCAGCAGCGAAGACAGCGCTGGCGACGACGTCTTCAGCTCCTCCCCCACCCCTGAGGAGGAGGCCGCGTTCCATGCGTTTCTCGCCGGGAAGGCCTCAGCGGTCACAGGCTACATGAGCCAGGCAAACGCGTGCGCGGCTGATTTTGAGAGCACCTGCCGGGACGCGAGCCTCCCGGCCCGCCGCGAGAGCCGGCAAACCTGCGCCTCGCTCTCCCAGCGGCTCTTCTCCGAGTACATCGCCGTGCGCGACTACGTGCGCTCCAACTACTCCCAGTACTGCGACGAGCAGGAGCGGCTGATTGGCGCCTACCGCTGCCTGGCGAGCTACGTGGGATGCTACGTCGACGCCTGGGACGTCAACGTGAGCTACGAGACCCCGGGCGACCATGTCAGCGAGTTCACCGCGCCGCTCGCCAGCTGCGACGGCTACATGGCGGAGTTCCACTCGTACTACGACGGGCTCATGCTATGAGCGAACGAAGCGAGCTCACCACCAGCAAGGGGCCGACGCTCCCAGAGACCGATCGCGCGCGGCGCGTGCTCACGCTGCGGGACGTCGAGGCGCCCTTCCCCCTCGCGGACTCGGAGCGGGACGCCTACCTGCGCCGCGTCTCGACGCTCTTTGCAGACGACAGCCGATGCAGGCGCGGCGGACTGGGCCGCGTGCTCCATGCGACCAACGCGCTGGGCGAGCAGTTTGCGGTCAAGCTGCTCATCCTCCCGAGCGAGAGCGACGGCGGGCGGGACACGGGCGCTGAGGAGAACGAAGCCTCGCTGCGCCTGGCGTTCCGCCGCGAGTACGAGTGCCAGAGAAGCCTCGCTCTTCTCCGCGGGTTCCCGCGCCTCTACGCATACGGGCACGTGGACGGTGTTCCCGCCATCGTCATGGAGTGGGTCGAGGGCCTGACCCTCGTCGAGGCGCGGCACGAGCTCGCGGTTGACGACGAGGGCCGCCTCTCGCCGCTCACCGTCGCGCGCATGGGGCGCGACCTCTTCGAGCTGATCGCGCGCCTCTCGCTCGTGGGCGGCGGGCTCGTGCACCGCGACGTCTCGATGGCAAACGTCATGGTGAGGACCGCCCATCGCTCCCTGGAGCAGCAGCGCGCCGAGGGCTCGTTCGACCTGTGCCTCATCGACTTTGGCTCGGCAGAGCCCGCCGCCACGGAGCGCGAGTCCTTCACGGTGGCCCACGGCGCGCTGCGCCACGCCACGGTCGCCTACGCGCCGCCGGAGATGCTGAGCGACGATGTGGCCGAGGTCGAGCGGCAGCGGCATTCGTCCGCGATTGACGTGTACGCCGCTGGGAGCGTGCTGTGCGAGCTTCTCGGCGGGCAGGCTCCCTTCCCCGACGCAACGCGGGTCGCCTCGCCCTACCGCCACAAGGTGGAGCGCGCCCCCGACCGTCCCGTCCCGGCGCACGCGGCCGCCAGCGACCTCGCCGCCGTGCTCGCCCGCGAGGGGGAAGCCGCCGTCATCGTGGCGCCACTGGCGCTCGAGCGGGAGCTGTCACCGCACAGCGCTGAGCTCAGGAGGGCGCTTTCGCTCGCTGACGAGCAAATCGCCGACGCGCTCATGGCCTGCCTCGCCGTTGACCAGTGCAGACGTCCAATGCCCGAGCTCATGCGAGACGAGCTTGACGGACTCGCCGATCGCTACGGGAGAAACGTCAGGCGCACGCTGGACGGGCGGTCGCTCACGCCGTGCATGACAGGAAGCACCTGGCTGGGAATCAGCCCGCCGCTCTCGCGCTGGCGCCTTCTGCGCACGGCCGGGCGCGCGATCGGGCTGCTCTCGATGGGGGCGGTCGTGGCCACGACCTCCTGGCTCGCCGGCGCGGGAGACCCGGGCAGAACCTCCCCCGTGGCGGCGCTGCTGCTCGCGCCCTCACTTCTCGCCCTGGTCGCGCGGTGGCGCGACGTCTCGGGCGCGGCCGGGCTCGTGAGAGGGAGCGTTGCGCTCGCGGCTGGGTCAGTTGCAAGCGCAGCCCTGTTCTGGACGCACATGGGGATGGGGGACTCCCTGTCGGGAGCCCTCGCTGCGGTGCTCGCCTGCGCCAGCGCCACATGGCTCCCGCTCGCCGTTGACTACGCGTGCGCCTGTGCGCCCGGCATCGCTCGCGAGGCCAAGCGTCAGCTCCCCGCGCCGGTCGTCGAATCCGCAACTCCCACCCTTGAGGAGACAAAAACGCGCCACCTGCCGTGAGGGGTTGGCAGGTGGCGCTTGGAGTGCCGTTCGCGACGGGGAGAGGGTCCGCCGCTCGGGCTGGGTAAAACGCGTTGCGCCCGGTCGAGTCGCTCTTTTCTTGGCGCATCGTTAGAATAAGCTAACTTTTGCTAAATCCCATCGGCATGCTAGGGTATCACAGCTTCTCCATAAGTATGCTTTGGTTTACTTATCGCTAGCCGAGCGCCACGTCGAGCACCATCATCACCACGAAGCCGGCGATGAAGCCGAGCGTTCCCACGTTTGAGTGCTCGCCAAGGTGCGCCTCGGGGATGAGCTCCTCGACGACCACGTAGACCATCGCGCCTGCTGCGAAGGCGAGCAGCCACGGCATGAAGGGCGAGATCCACCCGCTCGCCAGCACCACGGCCACGCCGAAGATTGGCTCCACGATGCCAGAGAGGCTGCCCACCACGAACGCGCGTCGCCGACTCATGCCCTCGCGCGCCAGCGGCAGGGAGATCGCGGCGCCCTCCGGGAAGTTCTGAAGGCCAATGCCCATGGCAAGTGCGACGGCCATGCCGAGGTAGGCCTCCCCCGCCGCGCCGGCGGACTGGGCGGCCATGGCAAAGAGCAGGCCCACCGACATGCCCTCGGGGATGTTGTGCAGCGTCACCGCCGAGACCAGAAGCGTCGTGCGCTTCCACCCCGAGGGGACGCCCTCGGGCTCGTCGGAGTCCGCGTGGAGGTGCGGGAGGAAGGTGTCGAGCGCCATGAGGAAGGCCACTCCGAGCAGAAAGCCTCCCGCCGCGGGGAGCCAGCCCGGGACGCCCTGCCCCTCGGCCTGCTCGATGGCTGGGTTGAGCAGCGACCACACGCTCGCCGCGACCATGACGCCCGCGGCGAAGCCGAGGAAGATGTGGTGCATGAGCTTGCGCTCGCTTCTGAAGAAGAACACGACGGCCGAGCCCGCCGTGGTCATGAGCCACGTGAAGCCGCAGCCGAGCGCGGCCCAGGAAAGGGCCTGAGGTAGGTTATCTATCATGAGAGACCACCGTTTCAAAGGTTGGGTAGTTTTTTAGCAACATATAAAGTACTACAAAGATAGTGTCATTTGTCTACCTGCTGCTTTGCTGCGCCCATTTCCCCAGATACTTTACTGGTGCGCCAAAACCACCCAATCTTTGCGCGCGTTGCCTGCTGCATAAGCTGACCAACAAGATGGTCAACATCTTTGATATACTCGCGATAGATAGGTTTGGTTGCGGGGAGGGCGCGATGGGTTCGGTCACGATAGATGTGGAGCGAGCAGAGAGGTACGGCTTGGCGGATGCCAAGGCGCACTTGAGCGATCTGGTCGCAACGGTCGAGCGAACCGGCGAGGCCTGCATAATCATGCGATACGGGCGACCTACGGCGTGCATCACCCCGGTTCCGGAAGAACGCGCGGCTCCGACACAGCGCGCTAAGGGCCTGCTGGCCCCCTACGCGAATGACGACAAGCGCGCTCGTGAGAAGGGTGCGTTCGAGCGGGCGATGGCGGTGAAGCATGGAAAGACTGCTTGATGCCAACGCGGTGCTCAGCTACCTGCTGGAGGATGTCCAGGAGCAAGCAGATCTTGTCGCAGAGAACATAGCGTCGGGTGCCGAGGTCACGGTCGAGGTGTTGGCCGAGTGCGTGTACGTGCTCTCGGGCGTGTATCACGCCAGTCGCTCGGATATTGCCGAAAGCCTCGGCATTCTGCTCGATGAGGTGGTGTGTCGTCGCAAGCGCGTTGCCGCAACGGCTTTGGGGTTGTACAGCGGGAGCTCCTTCGACTTTGTTGACTGCGTGCTGGCGGCCGAGGTGGCCGAGGGCGGGCGCTCGGTTCTCACGTTTGACAAAAAGCTGCAGGGCCTATTTGGTCGCGTCGTATAACGGACGCCGAACGGTCGTCAGGGCGTGCCATGGCTATCCTGCCACCCGGTAGCCCGCCTTACGCACGGCAGCCGCGAGCGCCGCGGCGTCAATCGGGCCCTTGGAGAGGACGCGCACCTTGTCGGGCAGGCTGGCGCGGGCCCACACGCCGCCGATACCGTTGAGCGCGGCCTCCACGGCGGCCAGGCACCGCTCGCAGTGCATCCCCTCCACCGTAAGCTCCACGACGTAGGGGTAGTGAGCCTCGTTGGTGTCTGCCACCCGCGGACGGGAGACGTGCTCACCTCCCCCGCCCGAGCAGCCGCACCCGCAGCCACCACGACGCAGCGTCCGCACGTAACGGCTCACCGCAACAATAACCACAGCAGCCACCGCTAGGATGATGACCACGTTGATCATGAGCGCCCCCTTCTGGCGAGAAGGGCGCGCCGCCGGCAAGCTCGACCGACGACGCGCCCACAACCCTGGCTGAACGTTGCCTATGCGGCGGACTCGGACAGGTCGGAGAGGATCTTCTCCTCAGAGTCGCCCTGCTTGGGCATCGGGCGCGCGATCTGGAAGATCATCGCCGCGAGAGCCACGAACGCCACCACGGTCCACACTCCAAAGTTCCCCAGCACGAAGAGCTCCCAGAGCTGGTTGATGATGAGGCCGACGACCCAGGCGAACACGCACTGGTAGCCGATCGCGAACCAGAACCACTTGGGACTATCCATCTGCCGGCGGATCGTGCCGATTGCAGCGAAGCACGGGGCGTCAAGCATGTTGAAGGCCACGAACGCGCACATGGCGCCAACGTGCAGGATGCCGGACGCGTCGGTGAACATGCCGGCGAAGCCGCTCCACATGGTCACGGAGTTCTCGGTCGCGTCGCCGATGCCGTAGATCACGCCAAAGGTGGAGACGAGGTTCTCCTTGGCGATGAGGGCGTTGATGGAGGCGGCGGCTGCCTGCCAGGTGTCGGCGCCGAGCGGGGCGAAAATCCACGCCACGGCGTTGCCCACGATAGCGAGCAGCGAGTAGTCGGTGTAGTACTCGGGGACGCCCTCCATGAGGGAGAGGAACCCAAAGGCGCCGTTGCCGCCCTCCCATCCGGCAAAGCCGAACTCGAGCAGGAACCACACGACCACGGACGCAGCGAAGATGATCGTCGTCGCCTTCTTGAGGTACGCGGAGATGCGCTCCCAGACGTGCAGCCACCAGCTCTTGAGCGTCGGGAAGTGATAGTTGGGGAGCTCCATCACGAACGGGGCGGGCTCGCCGGCGAACATCTTGGTCTTCTTGAGCATGAGGGCCGAGACGATGATGGCGGCAAGGCCGAGGAAGTAGAACATCGGGGCGACCCACCACGCGTCGGAGCCGCCGATGAGCACGCCCATCACGAGCGCGATGATCGGGGTCTTGGCGCCGCACGGAATCATCGTCGTGAGCATGGCCGTCATGCGACGGTCCTTCTCGTTCTCGATGGTCTTGGTTGCCATGACGCCGGGCACGCCACAGCCGGAGGAGATGAGCATCGGGATGAAGGACTTGCCGGAGAGGCCGAAGCGACGGAACACGCGGTCCATGACAAAGGCGACGCGGCTCATGTACCCGCAGTCCTCGAGGAAGCAGAGCATGACGAAGAGGACGAGCATCTGCGGGATGAAGCCGAGCACCGCGCCCACGCCGGCGACGATGCCGTCGAGCACGAGTGCGGTCACGAACTCAGACGCACCAGCCGCGGCGAGCCAGCCCTCGATCACCGAGGGCACGGACGGCACGAAGCTGCCGTAGTCCTCGAGCGACGGCGCGCCCTCCTGCGCGGCGACGGCCTCCTCGAAGTCCGACACCGTGACGGCGTCGATGACCGCGAGCTCTTGGCCGTCGGCGAGCACCGGCTCTCCCTCGGCGTCTATGCGGGTCACGACCTCCTCGTTCGCGTCGAGGAAGTTGCCGTCCCCGTCGTGCATGGGCACGTCGGTGGCAACCACGTCTGCGGCGGTCGCCTCGGCGACAAAGGCGCTCACGACGGCCTGCGCGTCAGCGTCGGAGGGGTCCTCGGCGAGCGCGACCACCGCGTCGGCGACGCCGTCCGTGCTCATGCCGTCGGCCTCGGCCGCGGCTATGAAGCCGTCGATCTTGTCGCTGTAGTAGCCGGCGTCGTACTCCTCGACGGCCGTTTCGTAGGCGGACTGGTCGGAGGGGTTCCACAGCCAGCCGTCACCGAACACGCCATCGTTTGCCCAGACGGTCCCCCAAGTGCCCACCGTCGAGACGGCCACGAAGTACACGGCGAACATCACTGCCACGAAGATGGGCAGGCCGAGGACGCGGTTGGTCACTACGCGGTCGATCTTCTCGGAGAGGCTGAGCTTCTTGGGCGCCTTGCGCACGCAGGCGTCCATCACGCCCGAGATCCAGTCGTAGCGGTCCGAGGTGATGATGGACTCGGCGTCGTCGTCACGGGAGCGCTCGACGGCCTTGATGACCTTCTCGGCCTGGTTGAGCTGCGCAGAGCTCAGGCTCAGCTCCTTGATGGCATCGGCGTCGCGCTCAAAGACCTTGACCGAGTACCAGCGCGCGAGGCTGGCGTCGCAGGAGTCGGAGACGATCTGGGAGATCTTCCCGAGCGCCTCCTCGACCTCGGGCGAGAAGCACCGCGCGCCCGCCTGGGCCTTGCCCGCCTGTCCGGCTGCCACTGCCTTTGTGACCAGCTCGTCCAGGTTGGTCGCGCGCAGCGCCGACACCTCGACCACAGGCACGCCCAGGCGCTCGGAGAGGGCCGCCGTGTCAATGACGTCACCGCGCTCCTTGAGCAGGTCGCACATGTTGAGGCCCACGACCACGGGGCGCCCCGTCTCGAGGAGCTGCGTGGTGAGGTAGAGGTTGCGCTCGAGGTTGGTGACGTCAACGAGGTTGATCACGGCGTCAGGCCGCTCGGTCACGAGGTAGTCGCGCGAGACGACCTCCTCGGGCGTGTACGGGGAGAGCGAGTAGATGCCCGGGAGGTCAACGAAGGTGACCTCCCTGTTGGCACGCCAGGTTGCCTGCTTCTTCTCCACGGTGACGCCGGGCCAGTTGCCAACGTAGCCGTTGGAGCCCGTGAGCTCGTTGAACAGCGTGGTCTTGCCGCAGTTTGGGTTTCCTGCGAGACCGATTACGGTTTCTGCCATACCTTGCCTTTCTCAAGTTAGCCAATTGCTACTTGCGCGGTGCCATTTGTTAGCCTAAGCTTACTTGTGGGGCGAGAAAAACGGCCTCTCCGGGCCGCTGCCTGCCATGTCGCTCTCTCGGCGCCTAGCGCTCTCCCTGCGCGACGTCGCTGACCTCGACGCTCGCCGCCTCGTCCTTCCTGATCGAGAGCTCGTAGCCTCGCACCGTGAGCTCCACGGGGTCGCCGAGCGGGGCCACCTTGCGCACGTAGACACGAGTGCCCTTGGTGAGGCCCATGTCCATGATGCGCCGCTTGAGGGCCCCAGAGCCTGTGAGCTTGGACACGGTGGCGCTCTCCCCCACCCTCACGTCCTTGAGAGTTGTCATGCATTGCCTTTCTCTCCTGCCGGCCGAGCCGGCGCCAATAAACTAGAGAACCACCGTGATGCGGCTCGCCATCGAGCGGTTGAGTGCCAGGCGGGCGCCCTTGACGCTCACGATGACGTCGCCCGCGGCCCTCGAGACGACCTTGACCGACGAACCCTCCACAAAGCCGAGCTCTGCGAGGTGCTGTCGCAGGTCGGCGTCGCCGCGCACCCGAGCGACGCGGGCCGTCTCGTTGGGGCCCACCATCGCGAGCGGCAGCTGGGCCTCAGATGCCATCTCTCGCCTCCCTTGAAGTTATCCTCCTCGAACTCAACACAAGTAATATAAGGCTTACTCAAGGGGGCGCAAGCGCCGTTCGCCGATTGAGTTACACAATGTAAACTTCTTTGGATGGCCACGGGGCGCAAATACCGCAAGGGGCACTTAATCTGGCTCGCACTGGCTCGGAAGGCGCGAAGTGCGGGCCCGAGCGCGTGACAACTAGGCTTCCCCATCCACTTCGCACTGATTATCTGGGGAAACGCAAGCCCCTGAAGCCCCCTGGCAAGCCGATCGAACACTCAGTCCCACACTTCGGCCCATTTCAGCCATAGGAAGCCCTTTCAGGCGCCCCTCCCCCGCGAGCGCCGCTCTCCACCGCGACGCGACACCGGTCGGAAGGGCCGTGCGCCCTCAGCCGCCCCACCACATCGTGCACAGCAATCAGCACGACGGTCAGGGCAATCCCGAGAAGCACGCTCGGTGGCAGTGCGCGGGCCACCTGCGTTGCAGAGGGCCCGCGCGAGTATCCCCTTACATCGTGCGATTATCTCCAGCAGGCGCCGCGGAGGCAGCTTCGCGGGGCCTCCGCCGCTCACCGCCCGTCGGCGCAGCGACGTCACCCCGTGTTCTGGAGGCCGGCGGCAACGCCCGAGACGGTGCAGAGGATGAGATAGGTGAGGCTGTCGTGCTCCTGCGGGGTGAGGTCGCCCGCGCGCAGGCGGCGCAGCGCGAGGGCCTGCGTGACGGAGAGCACGTTCACGAACGGCAGGCGCATGCGAATGACGGGCCCAAGCACGCGCCGGTGCTGCAGCGGCCACTCGTCGCCAGCGATGGCGAGCACCCAGCGGCGCGTGAGCTCCATCTCCTCGATGACCTTCCCCGCGAGGTCGTCGCGGTCGCCCAGCGCGAGGTAGAGCCGCGCGATGCGCTCGTCCACCTTGGAGAGCGACATCTCCACGTTGTCAATGAACGTCGTGAAGAGCGGCCACTCGGCGTAGGCGGCGCGCAGGCGGTCGAGGTCCCCGATGCGCTCGCAGGCGGAGCCCAGCCCGTACCAGGCAGCCAGGTTCACGCGCGCCTGGGACCACGAGAAGATCCACGGGATGGCGCGCAGGTCGTCGAGGGACTTCGCGCCGAGGCCGCGCTTGGCCGGGCGGGAGCCGATCGGCATGAGGCCGACCTCAGCGAGCGGCGTCACCGTCGAGAACCACTCGGCGAAGCCCTCAGTGTGGAGCAGGTCGAGGTAGCGCTCGCGCGAGGCGATATCCAGCTCGGCGGCGAGCGCGTCGTAGCGCTCGGTCGCCTCGGTGTTGAGAAGCTCAATCGAGGGCGCGGACGAGAGGAGCGTGGCCCCGGCGACCGACTCCACGTGGCGCCGGGCGAGCGTGGGGTTGCCGTAGCGCGCGAAGATGACCTCGCCCTGCTCGGTAAGCTTAAAGCAGCCGTTCACGGAGCCCGCCGGCTGGGAGAGGACCGCGCGGTTGGCGGGCCCGCCGCCGCGGCCGACGGCGCCACCGCGACCGTGCATGAGCACCAGGTCGATGTCGTTCTCCTCTGCCCAGCGCGCGATCGCGCCCTGCGTGGCATGCAGCACGAGCGTGGCCGAGGTGGGCCCGGCGTCCTTGGAGGAGTCGGAGTAGCCGAGCATGACCTCGAGGCGACGGCCCGTCTCGGCCAGACGGCGCTGGACCTCGGGAAGGCGAATCACCTCGGAGAGGGTGTCAACAGCGTGCTCGAGGTCGTCCGCCTGCTCGAAGAGCGGGATGACGTCCAGCGTGGGCACGTCGGCCTCGTGCGCGAAGGCAAGGTGGGCGAGCTCGTAGACGTTGGCCACGTCCTGGGCAGAGCGCGTGAAGGAGATGATGTAGCGGCGCGCGGCGTCGATGCCGTTGCGGCGCTGGATCTGCGAGATGGCGCGGAACGTGTCGAGCACCTCGCGCGTCATGGGCTCGAGCTCCCCGCGCTCGCCCCAGCGGCCGTGCTCGCGGATGTCCTCGAGGGCGCGCGCGTGCACGAGCGAGTGCTGACGGAACTCCATCTCGACGAGGTGGAAGCCAAAGGTCTGCGCCTGCCAGATGAGGCGCTGGACCGGGCCGTACGCCGCGCGGACCGCTCCGGCGCGCGCGAGCGACGACTGCACGACGCGCAGGTCGGCGATGTAGTCCTCGGCGCTCGCGTACATGACGTCGGAGACGCGCCCGATCGTGGCGCGCAGGCGCTCGGCGATGACGAGCATGGCGGCGCGATGAAGCTCGCTCGCAGAGATGCCGAGGGCGCGGGCCGTGAGCTCCTCGCTCATCTCGACCTGGTGGCTCCAGAGGTTCACGAGCTGGTCCGAGGGGGGCGTCGAGATCGCGTCGAGCGTGAGGTTGCGGCCGCACGCCTGCGTGGCGTCGGCCAGGCGCCCGAGCACGTGGGTGCGGAACTTCTCGGCCACCTGCCGGCTCACGCGCGCGGTGACGTTGGGGTTGCCGTCGCGGTCCGAGCCGATCCAGCTGCCGGGGTGGAAGAACGCCGGGCAGACGGGCGGGACGGTGCCCGCGCGCTCGCCGAGCTCCCAGTCGTCAAAGCGGCGGTAGACGTCGGGCACCATGTCAAAGAGGGTGTTGTCGAAGATGTCGACGATGGTGTCGGCCTCCTCGACCGGGGTGGGCTTCTTGTGCGCGATCGGCGAGGTGCGCAGGAGCGCGTCGATCTCCTGGAGCAGGCGCCGCTCGTTCTCGGCGAGGGCCGCACCGCCCAGGCGCGGACGCTCCTCGAGCAGCTCCGAGATGCGGCGGATCTTGCCCTCGACCGCCTTGCGACGGGCCTCCGTGGGGTGCGCGGTGAAGACCGGGCGGAACTCGAGGCGCTGGAGCAGGGCAATCGCGCGGCCGCGGCCGCACTCCTCGACCAGGCGCCGGTAGGCCACGGTGAGGTCGTTCACCGGGTCGGCCTCGGCGGACGGGTCCACGGCCGCCTCGCGCTCGCGCAGCGAGTCCACGCGGTAGCGCTCCTCGCAGATGTTGGCGAGGTGGAAGTAGGCCACGAAGGCGCGCATGAGGAGCGTGGCGCGGCGCTCGTCGAGCGCGTCGAGCGTGCGCTCGAGCTCGGCGAAGGCGGCGAGCTCGTCCTGCGTCTCGGCCGCCTCGTCGGCGTTGGCCCGGAAGGCGTCGGAGAGCAGGACGTCAAAGGTCTCGAGCAGCCCGGGGTCAAACTCGTCGAGCACCTTGCGCACCAGGCGCAGGAACAGGTCCATGTTCTCGGCTATGCTCTCGGGAACGTTGAGGGTGGGCATGGTATCGGGAGAGCCCGCTGCATGCGCGTTCTTCTCGGCCAACGCTGCTCCTTTGCCGGTCGTACGGTTCCGCCTAAGACAATACCGCGCCCGGGCGCCCATGCGGAAGACCCCTCACAAAAGACCCTGGCGAGAAACGCGTTGTTCACGCGAGGCGAGGGACGGTGCCACGTGAGCAAGCGGGCCCTTAACATTCCCGTCACGCCCTGCCGCTACAATCGTGTGCCGAGAGAGCCAGCGAAAGGAGTCGCCCGCACATGCCCAGGAACCCGCTCAAGCGCCTCGTGGGCGCGCGCCGGCAGAGCGCCGGAGAGGGCGCCCCCGCCGCGCCCGCACGCACCCCGCGCTATGGCGTGCGCGTGGAGACGCGGCACCGCCGAGTGCGCCGGCAGCGCGACCGCGGGCGCGAGGCGTTTCTCGCCCGCGTGGTCAACGACTGGTGGGACCGCCTCATCTCCGCGGTCTTTGGCGGCAAGTTCTCAGAGCAGACCGAGCAGTACCTCGCGCACCAGACCAAGCGCGACTACGTCTGCAACACCCTCGGCCAAGCGGCATGGGGCTCCCTCTTCCCGCTGCTCACGATGGTCGCCACGTGGCTCGTGGGCGCCGAGCAGGCGGGCCTGTTCTCGATGGCGTTCACGGTGGGGACGCTCCTTCTGTTCCTCGCCAACTACGGCGTGCGCACCTATCAGGTCTCCGACCTCGACGAGATGCGCTCCTTCCTCGACTACCAGATCAACCGCTTTGCCACCTGCGCGGTCATGCTCGCGGTGGGCTGGCTCTGGTGCCAGATTCGCGGCTACGACGCCGAGATGTTCTCCATCTGCATGGGCGTGCTGGTGTTCCGCGCGGTGGACGGCCTCGCCGACGTCTACGAGGGACGCCTCCAGCAGAAGGACAAGCTCTACCTCGCCGGGCTCTCGCAGGCGGCGCGCTGCGTGCTCGCGCTCGTTGCCTTCTCGCTGGCGCTGCTCGTCACGCACAGCCTCCCCGTGGCGAGCTGGGCGATGGCCGTGGGCGCCGTGGCCTCGCTGCTCCTGCTCACCGCGCCGCTCGCCTTCTTCGAGACCGACCGCAGCATGCCCGCCACGCTGCGCGGCGTGCGGGAGCTCTTCGTGGAGTGCTTCCCGCTCTTCCTGGCGCTCTTCCTCTACAACCTCATCGACTCGGTGCCCAAGTTCGCGATGGAGGGCGCGCTCTCCTACGACAACCAGCTCTACTACAACGCCATGTACTTCCCCGCCCACTCGATCCTCATGGTCGCGGGCTTCATCTACAAGCCGCAGCTCGTGCGCCTGGCGAGAATCTGGGACGACCCCGAGAAGCACCGGCGCTTCGATCTGCTCGTGCTCGCGATGATCGGTGTGATCGCGCTGGTCACGGGTGCGATGGCGCTGTTCATGGCCACGCTCGGCATCCCGCTCATGAGCCTCATGTACGGCCTCGACTTCGAGCAGTTCCGAGGGCTGTGCCTCGTGATGGTGGCGACCGGCGGCGTCTGCGCCTGCATCGACTTCCTCTACCAGATCGTCACGGTCCTGCGCGCGCAGGGCGAGGTCTCCAAGCTCTACCTCATCGCGTTCGCCTTCTCCGTGCCGGTGGCGATGCTTCTGGTGAGCTTCTCCGGGCTCGCCGGCGCGGTGGTGGGCTCGCTCGTCTCCATGGCGATCCTGCTCACGCTGCTCGTGATGGAGTACCTCTCGATCCGTCGGAAGGCGAGCCGCGCGCTCTAGGCAGCGGGCTCCAGGGCCGCAGCGGCACGGGACCGGGGCCGCAGTGGCTCCCGAACGCACGTTATTCTCGCCCGCCGTGCCGCTCTTCTCGCCATCTGGTTAAGAATTGGCGCCAATTGCATGCGCGCAGCGCCATGTGCTTTGGAAACTCCCCCAATTGCATCTGAGCAACCGCCCTCGGCCCCGTTCAAGCAATTGCGAAAAGTATATCCCCTGCTCCGAGTCTCATGCATTCTCAAACAATCAGCCCGCCCGTGCGCCAAAGGCGCAACACGTGAGCATTCCTAAGCACCAAGCCGCCACAATCCTGCATTCAGTCGCAAATCCTAAGCGGCTCGGAGGGGGGCACAGGCAGCGCCGAGAAGCACGCCCCGCTCAGCGCTCCTCGGTCAGCTCCCCCTCGACCTGGGCGAGCCACGCCGCGCGCTGCTCGGGCGTGCTCGCGTCGATGCCGCCGAAGTTGTGCCACGCTCCCCCACCGCAGCCGAGCTGCCAGAACGTCGCGTCGATGACCGTGCCCTGGATGCCGTTGCCCAGGCGCTCGCGCATGTAGTCGGTGGGGTTGGACGAGGTGGTGTAGACGTCCACGCGCTCGATGTGCTGCAGCTTGCCGGCGAGCCCCGCGCCCGTGGCGTCCCAGGAGAACCCCGGCAGCATGACCTTGTCGAGCCAGCCGCGCACCATGGCGGGCAGGTCGTTCCACCACACCGGCGAGACGATCACCAGGCGGTCGGCACGGGAGAGCTGCTCCTGGTAGCGCGTCACGAGCGGGTCGAGCGCAACGCCCTCGCTGTAGCGCGCAAGCTCTTCGCGCGTCATGGCGGGCTCGAAGCCGTCCGCGTAGAGGTCGCAGACCTCGAAGGCGCGCCCGGCACGCGCGAGCCCAGCGCACACGGCCTCGAGCACCGCGTGGTTGAAGCTCCCCTCCCACGGGTGGCAGTAGACGATCAGCGTCGTGGGCTCCGCGCTCTTCTCGGCCATGGCCCCTCCTCGTTCGCGCGACGTGCGTTGCCGTGACGATACCACACGCTCGGAGGCGCGTGCCTGACAGGTCCCCCCGTCCCCTCTGTCAAGCTTGACAGAGGGGACGGGGGGACCTGTCAGGCCGGTGAGCCTAGTCAAGCTCCTTGGCGCCCGTCCAGAGCTGCCAGTACTCTCCGCGCTGGGCGAGAAGCTCCTCGTGCGTGCCGCGCTCCACGATCCGCCCGCACTCGAGCACCATGATCGCGTCGGCGTTGCGCACCGTGCTCAGCCGGTGGGCGATGACGAACACCGTGCGGCCCGCCATGAGCGCGTCCATGCCGCGCTGGATGAGCGCCTCGGTGCGCGTGTCGATCGAGGAGGTCGCCTCGTCGAGGATGAGGACCGGCGGGTCGGCCACCGCGGCCCGGGCGATGGCGAGCAGCTGCCGCTGCCCCTGCGAGAGGTTCGCGCCATCCGCCACCACGGGCGTGTCGTAGCCGCGCGGCAGGCGGCTGATGAAGCCGTCGGCGTTGGCCACGCGCGCCGCCGCGCGCACCTCGTCGTCGGTGGCGTCGAGCTTGCCGAAGCGGATGTTGTCCGCGATCGTGCCGGCAAAGAGGTGGGTGTCCTGCAGCACGATGCCAAGCGAGCGGCGCAGGCTCGCCTTCTCGATGTCGCGCACGTCTATCCCGTCGTAGGTGATCACGCCGGAGCGCACCTCGTAGAAGCGGTTGATGAGGTTGGTGATGGTGGTCTTTCCAGCGCCGGTGGACCCCACGAAGGCGATCTTCTGCCCCGGCTTGGCGTAGAGCGAGAGGCCCTCCAGGACCGTCTGCCCCTCCTCGTAGCCAAAGTCAACGTCATAGAAGCGAACGTCGCCCTGGAGCGGCACGTGCTCCCCGCAGATCACCCACGCCCAGCCGGCGGCCCCCGCGGCGCTTCTCGCCGCCTCAACGTCATCGGCGCGCACAAGGCGCACCTCGCCCTCGTCAACCTCGGGCTCCTCCCCCATCACCGAGAAGATCCGCTCGGCCCCCGCGAGCGCCGTGAGCAGGAAGTTGCCCTGCTGCGTGAACTGGTTGAGCGGAGCTGCTGCCTGGCGCACAAAGACGAGGTAGCTTGCGAGCGACCCCACGTCCGTGAGGCCCTGAACGGCGAGAAGGGCTCCCAGCACGCACACGATCGCGTAGTTCACGTAGCCCACGCACACGGTGACGGGCACCATCGTGGACGCGTAGGCCTGGGCGGAGGTGCCCGCCGCGCGCAGCCGATCGTTGAGGTCGCGGAAGCGCTCGAGGTTGGCCTCCTCGTGGTTGAAGACCTTCACGACCTTCTGGCCCGAGATCATCTCCTCCACGTAGCCGTCGAGCCCGCCGAGCTCGGCCTGCTGCCGCGAGAAGAACCTCGCGCTGCGGCTCCCCGAGAAGCGCACGTAGAGCGCGATCGCCGCGTCGCAGGCAACGGTCACGAGCGTGAGGCGCCAGTCGAGCACCAGGAGCAGCACGAGCGTGCCCACGATCTGCACCGCCGCCTGGACGAGGTTGGCAAAGCTGTTGTTGAGCGCCTCGGAGACCGTGTCCACGTCGTTGGTGAAGTAGCTCATCACGTCGCCCGCGCGGGCGCGGTCGAAGAAGGAGAGCGGCAGCCGCTCGATGTGGGCGAAGAGGTCGCGCCGGATGTCGAGGACCACGCGCTGGGCCGCGCGCACCATCGTCTGCGTGTAGCCCGCCGCAGACGCCACGCCCACCGCGTAGATGACGGCAGTGAGCGCCACGCCCCGCACGAGCGCGCCCGCGTCGCCCGCGCCCACAGCGTTCACGATGGGCTTGATCATGTAGGTGCCGAGCAGGCTCGCGAGCCCCGCGACCGTCACGAGCACGGCCACGGCGAGCATGAGCCAGCGGGCGTGGCTCATGTAGGCCAGAAGCCGCCTCAGCGTGGCGAGAAGGTCGTGCGGCCGCGAGGGGGCCGCGTTTCCGCGAGCGGGCACCTACGACACCTCCCCGCTGATCCCGGAGCCTACCTGTGACGCGTAGATCTCCTGGTAGATGGGGTCCGTCGCTAGGAGCTCCCCATGCGTCCCGCACGCGTGGACGCGCCCGTCGTCGAGCACCACGATCTTGTCGGCGTCCATGACCGAGGCCACGCGCTGCGCGATCACGATCTTGGTCACGCCGGCGAGGCGCGCGAGGTTCTCCCTGATCGCGGCGTCGGTCGCCATGTCAACGGCGCTCGTCGAGTCGTCAAGGATGAGGACGCGCGGGCGCTTGAGCAGGGCCCGCGCGATGCAGAGCCGCTGGCGCTGACCGCCGGAGACGCCAGCGCCGCCCTGACCGAGGTCGCCGTCGAGCCCGCCGATGCGCTCCAGGAACTCGTCCGCCCGCGCGAGGCGGCAGGCGTCGAGCATCTGCTCGTCGGTGGCCTCGGCGCTGCCCCACGCGAGGTTCTCGCGGACGGTGCCCGAGAAGAGCACGTTCTTCTGCAGCACCACGGCAACGGCGTCGCGCAGGGCGGCGAGGTCATAGGCGCGCACGTCGTTGCCGCCCACGCAGACCGACCCCGCGCTCACGTCGTAGAGGCGCGCGAGGAGCTGCACGAGCGTGGTCTTGCCCGAGCCCGTGCCGCCGAGCACGCCCACGGTCGAGCCCGCCTCAATCTGGAGGCAGACGTCCTCGAGGACGTTCTTCTCGGCGTCGGGCGCGTACTTGAAGAAGACGTGGTCAAAGCGGACCGAGCCGTCCGGGACCTCAGTGAGGCCGTCTTCCGGGGAGCGCACCGTGGGCACCGCATTGAGCACCTCGCGCACGCGCTCCACGCTCGTGACGGCGCGCGCGAGCATGAGAAAGACGTTGGAGATCATCATGAGCGAGTTCACGATCTGCAGGACGTAACTCATGAAGCCGGTGAAGGCACCCACCGTGAGCGTGCCCGCAAGGATCATCTGACCGCCAAAGAGAAGGATGGCCACGCTGGTGGCGTACATCGCCCCCTGCAGGATGGGGACGTTGAGCACCGCGGTCCGGAAGGTGCGCGTGGAGATGTCGGCAAGGTGCTCGTTCACGGCGTCAAAGCGCTCGGCCGCATGGCCCTCGCGCACGTAGGCCTTGATCGCGCGAATGCCGGCGAGGTCCTCCTGGAGGGCGTCGTTGAGCTGGTCCATCGCGCGCTGGAGCACGCGGTAGCGGGGGGCGACGCGCGCGACCACGCATCCCATGGCGCAGGCGAGGGCCGGCACGACCACGCAGAAGACCACCGCCAGCTCCGGCGACATGACAAAGGCGTAGACCATCCCGGCAACGAGCGCCGAGGGGCCGCGCACGAGCGGGCGCGTGCCCATGACGAGCGCGTTCTGGACCACGGTGACATCGGTCGTGAGGCGCGTCACGAGCGAGGAGGTCTCAAAGGCGTCGAGGTTTGCAAACGAGAAGGACTGCAGGTGCGCGTACTCCGCCTCGCGCAGGCGCGCGCCCAGGCCCATGGAGGCCCGGGCCGAGCAGCGCGCGTAGCCCAGGCCGAGGGCGAGCGCGAGGCCGGCGCAGACGAGCATGAGGGCGCCGTTGGCAAGCACCACGCTGAGGTCGCCGGCCATGATGCCCACGTCGACGACTTGTGCCATGAGCATCGGGATGAAGAGCTCGAGGGCGGTCTCGGCGGCCACGCACGCCACGGCGAGCAGGAAGTCCCGCCGGTACGGTCCCAGGTAGCGCGCTATGAGCCGAACGCCGTCCACCGTCTCTCCCCTCAGCTGTCCACTACCTTTATAGCGCAGTCGCGGCATGAGGCGCGCCGGGCGCGGGAGAAGGGCCCCAACAAGCGAGCGGGCCCGCCCCGTGCGTGGGGCAGGCTCGCTCTGAGACGCAGGACGGACGCTAGCGACGCTCGGAGTCGTTGAACTCGTCGAAGTCCTCGTCCTCGTCCGTCAGGTTCTTGATGGCCTCCTTCTGCTCCGCGTTGAACTTGTCGGCCGCCACGCGCTCAGCGGCGGTGGCCTTCTTGAACGTGACGGGCTTGTTGACCACGACCTGCGGGAACGGAATCGAGATGTCGTACTTGTCGAAGAGGAGCTTCATCTCTCGGTTCAGGTCGTTGGTGAGGCCGGAGCGGTCGCGCTCGGAGCACTCGGCGACGATCTTGATGTTGACCGAGTTGTCCGCGAGCATCGTGACGCCCTTGTAGAACGGGCCGTCGATGATGGCGGGGAGGCGCCTCTTGATGTTGGGGAGCTCCTTGGCGAGGATGTTCTCCACGCGCTCGAGGCTCTCGCCGTACTCGATGCCCACCTCCACGGAGGCGAACGACGTCTCCTTGGTCATGTTGACCACGTTGGAGATGCTCGAGTTGCGCATCACGAGGATGTTGCCGGCGCCGTCGTTGATCTTGGTCGTGCGCACGCCGATCTCCATGACGGTGCCCTTGCTGCCGCCGACCTGGATGATGTCGCCGACGCGGAACTCGCCCTCGAAGATGATGAAGAGCCCGGCGATGATGTCGGTCACGAGGTCCTTGGCGCCGAGGGAGATGGCCAGCGTCAGGAGGCCGGCGGAGGCGAGCAGCGTAGCGGTGTCGACGCCCAGCATGGCCAGGCACCAGTAGAGCATGCCCACGATGGTGACGTACTTGACGACGCTCGCGGCGAGGCGGCACATGGTCACGCCGCGGGCCTCCACCACGCGCGAGACGAGCTGCAGGAGCTTCTGCAGGACCTCGGACGCCGTTGCCACCACGCACGCGACCATGATGGACGCCGTGACAGCGAAGATGTTGAGGCCCCGCTCCCAGCCGCCTCCGAGGATGTAGGCGAAGATGGAGCCGCGGTCGAAGATCTGGTCCTTGAAGACCACGGCCACGCACACCACGATGACGGCCACCGTCATGAACCAGCGCAGGACGCGGGCGAGCTTTTGCTCCGGCGACAGCTCGTTCCAGTTGAACGAGCGACGGAACCAGCGGCTCGCGGCGGCCACGGTCTTCATGGAGCGCCCGCCCACGGTGACGCTGACCATGCGCTGGGAGCCCTCCTCGGCCCCCCGCTCGGCGTCGCCGCCCGCCGCGGCGACCTTGGCCGCAGGGCCAGGCGCGGGCTCGATGGCAATGAGGCAGAAGATGACCCCCAGGCAGGCGAGGGCAACGCCCCCGGTCGCCGCGGTGAGCGGGCCGCGCTCACCCATGAGCGCGCCGTCGGGCGTCACGGCAAAGACGTAGTAGTCCGAGGTCTCGGCGGAGGCAGCGTAGAGGCTCTCCCCGTTGATGGTCACGTAGTCGCTGTAGCCGTCCTTGAGCTGGGCCTCGGTCATGCCGCAGTCAACGGCCGACCTGCCGAGCATGTTCTCGTTGGGGTAGTAGGCAAAGGTCCCGTCCGCCTTGCTCACCGCGAAGGCAAATCCGTTCGCGCCCACGTGGATGCCGTCGAGCACGCTCTCGATCTGCACGCTCTCCAGCAGGTCGCCGAGGCGCGTCGGGCGAATGCCGAGCTGCACGAAGCCGTTCACCATGCCCGCCTCGTCATGCGTGGTCACGCCGATGTACTGGCGAAGCTCGCCGGACACCTCGTCGGGGCCCGCGGGCTGCACCACGTGGTCCACGCCCTGGAGGAGCTTGCGGAACTCGTAGGACTGGTCCTCCGGGTCCTCTGACAGCGAGAAGTTCGTGAAGCTGGAGTTCGTCGCCGTCATGTCGCCGCTCAGGTCGAACGTGAAGAGGTACTGGACCTCGAGGACGTCGGCGAGCTCCTGGAGCTTCTCGCGCGTGGCAAGGTCGGGGTTCTGGTCGAGGATGTAGGCAGCGACCTCCGCCTTGGAGAGGTAGCGCTCGTTGTACTGCTCCTCGAGCTCGGCCGCCCGGTCCTGGCTGCGCTCGATCGTGGACGCCGCCTGGTCAACGCTCTCGCCGAGCACGAGGGACTGCGAGGAGAGGGCGAAGAGCGTCTGCATGTAGAGGGACACAACAACCACGGCGGCAAAGCCCACCACGCAGAGCACCGCGGCGCGGGGAGCGATGCGGCGGTTCAGGCTCAGGCCGCCGACGCGCTCGGCGTCATCCCGGCCGTCCTCGCCCTGGCTGCCGCGGCGCTCGTCGTCACGCAGCACGAAGATGCCATAGAGCGCGACCGAGGCCACCACAACCGCGAACGCGAACAGGATGACCCCCACGGTGACGTCGCCCGTGGCGTTCATGTCGGCGGCAGGGACCGCCTCAACGTAGTAGGTGTCCCCGATGAGGCAGACGCGGGCGTAGATGCGCTCGCCGTCGAGCGTCATCCATCCCACGTGGCCGTCCTCGAGGCCCGTGACGTCGATGCCGGCGTCGAGGGCGTCAGCGCCCACGAGGGCCTCGTCGGGGTGGTACTCGATCACGTAGGTCTGCGCGGAGAGGGCGAACACGTAGCCGTCCTGGCCGATTCGCACGCCGGACAGGACGCTGGCGACAGACCCGGTGGACTCCACGAGCTCTCGCAGCTCGGCAGGGCTCTGCTCGATGACGACCATCGTCTCGTCGTCGATGCGTGCCGCGTAGTAGCGCGTGAGCCAGTCCTCGTCGGGCAGCTCGACCTCGACGGCGCGGGAGGGCTCGCCGGTGACGAGCGACTCGCGCAGGTAGTTGAAGCGCGAGGAGCCAAAGTCGGCGCGGGTGTCGGCGGCCTTGGCCACCACGGTGCCGTCCTCCCTCACCACGAGCACGTTGTCAACGCCCAGGAGTTCCTGGTACTCGCGCATCTTGGCGTCGGTGGCCTCGAAGCCCGCTTCGTTCGCCGCCATGAAGGAGACGCTCTGCGCCTTGGACTGGTAGACGGCGTCGAAGGTCTCCTTGTTCTGCGCGTTCTCCTCCTCTGCGTCGGCGAGCAGGGCCTGGAGCTGCTCGGCCTCCGCCTCCATCTCCGAGTCGTAGCTGGCGCGCGTGAGCTCGCCCTGCATGCCGAACAGCAGCGCCCCCATGACGACGACGCTCGCGAGGGCGGCGGCGACGATGGCGGCAATCTTGGCCCTGAGGCCGCGTGACATCTTCATGTGCGTGCCCTCCCTAGTCCCACTTGTCCTGGAGCGCCGCCACGGTGCCGTCGTCCAGCATCGCCTGGACGGCCTCGGCGACCGGCGCGGAGAGCTCGGAGTCCTTCTGGGTGGCAATGCCGTAGGACTGCTCCGCCACGACAAAGCCGTCGAGCACGCTGCGCTTGTCGTCCATGTAGGTGCGGGCGATGGCGCCGTCGAGGACCATCGCGTCCACCTCGCCGGTCTCCAGGGCGTCAGAGAGCTCCTGGTAGCTGGGGAACTGAAGGAGGTGCCAGGTGTCAAAGCGAACGTCGGAGTTGTCCTCGTTGGCCGAGCGGACCTCACCGTCGGAGAACCCCTCCTCGTAGAGCTTGACGGAGAGCAGCGGGGCGGCGTTGGCGCCCGACATGGTGCCGAAGGTGAGGCCGCGCATGTCGTCGAGCGACTCGATCATCGAGGAGTTCTGCACGACGGCGACGACCTCGTCCTCGTAGTAGGCCGGCGAGAAGTCGAAGTTCTCGAGGCGCGAGTCGGCGATCGAGTAGCAGGCGCAGATGAGGTCGATCTCGCCGCCCAGGAGCATCTCCTTGCGGTCGTCGGGCGTCACGGTGACAAACTCGACGCTCGTGCGGCCCAGGCGCTCGGCCAGCTCGACCACGAGGTCGATCTCGAGCCCGTAGTAGTTGCCCGTCCTCTCGTTGAGGTAGCCGAAGCCCGTGACGTCCGACCTCACGCCGGCGCGCAGCGTGCCCCCGCCCGTGGCACCCTCGCAGCCCGACAGGAGCGCTCCCGCGCACCCGGCGGCCACTGAGAGCGCCAGCCCAGTAAAGGACCTTCTCGTTAGGTTCAACTCATGCTCCTTCTCGAAACGCCGAGACTGTTTGTGCGACGTGCAATTATCGCAGCTCAGGGCCTTTGCGAGGCGCCTGTGCGCCGCACCTCAACCAACGGGTGAGAGGGAGCCGTCGTCCTTGAGCGGCGCGGGCGCCTTCGACAAAATGGCGTGGTTTTGCCGCCCAAGCGGGCGGCCAGGCAAAGGCGCCCGGGGCGCCCAACGAAGGAGGACAGTTTGGATTCCACCAAGAAGTACGCCGCCGAGGCGCTCGGCACGTTCACCCTCACGCTCTTTGGCTGCGGCAGCGCCGCCATCGCCGGCGCCACGCTCGGCACCGTTGGCATCGCGCTCGCGTTTGGCCTCTCCATCGTTTGCATGGCGTTCGTCATCGGCAACGTCTCAGGCTGCCACATCAACCCGGCGGTCACGTTCGGCTGCTACGTTGACGGCCGCATCTCCCTCAGGGACCTCTGCGGCTACTGGGTCGCCCAGTTCGTCGGCGCCATCGCCGCGGCGTTCGTGCTGCTGTTCGTCGTGATCCAGTGCGACGCGCTCGGCGGCGTGGCCGCGACCGGCCTAGGCTGCAACGGCTTTGGCGACGCCTCGACGACGGGCCTCTCCATGGTTGGCTCCTTCGTCGTCGAGGTCATTCTCACCTGCGCCTTCGTCCTCACGATCCTGGGCGTGACCGCAGACGGCGGGACCAGCCGCTTCGCCGGCATCGTCATCGGCCTCACGCTCACCTTCGTGCACATCATGGGCATTCCCCTGACGGGCACCTCCGTCAACCCCGCCCGCAGCTTTGGCCCCGCCCTCGCGATGGCCACGCAGGGCAGCACGCTCGCGCTCGAGCAGGTGTGGGTCTTCATCTTCGCCCCGCTCGTCGGCGCTGCGCTCGCCGCGGTCATCTTCAGGGGCTTCAAGGGGTTCTACGGCTCCGAGAAGTAGTCTTTCTCGACACATGCCCCGTCTTTGCGGCGCCCGCCACTCTCGGCGGGCGCCGTTTTTTCGGTTATGTACACCCCTGTCAAAGTGAGGCTTTCTGGACAAGCCCATGAGCTGCGATTATCCGGGGGCTTCCTCACAGCGCGCCACGGGGCGGTGTACATAACCGTTCAGAACCGCACCGCATAACGAGAAGGGCCCGCCTCCGCACGCAGCGGAGACGGGCCGAAAGCTCAGTTGAGACCTGTCCCTTTTTCTCTGAGAGAAAAAGCACGTCCCCTTTTTACAGGAGGCGCAGGCCGACCTCCTTGAGCTGCTTGCCCGAGACCTCGCCGGGCGCGTCGGACATGAGGTCGGAGCCGCTGGAGGTCTTGGGGAACGCCATGACGTCGCGGATGGACTCCTCCCCCGCCAGCAGCATGCACACGCGGTCGAGACCGAGCGCAAAGCCGCCCATCGGCGGAGCGCCGAACTCGAGGGCGTCCATGAGGAAGCCAAACTGCTCGCGGGCGCGCTCGACCGAGAACCCCATGAGCTCGAGCATGTCGAGCTGCATCTGGGAGTTGTGGATGCGCATGCCGCCGCCGCCCGCCTCACAGCCGTCCATGACGAAGTCGTAGGTGGCCGAGCCCACGGCGAGCGGGTCTGCCTTGATCTTCTCGACGTCGAGCTCGGCGGGCAGGGTGAAGGGCTGGTGCTCGGCCTCGTAGCGGCCGGCCTCCTCGTCCCAGTGGAAGAGCGGGAAGTTGACCACCCAGAGGAAGTCGTGGCCCTCGCGCGAGACGTTCAGGGCATTCGCCATGTGCAGGCGCATGCCGCCAAGGATCTCGTCGGAGGTCTTGCGGTCGGCGACGGCGAACATGACGAGGTCGCCGAGCTCCACGCCCATCTCCTCGCGCAGCGCCGCCATCTCCTCATCCGAGAAGAACTTGACGATCGGGCTGTTCACGGAGCCGTCCTCGCGGAAGGCGATCCACGCGAGGCCCTTGGCGCCGAACTCGGCGGCGACGCCCGCGAGCTTGTCGATCTGCGCGCGCGGCCAGGCGCCGGCGCCCTTGGCGTTGATGGCCTTAACGTGCTGGCCCTCGGTCGCCGCCGCGCTCGCGAAGAGCTTGAACTTGGACTCGGAGAAGATGCTCGTCACGTCGTGGAGCTCCATGCCGAGGCGCGTGTCGGGCTTGTCGGAGCCGTAGGTGTCCATCGCGTCCCAGTAGTCCAGGCGGCGCAGGGGTGTGGGCATCTCGACGCCCATCTTGGCGAAGGCCTCGGAGAGCACGTCCTCGAGCTCGCCCATGACGTCGTCCTGCTCGACAAAGCTCATCTCGATGTCCACCTGCGTGAACTCGGGCTGGCGATCAGCGCGCAGGTCCTCGTCGCGGAAGCACTTGGCGACCTGGTAGTAGCGCTCGACGCCACCGACCATGAGGAGCTGCTTCAGGAGCTGCGGGGACTGCGGGAGCGCGTAGACGTGGCCGGGCTGGGTGCGCGAGGGCACGAGGAAGTCGCGCGCGCCCTCAGGCGTGGACTTGAAGAGGGCGGGCGTCTCGACCTCCATGAAGTCGCGGCCGTGGAGCGCCTCGCGCAGGGCGAAGGTGAAGTCGGAGCGCATCTTGAGATTGGCGGCCATGCGCGGACGGCGCAGGTCCAGATAGCGGTAGCGGAGACGGACGTCCTCGGAGGTGTCGACGTGGTCCTCGATCTGGAAGGGCGGCGTCTTCGAGGAGTTCAGGACCTCGATGGCGTCGATAAGGACCTCGATCTCGCCGGTCGCGAGCTTGGGGTTGCCCATGCCCTCGGGGCGCTCGCGCACGACGCCCGTGACCTTGATCGGCCACTCGGAGCGGATGGTCTCGGCCGCGTGGAAGGCCTCGCCGCCGGAGTGCTCCGGGTCAAAGGAGATCTGCGTCACGCCGTCGCGGTCGCGCAGGTCAACGAAGATGAGGCCGCCGTGGTCGCGACGGTGCCAGACCCAGCCGGTCAGCGTGACCTTCTCGCCGATCTGCTCGCGGCGCAGCTCGCCGCAGGTGTGGGTGTGCATGGAGTGAATGTCCATAGGTGCCTTTCTCGTCCTGCCGCCCCGTGCCGTACGGGCGGCGCCTGCCGGATGGCCGCGGCGCGCGTAGACGGCGGGCGCTGCGGCGGGGCCGATTGTACTACGGGTGGGAGGCGCGGCGCGCAGGCGTAACCGGAACACAATAATCGCGCCGAGGCGGAGGCGCAGCTGGTCGGAGACGGTTATATCCAACTCGCCCGCTCGGGCGCCCAATAGCATGGGCTGCATGGATACCGGAGAGCCGTGCACATACGTCAGAACGGTGGTGGGCGCGAACATCGCGTCCCTCTGCGAGAGCAGCAGGCTCACCCAGAAGACGCTGGCCCAGATGGTCGGCATGAACCGCTCCTACCTCAACGAGCTCGTGGCGGGCAAGGCGAACCCCTCCCTTGACAAGCTCGTCAAGATCGCCGACGCCCTGGAGGTCCCGATAACGGGGCTGTTTGCAGGGATCGAGTACGACGCGCCTCGCAACCTGAGGGTCCCCCGCAAAGGCGAGGGTCGTCCCGAGGCGCGCTAGGGGCCAAGGCCGGGACCGCTCGACGGCGCCGGGCGCGGCACGCAAGAGGCGGTTTTGCACCGCCGACCCCCTGTGCGCGGCGAGGGGTACCGAAACGAGGGGGCACATGGCGGTTGTGAGCAACATTTCTTATCCAGGGGACACGCCTCGTGAGGCGACGGGCAGCGTTTCCGCTGGTTTCTCTTCTCGGCAGGGCTCACGACGGGCCCCACAGCGGCGCTTCCATCAAATCTGTTGCTCACAACCGGCCGTCTCGGCGGACGCGACAAATCAGGCGGCTGAAAAAAATTGGACCCCGGTGGCATTTTTGATTGCTCTGTCCAACAGGTCATATCGACTCCGCGCATAGCATCAGTACATGGAGAACACGGCGCCCTGCACATACGTTCGGAGGGCGGTCGGCAGGACCGTCGACAGGCTGTGCTCGGAGAGGGGCATCAGCCAGTCAGGGTTTGCGGCGATGATCTCCGTTGACCGGTCGCACCTGAACCAGCTCATCAACGGCAAGCACAACTTCACCCTGGACATGCTCGTCAAGATAGCCGACGGCCTCGACGTGCCCCTGGCCGAGCTCTTCTCCGAGCTCGGCGAGCTCCCTCCGAGCAAGCTCGCCCTCTCGTACAACCGACCCGAGGCGGCCGACGAAGAGCCAGGAGCGTCGGGCGCCCGCGGGAGGCGCGGGCACTAAGAGAGGGCCCGCACGGCGCTGCGCCCGCGGGCCGGCTCGTGCTACCCTAGCCCCGACCGACCAAAGGAGCGAACATGCCCGCCTGCCAGACCGCCGTCTTCGACCTTGACGGAACCCTGCTCAACACCCTCGACGACCTCTGCATATCCATGGACCACGCGCTCAGGGCAAACGACTGCCCGCCGCGCTCCAGAGACGAGATCCGCAGCTACCTCGGCAACGGCATGCGGGTGCTCGTGCACCTCTCGGTGCCCGAGGGCTCTCCCGCCGAGCTCGAGGAGGCGGTCGCCAGCGCCTTCAAGGAGCACTACGCCGCGCACTGCGAGGACCACACCGGGCCCTACGACGGCATCCCTGAGCTGCTCGAGCGCCTGCGCGCGGAGGGCATGCGCCTCGCCGTGGTCTCAAACAAGGGGGACTTCGCGGTCCAGGAGCTCATCGCGCGCCAGTTCCCCGGGGCCTTTGACGCCGTCCTCGGAGAGTGCGAGGAGCGCGGCATCCGCAAGAAGCCCGCGCCCGACATGGTCGAGGCGGCGCTCGAGCGGCTCGGCGCAACACGAGAGGGCCTCGTCTACATCGGCGACTCCGAGGTCGACCTCGAGACGGCCGAGGCCGTCGGCTGCCCCTGCGTCATCTGCTCATGGGGGTTCCGCAGCCGCGAGCAGCTCGAGGAGCTCGGCGCCAAGACGATTGTGGACACGCCCGACGAGCTGGGGCGCGTTCTTCTCGGCGTGAACCTCTGACCGCCCGCCTAACATTTCGCGAACATCCGCATAACGAAGCGTCGGGCGGGTTATAGTTCTCGTAACGTCCGTTTGGTAGGCCGGCGAAAGGAGCCACCATGGGAAAGAAGGCAGCCGAGGCACTCGACATCGACTACGAGGGACTGGTTGAGTACCTGCACTGCAACCACTCCGTGTACATGAAGTTCGGCTCGTCCGTGTACTACCTCACCGACTGCAACTACGAGTCCTGGCGCGCCCAGGACACGAGCCGTCGCAACGAGAAGAACCACTTCGTCGACTGCTCCGAGCTCGTTCCCACCGTTGACGAGTTCCTCGCGCTCCCCTTCGTTGGCGGAAAGACCATCAAGGACGTCTTCGACCACGCCACGTTCTACGCGTCCCTCTCCGGCGAGAAGGACGCCTAGTCCGCGCATCCCGCGCACGTGCAGAGGGGCCGGCTCCCACCTGGGATCCGGCCCCGATTCATGTAACGGGGGGCGAAGGCTCGTCAGCGCCCCCGTCCCCCGTCACAAAACGCGCTCGCGCGGAGCGCCTACTTCTTGACCACGAGCAGCGGGTCGCCAATCTTGACGAGCGGGCGCTCGCCGATCAGGGTGCCGGAGGCGCCCACGTGGCGGACCTTCCTGAAGGAGTCGGGGTTGGAGACGACGCAGGCGACGACGTCGTCATAGCCTGCCACCTTGATGGCCTCGGGATCGAAGGTCATGAGCACCTGGCCGGCGCGGACCTCGTCGTTGACCTCGACGAAGCGCTTGAAGCCCTTGCCGTTCATGTTGACGGTGCCGATGCCGATGTGAATGAGAACCTCGATGCCCTCGTGCGTGGTGATGCCGATCGAGTGGTTGGTCACCGTGGTGGCGGCAATGCGGCCGTTGACCGGAGAGTAGAGCACGCTCGGGCCGGTTGGCAGGATGCCGTAGCCGTTGCCGATAAGACCGGCGGAGATGACCTCGTCGTTGACCTCCTCGAGCGGGATGATCACGCCCGAGACGGGAGCGTACACGGTGTCCGGACGGGTGGCGAACGACGCCTCGGGCGGGGTGTAGACGCCGTCGGCAGAGGTGAACTTGCTCTTGAGCTTGTCAATGAGTCCCATAGCTTCCTCCTGTTGGCAGGGGCGGGCACGTGCCCTCTCTATCCGTCAATGATAGCCGCTCTTCAGGGAGCCATAAGAAATGCATTCGACCAGCGGCGGAAGGCGTCTGACGGGAGGACGGAGCGGTGACGGCGCCTCCGTCCTCCCGTCACGCTACGCGCGGGAGATCATCGAGCGCGACGTGAGGTAGGTCACGAGGAAGTACCCTCCGTAGAGCGCCACCACAAAGATCACCGTGCCCACGAGCGCCGTTCCGATCTGGTACCCCGTGAGCAGCGCGACGATGTCGTTCACCACGGAGAGCGCCACGGCCGCGTGCGCCACGGCAACCACCAGCGGGAAGAGGAAGTACACGCCAATCTGGGCGAGCAGGGCGCGGGAGATCATGCGCCGCTCGGCGCCGAGCTCGGCGAGCACGCGGTAGCGGCCCACGTTGTCCGCCGCCTCGGAGAGCTGCTGGAGGGCGAGCACCGTCGCGCAACACACGAGCAGGATGACGCCGATGTAGATGGCAAGGTACATCACGACCACGGTGGTCCCGAACGCCTGATCGAGCAGGCTCTGTGCGGTTGTGCGCATCCAGACCGGCCAGGCGTCGAGCGAGGAGCCCTGGCCCATGATGTCACCATAGGCCTCGTCGATCGCGGCAACGGCAGCCGGCTCGATCTCCGCGCGCTCGCCGTTGTACATGAGGTTTACCACGGTCGAGGTGGGGCCGGCATCCTCCGGGACCAGGTCGTCGGGGACGACGAGCGCGCCCGACACCGTGCCGCCGGCGCTCGAGTCCGAGAAGGGCAGGCGCGCGAGCGGTTCCGCGGCGAAGCGCAGCGTCTGGCCCCGCACCTCGACCTCGGGGTTCTGTGCGACCACGGCCTCCCAGAGCTCGTCGAGGGACGACATGTCGTTCCAGAGCAGGCACTCGTCGTCCGCGAGCTCCACGTTCTTCTCGCCCACCATCTGAGCCAGGGCGTTGTACTCGGAGACCGGCACGATGACGAGGCGCTGGTCGGTGTTGCCCTGCATCATGGTCTGCATGGTCGCGTTGCCCGTGAAGTCGGTATTGGCGAAGAGCTCCTCCACCGTGGTGTCCACGAGCAGGTTGCCCTCGGCGTCGTAGGTGTACTGGTTGACCTGCACGGCGCCACGGAAGAGCTCGTCGTAGTCGGGGATGTCCGCGCGCAGGCGGGCGATGGCGTCGTAGCCGTCCGCCGCGGCGGGGCCCTCCTCGGGATCCGCGGAGACGAGCGCCGAGGCCATGCCCATGGGGTAGCTCACGAGCGACATGTCGTAGCGCGTGCCGACCTTGAGGCTCTCGTTCATGCCCGTGGCAACCGAGAAGCCCGTGCACACGCCGCAGATGGCCAGGAAGAGCATCGCGCACACCATGCTGATGGAGAGCCACGCGGTGTTGATGCGGCTGTTGAGCTGGCGCATCACGAACATGTTGAGGCCCTTGAGGTAGGCGCGCGGGCTCGCCTGGAGCGCACGGAGCGCGAAGCCGGAGATCGAGAAGAAGAACAGCAGCGTGCCCGCCGTGACGAGACCAGTGGCGATGGCAAAGTACGGGCCCTCCTCCATCATGCCGTGCTCGAGCAGCGTCTTGTACGCCACGCCGATAAGCACGAGCGACGCGAGGAAGAGCACCACGGAGAGCGGCAGGCTGCGCAGACGGACCTTCTCGCTCACCTTGTCCGCGTTGATGAGGTCGATGAGCTTGTAGCGGCTGACCGTGGTCACGTTGAAGACGAGCGTCACGAGGAAGATGCCCGCGAAGCACGCCACCGTGGAAAGCGCCGCGCCCGGCGAGAAGGCAAAGACGAAGCCCTTGATCGTGGCCTCGAAGAGCCCGGCCGTGACGTACATCATGACCTGCGAGAGGCCGATGCCCAGAAGCAGGCCAACCGCCAGCGCGACCACGCCCACCGCAAGCGTCTCGATGACCACGATCCACGAGACGTGCCGGATGTCCATGCCGAGCGTGAGGTAGATGCCAAACTCTCGCTTGCGCCGCCGGATGAGGAAGCGGTTGGCGTAGACGACGAGAAAACCGAGGATGAAGACCACGAACACGGAGAGGCCGGAGAGGATGTCCGTGAGGGCCTGCACCATGCGGTGCTGGTCCTCGCGCATCTGGATGACGGCCGCCTGGTCGGTGATCGATCCGAAGGCGTAGAACACGCAGACGCCGAAGGCCAGCGTCAGGAAGAAGACCGAGAAGTCCCGGAAGGACTTGCGGACGTTGCCGAGCGCGATCTTAGCGTACATCTGCCCCCTCCCCTCCCAGGAAGGACACGACGTCCATGATCTCGTCGAAGAAGGCCTTGCGCGTCTTGTCGCCGCGGACGATCTCGTTCCAGACGCGCCCGTCCTTGAGGAAGAGGGCGCGGCGGGCGTAGCTCGCGGCGAAGGAGTCGTGCGTGACCATGATGATCGTGGCACCGTCGTTGTTGAGG